>NZ_BAAASQ010000025.1:0-156974 GCF_039532965.1 Streptomyces mauvecolor | reverse complement strand
TGCAGGACGGCGTGGATGCGCGGGGCTCCGTAGGTCCCGCGGGAGTGGTCATGAACCTCGGCGATCTTCTTGGTCAGCTCGGCGTCGCGGACCGCCCGCGGCCCCGGCTTGCCCGTGCGGCGGGCGTAGAAGGCGGCTCGGGAGACCTGCAGCAGTTCACACGTGCGCTTGACGTTGTGACCGTCTCGTTTCTCCGCCTCGATGAACGGGTGCACCGTCACCGGGTCTCCTTCGCGAAGAAAGCCGTGGCCCGCCTGAGGATCTCCACGTCCTCCCGCAGTCGGCGGTTCTCCCGCCGCAGCGCGGCCAGTTCCTCACGTTCACTGCTGGTCAGGCCGTCCCGCTCGCCCGCGTCGGTCTCGGCCTGGCTGATCCACAGCCGCACCGCGGTCTCGGTCAGGTCGAAGTCCTTGGCGACCTGGCCGACCGAGCGGTCACCGCGCCGGCACAGCTCGACGATCTCGGCCTTGAACTCCGGCGTGAACGAACGGCGAGGGCGTGGCTTCTTCTTCCCCATGCTCTCCATGATGGACATCCTCCCGGGGCAGAACCCCTGATCTCGTATGTCCGTCAAAGCGGATCAAGCCCAACCTCCACTTTCGCCGTTTTCGCAGACTTCCGATGAGGTCGCAGGCCGGGCCGTGGATGGTCAAAGCGTCTGCAAATGTTGGCGAGTTGGGAAGCTTCAGTGACTCGCGGGTAGAGCCCTACGATCGAGCGCATGACAATCCAACGGATGGACCACGTAGGCATCGTCGTCGACGACCTCGCTGCCGCAACGGCGTTCTTCGTCGAGCTCGGGCTGGAGGTACAACGTGAGGGGGCAGTCGAGGGCCACTGGGTGGACCGCGTCGTGGGCCTCGAAGGTGTCAGGGCAGACTTCGTGGTCGTGCAGACCCCGGACGGCCACGGACGACTTGAGCTGACGAAGTACCACACACCGACAGGCTCGGGAGGCAACCGGAACCCGTCGGCGAACACACCGGGCATGCGCCATGTCGCATTCGCCGTTGAAGATATTGACACCGTCGTGGCCAGCCTGCGGAGCCGCGGTGAAGAGCTCGTCGGCGAGCTGGAGCGCTACAAGGACAACTACCGGCTCTGCTACGTCCGCGGCCCGGAAGGGATCATCGTCGAGCTGTCGGAGCGGATTGGCTGACATCCGGCCCCCGCCGACGAGACGTCAATCCGCGCGGTGAACCCTGCATAACAGAGCACTCCGAGGCCCGTGGACGTGTCGCCTCCGGGGAGGGACCCGCCGATGCTTCCGGACTCGACCGTACCCGCTTCGCTGCTGGCCGTGCTGAAGTTGGTGCGGGGCAGCTTCACCGCGCCGACGTTCCGTACCTTCGCCGCGCTGGTCACGGGACTGATCGCGCAGACCGGGCGGTGCACGGTGACCGGGATGCTCGCCGGCGCGGGGTTGACGCGCGCGTGGTCCCATGACCGGGCCCATGCCTTCTTCTCCCGTGCCTCGTAGAACCCGGATATCCTGGGCATCTCGCTCTCGCACCTGGTCGTGCGTGGCCTGCTGCCCGACGGGGCCGTGTTGACCGTGGCGGTGGACGACACGCTGTTCAAGCGGCGCGGGAAGAAGGTGTTCGGCGCGGCCTGGCAGCACGACGGCGCGGCCAAGGGACCGAAGCCCATCGGTCACGGGACCTGCTTCGTCGTCATCGGCCTGGTCGTTGAACTGCCCTTCCTGGCCCGGCCAGTATGCCTGCCGGTGATGGCCCGGCTGTGGTGCCCGAAGCAGGAGCAGTCCAAGGTCGACATCGCCGCGTCCATGATCCGCCTCCTGGCCGCCTGCCACGCCGGCCGGCGCATCCACGTCGTCGCGGACGCCGCCTACCACGGCAAAGCCCTCCGGAACCTGCCCGCCACCTGCACGTTCACCACCCGGCCTCCCACGTCCGCGGTGCTCTACGACCTGGCCCCGCCACGCACCGGCAAGCGCGGCCGCCCCGCGCTCAAGGGGGCCCGCCTGGGCACGCCGAAGGACCTGGCCGCCACCGCCGATTTCACGTCCTCGCCGGTCACGCGCTATCAGCGCACCGAGACCGTGCGCCTGGCCGAGATCACCTGCCTGTGGTAGGGCTCCTTCCACACCCAGACCATCCGGATCATCCTGCTGCGCGAGGCCGACACGGACACCGGCTACGACCTGGCACTGATCACCACCGACCTCACCACCCCCGCACCGCAGTTGATCACACGCTACGCGTGGCGCTGGTCCATCGAGGTCACCTTCGCCGAAGCCCGCGACCTGCTCGGCACCGGCCAGGCCCGAAACCGCACCCGCCACGCCATCGAGCGCACCGTCCCGTTCGGCCTGTACTGCTACACGATCACCGTCGTCTGGTACGCGCTGCACGGCCACCACCCCAGCGACGCCGCCGAGCATCGTGCCGGTGCCCCCTCGTACACCACCAAGACCGCCCCGTCCGTGGCGGACATGGCCGCCAAGCTCCGCCGCACGGTCACCGCCGCCGATTTCTGCCCAACCGCCCAGGCCGGCCCACCGATCAGGAAATCCGCGCCGTCCAGCACGCCTGGGCCGCAGCCAGCCCCGTCACCGCAGCCGCATGACCACGCAGACCCGCCAGAACGTCGAAAGTCGAGGTCTACTGCCGGTGTTCGAAACGGGCCGATTGATGTGCAGGCGCTCGCCCCTGACTCCGACTTCTTCTTCCGCATGGATGTACCGCGCCGCGATTTCTGCGATGGCCACAGACCTATCCAGTTACCTTTCTCCTTGCCAAGGAGACGTTCCAGCAACGTGATCTGGTGGCGCAAGGCGAGTATCTCTGCGGCCGTGTCCCGATCGCTCACCGGCAGCAGGCGCGGCACGACGAACGCGTGCGTAACGCCCAAGTAAGCCAGTCGCAGCAGCATGGCCGGTCGCCATGCCGCGACGATCGACAGCCGCGCCAGGTTGCCTGAATCGAGCGACCGCCGTCGACAATCCGTGCACCTCGCACACTAGCTCCCGCAAGGACGGATGAGGTTTCCGGCAAGGGCCGGGTTGCGCTCCGGCCCATCGATACCGGCCGGGGCCAACGGCCGCCCGCTCCCGGCAGCCCGTTCAGCGACGCCGCCGTGCCGCGCGTTCCCGTTCGAGTTCCCCGAGCCGTACGAACCAGCCGACGACGCCCAGGAGTCCGAACATCCCGACAGCGAGCGCGCCCAGGCTCATCGCGATCCGCCACCAGTGCAGCAGTCCGCTGACCCCGATGCCGAGGCCGCCGGCGGTGAGCATGCAGAAGAACAACAGCGTGCGCGAGCCCTCCAACTGCCGGCAGAACTCTCCCCAGTACCGCGCCATCAGGCGCCGGACCCCCGCCCGTGCCACTGCCATCCATCCCCCTGTCGCCCCGGCCTGTCACCGCCGATTCAGCGAGTCTACTCAGTGGCCCCGACACCCCTACGCCGCCCTGCAGGTGCCCCCCTACTCGCATGACCTTGGGCCAGTCCAAGGGCCGCCCACCTGGGCATCACGACGTGGCCATTGACACTCACTGGTCCGTGCCTGGACGGAGTTCCCGGCCCTGGCTCTCTGAAGCGACCGACGTCCTACAGATCAAGGGAGTTGTCACCGTTGATGGTTTTGGCGCGGTCGGGGCCGATGCGGTGAGCAGGGCTCTCGCGCGCCGGAGCCCGAAGGGCGAGCCGCCCCCGCAGCCGGTGCCCCAGGACACCGTGCGGACGGGCGGGTTCCGCCCGTCCGCACACGCTGTACGGCAGCACCAGCGCGTGGAGGACAGGAAGGACCGTTGCCGGCGGGGCCTTTTCCTTTCCCCCCGGAAACGCAGCGTCCCCTCGCCCGGTTACAGGCAGGGGGACGCTTCGTTCAGCAGTGGGTCAGGTCACCTGGTGCATTGGGCGAGGCCGATGATGAGGCCGCCGAAGACTCCGCCCAGGACGGCTTCGGGCTGGCCCAGGGCGGCACCGAGGAGGCCGAAGGTGGCTCCCTCGCCCATCTTGTCTCCGATGCAGTTCATGCGGCCCCTCTTGTCGCTGGACGCGGCGGGCCACATCATGGCGGCCGTCTTCATCATGGTCTTCTTCGCGGCGGCCGGTGCGGCGGCGGCTGCTTTCACCGAGAAGACCGGCGGGCTCACGGTGCCGGTGATCGTGTCGCCGGTGACGCCTTCGACGGTCTGGGTCACCGTGTTGCCGGAGACGGTCAGGCCGACCTTGTGGGTCGTACCGTTGGTGTCCGTCAGCGTGGTGGGGAGGATGGTGGCAACAGTGCCGTCGGTGTCCGTCGCGGTGACGGTGCCGTTGGACGACGTCACCTGGCTTCCCGCGGGAAGGCTGAAGGTCTTCGTCGTGGTCGTGGCGAAGGTCTGCGGCTTCACATCAGGGCTGGTCGTACTGCCGCTGCTGCCGGACGGGTCGGTGCTGGTGTGGGCGATGTACATCGTGGATCCGGCGGCCGAGTTGATGACGGGGACGGTGACCGTCGCGTCCGTGGTCCACGGCTGGTTGTCCGTGTCGAACGTCCAGGTGCCGGTGACCTTCTTGCCGACGGCCGCGAAGTCGACCCACGCGTAGTTCTTCGACGGGACGTCCACGGCGATGCCGTTGATCGTCGTCTCGTCGGAGGTGTACACCGTCGTCGCGGTCAGCTGGCTGGAGATCATGGCCTGGAGCGGGACGGACACCCCTACGGAAGTCGACAGGCCCGCGGAGAACGCCTGCGACCATCCGGAGTGGTAAATGGTGGTGAAGACCTGCTTCATGGACGAAGCGGTGTCGTTGTACCAGACCGACGAGGCAGGCTGGCGGGGCAGGGTTTCGGGCTGCCCTTCGGACTTCTCGGTCCATGAACAGGTGGAGGTCTTCTTGGAGCACAGGTCGCTGTAGTAGTCGAGGGCGAGGCTCCTGGCTTCGGCCGCCTTCGCTGCGGGGATCGTCCATTCCTGGCTCGCGCTGCCGTTGCAGGCGTTGGGCTGGGCGAGGATGCCCCACAGGTGGAGGCCACCGCGGTTGTCCATGCAGTACTCGGTGCCGCTGGAGTCGTCGCGGCGGACGATGCCGAAGGTGTTGGGCTTGCCGTCGACGGGGCGGAAGTGCCACTGCTCGCCGTCCTTGCCGCAGGACTGCTGTACGGCGGGCTGGGAGGCGTAGATGCACTTCCCGGAGGAGGTGCTGGCGATGTTGAACGTGCCGGGGTCGCTGAGCTTGATCAGGCGCCAGTTCGTGTAGTTGGTGCCGTCGGGGGTGACGGAGATCTGGTTTCCGTCGCCGGTGCCGGTCGCGTTGAGGGTGCCGTCCGGGTTGCTGAAGGTGTAGGCGTCGGTCGTCGCGGCGCTGGCCGGAGCGGCGAGGGTTGCGAGGGCGGGCGTGAACAGGGCCAGGGCGAGGGCCGGCACGGTTAAGAGTTTCGCGGTTCTTTTCATGATCGCTTTCTGTGTCGGGTCTGTGCTGTTTCTGTGGAGGTCCTGGCGCCTCGGCGAGCGTAGAACGGCGCACTCCGGAATGGCAGATTCCCGGCGAAACTGCCCTCGTGATCTAGGGCACGGCCCGTCTCCCGCACCTTCCGGATGGACACCGCCGCGCTCCCAAAAGCTGACCACTTCCTCGCCTTCACAGCTATCGCCACCAGCCTCATCAACTACCGCCGCCTCACCCCACGGGGCGGGAGGGGTGGTCGAGTCGAGAGGCGACGCTGTGGCAGCAGAGAGCCGTTTCATTGCAGCAACTCCCGTCTCCTCCCAACATGCCCCCGCCCACGGTCCTCTGCCTCTCTGGTCGCGTCAGCGCCGCGCGGTAGATCGGAAGCATGACCCCGCACAACAGATATCCCAGCGACCTGTCCGACGAACGCTGGGAACTGTTCGAACCGGTCCTCACTGCCTGGCGGAGCCAGTGCCGCCGGGACGCCCTGGACATCGGTCGGCCGCCCGAGCACGACCTGCGCCAGATCATCTTTACCGACCGTCGAGCTGACCGTATGAGCTGTGGCGATGCGTCGCGGACGTGTCTGTGACGCCTTCGATAGCCTCTCCAAGGCTCGGATCGTGAGCTGGTGGTGTGGCGGGGAGGATGAACGTGTCTGGTGAGCGGCTCGACTCGGAATGGGTGCGAGGTTGGTGCGAGCAGACTTCTGCTGCGCTTGAGACCTTGATGTCATCGTTTCTGCAGACGCATGGGTTCCCACCCGGTGAGAACGCCGTCATCCTCGCCACCGATGCGAGCAGCAAGGCGACGGACGCGCTTGTGGACCTGACGCCGATTCCCTCGGACCTCACGACCCTTTACTGGGTGATTGGCGAGGCCTCCTTGCCGGATGTCGAGCACGGATACTTCATTCACTCGGCGTCGACGGTAGCCGACCACTTCCGCGCATACGGCTCTGTCCAGGTCGGTGATGATCCGTCGGCCATCGTGTTCGCCAGTGATGGTGGTGGCCATCTGTTCGCGGTGGCCGGCAGTGGCCGGGTCTGGAGGTCGATCACGGCATCCTGGTTCGACGATTTCGAGGTTGCCGCAGTGTCTGTCCAAGGGTTCCTTGAACAGGTCGGCCATAGGGTCGCTGACCAGAACTGACCGATGATGCGGCTGCCGCTTCAGGGTTGCTCTCAGCCAATGTGTTCGTCGCCGAAGGCGAAGCGGGGGATCAGGGGCAGCTGCGGCCAGGCTGTCCGTTTGTAGTAGTCCACTTGAAACCGGTGATCCTCAGATGCTTTGACGGCCGGTACCGGGCCGCACTCGGCACACCACCCCGTACGACTCCCGCTCCGCTAACACCTCTGCCGGTCGCCCCCATGTGCCGCAGCCTGCCCGCAATCCCGAATAGCCAAGCGCCCACGAAGATCCTCCAGTCGGCACGGGGCACATGAGACAACTCTGCCCCGCCGAGAGGGCGGGGCAGAGCGGGGTCCGAGAGCAGCCAGCAGCTCGGATGGATGAACCCTGCCGACGCTACGGCAGCCAAGCTCGTGCTCTTTGGCGCTGGGTTATGCGGTGGTTCGGGCCTTGCGGCGGCGCGCGATGAAGAGGGCGCCGCCACCGGCGGCCACGGCGGCGGCGCCGATGGCCGCGATGACGGGGGTGGTGGACGACGAGCCGGTCTCAGCGAGGCGGCCGCTTACCGGGAGTTCGGTACGGTCGCCCTGTGGGACCGGGTGGTTCTGCGGTGCACCGGGGGTGCCCGGCTTGACCGGCGTGCCCTTGGCGTCGTCCTGGTTCTTCGTGGGTTTGGTGCCCGCGGTGTCGATGGTGAAGTTCCACTGGTAGAGCTCACCGGAGCTGCAGCGGCCGTCGCCTTCGCCCATGGAGTAGCCGAAGGTGAAGAAGAAGCCAGCCGCGGCGGGGGCTTTGGTGTCTACCTTGATCCGCATCCGGGCGTCCACGTACTCGCCCGCCTTGATGTTCTTCGCGCCGGCGAAGTAGCCCCACAGGTCCTTGCCCCGCTCGGTGGTGGTCCTCCACTGGCCGTTTGCCGTGTCGAACCATTCAACGGTCAGCAGGAGTTCGCTGATGTCGCTCACCCGGTGGTCGACGGTGCCGAGCTCCATGTCGAGGTTGATACGCTCCAGGGTCCGGTCGGAGATGTTGAGTGCGCGGTAGGTGAACTCGTGCCAGCCGGATCCGGCGACGATCCTGTTGGGCAGGCCGCGCAGCGAGGTCCGTACCGAGTCTTCGTCGGCGGGGTACTGCTTGCATTCTCCGATCCCGGGGGTCGGCAGCTTGGAGACGCCAGTGGTGGGCGTGTGGGAGGGCTGGCCGATCGCCTTCTTCGCGTTTTTCGGGTCGGTGGCAGATCCGGAGGGGGACGGTGTGACGGTCTTCGGCGCGCTTGAGGCTCCGGGTGTCGACGTCGTGTCGTTGTCTGCCTTGGGGGTGGCGGTGCTGGAAGACGGCGCGGAGTGGGGTGCGGTGCTGGATGCTTCGCTTGCAGCGGTGGTGCTGTCCCCTGTCGTCGCGTAAGCCAGCGGCGTGGCCCCCAGCGTGGCGGTCCCGATTGCCGTCATGACTGCGGCAGTCGCCCATACGCGGCGAGGGTTCATGGTGTCTCTTTCAGGTGGTGCGAGTGCCGACAGCGGCGGGGCTGTGGCGGTTGGCCTGAGGTATGACCATCTGTGAGCTGTATTGGTTGTAAGAGTCCAAGCTGTGAGTCACATCACGGTATGTCCGCACGTGGCTGGCCGGAAATGCGGCTGCCTGGGGCCCGGCCTGTCAGCGCACGCTCCGGTCGCCTGACTGCTTCGCACACCTAGGGTCGGGATCATGAGCACGTACCTGGAGCCTCGCCGTGTCCGGATCTCTGCCCGTCCGGATGAACCGGCTGTGATCGAGATCAACGGTCATGATGTGGCGTCTGCTGTGGAGGCGTACCGGATCACTCAGACGCAGGACGAGGGACCTGAGGTGACGCTGTACGTCACCGAAGGGTGGAAGGGTGTCGAGTTCGACGGCATGGCCGAGGTGGTGGCCGAGCCGGCCGACCTGCGGCACGTGCAACTCTGCGGAAACTGCCGCAAGTTGCAGGAACGCGAGCAGCATCAGGAAGCAGCAGCCCGGCAGCATCATCAGCGCCACCTCGAACCGGTCTGCTGCCAGACAGCCGACAAGATCAACTACCTCCGCGCCCAGCGCGTCGACGCCTCCGAACTACCCGCCGACACCGCCGCAGGCCGCACAAAGCAGTCCGAGCAGTCCGCCATGGTCACGGGCCCACTCCTTGCTCTGGCTATCACCCTCGCCCCCGATGGCCTACATGTGGCCGACAACTGCGCCCGCCAACAGGCAGCTCAGCGACCAGCCCACGCGTTACTGATCTCGGCGTGTCAGGGTGATATTTGTTGAACGTCCTGATGGTGGTGGGGTGTTGGCGGTAGACGGTGGTGTGTGGGATATGCAGATGTGATCGGGTTGACGCCGGTGGCTCGGCAGCGCCGGGAGGCGGTACGGGTGCAAGCGGCGGAGTTGTTCGCTCAGCAGGTTAACGACTCCTAACAAAAAGAGGCTTCTGGGCCTCCGGGAATGACGGTGTGTCAGTTCTCGTTGATGCTGGCCGAAGGGGGTGCGAGTCAGTCGAGACGAGGAAGACCGCTGCCGGGCCGTGGGAGATCGACGACGAGTTGTGGGCGCGGATCGAGCCGCTGCTGCCGGTCGTCCCACGTAATCCGCGGCGTCCGGGTCGTAAGGTCTGGAGAGTCGCAGGGTGCTGTGCGGGATCCTGTTCGTGCTGTACACCGGGATCCGCTGGGAGTTTCTGCCCCAGGAGCTGGACTTCGGCTCGGGGATGACCTGCTGGCGACGGCTGCGGGACTGGAACGAGGCCGGGGTCTGGCAGCAGTTGCACGAGCTGATGCTCTGCGAGCTGCGAGTCGCAGACCTGCTGGACTTTGCCCGCGCAGCTGTCGACTCCAGCCACATCCACGCGATGAAGGGCGGGTCGGCCAGCGGTCCGTCCCGGGTGGACCGGGGCAAGGCCGGCAGCAAGCACCACTTGATCGTCGAAGCGCACGGCATCCCGCTCGCGGCAATCACCACCGGCGGCAACCGCAACGACGTCACCCAACTGATCCCGCTGATCCAGGCCGTCCCCCCGATCCGCGGCAAGCGCGGCCAGCCGCTGCGCCGCCCGAAGCACCTGTACGCCGACCGCGGCTATGACCACGAGGTCTACCGGGACAAGGTCCACCGGTGCCAGATCACCCCGCACCTCGCCCGGCCCGGCACCGGGCACGGCTCCGGCCTGGGCGTGTACCGCTGGGTCGTGGAAGGAGCGATCGCGCTGGTGCACTGGTTCCGCCGCCTGCGCACCCTCTGGGAGATCCGCGACGACATCCACCACGCGTTCGTCACCCTTGGCTGCGCCGTCATCTGCTGGCGAGGACTGCGCACCGCACTTTGTTGAGAGTGAGGGTGGGCGATCGCCCCAGGGGATGGCCTGCTCGATGCGTCAGAACGCATTCGTGGCAGTCGTGCCCGGGCAGCCTCACATCCGGGATCTCAGCACGTCGACCTCACAGCCCGGCGCGAAGGGGTCGAAGCCGTGCTCGGTCAGCCAGCGAACTGCCAGCAGGCTTCGCAACGACCACCACGCGTGGATCACTTCGAGGTCGATGTCGGTGCCATAGCCGGCGATGACGTGGTCGAGGTGCTCCTCGTGTCCGAGTGTGAAGGTGGCGAGGTCGTACAGGGCATCGCCCTGGCCCGCCTCGGACCAGTCGATGATGCCGGTGACCTCGTCGCCGTCGACGAAGAGGTGCGCGATCTGCAGGTCGCCGTGTGTGAATGCCGGAGTCCAGGGCCGGAGCGCGGCCTCGGCGACCTGGCGGTTGCGGGTGACCAGGTCGGCGGGCAGGAGGCCGTTCGTCACGAGCAACTCGCACTCGTCGTCGAGTTCCGCCGCCAGCGCGACGATGCTCCGGCCGGCCCTGCCCGGCCGGGGCGGCAGGGGCGCGTCGTGCAGCTTCCGGATGGCGGCGCCCGCCGCGGCCCACGCCGCCGGCGACCCGGTCGACGGCCCGCCGAGGCGCCCAAGCGTTGTCCCCGGGAGTGCGGCGATCGCGAGCACGGGCGGCTTGCGCCACAGGACCTCCGGGGTCGGGACCGGCGCGAGGGACATCGCCTCGACCTCGACGTCGATGCGCGCCTGATCGGCGTCCACTTTCAAGAACACGTCGCCGACGCGCAGGGTCGCGCGCTCGGAATGGGCGACGACGACTTTGACCTCATCCATGGGCGACCAGTATCCCGGGGATGATCGCCGACGTCGCCAGGTTTATCGCATGCGATGACCCGGCTGACCAAGTCCCGCTACCCAGCGGCCTCGTGCACGACACCGACCTCTGACCAGGTCAAGCCCACCACTTTTGTTAGGAGTCCCAAGCCGCCCGAGGTCACCCAGCGGCTGCTGGTGAGTGTGAAGTCGGCGTACCAGCGCGCACGGCCGCTCCGGGTCTGTTCGGGCACATCTCCCCCGAGGGCTCTCAGGGGCGGACACTCTCACTCCAGCTCGAAACGCGGGCCCTGGGGTAGGGGGGCGGGGGCGGCTGCGGGGGCGTCGGCCGGCACGGGGGCCTTTCGGTGGTTCTCCCAGATCTCGTCCGGCTCCGACTCCGTCTCGCTGTCACTGTCGTCCGCCGCCTTGATGAGCGGCCCCTTCCGGGCGACCTTCTGATCCTGGTTGAACTGTTTGATGGAGTCCTGGAGCAGGTTCGGGTTCTCCAGGAGCGGCAGTCGCATGCCCGGGGCATCGAGCCCGGTGGCGGCCTTGTACAGGCCGCGGGCAAAGCTGGTGCAGTTGTAAGTCGCCAAGTTGTAGTCCCGGTTGACCCGCGCGTACGCCCTGACCTTCTGAGCCTGCCCTTCAGTGAGACCGATGGGATCCAGCTTGGCGGTCGCGTTGGACGGCTGGTCGTAGTCCGTTTTCACGACACCCGGCACGGTTCTGAGAGCGCCGGCCGCGTTCATGCTCTCTGCCGGGAAGAACCCGTACGTAGTGCAGTGTGCCTTGCGGCCCGGCTCCTTTTTGTACAGCGCGACCCAGGCGTGTCCGAAACTCCCCGCGGAGAATTCGGCTCGATGGGTCCTGCTGGATTTACTGACCTGGATCTGAAGAAGGTACTGGGGCTCGCCCGGCACCGTGGCCCCGTTGGCCGTGGGAGGCATCGCGGCTTCCCTCTGATCGGCAGGGGCCAGGGCTTCGACGAGCTCGGCTGGCTCCTCGTCGGGGACCCGTTGCAGAGCGGCATCCGGCATGCGCTGAAGCTGCCGTATCTGCGGGGACTCCGACCGGAGTTCCCCCCTCTGCTCCGGTGTCCAACGATGGCCCGCCTGACGGAGCATCTGCACGACGGCCGCGTTGCCCGCCACGGCTTGGAGAGCAAGAAGCCCCGCGGGCACACCGCGGCCCGGAGCCTGTGCCCTGGCGGGTGCGAGGCGGGGCTGCTGCCCCTTGCCGTTGGCAGTGGGGGTTTGCTCGTTGGCGTGCATGCGAGCCCTTCAGGCGAGTGGAGGCATGGTCAGGGTCCGGGATGCCGTTGCCCGTCCGCCGACCGCACGGGACCCCAGCGAGCAACACCCCCTGCGTGGGGACGGTTTCACACGCCGCCAACGTATTACTAACGGCCACCCAACGCCCGCACTCCACCGCGTTACTGATCTCGGCTCGTTAGAGCGATGTTGGTGTGTCGAGACTGCATTTGATGCGCGCCCACACCCACTCACTGGGTTCCAGTCGGGTGAGCACGCGGGCAGCAGGAACACCGTCAGCCAGTCGCGCTGACTCATGCTGCGGCGCTGGCCCTCGCCCCCAGGGGCAGGCGGTGACATCGGCGGGTGTGGGACCCGAGCCTCATGGCGATCAGCCCGGCCACCGACAGACGACCCGATCGGCGGCCGGTGACCGTCACGACCCGAGTGACACCACGCCGGCCCCAGGTGCGTCCTTTGGGCGGCCGGCGAGTGAAGCCTGCCTCGCCCTCGAAGCAGACCCATCCCCCGCAGGCCGCCCGGGCTCTTTTACCTCCACCCAGGGCGTCTACCGCCACACCACGACCGTCTGCCCGTCGCGCTCGGCCAATCTGCGGGCGGGTATCGGCGGCGTGAAACCGAGCCAGCGCATCAGTCTGGTGGCGCCCGAAAGGTTGCAGGAGACATGGAACTTCCTCCCGATCAACGTCGCCACCCGCGCCGCCGTCCACACCTGGTCCTCCACCCCACCGTGCGCGCCCGGACCCTGCGCGAGATAGCCGGCGAGCTTATCCAGACAGCGCGCGGACAACCGGCGTCGGCCCCCGCGAAACGAGCGCCGCGGATCCACCCTGACGCCACAACTGCTGCCACTGGTACGCCGACTTCACACTCACCCGCAGCCGCTGGGCGACCTCGGGCGGCTTAACCCGCTGAGCGAACAACTCCGCCGCTTGCACCCGTACCGCCTCCCGGCGCTGCCGAGCCACCGGCGTCAACCCGCCCACATCTGCATATCCCACACACCACCGTCTACCGCCAACACCCCACCACCATCAGGACGTTCAACAAACATCACCCTGACACGCCGAGATCAGTAACGCGCACCCCGACAGGGCGAACGCCTCGGGCAAGCCCACGCGAGCTCCACCTCCGGCCGACAACTGGCGCACCGGGCCGCAACGGTCCGCGAAGACCCCGCCAAGCAGCTCAGCAGCGGCGAGACCTTCATCATCCTCGGCCGCCCCAGCGTCCTCAGCCCTGAAGCC
Organism: Streptomyces mauvecolor; assembly: GCF_039532965.1. Lineage (NCBI taxonomy): Bacteria > Bacillati > Actinomycetota > Actinomycetes > Kitasatosporales > Streptomycetaceae > Streptomyces > Streptomyces mauvecolor. The sequence continues at coordinate 143,769 of NZ_BAAASQ010000025.1, read as the reverse complement.
CCCCTCGGCGCCACCCACGCCGGCAGCGCCCTGCTCCTCCACCAAGACCACACCGCAAACACGGACATCTCTAGGCAAGAGCTCATCAATCTCTACTCAAAAGTGACCAGAGATTGACCCAAAAACAACGCTGCGCCAATCACCAGATTGACCATGAAAACGGATCTACCAGTCACCGCGTCCGCCCGACTCCGCATCAACTGGTCTCACACACTCAAGATCGAGTACGTCGTGTCGCGAGGCGTTCGGGGCGGGGTATCGGCCGTGTAGCGCAAGTGCAGAACGGTGTAGTGCGACTGGCCTTGCTGACCTGGCCTGGGGCGGGCAGTATCGAGACGGACTGTCACGGGGTACGAGTGGAAGTGGCCAACGGCACAGTAGGGGACGCAATCGTTCACCCTGTCCAAGCCCTGGGCTACGGCCGATGCCGGTCCCCACTGTGTCCAGCGCAGGGAGACGAGGCCATTGTTGCCGTCACCGCAGGCGATCAAATAGCTGCCGGGCCGGACCTGAGAGTGCCCTGAGCAATCAACTACAACGGTATTGGACCCCCCAAGTTGCCCCTTAGCGGCGGCTGGCCCGACAGCTGCAACCAGAGCCGCAACGGCGCCGATGAAAACGACTGACTTGATCTTCTGCCGCCGCATGTCTGCTCCTCGGACACTTCAGCTGGAAGCGAGTACGCCGCCAGAGTGTCGTGTCGGCGTCGTCCCATTGTCCGCTTCCATCTCCACTCTGCGACCGCGCTAGCAGACATACCACCCTTCTCAGTGATAGCCGGATCTCGATTCCTGTCGCAGAGACGGTCACCGGCATCGCCTTCTTGGCGATCCGTGAACCCTGAGCGGTACTCATCGCTTCACGCGCGGGGACGATCACCAGCACCTTTGGAAATCGCCCAGCTCCGCCGCCGTCCCCTACCCCAGGGCTTGGTGACCCTGGCGAGCCTGAAATGCCGGTCACCTTGAGGTTGTGTCCCCGGCAAGCGCCCCCCTGAATGCCGAGATTCACGCCGTCCCCCGGCGGCATGAAAGTCCCCTCCGGACCGGGCCAGCAGGGGACTTTCAACTGCTTCATACCTGGTCAGGCACGGTGGGCGTGGACGGTTTCAAACCGCCGACATCCTGCCTTGCAAAAGTGTCAGGTAACCGAACCGGGCCACCCATGACCAATCCGATGAAGACATAGCAGAACACCTACAAGGACTGGGCCCAGTGCCGCTATTACACACCCTTGCAGGTCAGAGCCCTCGTGTCGATTGGGGGATGGAATCCGGATTCCTCGCACTCGGCTTGGCAACCACGGCTACAACCGCCTCTGCTGCGAATGCACCTGGGACACCGCCGCCCAGCACATGACGCTCCTCGCCCAAGAACGTGACAAAGGACCATCGAAGGAGCCCCGTCGACCTGAACGGCCCTCCAGGCTCTGCCCTACGAAAAAACCGCACAACCCGTCCGACACGACTCAGGCACTCACGCAGGCGTCCACCCCACAGGGGAGTCCGGGCTCCCCCGTGATTCGGTGATTCTTCCGGCTCGCGAACAGGAAGCGGTGGTCATGTTTTCGTCTCTGTCGATCTCAATGACAGAGACGCCCCCTCTTGAGCGGGACAAATTGGCCCTCACTACCCACCAAAAGCGAGACGATCAAACGACAGGAAGTCACACCCGCCCTCCAACCGCCCACAAATCGGCAGGCCAGCTCGCCCTACACCCAGGGCCGAGAACCCCCCAATCCCTACCGTCCCCCGCTTGTCCCCCGGCTCACGAAAATGGCCTCCCGGATACCAGTCCGGGAGGCCAATCCTCACATATCACCTGGTCAGAGCACTGGCACCCGAGAGCTACAAACAACGTCCGCCGCAGACGGAGAGCGCGGGCTGGCGATCGAGATTGCTCATGCGGTCAACCTATTCCCTCGCGGGGCACGGAACCCCAGGATCCGGGCACAACCCTGCCAGGTCCCGCCGATGGCCCGCAGCTCTTCGTGTTTCGGCAGGTCAGCCCGGCGCGGGTACCGCTGCCTGCGGCGGAAGGGCCGCCTCAGGCCCCGAGCAGCCCCCGGCCCAGCCAGTCCGAGGCGTCCTTCACGCCCGGCAGCGCGAAGAAGTAGCCGCCGCCGGTCGGGGAGATGTAGTCGACCAGTGGCTCGTCGATGAGTCGCTCCTGGGTCGCCTCGAACTGCCGCTTGACGTCCTGCTGGTAGCTGCAGAACACGAGGCCCATGTCGAGGTTGCCGACGTTGTCGATGCCCCGGTCGTAGTTGTAACCCCGGCGCAGGATGCGGGTGTTGTCGGTCTGCGGGGTCCTGGGGTTGGCGAGGCGGATGTGCGCGTCCATCGGAATCGCGTTGCCCTGCGGGTCCTTGGCGTAGTTGGGGCTGTCGGTCTCGACCGCTCCGTCCAGCGGGGCGCCGGTGTCCTTGCGGCGGCCGAACATCTTCTCCTGCTCGGTGAGCGAGACCCGGTCCCAGAACTCGACGAGCATGCGGATGACGCGGATGACCTGGTAGCTGCCGCCGACCGCCCAGGACGGCTCGCCCAGCGTGTCGCCGACCCAGATCAGGCGGTCGGTCTCGCGCGCGGACTTCACGTCCGGGTTGACGATGCCGTCCTTGAAGCCGAGCAGGTTGCGCTGGGCGCCGGTGGGGCGCGGCGCGTTCTGGAAGCCGTCGATGCGCCACTTGATCTGCATGGCGCCGCGGGTGTGCCGGGCGATGTCGCGCAGTGCGTGCAGGACCACGTCCTGGCGGGCGCCGCAGATCTGGAGCGAGAGGTCGCCGTGGCATTCGGCGGGCTTCAGGTTGTCGTTGGGGAAGGTCCGCATGGGCGTGAGGCGGACCGGCTTGGCCTTGGCGAGTCCGTACCGGTCGTCGAAGAGCGAGGCGCCCACGCCGACCGTGACGGTCAGTTCGTCGGCGGGGACCTCCGGGCCGAGGATGCCGTTGTCGGACGGCGGGGCGCCGACGCCGAGGTCGGCGGGGGCGCCGCCCGTGGTCAGGAAGCGGGCCCGCTCGGTAATGGTGCGCAGCAGGTCGGCGAGGTCCTTGCGGCTGTCCGCGATGACGTCGAGGGACACAAAGGTGGCGGCCGCGGGCTGCGGGGTGAGGATGCCGGCCTGGTGGGCGCCGTGGAAGGGCACCTTCCCCGCATCGGCGGTGCCGGCCGCGTGCGCCTGGCCGGAACCGGCCTGGCTCAGCGCGAATCCCCCGCCGGCCAGGACCGCACCGGCCGCGCCCGCGCCCAGGGCCGTCTTGACGAACGAGCGCCGTCCGGCGGGGCAGCCGCCTTGCGGGGCAGGGGTTTCGGCGGGCATGTCGGGGTTCCCTTCGGGGCGTGCGGCAGGTCGTTCGGCGGGCATCAGGCGGACTTCCGGATCTCCAGGAGGTCCGGCACCGGGGCCAGGTCCTCAAGGAGCTGGCCGGTCGCGCCGTTCAGCCGGGCGCGGCTGGTGGCGTCCAGCTTGTCGACGGGCGTCCAGCTCGGGTCGTGGTGGGCCGAGTCGAGCAGTTTCTGTACGCGGTCGATGTCGGCGTCGACCCTGGGGAGCAGCTGTGCGTCGCGGGAGGCGAGCAACGGGCGCAGCACGCCGAGGAGTTCGCGCGTTCCGGCGAGGTTGGCGTCGGCGGTGGCGAGCGTGGTCCCGCTGCCCTGGTCGGCGTCGCCGGTCAGCTCGAACTGGAGGGTGTTCTCCAGGATCTCGTGGGTGCGCAGCGGCAGGTCGGCCGGGTCGAAGTCCTGGGTGGGAAAAGCCTTTTGAAGACCTGTCACATCCTCGGCGAGGCGGGCGGCGGGCGCGGCGAGGTCGCTCGCCGACTGGCCGTGCCACAGGCCGTACTCGACCCGGTGGAAGCCCGTGAAGTCCTTGTCGGTCACGCCGTCCGGGAGTCCTGCGGTGCGCCCGTTGATCTTCTTGTCGAAGTCCTGGAAGGTGCCGTAGGCGGCGCCGAGCGAGGCGTACGTACGGTGCGCGGTGAGCCAGTCGGTGCGTGCGGCGTCGAGGTTGCCGCCCGCTATGTCGTCACTGAGCTGCTTCGTCTGGGCGGCCAGGGTGGTCAGGCCCTGGTTCACGTACTGCTTGTACGCGGTGAGGGGCGCGGCCAGGTCGGCCTCGGAGACCGGCACGACCGCCTTGCCCGCGGCGCCGCCGCTGACACGTACGGACGCGGAGGTCACGGCCTTGCCGCCAGTGGGCACGCAGCGCCAGGCGTAGGAGCCGCCCGCGACGGTGGCGACCAGGTCGCGGGTGGTACCGGGGGCCAGGCCCTCGATCTCGCCGTACACCGCGTTGCTCGCCGGGTCGATGAGGTAGACCTCGGAGGCCTTGTCGCCGGTGTTGTGCATCTGGAAGGTCTGGCGGCCGGGCTTCGGCGCGGTGAACCCCTTGCCGCACTCCTTCTCGGACACGGCGACGGTCTGCGCGCCGACGGGCTTGGACCCGCCGAAGGCCACGACCGCACCCGCGACGACGGCGGGGACGGCGACGACAGCAGCCGGGACGACCCAGGCGGGGCGGCGCCGCGCGGGGGCCCCGGGCCGCGTCTCCTCCGCGGGCTTCCCGTCGGCGGCCGGCTTCACCGGCTGCCCGGCGGGCTCGCCTTCAGCGGCCGGTTCAGCGGACTCGACCGGCTCCGCGGGCTTGGCAGGCTCCGCGGGCCCGGCGGGCTTCACCGCGGTCGTCCGCACGCCCCGGACGAAGAGCGTCATCACCACACCGAGGTAGCCCGCGTAGGCGACGACCTGGAGCCACGTCATCGTCGGCGTCAGGTTGAACACGCCCTGGACGAGGGTGCTGTACCAGGCGCCCGGGTCGATGCTCTGGCTCAGGTCCACGGCGTACGCGGTCTTGCCGGGCAGCACCCCGCCTTCCTGGAGGTCGCGCAGGCCGTAGCCGAGCACTCCGGCGGCGATGACGATGAGGACGGCGCCGGTGGCGGTGAAGAACCTGGTGAGGTTGATCTTCAGGACCCGGCGGTACAAGCCCCAGCAGAGCCCGGCGGCGATGAAGATGCCAATGCCCGCGCCGATCATCGGCCCCGCGGACTCGCCGGCCGCGCGGGCCGTGGTCCACAGGAACAGGGCGGTCTCCAGGCCCTCGCGGCCCACCGCGAGGAACGAGGTGACGACGAGCATGCCCGCACCCATGGCGAGCGCCCCGGTGACCTTCTCCTTGATCTCGCCGGAGAGGCTGCGCGCGGAACGCCGCATCCAGAACACCATCGCCGTGACGAACGCGACGGCGATCACGCTGAGCGTGCCGCCGAACGCCTCCTGGGCGGTCCCGGACATGCTGGCGGCGCTGAACGTGAGGACCGCGCCGAAGCTCATCGCCAGGGCGACCGCAGCCAGCACCCCCGTCCACACCTGCGGCAGGCGGGACTTGGCCCCGGCGCGCACGAGCGTGGCGACCAGGATCGAGACGATCAGCCCTGCCTCAAGCCCCTCCCTCAAACCGATCAAGAAGCTTGGAAACGCGTCGTCCCACATGCCGTTCTCCCCAGCCCTGCAAAGGCGTGCCTCGCCTCAGTTAGCGAAGGCATACCTTAATCAAAGATCCTGCGAGTCGTCTACATGGGTGTAGTCAAGGGGTCCCCAAGCACGAGAGGGGCCAGGTGGCCGACCGATCCGGACTCCGCGCGTCCGCGCCGCCCTACACGCACCCGCAAGCGGTGGACCACCCCTCCCCGCAGGCTCACAGGTCGATCGTCTACAGTCCCGTAGACATTCACCTGGCGGCGATCACCGCCGGGTCGGACTCATTGGCCCAACCATGCCCAATTCAGGTGCGGTTGAGGCTGGGCGCGAGCCGCGCCGGGAGGGCAGGGACGACCATGGGGCAGCCGAGCAGCGAGGCGACGACAAGGCCCGTAGCGGAGGAACGCCCTCACCGGGCCATACCCCCGACCGGTTCCGGCTTGAGCAAGGTCCCCGCGGTCACGGCCCTCTTCTGGATCGTCAAGGTGCTGACCACCGGCATGGGCGAGACCGCCTCGGACTACCTGGGCCGCACGCTGGGGCCCATTCCCGCCGGGGCCCTCGGACTCACGGGCCTGGTGGTCGCACTTGTCGCACAGTTCCGGAGTGACCGATACCGGCCCTGGACGTACTGGTCGGCGATCGTCATGGTCAGCGTGTTCGGCACAATGGCCGCCGACGTCGTGCACGTCGTGGCCGGCATCCCGTACACGGTGTCCGCCGTGGCCTTCACCCTGGCGCTCGCCGCGGTTCTGATCGCCTGGTTCGTCAGCGAGCGGACGCTCTCCATCCACAGCATCCGCACCCGCCGCCGCGAGCTCTTCTACTGGGCCACCGTGCTCGCCACCTTCGCCCTGGGCACCGCGGTCGGCGACCTCACGGCGGGCACGCTGAAGCTCGGATACCTCGCGTCGGGATTCCTCTTCACCGCCCTGATCGCCGTGCCCGCGCTGTCCGGCCGCTACCTCGGCCTGAACGCGGTGGCCGCGTTCTGGTGGGCGTACGTCCTGACCAGGCCCCTCGGCGCGTCCTTCGCCGACTGGATGGGTGTTCCCACCACCCGAGCGGGTCTGGGCTGGGGCACCGGCCCGGTGACTCTGGCCCTCATCGTTCCGATCGTGGCCCTGGTCGCCTATGTGGCGGCAACCCACAAAAACGCCGCGCGGAACGCGTCAACGCGCTGAAGGGCGCCGGGAAGTGCGCGTCCAGCGAGGCCTTTAACACGGTCCCACCCCATAAACCAGGGGCGCCTGCCGGACGGCACATTCCGGCCAACTCGACTGCGCCGGGTGACAGTTCAATCACTCCGTGCCACATTGCTGCCCATGAACAAACCCGCCATCTGCCACGTCGTACCTCCCCACATCCTCGACCGGCTCGCCCAGGTCGATGACCCCACCGTGCACGAGCCCGCGCGCCGCACCCTGGAGCACGACGCCCAGCTGCGTACCCAGCGCCGGATCACCACCGTTCGCGGCGCCGCCGCCCCCACCGGCACGCCGTCCGACAAGCCCGAGCGCACCATCTACGACGCGGGGCACCAGGAGGCGCTGCCCGGCACGAAGGTGCGTTCCGAGAGCGATCAGCCCTCGGCCGACGCCACCGTCAACCGGGCGCACGCAGGCCTCGGTGCCACGTTCGAGTTGTATCTGAAGGCGTACGGGCGCCACTCCATCGACGACTCCGGGCTGCCGCTGATCGCGAGCGTGCACTACGGCGACAACTACGACAACGCCTTCTGGAACGGCGAGCAGATGGTGTTCGGCGACGGCGACGGGGAGCTCTTCCTCGACTTCACGCTGCCCGTCGACGTCATCGGCCACGAACTGACCCACGGCGTCACGCAGTACACCGCGAACCTGGACTACTTCGGCCAGTCGGGCGCGCTCAACGAATCCGTCTCCGACGTGTTCGGCTCGCTCATCAAACAGTACGCCCTGAGCCAGAGCGCCGACCGGGCGGACTGGCTGATCGGCGCCGGACTGCTCGGCCCCCGCATCCAGGGCGAGGCCCTGCGCTCGATGAAGGCCCCGGGCACGGCGTACGACGACCCGCAGCTCGGCAAGGACCCGCAGCCGGCCACCATGGACGACTACGTGCGCACGAGCCGCGACAACGGCGGGGTGCACATCAACTCGGGCATCCCCAACCACGCCTTCTACCTGCTGGCCACGGCGCTCGGCGGCAATGCCTGGGAGCGGGCGGGGAAGATCTGGTACGCCACGCTCGCGGGCGGCGAACTCGACGCGAACGCCCAGTTCGCCGACTTCGCGCGGCTGACCGCCGCCTCCGCGCGCAGCCTGTTCGGCGACGGCGACGAGATCCAGGCGGTGCTCAAGGCCTGGTCCCAGGTCGGCGTGCCGGCAACCTGACGGACGCCCTGTCGACGACCGGCCGGTCGCACGGAACCGTCGCGCGCACCTCGTCCCGCACGTCCTCGATCTCGGAGGTTTCGGGGTCGTGCCGGGGCGCGGGCGCGCGGTCGATCAGCCGCCCGGCCGGTCGCAGCAGCAGGTGGACGGCGAGGACGGCGGCGGTGCCGAGCAGCGCGAGGTCGAGCCGGCCCGAGGCGGCGAGCACCCCGAGTGCGGCCGAACACCACAGCGTGGCGGCGGTGTTGAGGCCGTGTACAGAGGCGCCGTCGCGCAGGATGACGCCGCCGCCGAGGAATCCGATGCCGGAGACGACGTAGGAGGCGACCCGGGTGGGGCTGCTCTCGTCGCCGACCGCCTCGCTGTAGAGGACGAACAGGGTGGCTCCGGCGGCCACGAGGGCGTTGGTGCGCAGCCCCGCGGTGCGGGCGCGCCACTGCCGCTCGACGCCTATCAGGGCGCCGCAGCCGACGCCGACGGCGAGCCGCAGGGCGAAGTCGAAGGTGGTGAGGGTGGACATGGGAGCTCCTCTCACCCGGCCGGGCTCCGGCCGGACGCACCGGCCCCGCGACGCACAGAGGAAGGCGCTACCGCGGGCCGGAGGGGTGTGGGGACAGGGGTTCGCGCGGCCGATGCCGGTCCGCACTGCTGCGACTTCGCTCCATGTCCTCACCCCCTTGCCTGGCTCCTCCTGGCTACCGGACGACCGTACGCCTATTTGCACATCTGCGCAAATAGCGGCTCGTCACTTCGCGTAGACGGCGACGAAGTCCCTGGTCGCCTGGTTGTAGTAGCGCTCCGGCGGGTTCTCGAAGTCGAGGATGTTGGTGGGCTTCGGGTTGGCCGGGTCACTCGTGGGGTCGTAGCTCATGAAGGAGGGCCAGGCGCGGTTCATGTCGAGCGGCATCGCGCGCACCGCGCCCGCCTGCTGCATGAGTTCGGCGAGCGTCCGGGCGGTGAGGGCCTGGCCGACGACCATGATGACGTCGCCCTGCGCGGTCACCCCGACCCCGGAGCGCGGCACGAACATCCGGCTCTGGTCGGTGGCGCCCCACTTGGAGTCGACGTCGATGTCCGGCACGACCCTTCCGTTGTCCACCATGAGCTCCAGACACTGGCGCACGCCGACCACGTCGCGCGTCATCCGCATGTCGCGGCCCCACTTGCCGATCCCGATCGAACCGTCCTTGTAGAAGACCTCCGCCGCCGCGCCGTCCCGCAGCTCGCCCGCCGTCTCGCCGTCGAGGTAGAAGCCGCCGCGCGAGCCGCCGTCGGTGACCTTGAAGCCGCCGTTCCAGGTGGCGAGGAGACCGGTGCGCTTCCCCTTGGGGACGTTGGGCGGCACGGAGAAGCTGCCGCCGGGCTCGCGCACCCCGGGGTGCAGTTCGAAGCGTGCCTTCTTGCCGCTGATCCAGGCGATGGCCGCCTGGTAGGAGGTGTGGTCGCTGTCGGGCCGCACGTAGGTGCCCTGCACCACGGGTTCGCCGTGCGCGGTGCTCAGCACCCGCCACACGCCCTCGCCCGGCAGCGCCGGGGTGACCCGCGACGGCATCGAGGCACGCAGCGGCACTTCGTGGTGCCGGACCGGCATGGCGGGCGCCGTCGCCTTCATGCGGGCCAGCGCCTCGCTCGGCAGGGAGCCGCCGACATGGGGCGGGTCGAGTTCGTACTGCAGGTTCTCCAGCTTGTCGACGACCGCGCCCAGTTTGTGCTCGCGGGCCCAGCCGGCCAGGCGGGCCTCCGTACTGTCGTCACCGGGGTAGGTCAGCGCCTCCCCCACCGAGTAGCCGACGGCGCCGACGCACAGCAGGCCGGCCGCGAGTGCCCCGCGGGTGGCGAGCCTGCGCCGTTTGGGCTGATGCGGCCTCCGTGAACCCTGGCGCCGTCGGCCGGCCGATGCCGCGCCGGGGGGAGCCGCCGCGTCCGGTCCGTTCCCCTCACCCTGAACACCGCCGTCGTTCGGCCGTCCCGCGCTGTGCGCCATGTCGCCCTCATCTCGGCCTGCTCGGGGCCTCGCGGCCCCATCGCGCGGAGGTATCGCCCCTCCACGGGCGGCAGCCGTGAGCGGTCTGCCATGCCGAATCACAACTTAAGCCTGCTTTTCCGACATATCGACCGGTGTCAGGCGACCGGATTACCCTCCGGCCACCGTCGACTCGCACTACGCCGAGTGAGGTGATGGCGTTTCATCCGGTGCGGACGGAGGCCGGTCGCCGGACAGCGCAGCCGGAGACGCGCCGTCGGCCTCGTGCGCGACGCGGCCGACAACTTCCTTTAGCCCGTGGTGAGTTCGAGCTCCGGGCGGTCCCACATCACGGCGGGCGGACGGGCCGCCACGGTGCCGGTCCGCCTCGCTCCCACACTGAGGTAGAACCCCTCGGCGGGCGGATGCGAGACGATCCGCACGCTGCCGAGCCCGGCCGCGCGCGCCTCGTGCTTCATGTGGGCCATGAGGAGGCGGCCGACGCCGAGGCCCTGGGCGCTGTCCGCGACGAACATCAGGTCCAGTTCGGGCGGGTTCAGGATCAGCGCGTAGAAGCCGAGCACCCGGCCGTCCCGGCCGACGGCGACGTACACCTCGTGGGTCTCGATGTAGTCCTGTCCCACCCGGTACCCGGCGATCATCGGCGCATACGGGCCCTCGTAGGCGCTGGAGGTACGCACCAGGTGGGTCAGCCGCTTGGCGTCGCGCGCGGTCGCCCGCCGGACGCTCACCCCGCGGTCCCCATCCGTAACACGTGCGTTCATAGGGAGAGTATTACTCACGGCAGGCGAGGCCTCATCCCCCGCCCCCCGGCGCCGCGACCAGGACGTCCCCGGCCGGGGTCCGGTAGTAGAGCACCGACCGGCCCGTGCGGCGCCGCCCCACCAGGCCCGCATCGAGCAGGATCTTGAGGTGGCGGCCCACCGAGCCGAGGCCCTGGCCCGTCAGCGCCACCAGGTGGCTCGTGCTCTTCGGGGTGTCGAGCAGCACGAGCACCCCCGCGCGGGCCGGTCCGAGCAGCGCACCCAGGGCCCGGGGCGCCGCCGCCCGGCCCGATTCGGCGAGCGCGCCCGTGCACGAGTACACGACGGCGTAGTGCCCCCGGTCGTCCCAGGTGACCCAGCACGGGCGCGGGGTGACCGGCAGGAACAGGAGCTGGGCCGCCGAGATGTCCTGGGGCGGACGGTCGTGCACATTGATCTGGAGCCGGCTCCCGCCGAGCCAGCGCATCCCGGGCCGCATGTCGTCGAGCACCGCGGCCCAGCCGCCCCGGCTCAACTGCCCGGTGCGCGCGATGATGTCGGCTTCCATGACGCGGCGGCGGCGCGGCCAGTCCGGGAGCACGATCCGCGTCCACAGCCAGTCGAGGAGGTCCGCCGTGCGGTCCGCCAGATCGGCGCGGCGCAGCACGGCAGGGAGCGGGCCGCCGATCGTTTCGGCCAGGTCGGCGTGCACGGTTTGCGCGGGAGTGGCACGGATCTCCGCCAGTTCCTCCTCGAAGGACCGCTCGCCGTCGCCGGTCGGCGTGGGCACGAGGTAGTCCGCGGTCCAGCGGGCGCTGCGCACGGCGCGCACGAGCTGTGCGGTCACCGGATCGGCAGCCAACCGAGCACGGAAGACAGGCAGTTGGGCATCGAGCCAGGCCCGCTCGCCCGGATGGTGGGCGGTCGGGGCGAGCAGCGCGAAGAGCGTCGCGGTGGTCTCGGCAAGGGGCGAGACCACGAACCGGCTGCCCGCGAGCGTGTCCGCGCCGACCTGCCACCACCCCATGGTTTCGCCTCCCCGCGAAACAGTAACGCCCTCGCCGCGCGGCCCCCAAGACTCCCCGTCATGCCTTCCTATCGGGAACTCCTGCGCACGCCGGAGTTCACTCCCTTCTTCCTCGTCTCCTCCGTCCAGGTCGCCGCGTCGACGGTGAGCGGGCTGGCGCTCGCCACCCTCGTCTACGCGGCGACCGCCTCGCCGCTGCTCTCCGCGCTCAGCATGTTCGGCGCCTCGTTCACCCAGGTGATCGGCGCGAGCCTGCTGATGTCGGCGGCCGACCGGCTGCCGCCGCGTGCCGCGACGACGGCGATCGCGCTGGCCTTCGCCGCCGGCACCACCCTGCTCGCCGTCCCGGGCCTGCCCATCGGTGCCGTCTTCGCGGTCCTGCTCTGCCAGGGCCTGGTCGCCTCGGTCGGCGGCGGGGTGCGTTACGGGCTGCTCGACGAGATCCTGCCGAGGGAGCGCTATCTCCTCGGCCGCTCGGTGCTCAACATGAGCACCGGCGCCATGCAGATCTGCGGGTTCGCCGTCGGCGGCGTCCTGGTGACCGCGCTCTCCCCGCGCGGCACCCTGCTCGCGGGCGCGATCCTGTACGCGAGCGCCGCGGCCGTGGCCCGCCTGCGGCTCGCCCGCCGCCCGCCGCGGGTCTCGGGGCGCCCGTCGATCGCCGAGACCTGGAGAGTCAACTCCCTGCTGTGGTCGTCGAGTTCGCGGCGCCGCCTCTATGTCGGCCTGTGGGTGCCGAACGGTCTGATCGTCGGCTGCGAGTCCCTGTTCGTGCCGTACGCACCCGATCACGCGGGCCTGCTCTTCGCCTCGGCGGCCGTCGGCATGCTGGCCGGAGACACCGTCACCGGCCGCTTCCTGAAGGCGAGTTGGCGGCGTCGATTGCCCATGCCGCTTCTGCTGCTGCTCGCCGTTCCCTACCTGGCACTCGCCCCGCACCCTCCCCTGCCGCTCGTCGTCGCGGCCGTGACGCTCTCCTCCGTCGGATACGCGGCGAGCCTGCTCCAGCAGGAGCGGCTCGTGGCACTGGTCCCGGAGGGCATGACGGGCCAGGCCCTCGGGCTGCACTCCTGCGGCATGCTCACCTTCCAGGGCATCGGCGCGGCCCTCGCGGGCACGGTCGCCCAGCGCACATCGCCCGGGACCGCCATGGCGGTGATGGCCGTCGCGTCGATCACCGTCACGCTCGTCCTCGCGGCGGGTTCAGGCCGAATTCGCGGGCCCCGCCGACCTGTTGAGGGCGGGTGTCCCGCACCGCAGATGGTGTCCGAGGCGTAGGGGAGGCGTGGCCGATACCGCGTGGTGTCGGCAGGACAGGGGGGACACGGGGTAGATAAGGGTCATGACCGACCATTTTCTTTCGCCTGCTCTGTACGTCTTAATGATCGTTCTGGTCATGAAGGTCATGGACGGGCTGCCGCAGCGGACGTTCAGCCTGCGCAAGCCGCCGAAGGTGGCGATCGGGCTCTGGCTGCTCGTGGCGATCCCCTCCCTGCTCCAGTTCGCGTTCCCCCAGATCTACGACACCCTGCACCGCGACTCCGGCTTGATCATCGAACACGGCCAGTGGTGGCGGGTCTACACCTCGTTCATGGTGCAGGACGGCGGGGTAGGCGGAACCGCGTTCAACCTCTTCGTCCTGGCCCTCATCGGCTTCGCCGCCGAGCGCGTCTGGGGCACCCGCTTGCTGCTCGCGTTCGTCCCCGCGCTCATGCTCGTCTTCAGCGTCGACACGTTCCTGGTCCACGGGCCTCCCGGCGGCGGCAACTCGGGGCTCACCTTCCGGCTCGCCACCAGCATCGCCGGGCTCGCTCTGCTCATCCGCCCCGGCAGGCGCCACTACCTGCTGGCCGCCGCGATCGTCGTCGACGGCGCGGTCCTGCTGCTGCTCGGCGACGGGCACGGCGAACCCATGATCACCGGCATCGTCGCGGGCCTGATCGCCGCTCTCGTCCAGCGCCGTTGGCCGCGCGTGTGGCAGCCCGTCGCGGCCGACCCCGATGCGCGAGCCGGCAAGCCCGAGCCCGAGGAGACACCGGAACCGGAGAGCGACTTGGAGGGCCGCTGAGACCAACCGACCGACAGGGGAGGCGAGTTGACTGAGAGCGCACTTCAACTCCTAGGTTCGTCACCATGACGAACTCTGAACAGCACACCCCTCAGCACAAGATCGGATCAGGTTTCGGCGCCCGGAGCACCACCGCGGACGTACTGGCCGGGACCGATCTCACCGGGAAGCTCGCGGTCGTCACGGGCGGCTACTCGGGGATCGGCCTGGAGACGACCCGCGCACTCGCCGGGGCGGGGGCCCGCGTCGTGGTCCCCTCCCGCCGGCTCGACGTCGCCGAGGCGGCCGTGGCCGGGATTCCCGGCGTCGAGGTCGACACGCTGGACCTCGCCGACCTCGACAGCGTGCGCGCCTTCGCCGACCGGTTCCTGGCCTCCGGCCGCTCCATCGACGTCCTGATCAACAGCGCCGGGGTCATGGCCTGTCCGGAGACCCGGGTCGGACCGGACTGGGAGGCCCAGTTCGCGACCAACCACCTCGGGCACTACGCGCTGGTCAACCGGGTGTGGCCGGCGCTCACGGCGGGCGGCGGCGCCCGGGTCGTGGCGGTCTCGTCGCGGGGTCACCAGCTCTCTGCCATCCGCTGGGAGGACCCGCACTTCGCGCTCGGCTACGACAAGTGGCAGGCGTACGGGCAGGCGAAGACCGGCAATGTGCTGCTGGCCGTGCACCTCGACGCGCTGGGCCGGGGCGCGGGCGTACGGGCGTTCTCCTTGCATCCCGGCGAGATCCACACCCCGCTGGTGCGCCATGTCTCGCCCGAGGAGCGCATCGCGGCGGGCTGGGTCGACGCGCAGGGCAACTGGTCGTTCGACTTCAAGACGCCGGAGCAGGGCGCCGCCACCCAGGTGTGGGCGGCGACCTCCCCGCAGCTCGCGGGTCTGGGCGGCGTCTACTGCGAGGACTGCGACATCGCGGAACCCGCGGCGGCGGGCGCGGTCGGCGCCGCCGACGGCGAGCTCGACCGCGACGCGCTCACCAGCGGGGTGAGCCCGCACGCGACCGACCGCGAGCAGGCCGCCCGGCTGTGGGCGCTGTCGGCCGAGCTCACCGGCGTCGACGCGTTCGCGGCCTGAGCCGCGCTTCATCCCCGGTACGTCTCCAGGAGGCGCAGCCACACCTCGCTGATCGTCGGGTACGACGGGACCGCGTGCCACAGCCGCTCCACGGGGACCTCGCCCGCGATGGCGACGGTCGCCGAGTGGATCAGCTCGCCGACACCGGGGCCGACGAAGGTGACGCCGAGCAGGACGCCCCGGTCCTCGTCGACGATCATGCGGGCCCTGCCCGTGTAGCCGTCGCCGTAGAGGCCGGCGCCCGCGACACCGCTCATGTCGTAGTCGACCGAGCGCACCCGGCGTCCCGCGGCCTCCGCCTCGGCCAGGGTGAGCCCGGCCGAGGCGGCTTCGGGGTCGGTGAAGACGACCTGGGGGACGGCCGTGTGGTCGGCGGTCGCGTTGTGGGCGCCCCAGCGGTCGCTCTCCAGGACCGGGGTGCCTGCGGCGCGGGCCGCGATGGCCGCCCCGGCGATCCTGGCCTGGTACTTGCCCTGGTGGGTGAGGAGCGCACGGTGGTTCACGTCGCCGACCCCGTACAGCCAGTCGCTGCCCTCGACGCGGCAGGAGTCGTCGACGGGCAGCCAGGAGCCGGGGTCGAGGCCGATGGTCTCCAGGCCGATGTCGTCGGTGCGGGGCGCGCGGCCGGTGGCGAAGAGGATCTCGTCGGCCTCCAGGCGTTCGTCGCCCTCGGGGCCGCGCACCGACACGGTCACCGCGCCGGTCGCCACATTGCGTACGACGTCCGTGACCGAGGTGTGGGTGCGCAGCTCGGCGCCCGCCTCGCGCAGCGCGTCGGCGACCAGCTCACCGGCGAAGGGCTCCATCCTCGGCAGCAGGCCCTCGCCCCGCACCAGCACGGTGACCTGGGCGCCGAGCGCCTGCCAGGCGGTCGCCATCTCGGCGGCCACCACTCCCCCACCGACCACCACGAGCCGGCCCGGCACCTCCTGGGCACTGGTGGCCTCGCGGCTGGTCCAGGGGTTCACGTCGGCCAGGCCCGCGAGGTCCGGGAGCTGGGCCCGGCTGCCGGTGCACACGGCGACGGCGTGCCGGGCGGTCAGGACGTGGTGCTCGCCCTCGGGGCTGGTGACGCTGACCTTGCGGGTGCCGTACAGGCGGCCGTGGCCGCGGTAGAGGTGGGCGCCGATGCCGTCGAGCCAGGCGACCTGGCCGTCGTCCTTCCAGTGGGAGGTGTACGCGTCGCGGTGGTCCAGGACCGCCCGGGCGTCCAGCGGGCCCTGCACGGACTGGCGCAGTCCCGGCACCCTGCGTGCCTCCGCGCGGGCGACGACCGGGCGGAGCAGCGCCTTGCTGGGCATGCAGGCCCAGTACGAGCACTCGCCGCCGACCAGCTCGCTCTCCACCACCGCGCAGCTCAGACCGGCCGCCCGCACCCGGTCGGCGACGTTCTCGCCGACCGGTCCCGCGCCCAGCACCACCACGTCGTATTCCTCGGCTTCCGTCATAGGCACAGTCTGGTGGGCGGTGTACTCCGTGGCCACAGGGGCACACGCCAAGGACGGAATACCGCGGCGGCGCACGCGGTTGTGCGAGGCGGTCCCACCCCCGGGGCCGGGAAGAGGTGTGAATGATGGCGACTGTCGAGCTGACCAAAGAGAACTTCGACTCGGTCGTGTCCGAGAACGGATTCGTGCTGATCGACTTCTGGGCCTCCTGGTGCGGCCCGTGCCGTCAGTTCGCCCCGGTGTACGAGGCCGCGTCCGAGCGCCACGACGACCTGGTCTTCGCAAAGGTGGACACGGAGGCCCAGCAGGAGCTGGCGCAGGCCTTCGACATCCGGTCGATCCCGACGCTGATGATCGTCCGCGACAACGTGGCGGTCTTCGCGCAGCCCGGCGCCCTTCCCGAGGCGGCCCTGGAGGATGTCATCGGCCAGGCGCGCGGCCTGGACATGGACGAGGTCCGCAAGTCGGTCGAGGCGGCGCAGCAGAAGTAGCCCCGGTTCTCCCTCTCATCACGGCCCCCTCCCCGCCCACGGGAGGGGGCCGCGGCGTTGTCCGGGGCGGAATGCGCCATTGCTGGGCACGGCGGGGAGCGTCGGTTACCGGTCAGCCACCTGTGCGGGCCCACCGGTCGCACCTCCGCACGCTGTACATGAGGTGCGGTCAAGATGCCGACCGGCGCCAATGCACGGCCAGTTCACACCCACAGGGTTCGAGCCAGGAAGTGCTCCACAATGTGGTGATCCAGCGGACGTTCCGTGTGCTTCCTCCTACTCTCCGTCCTCATGCGAATCACACACCTGAGGCGTTTCGGCCTCGCCACGGTCCTTGCCTCCTCCCTCGCCCTCTTCGGCATGAGCCAGTCCGCGAGCGCCGACACCGCCGATGTCAGCTTCAGCGCCGACCAGACGGCGGCCACCCCCGGCGGCACGGTCAATCTGAAGATGACCTTCACGAACAACCAGACCACCGATGTGTGGTTCGTCTACCAGTCGGTCCAGCCGACCTGGGCGACCACCCAGCGCCCGGACCTCAAGTACTCGCTCGCCTCGTGTACCGGTGAGGGCGTGACCTGCACCGGGACCGGCACCACCTCGATCGGCGTGAACTACTCCGTCCCGGTCGCGCCGGGCACCAGCCGCACGGTCACCATTCCGGTGCAGGTGGCAGCGAACTCCGGCTGCAACGGCAACATCGCGTTCTACTCGTACGTCTACTACGAGTACAACGACAGCCAGAGCCACAAGGACGGCGTCTTCAACTCCCCGACCATGCGGGTCAACTGCGCCACCCCCGCCCCGTCCGGCGCTCACTGACCAACCCTCGGCCGCGCCTGTCCGCGGCCCACGGATGCCGGTCGGCCCCTCCCCCCGGGTCGGCCGGTTTCGTGTGTCCGGAATCAAACATCCACGGCCCGCATTCGAGTGAATGTTTCGCTCGCGTGGCCGAAAACCGGATACGTCCCGGAAAGCCGTGTTGTCTGGACCATTGGCGGTTCGCGCCGTCGTGCGCCCCCCGCCCCGAAAGCGGTTACTCCGCCGGGCCGCTCCGATTTTCCCGCCCCGGCACACCACGCCGAGACCGTCCTGAAACCCGCACATTTTTCTGTGCACCGGTCTGCGCCCCACCACAGCGGCCACGGTTTTTCGTCATGTTTCACAGTAGCCACTCGAAAACTCCTCGAAGGGCCGCACTATGTGACGCGTCAGAGCGGAACGGCGGGCCCTTCGCATCAGGGCGTGCCCGTTCCGTCGTGCAAGGGGTCCGCGCAGGCAGGGGAGCCGAACGGACCTCCAGGGGAGGGGACTTCACCGCGTGAAGCGGAACACACACCGCAGCAGACACCTCACCGGCCTGGCCGTCGGCGGAGTGCTGCTCGCCACGGGCTTACCGGCGGCGCCGGCGTACTCGGCGACGCCCGCGCCGCGCATCGACCTGAAGGTCCTCGTCGTCTCGGACGGCGGCCCCGCCACCGAGGCCATCACCGCGGAACTGGACGGCGAGGGCACTCCGTACACCGTGGTCGACCTGGAGCAGTCCGGCCGCCCCGTGATCGACGCGGCGTTCCTCGCCGACACCGTGAACGGCACACCCCGGGCCAAGTACCAGGCCGTGGTGCTGCCCAACGACAACCCCTTCCCGACCGGCTCGGCCGAGATGGCCGCGCTCGCCGTCTACGAGAAGTCGTATGCGATCCCGCAGGTCGACGCCTACACCTACGCGCGTCCGCAGGTGGGTCTGCAGCCCGCCGCCTCCAGCGGCTACAGCGGCTCGGCGGACGGCTTCAAGGCCCAGGTGACGGCGGCCGGCCGCAGCACCGGCCCGTTCGGCTACCTCAACGGGAGCGTGCCCTTCGAGGACAACTCCCCCTCGGTGAGCGAGAGTTACGCCTTCCTCGCACAGCCGGCCGCGGGCGCGGACTTCACGAGCTACGTCGAGGCTCCGATCCCCGGCAAGGCGGGCAACGGCACCCTCGTCGGCGAGTACCGCCACGACGGGCGACGGGAGCTGGTCGTCACCTTCGCGTACAACCAGTACCAGGAGCAGTTCAAGCTGCTCTCCCGGGGCATCGTCGACTGGATGACGCAGAACGTGCGGCTCGGCGCCTCGCGGAACTACTTCGCGGTCCACGTGGACGACGTGTTCGCCGGTGACGACCGCTGGGACCCCAACCTCAACTGCACGCCGGGCGACGTCGACTGCCCGCCCGGGCAGGGCGTCGAGGACTCGATCCGGATGACCCCGGACGATGTGAAGAACGCGGTCGCCTGGGAGAAGTCCCGGGGCTTCACGCTCGACCTCGCCTACAACGGCGGCGGCAGCGTCGAGTACCGCGAGAACCACGACGGGGCCGACGAGCTCGCCGACCAGCTGGCCCTGAACAAGGGCGACTTCCGCTGGATCAACCACACCTACGACCACGCCTTCCTCGGCTGCGAGCAGAACGTGTCGGTCGTCCCGTGGAAGTGCGCGACCAACCCGGACGGCTCGACGAAGTATGTGAGCCAGACCGAGATATCCAAGGAGATATCCGACAACCAGCAGTGGGCGCAGGGCTTCGGACTGCCCGTCGAATCCGATGAGTTGATCACCGGGGAGCACTCCGGGATGAAGCTCCTGCCGCAGCAGCCGCAGGACAACCCGTACCTGGCTCCCGCGCTCGCCGCCAACAAGATCGACTGGCTCGGCGCCGACATGTCGCGCGACCCCGAGCAGCGCCAGGTGGGCTCCGCGCTCACCGTCGCCCGCTACCCGATCAACATCTTCTACAACGCGGGCCATGTCTCCGAGCAGGTCGACGAGTACAACTGGATCTACACCAGCCGCGCCCAGGGCGGCAGCGGCCTCTGCGACGACCTGCCCAACACCACCTGCCTTCCCGCGCCGCTCAGCACGACCACCGGGTACACGGGCCACATCGTTCCCCTGGAAACCCAGGTCGCGCTCGGCCACGTCCTCGGCAACGACCCGCGGCCGCACTTCATCCACCAGTCCAACCTCGCCGAGGACCGCATCGGCTATCCCGTCCTCGACGGGGTGCTCGACCAGTACAAGACGCTGTACGCGGCCAGTGCCCCGCTGGTGAACCTGCGGATGAAGGACATCGGCGCCGAGCTGCGCAACCGGGGCGCCTGGAACACCGCCGTGAAGGCCGGTCAGGTCACCGGCTACCGGATCGGCGACAGCGTGACCGTGCAGGCCCCGGCGGGCGTGGCCGTCACCGCGACGATGCTCAACGGCACCAACCAGGTTCTGGGCAGCGGCAGTTCGGCGTTCGGCCAGGCCTACGCCGGGAGCGTGTCCGGCTGGGTGTCGCCGCAGACCGGGCAGAGCAGCGTCTCGCTGGCCCTCGCGCCGGCCCCCGCCAGAGCCCTGGCACCGCAGTCCCGCCCCGCGCCGTCCGCCGAGCGCGCGACGCCGCAGAGCGCACCGCGCACGCCGGTCCCCACCGGTGTCAGCAAGCCGGTTCCGTACAGCGCCGAGCGGCGCTGACACCGGTCCGCCGAGGTTCCGGACGCCCGCCGCCGCCGCGGCGGCGGGCCGCCGGGCCGCCTTCACCACCCACCGCTCTCTTCAGCCGCGGAGCGCATGCATGCACGTACCACACCGCGCGCCGCGCTCCGGCGCGGCGCGGGTCACCCTGCTCACCGAGGGCACCTATCCGCACAGCCACGGCGGGGTGAGCGTCTGGTGCGACCAACTCGTCACCGGAATGCCCGACATCGACTTCGACATCATCGCGGTGACCGGCACCGGCCGCGAGCCCACCGTGTGGGACCTCCCGCCGCACGCCTCCGAGGCCGTCTCGGTCCCCATGTGGGGCCCCGCCCCCGCCGGTTCGGCCCCGCGCGGCCGCCAGGAACGGCGCCTGATGACGGCGTACGAACGCTTCCTCACCGCATTGCTGGATCCCGCGGCGGAGAGCGGGTTCGGCCCGGCGCTGTACGAGATGGCCCGGGCCGCCCGGGACGGCAGGCTCAGCCCCGCCCTGCGCGGCGACCGGGCGATCCGGGTCATGACCGAGGTGTGGAACCGGCCGGGGCTCGCCGTGCGCGAGGCCCGGCCCACCCTGCACGACGCGGTCACCGCGACCGGGCTCCTGGAACACGCGCTGCGGCCGCTCGCCGCGACCCCGCCGAGCCAGGGCGTCTCGCACGCGGTCAGCGGCGGAGTGGCCGTCCTGCCGGGCCTGGTGGGAGCCGAACTCCACGGCGTACCGCTGCTGTTGACCGAGCACGGGGTCTATCTGCGCGAGCGCTATCTGGGCTACCGGACCGCCCCGTACCGCTGGCCCGTCAAGGCGGTGCTGCTCGGGTTCTTCCGGCTGCTCGCCGAGGAGACGTACCGGCGGGCCGCCCTGATCACGCCGGGCAACCAGTACAACCGGCTGTGGGAGGAGCAGGGCGGGGCCGATCCCCAGCTCATACGCACGGTCTACAACGGGGTCGACCCGGCGGCGTTCCCGCCCGCCGGACCCGAGCCCGCTACCCCAACTCTCAGCTGGGCAGGGCGAGTTGACCCCATCAAGGATCTGGAGACGCTGATCCGCGCCTTCGCGAAGGTGCGCAGCGAACTCCCCGAGGCCACGCTGCGCCTGTTCGGCGGCACGCCCCGGGGCGGCGAGGCGTACCGGGAGCGGTGCGAGGCTCTTGCCGACTCGCTCGACCAGGGCGGCGCGGTCACCTTCGAGGGCCGCGTCGACGACATCAGGGACGCCTACGCCGCGGGCAACGTGGTCATGCTGTCCAGCATCAGCGAGGGCTTCCCCTTCACGTTGATCGAGGCGATGAGCTGCGGCCGGGCCACCGTCTCCACGGATGTGGGCGGGGTGCGCGAGGCGGTCGGCGAGACCGGGCTCGTGGTGCCACCGCGCGACCCGGACGCGATGGCCGCGGCCGCCCTGGAACTCCTCGGCGACCCGGTGCGCCGGGCGGCCATGGGAGAAGCGGCCCGGCTGCGCGTCGTCGAGCAGTTCACGCTGCGGCAGACCGTCGACACCTTCCGGGCCATCTATCTCGAACTCTCCGTACGCGGCGGGGCAGTTGCGCCGGTGCGGCGAAGAGAAGACAGCGCGGACACCACGATGGCCCTGCGCCTGGTCCCCGCCGAGCTGAGCCGGGTGGCGGGATGAGCGGGCCCATCCGTCTGGAGCCGCCCGACGGCCGCGACGACACCCTGACGCTCCGGCTCGCCACCGAGTCCACGATGACGCTGCGCCTGCCGGGCCGGGCGCCCGCGCGGACGGCCAAGGACACGGCAGTGGACCGGCTCGCCGCCGAACTCGCCGAACAGATAGGGCCCGCGGTGCACGCCTACGAGGTCGCGGCGCTCTTGGAGTCCGAGGGCCTGACGGCCCAGCAGATCGCTGACGAGTACGGTCACCGCAATCTGTTCGCGCTCGCCGAGGACCTGTACCGGCGGGTGCCGCGCAGCTTCCCGGAGCCGCCCGCGGCCGCCGATCCCTGGAAGCCCGACCCGGTCCGCTGCGCGCTGCGCGGCGCCCTGTTCGCACTGCCCGGGCTCGCCTACCCGCTGACCGCCCGGCTGTGGCAGAGCGACCGGGCGGTGCTCGCCCTGGTCGTGGCGGGACTCGTGTCGTGGGCGTGGGGGCAGGGGCTCGGGCACCGCGCCTATCTGCGGATGGCCTCGGGCCGGGCCGAGGCGGCCCGCACACTGATGGCGGGCGCACCGCTCGGCGCACTGCCGGCCTGTGCCACGGGCTTCGCGATCGTGGGGCCGAGCAAAGCGGCGTTCTTCGTGGCCGGACAGTCCTGCTATCTCGCGGCGGCCGGGATCCTCCTGGTCCTGGCGCGCGAGCGGCTCCTGCTCGGCGCGCTCACCCCGATCATCGCGGGGGCCGCGGTCCTGCCGTTCCGGGAGCCGGGCTCGCTGATGCGGGTGGGGCTGTGCGCGCTCACCCTGATCCTGGTGGTCGCGGCCGTCGGCCACTGCCTGCGGGAGGCGCTGAAGGAACCCGCCGCGACCTCTTCGGCGGCGCCCCGGCTCGTGGCCTCACTGCCGTACGGGCTGTTCGGCCTGGCCGCCGGTGTGCTCGTGGCGTTCGCCGGGCAGCGCCATCCGCTCGCGGTGATCGCGCTGACGCTCAGCATGGGCCCCGCCGAATGGCTCCTCTACCGCTACCGGGGCCTGTCGGTCGCGGCGCTGCGGGCGACGGCCACCCCGGCCGCGTTCCGCCGGCGCTCGGCCGCCGTCCTCGGCGGCTGCCTCCTCGTCTATCTGCTCCCGCTGTTTCCCGCGGCCCTGCTCACCGGGGCCGAGCCCGCGCCCCTGCTCGCGCTCGCGGCACTGCTGTGGACGGCGCTGCTGCTCCAGGCGTTCGGCATCGCCTGGCCGCCTGCCGCCGTCAGCCTGGCGGCCGCGGCCGGGGTCGCCTCGGCCGGGCTGCTCGCACCACCGCCGGGCCCGCTCACCGAACTGCTCTGCTGCGCGGCCGCCGCCCTCACCCTGGCCGGCACCACCCTGCACCTGCTCGGGCGGCCGACCGCGCACGCCTGACCCGTACCGCGCCCCACCCGGCACAGGGCGGGGCACCAGCCTCACGCACCGCACTCGAATGATCACCCAATGTTCTGAACAGCGTTGAAAGGAGCGGCAGTTGACTTCCGCACCGCTTGTCGCCGTCACCGGAGCCGAAGGCTTCATCGGCTCCCACCTCACCGAGGCCCTCGTCGCCTCCGGGCACCGCGTCCGCGCGATGGCCCAGTACAACTCCTTCTCGTCGTACGGCTGGCTGGAGACCCTGTCCGCCGACGTCCTGGACCAGGTCGAGATCGTCCTGGGCGACGTCCGCGACCCCGGCTCCGTGCGGGGTCTGGCCGAAGGTGCCGAGGCCGTCTACCACCTGGCGGCGCTGATCGCGATCCCGTACTCCTACCAGGCCCCGCACAGCTACGTGGACACCAACGTCACCGGCACGCTCAACGTGCTCGAAGCGGTCCGCGCCCTGGAGATCCCGCGCCTGGTGCACACCTCGACCAGCGAGACGTACGGCACCGCGCAGACCGTGCCCATCACCGAGGACCACCCCATCAACACCCAGTCCCCCTACGCCGCTTCGAAGGCCGGCGGGGACCGGCTCGCGGACAGCTACTACGCGAGCTTCGGCACGCCCGTGGTGACGCTGCGGCCCTTCAACACCTACGGGCCGCGCCAGTCGATGCGAGCCGTGATCCCCACGGTCATCGGCCAGGTCGCGGCGGGCTCGCGCACCATCACGCTGGGCGATCTGCGGCCGACCCGGGACTTCACGTTCGCCGCCGACACCGCGCGGGCCTTCCTCGCCGTGGGCACCGCCCCCGCCGAGCGCGTCGTGGGGCGCACCTTCAACGCCGGGACCGGCACCGAGATCTCGGTGGGCGACCTGGTGCGGCTCATCGGCAAGGTGATGGGCGCCGAACTCGACGTACGGGAGGACGGGCAGCGCATCCGGCCCGCCAACTCCGAAGTGATGCGTCTGGTCGCGGACGCGAGCCGGCTCACCGAAGCCACCGGCTGGCAGCCGGGGTTCGGCCTGGAGTCGGGCCTGGAGCGGACCGCGGAGTTCTTCCGCGACCCGGGCAACCTCGCCCGCTACAAGACCGGCATCTACAACATCTGACCCCGCCAGTCCCATTCTCAGGGAGGCTCCCATGCACGCAGTGATACTCGCCGGAGGCAAGGGCGTCCGGCTGCGGCCGTACACCACGGCGCTGCCCAAGCCGCTGGTTCCGATCGGCGATCAGCACGCGATCCTGGAGATCGTGCTGCGCCAGCTCGCGGCCGCCGGCTTCACCGGCTGCACCATCGCCATCGGCCACCTGGGCCAGATCATCCGCGCCTATGTGGGCGACGGTGAACGCTGGGGTCTGAACATCGACTACAGCACCGAGGAGAGCCCGCTCGGCACCATCGGCCCGCTGCTCACCATGCGGGACCGGCTGCCGGAGTCCTTCCTCGTCATGAACGGGGACATCCTGACCGACCTCGACTACGCGG
Organism: Streptomyces mauvecolor; assembly: GCF_039532965.1. Classification (NCBI taxonomy): domain Bacteria; kingdom Bacillati; phylum Actinomycetota; class Actinomycetes; order Kitasatosporales; family Streptomycetaceae; genus Streptomyces; species Streptomyces mauvecolor. The sequence continues at coordinate 119,082 of NZ_BAAASQ010000025.1, read as the reverse complement.
ACGTGCTCACCCGGCACCGCACCAGCGGCGCCCCGCTGACGATCGCCACGTACGCCCGCAAGGTGCACATCGACTTCGGGGTGCTGACCACCGACGACACCAAAGTGGTGGGCTTCACCGAGAAGCCCAGCATGGACTACCGGGTCTCGATGGGCGTGTACGGCCTGTCCCTCAGCACGCTGGCCGGATACACCTCTGGTCTGCCGCTCGGCTTCGACGAGCTGGTGCTCGACCTCCTGAAGGCCGAAACCCCGCCGCACGCCTACGCGTTCGACGGGTACTGGCTGGACATCGGGCGCCCCGACGACTACGACCGGGCGAACGCCGAGTTCACCACCCACCGTTCCCTCCTGCTGAAGGGGGCCTGACCCGCCCATGCGCATTCTCGTACTGGGCCACAGCGGCTACCTGGGCGGCCATGTCGCCCGGGAGCTGCGCGCCCTGCCCGGCGTGCGGTTCTTCGGCGCGGGCCGGGGCCCGACGGCCGACCTCTCCGTGGACCTCGCCACCGTCGGCCCCGGCCCGCTCGCCGAGCGGCTCTTCTCGTACGCCCCCGACGCCGTCATCAACTGCGCGGGGGCGGTCGGCCCGCAGTCCATGGCGCTGGCCGAAGTCAACGTGCGGGGCCCCGCCGTGCTGTGCGCGGCGCTGCGCGAGGCCGCCCCGACCGCCCGGCTCGTCCACTTCGGCTCGGCCGCCGAGTACGGGCCGAGCGGGATCGGCGAGCGCGTCACCGAGCAGTCCGCCGCCCGCCCGACCACCCTGTACGGAGCCACCAAGCTGGCGGGCACCCTGGCCGTCACCTCCTCCGGGCTCGACGCGGTGGTCCTGCGGATCACCAACCCGGTCGGTCCCGGCGCGCCCGCCGCCGGGCTGCCGGGCCGCCTCGCCCGGCAGCTGCGCGACCTCGGACCCCGCTCCGCGGTGCGGCTCGGCGACCTCTCCGCGCACCGCGACTTCGTGGACGCACGGGATGTCGCCCACGCCGCGGTCCTGGCGGCCATCGACGGCGGACCGCTGCCCCCGGTCCTCAACGTCGCGCGCGGACAGGCCGTCCCCGTAAGGGAGTTGGTGTACGAACTGGCCCGCGCCGCGGGGTTCAAGGGCCACATCGAGGAGAACGCCGAGGGCTCGGCGCGCTCGGCGGACGTGCCCTGGCAGTGCTCCGACCCGAGTGCGGCCCGGACCACCCTCGGCTGGTCGCCCCGGTATGCCCTCGCCGATTCGGTGTCCGCGCTGTGGGCGGCCGTGCGCGCCGAGCCGGACCGGGAACCGGTGCACTGATGCTGCTCGTTCCCCTCTATGTGCACCCCACCGAGGACCCGGCCGCCTGGCAGCGGCTCGCCGAGGCGGCGGACGGTCTCTACGGAGTGGTGCTCAACGCGGCGGACGGGCCGGGCGCCGCCCCGGACCCGGCGTTCGCCGAGCCGGTCGAGGCGTTGCGCTCGGCCGGCGTCCGGGTGCTCGGCTATGTCGACCTGGACTACGGCGCCCGGCCGCCGGCCGACGTGGTGCGGGACGTCGAGCGGCACCGCGACTGGTACGGGGCCGACGGCTGCTTCCTCGACCGCGCGCCCGCCGACCGGACCGGCCTGCCGTTCGTGCGGCAGGCCGCCCGGGCAGCCCGGCGGGCGGGCGCGGCCACCGTGGTGCTCAACCCGGGCGTGCATCCCGCGCCCGGCTATCTGCGGATCGCCGATCTCCTGGTCACCTTCGAAGGACACTGGAACACCTATGTGTCCGCCTTCACCCGGCCCGGCTGGGCCGACCGCCAGCCGCCGGAACGCCTGTGCCACCTGGTGTACGGCGTGCCCGGGGCGCTTCTCGCGCTCGCCCTGCGGACGGCCGGCGACCGCGGGGCGGGCGTGTGCTGCGTGGTCGAGCGCCAGCTACCCAATCCGTGGGCGGCTCTGCCGCCCGTGCTTCCCGGAAAGACGCCATGAACCGCACCCTGGCCCGCAATCCGATGGCGCTGCTCTGCACCGGCGTCACCCTTCTGCTGCTCGCCACCGCCTGTTCGTCCGGCCCCTCGGACGACGACGCGGACGGCCCGGACACCCCGCGGCCGACGGCCACGCCCTCCCCTTCCCACGCGCCCTCCACGACTCCCAAGCCCAGCCGGCCCGCCTCTCCGTCGCCCTCCCCCAGCGGTTCGGCGCCGGCGAAGCCATGGCAGCCCAAGCCCGGTACCGCCTGGCAGTGGCAGCTCAACGGCCGGGTGCAGGACGGCCCCGACGTCCCGGTGTACGACATCGACGGCTTCGAGAACACCGCGGCCGACGTCGCCAAGCTGCACAGTGAAGGCCGTAAGGCGATCTGCTACATCAACGCGGGCGCCTGGGAGAACTTCCGGCCCGACAAGGGGGACTTCCCGGCCGCCGTACAGGGCGAGAACAACGGCTGGGAGGGCGAGCGCTGGCTCGACATCCGGCAGATCGACGTGCTGCGTCCGCTGATGGAGCGCCGCTTCGACATGTGCAAGGAGAAGGGCTTCGACGCGGTCGAGCCGGATCTCATGGACGGCTACCTCAACAAGACGGGCTTTCCTCTCAAGGCCGCCGACCAGCTCGCGTACAACCGCATGCTCTCCGGCATCGCGCACGCGCGGGGCCTTGCGGTGGGTCTCAAGAACGATCTCCAGCAGATCCCGGAACTGGTGCCCGCCTTCGACTTCGCGGTCAACGAGCAGTGTGCGCAGTACGACGAGTGCGCACTGCTCACGCCGTTCGTGAAGGCGGACAAGGCGGTCTTCCACGTCGAGTACGAGCTGCCCACCAAGGACTTCTGTGCCGAGTCCGACAAGCTCGGGCTCTCCTCGATGCGCAAGAACCTCAAGCTGGACGTGTGGCGCCAGCCCTGCTGAGCGGTCAGCCGAGGAGGACCGCGATCAGAGAGAGGGACGCCATCGACAGGAGCGTCGAGAGCAGCACGGTGTCCCGGGGCAGCGCGGTGTCCAACCGGTACTCGGAGGCGAAGATGAAGGCGTTCTGCGCCGTGGGCAGTCCGGCGCAGAGCACCACCGCGAACAGCTCGTGCCCGCCGAGCCCGAAGGCCCACCTGCCCAACGCGTAGGCGAGCAGCGGCTGTACGGCGATCTTGAGGGCGACGAGCACGCTGCGCTCGGCCCGCTCCCCCGGGTCGGCCGCGGCCCGTGCGGTGAGCGACATGCCGAGCGCGAACAGGGCCGCGGGGACGGCGCCGCCGCCGAGGATGGTGAGCGGCGAGGCGACCTCGTCGGGCAGACGCAGCCCGAGGGCGGCGACGGCCACGCCTGCGGCCGATGCCCCGACTACCGGATTGCGTATGGGCAGTTGGAGCATCCGCAGCCAGCGGCGGCCCGCGTCACGGCGTACGTCGAGCTCTATCAGCACCAGGATCAGCGGAGTGATGAACAGCATCTGGAACAGGGCCGCCGCCACGATGAACGACGTGTCGTGCAGGACGTGCACGGCGACCGGGATGCCGAGGTTCGCCGAGTTCACATAGGACGCGGCCATCGCGCCGATCGCCTGCTCGGCCTTCTTGCGCCGGAAGAGCCGCCTGCTCGCGATCAGCCCCGCCGCGAACACGGCGACCAGGCTGAGGGCGAACACCGCGACGCCGGGCTGCGCCAGCTCGCCGGGCCGTGACTTCGCCATGGTGAGGAACAGCAGCGAGGGCATGGCGAAGGTGAACGCGAAGCGGCCGAGGACCTGCTGGGCCTGGTCACCGAGCAGGTTGAACCGCCCGGCGCCCCAGCCGAACGCGGTGATGGTCCAGATGGGCAAAAAGCCGGAGAGAACCGAGTGCACCGCCCAAGAATGCCGGACCGGTGTCCGGTGCCGGCGGTTGGGGGCTCGCTGTGCGAACGGCAGGCTTCGATCGGGGCGTGTCGCGTCGGGCCCCCGAGCGGTCCGGATGCCGCCGTGGCTCCATGCCCCGAAGGGGCGCGGGGAACCGCGCGACGAGCCACAGGCAGCCCGCAGCCGAAGAACCTCACCTTCCGCGGACAGCCGCACCCACCGCAGGGTGCTTAAAAGGGATGCCCCGCCGGTTCGCGGCGAACAGTGGTCCACCGCAACTGCGTAAACGCATCCAGGTTCGCCGAACCCCCGAACCGCGCCCCCGTCCCGGACGCCGCGATCCCCCCGAAGGGCGCGACCGCCTCATCGTTGACCGTCTGGTCATTGACGTGGGCGATCCCGGTCGGAATGCGGTCGGCGAGTTCGAGGCCGAGCGCGGTGTCCCGCGTGACGATGCCGAGCGAGAGACCGTACGGGCCCGCCGCCGCCAGGGCCGCGGCCTCGTCCAGGGTGGCGAAGGAGCGGACCGGGGCGACCGGTCCGAAGACCTCCTCGGCATAGGCGGGGGTGTGGTCGTCGACGTCGGCGAGCACGGTGGGGCGGTAGAAGAGGTCCCGGTGGGTGCCGCCCGCCGCGAGCCGCGCACCACGAGCCGTGCTGGACTCCACCAGGCCGTGGATCTTGCCGAGTTGGGACCGGTCGATGACCGGCCCCAGGTGGACCTGCTCGCGGTACGGGTCGCCGACGGCCAGCGCGTCGGCCTTGGCGGCGAGCCGCTCGATGTACTCCTCGTACAGCGAGGCGTGCACGAGGTGGCGGCCGGTGGTCATGCAGATCTGGCCCTGGTGGAAGAAGGACCCCCAGGTGGCCTGCGCGATCGCGCCCTCGATGTCGGCGTCGGCCAGCACGACGAGTGCGGAGTTCCCGCCCAACTCCAGGTGGGCGCGCTTGAGTTGACGGCCGGCCGCCTCGCCGACCCGGCGTCCGGCGGCGGTCGATCCGGTGAACGAGATGACGGGGATGCGCGGGTCGGCGACCAGCGCCTGCCCGGTCTCGGCGCCGCCGGGCAGGATGTGCAGCAGCCCCTCGGGAAGCCCGGCCTCGGCGAACACGGCCCCGAGCGCGAGCCCGCCGCACACGGCGGTACGCGGGTCGGGCTTCAGCAGGACGGCGTTGCCGAGCGCGAGTGCGGGGGCCACCGAGCGGATGGAGAGGATGAGGGGCGCGTTGAACGGGGCGATCACACCGGTCACGCCGACCGGGACCCGGCGGGTGTAGGAGAGCCGGGGCTGCTCGCTCGGCAGCACCTCACCGAGCGGCCGGGAAGCGAGGGCGGCGGCTTCGTAGCACTCCTGCGCGGCGACGTGCAGCTCGAAGTCCGCCTTGCCGGACACCGATCCGGACTCGCGGACCAGCCACTCCCGCAGCTCGTCGGCGTGGTGCGCGAACAGGTCGCCCGCCCGGCGCAGGACCGCCGCACGTTCGACATGCGGGGCGCGTGCCCAGGCGGCCTGCGCGGCGACGGCGGCCTCGGAGGCCGCATCGACGTCCTCCCCGGCGGCGAGGGTGACGGCGCCGAGCGACTCTCCCGTGGCGGGCTCGACGACCTCGTACTCACCCCCGGCGAGCGTTCTGGGCTGCCACGTCTTGGGGTCGAGCAGGGTCATGAGGCCTCTCCAGTCAGTGTGTCGCCCGAGGGGAGTCGCGTAGCGGCTTACGAGCCGGGCCGGTTGAGATCAAGGCAGTGCAGACACCCTTGCAGGACAAGGCAGTCGGGGTGTGCGAACGGCCATCGTAAGATGATTTACCGCTCAACGAAACCCGGGGCAGTCCACTCCTGGATTCTCAACTCCCTTACGCAGCCCGGCTGTTAGCGTTCCAGCACCAGCGCAAGCCCCTGGCCCACGCCGATGCAGAGGGCCGCGAGGCCCGTGCCCGAGCCGGCGGCGGCCAGCTGGTGGGCGACGGCTCCGGCGAGCCGGGCACCCGACGCGCCGAGCGGGTGGCCGATGGCGATGGCGCCGCCGCGCGGGTTGACCACGGCGGGGTCGAGTCCGGGCCACTCGGCGAGGCAGCCGAGCGACTGCGCGGCGAACGCCTCGTTCAGCTCGAACGTGGTGAGGTCGCCGAAGTCCTTGCCCGCCTTGGCGAGCGCCTTGCGGACGGCTTCCACCGGGCCGAGTCCGAAGAGCTGGGGCTCGATGCCGGTGACGGCGGAGCTGCGGATGCGGGCGAGCGGCTCGCGGCCGGTGGCGCGCAGCCCCTCCTCGTCGACGAGGAGCAGGGCGGCGGCGCCGTCGTTGAGCGGCGATGCGTTGCCCGCGGTCACCGAACCGTCCGCGCGGAAGGCGGGCTTGAGCCGGGCGAGCGCCTCCATGGTGGAGGACTCCCGGATGCACTCGTCGCGGAGCAGATCGACCCCGCCGTACGGGACGACCTCGCCGTCGTAGAGGCCCTTGGCCCATGCCTCGGCGGCCTTGCGGTGGCTGTCGAGGGCGAAGGCGTCCTGCTGTTCGCGGGTGATGCCGTGCCGGTCGGCGACGAGTTCGGCGCCCTCGCCGAGGGCGACCGTCCACTCGGCGGGCATCTTCGGGTTGGTCATGCGCCAGCCGAGGGTGGTCGAGTACATCTGCTGGTGGCCGGCGGGGAAGGCCCGCTCGGGCTTCTGCACGACCCAGGGGGCGCGGGACATCGACTCGACGCCGCCCGCGACGGCGATCGAGGCGTCGCCGACGGCGATGGCGCGGGCCGCCTGGATCACGGCTTCGAGGCCGGAGCCGCAGAGGCGGTTGACGGTGACACCGGGGACCGAGACGGGAAGCCCGGCGAGCAGCACGGCCATGCGGGCCACATCGCGGTTGTCCTCCCCCGCGCCGTTGGCATCGCCGAAGTACACGTCGTCGATGCGGGCCGGGTCGAGCTCCGGGGTACGGTCCACGAGCGACCGGACCACGTGTGCGGCGAGGTCGTCGGGCCGCACCGCGGCGAGCGCACCCCCGAACTTGCCGATCGGGGTGCGGACGGCGTCGACGATGTACACGTCGCGGATGCTCATCGGGTCTCTCCCACGGATCTCTTCACCGGTTCGGGGCCGCCACGATCGCCCGTTCGCCCAGTGAAGTGATGTTCATGAATGGCTGCGCCCGAGTCTCTGCCCGCCGCCGTCCGCTGTCAACGGGCCCAGGCCACAACGCGATCACACGTCACGGCCGGGGCGGGACCTCCCTGACCACCACGCCGAGACCGATGTCGAGTTCGGACCCGTCGACGAGCACCGCCTCGACCGCGCGGCCGGCCGAGTCGATCTCGGCCTCGATGCCGTGCCCGGCATAGCGCGGATAGCCCGATACCCCCCACTCACCGGTGGCCTCGACGACGGCGGACCGCACAGCGGTGTCCGCCACCGAGGCACCGCCCCGGTCCTCGACGTGCTCAGGAACGAGCAGGATCTCGAAACGCTGGGGGTGCCGGCTCGGGGGCCGCGGTTGGTTGCTCATGCTCCGACGCTAAACACCTGACGGCCGGACCGCACGCCGTCCCGCCCCACACTCCTCACAAGTCCCACCCGACACGATCAAGTCACATAGATACCGCCAAGTCGTCACGAACCAGCCACATCGATCGCGGCCGATCGACCCTGCGCCCCACACTGCGTCCCTCAGCCATGCACCATCTGGGGGCACCATGCGCCACACCATCGCCCATGCCATCGGTTCAGGCGTGCTTCTCCTCCTCGCGGGCACCGCCTGCACAGCGGGAAACACGGTCACCACCAAGCCCAACGACAGCAAGCCCTCCGCGCCCGGGTCGTCCCGAGCCGCCCAGCCCACAGCGAGCCGCGCGAAGACCGCCGTTGTCGGCGACACCATCACCCTCAAGGGCACGAACAAGGGCGAGCAGCTCGACGTCACGGTCAAGCGGTGGCTCGACCCCGCCGTGAGCGCCAACGAGTTCTCCGTTCCGCAGGACGGAAAACGGTGGGTGGCGGCGCAGTTCCAACTCGCCAACACCGGCTCGGCTCTCTATGAGGACAGTCCGTCCAATGGGGCGCAGGCCGCCGACACCGACGGTCAGCGGTTTCAGACGACGTTCGGTGACATCACCGCCGGGCCGCTGATCCCCGCGTCCGCCAAGGTTGTGCCCGGCGACAAGGCCCTCGGCTGGATCCTGTTCGAGGTGCCGAAGACGTCGAAGATCGCCACGGTGCAGTTCACCATGGACAGCGGGTTCGCCGACCAGACGGGCCAGTGGTCCGTGAAGTAGCCCCGCCACGGGCGCCTCCGCCGTCGAGGCCGAGGCGCCCCGCTCAGCTGGATTCGCGCGGCAGCGCCCTGGCGCCCATCAGGTCGTGCCGCTCCGGGGCGCCGTCCGGGTCGCGCACCACACGGTCCACCAGTTCGGCCAGGTGGCGGCCGGTCACCATCTCCACGTGGACCGTGCTCAGGCGGGGGCGGAGCAGTCGGCCGAGCAGGAGGTCGTCGGCGCCGATCACCGCGGTCTCGCGGGGGACATCGATGTCAGCGTCCTGGAGGGCGCGCATCAGGAGCATCGCGTACTCGTCGTTGTACGCGAACACCGCATCCAGGCCCAACTCCCGCCAGCGGCCCGCCAGTTCGGCCGCCGATTCCTCCGTGTACGCCATCGTGACGGGCTCGATCACCGTGTCGGTGCCGTGCGCGGCCTTGCGGGCGCCGGCCAGGCGCGGCTTGGAGAAGAGTTCGAGGCCGGGTTCCTCGGGGATCAGCACGCCGATGCGGCGGCGGCCCCGCTCGCGGAGGTGGGCCACCGCGCTCTCGCCGATCTCGCGCTGGTCCATCACGAGCGCGTGGGCACCCTCGACGCGTTGCGGGCCCAGCGTTATGACCGCCCGGGCCCCGGAGCGCTTGAGGAGCCGGACGCCCTGCGGGGTGAGTTCGATCTCGCCGAGCGAGACCACGGCGACGGGCCGCAGCTCGGCCCATGCGCGGGCCGCCTCGTCCGCGCCTAGCCCCAGGCTGCCGTACTGGACGACCGTGTAGTCCAGCCGGCGCAGCTCCCACTGGAGTTCGTTGAAGAAGCGGCTGTAGAGCGGGCCGACCGGGATGTGCGCGGTGGGAAGCAGCACGATCCGGGTGTGACCGGCGCGCAGGCTGCGGGCCGCGGCGTGCGGGACGTAGCCCAGTTCCTCGGCGGCGGCGCGGACCCGGACCCGGGTGGGTTCGCTGATCCGCACGGCCGAGGTGTTGTTGAGCACATAGCTCACGGTCGCCCGGGAGACCCCGGCCAGGCGGGCCACATCGGCGCTGGTCGGGACGGGACGGTCGGCAGGCTGCTTGGGTGTCTGGCTCATCGCGATCGGCATCTTTCCAGACGCATCCCGCTCGGGGTCTAGCGGATGGCCTGAATTCGATGCTACACAGTGCTTACACGAGCAATTGACACGTGTCACCACTCGCACCGGACGGCCTCGACCCTTGCGGTCACCGGTGTCACGCAGGCGACCTTCCGGACCGGTACCCCTCAATTCCGGCCGGTCAGGACGCCGCCCCGCACAGCACCCGCACCCCTCATCCGCCTCCTCACTCCTCGGAGGGCAGCGTGGCCCTTTCCTCCCCCGGTACCGGCATTCCGGTGGCCGTCACCGCCCCGGCTCCGCGGCCCGCACGCGGGCTTCTTCCGCTGCTCCTGCTCGGCAACACCGCCCTGTACGCCCTCTACATCGGCGTGCCCGGCGTGCTGCTCGCGCTCCAGATCGAGCACATCGACGCAGCGCACAAGGTCGCCGCCCTCGGACTCGTCTCGGGTGTCTCGGCGATCTTCGCGACCGTGTTCAACCCGGTGGCGGGCGCGCTCTCCGACCGCTCGGGGCGCCGCAATCCCTGGATCCTCGGCGGCGGGCTGCTCGCGCTGCCCGTGATGTTCCTGCTCGGCACGGTCCACACGATCCTGCTGGTCACCATCGTGTGGTGCCTGGGCCAGGCGGTTCTCAACGTCTACCAGGCCGCCCTCACCTCGGTCGTCCCCGACCGGGTCCCGATGGCCGCGCGCGGCAAGGCGTCGGCGGCCGTAGGGCTCGGGCTGCCGTTCGGCTCGACCATCGGGGCACTGCTCGGCGCCGCCTTCTCTGACCACTACCGCACCGGCTACCTGGTTTTCGGAGCACTCGTCGCGGCCGCAGGGGTGATCTTCACCGCCGGTACGCGCGAGGAACGGCGGCCCGCCAAGGCGGCGCTGCCCGTCGGGCGACAGCTCGCCGCGTTCACCGAGGCACTGCGCGACCACGACTTCCGCTGGGCGTTCATCGGCCGCGCGCTGCTCGTCCTCGGCTACTTCGCGGTGGCTGGATATCAGCTCTACATCCTCCAGGACCACACGCATCTGCCCGCCGGACTCGAGCCCGAGCAGGCCGTGGCGATCCTGATGCCCGTCAACGCGCTCGCGATGGTCGTCTCCACCGTCCTCGGCGGCTGGCTTTCCGACCGCCACGACCGCCGCAAGCTGTTCGTCGGCGCGTCGGCCGCGCTGTCCGCGGCGGCCCTGGTCATCCCGGCCGTCTCGCCGGGCTGGCCCGCGATGATCGCGTTCTCGGTCGTCAACGGCCTGGGCTTCGGCTGCTACATGGCGGTCGACACCGCGCTGGTCACCCTGGTCCTGCCGAAGGCCGAGGACGCCGCCCGCGACATGGGCGTCCTGAACGTCGCCAACGCGGGCCCGCAGATCGTCGCCCCCTTCGCGGCCTCGCTGATCGTCTCGGTCAGCGGCGGCTACACCGCACTCTTCCTGGCCGGAGCCGCGCTCTCGGTCCTGGGCGCGCTCGCGGTGCGCCCGATCAGGTCCGTGCGCTGAGAGACGTACGGGTCCGGGGCCGGCGCACACCTGACAGGCGTGCCGGACCATGATCCGTACACGTACGGTTCCGGGGCGGGCCCGCTCCTGACCGCACCGCCCGCCCCGGCCCCGTACCACCATCGCCCGACAGCACCACCCGTACCGAAAGGCATCACCGTGCAGCTCAACACCCGCACCTGGGGAGAGGGCGACCGTGTCGCGCTCCTGATCCACGGGATCATGGCCGACCACCGCACCTGGCGGAAGGTCGGTCCCGCGCTCGCCGAGCGGGGCTACCGCGTCATCGCGGTGGACCTGCGCGGCCACGGGGCGAGCGGGCGCGGCGAGTACACCGCCGAGCTCTTCGCCGACGATCTCGTCGAAACCCTCCCGGCCGGTGCCGAGCTGGCGATCGGCCACTCCCTCGGCGGGCTCTCCCTGTCGCTCGCCGCCGACCGGCTGCGGCCGGCCCGCGCGGTCTACTCGGACCCCGCCTGGAACGTCAACTCCCAGCAGCAGGGCATCAGTCCGGAGATCTTCGCCCAGTTCAAGGCAGCGAGCCGGGCGACGGTCGCGGCGCTCAATCCGCGCTGGGAGGCCGAGGACGTCGACATCGAGCTGGCCACGCTGAAGCTCTGGGACGAGAACAGCGCGCTCGGCCTCGCCCCGATATTCAGCGCGGACCAGGTCCCCGAGAAGGCCGTCGTCCCCTCGCTCGTCCAGTTCGCCGACGGGAGCTTCCTGTACGACACGAGCGAGGTGGCACGCCTCGAAGCACGCGGTTTCGAGGTGCGTACGGTCAAGGGCGCGGGGCACACCATCCACCGCGACGACTTCGAAGGGTTCATGGCGTCGCTGGAGGGGTGGGTCTGACGGCCCGTCAAGTAGCCGGGTGCGCCGGGCGGCAGGGCACCCCCGTGACTCTGCCGCCCGGCGCCGGGTCGTCACTCGGGGAGCTCGTCGACCGTGGCCACCACGATGCCGAACAGGTCCGTGATCGAGGTGAGCGCCGCGGCCTGGAGGGCGGCCGCAGGGAGCACCGTGCCGTCGGGGGCGGCGAGCGCCCGGGTGGCCGTGGTCTCGGCGACGACCGTGGGACGGTAGCCGAGGTTGAAGGCGCCCTGGGATGTGTAGTTGACGCACATGTGGGTCATGAACCCGCCGATGACCAGGTCCTTCCCCCTGCCCGGGGCGGCGCCGAGCCCGGTCAGTGTCTTCTCCAGTTCCGTGAGGTGGAAGGCGTTGGGGACCTGCTTGACCACGACCGGCTCGCCGTCCCCCGGCGCGACCTCGTCGCTGATGGCGCCGAGGTGGGCACGGATGTCGTACGGGCTTCCCTCGCCACCGTCGTTGATGATGTGCACGACCGGGGCGCCCGCGGCGCGGGCCCGCTCCAGCAGGCGGGCCCCGGCGGCGAGGGCTTCCTCGGCACCCTCCAGGGCCATCACACCGGTGCGGTAGGTGTTCTGGAAGTCGATCATGATCAGGACGGACTCGCTCAGCTTCGGCGGCCGGTTGTCCAGGCCGGCGACGTCGCGGAGGGTGGTGGAGGGCGTGTCGGTGCTCATCAGGTGCCTTTCACAAGGGAGTTGGGCATGGCGAAGCCGACGGGCTCGCATGTGGGGTGGTCAGGGAGTCGGGCATGGCGAAGCCGTCCGGCTCGCATGTGGGTTGGTTTCGGAAGGTCAGGCGGGCTGGGTGCGGAAGCGGCGGCGGTAGGCGGCCGGCGTGGCGGCGAGCTGCCGCTTGAACGCGCGGTGCAGGGTTTCGACCGAGCCGAGTCCGGCCGCGTCCGCGACCTCGTCGAGCGGGCAGTCGGTGGTTTCCAGGAGGCGCCGGGCCGCCTCGACCCGGGCGGCCTCGACATAGGCGGCGGGGCCGGCGCCGGTCTCCTGTTTGAAGACGCGGGCGAAGTGCCGCTCGCTCAGGCACATCCGGGCCGCCAGCGCTTCCGCCGACAGGTCGTCGCCGAGGTGGTCGGCGATCCACAGCCGCAGCTCGTCGATGTCGCGCCGGGAGGTGGCGGGCCGGCTCAGCGGCACGGAGAACTGGCTCTGGCCGCCCTGGCGCCGGAGGTACATCACGAGTTGCCGGGCCACCGCGAGGGCCACGTCCTCGCCCAGGTCCTCGGCCACCAGCGCAAGCGCGAGGTCCAGGCAGGCGCTGATCCCGGCGCCTGTCCACAGCCTTCCGCGGTCGGTGCGTACGAAGATCGGGTCCGGGTCGACCGTGACGGCCGGGTGGTCCGAGGCGAGCTGGGCGGCGGTCGACCAGTGGGTGGTCGCCGTCCGCCCGTCGAGGAGCCCTGCCGCGGCGAGCACATGGGCGCCCACGCACACCGATGCCACCCGCCGGGCGTGTGGCGCGGTGTCCTTCACCCAGGCCACGACGTCTTTGTCGATCCGGGCGAGGGGGCCTTCGTCGGTCATGTCCACCGCGCCGGGCACGAGCAGGGTGTCCACCCGCGCGCCGACCTCGTCGAAGGACAGGTCGGCGAGCAGCCTCACCCCCGCAGAGGTGCGCACCTCGCCGGACGCGGGCCCGGCCAGGCGGACCTCGTATCCGGCGCCGCCCGAGGTCTCCCGGTTGGCCAGGGCGAAGACCTCGGCCGGTCCGGTGACGTCGAGGAGGTCGACATCGGGGAAGACCGCGATGACGACCCGGTGCGAAGTGGGCATGACCCCATCCTCACCGCGGGTCCCAGCGGCCGCAATGACGATTCCCTGTCACATCCGGACATGCGGCCCCGCCGGGTTCGGCGACCCGGCGGATACGCCCGGCCGATGGGCGACCGGGTGCCGGCTCCGGCCTCAGGCGGGCAGCACCTCCACCTCGGACTCGTCGAGATACTCCTCGCGTATCTCGCGCGGTCCGAACGGCCAGACCTTCTCGAAGCGCGCCCACAGGACGAAGGCGACGCAGCCGAGCGCCAGCCAGGCCAGTGACCATTCGATGGGGTGGCGGCCGGGCGAGTTCTTGTCGGCATAGCCGTAGATGGTGAGCCAGCCGACCAGGGCGATCAGGCTCGGCAGCGGGTAGAGCCACATCCGGTACGGGCGGCGGAGCCCGGGCTGCCGCTTGCGCAGCACGGTGACGGCGAGGATCTGGGCGAGCGCCTGGACGATGACCATCACCGTGGTGAGCAGCTGGATGAGGGTGGCCAGATCGGTGTGGCGCCCGATCATGAAGCCGACGGCGGTCACGACGCCCATCGTGACCAGGCCCAGCGTCGGGAAGCGGTGCCGGGGGTGCAGCTTGGCGTACGGGCGGAAGAACACCTTGTCGCGGGCGGCGTCGTACGGGACCCGGGAACCGCCGAGCAGCCCGGTGAACACGGAGGCGAACGCGGTGATCAGGATGAGGACGGTGACGACGTCGGCGGCGCCCTTGCCCCAGGTCTTCTCCAGGACCGCGGAGGCGACCGACGTGGAGGCGATGTCGTTCGGGTCCAGCATCCGCTGCCAGTCGATGACGCCGAGGGTGCCGATCTGGAGGAGCAGGTAGATCGCCATGATGCCGAGGACGGAGTAGATGATGGAGCGCGGCAGGGTGCGTCCGGGGTCCTTGATCTCGGCGCCCATGTAGGCGGTGGTGTTGTAGCCGAGGTAGTCGTAGATGCCGATGGTGAGACCCGCGGCGAATCCGATCCAGAACTGACTGCTCGTCAATTCGAAGGCACCCACGGGGTAGTCGAAGGCCAGGTGCGGGCTGAAGTGGGTGGCGGCGGCGATGATCACCAGGGCCACCGAGGCGATCATCACGACCCACATGGCCGCGGTGATCCGGGCGATGTGCTCGATGCCGCGCCAGAGCAGCAGGACCACGAGGGCGATGATGCCGAGCCCGATCAGGTCACCGGAGGTCTTGCCGAGGTCCGGGGCGAGGTAGCCGAGGTACTGGACGAAGCCGACGACGCCGGTGGACATGATGAGCGGGATGAAGAGCATGGCCGTCCACACGAAGAGGAACGGCATGAGGCGGCCGGTGCGGTACTGGAAGGCCTGGCGCAGATAGACGTAGCTCCCGCCGGAGCCGGGCAGCGAGGCGCCGAGCTCGGCCCAGATGAGGCCGTCGGCGAGGGCGAGTATCGCGCCGGCGACGAAGCCGATGACGGCCTGCGGCCCGCCGAAGGCGGCGACCATCAGCGGGATGGTCACGAAGGGGCCGATCCCGCACATCTGGCTCATGTTGATGGCGGTGGCCTGGAAGAGTCCGATCCGGCGGACGAAGCCGCCGGCCGACGGAGGGGTTCCGGACACTGAGGTCCTCCCGGGGCTGATGGGCGAGAAGAGGGAGCTGCTGCGGATGCGCCAGTGCGGGGTTCCCTCGGCGTGGGGCGTGCTTAAGTTAAGTACCTTTACTTTCACCGTCAAGGGGTCGTCAGTGAACAGCTCTGACCGATGCGTGAGAATGATGCGATGACCAGCAGCGACGAGGGCGACCTGCCCTGGAACCCGCAGCGGCAGCGCAGTTCCAACGAGCGGCTGCTGCTCGACCGGCTGCGCTCCGGGGGCCCCGCCTCCCGGGCCCAGCTCGCGCGGGACACCGGCCTGTCCAAGCCCACCGTGTCCAGCGCGCTCGCCTCGCTGGAGGTGGCGGGCCTGGTCCGCGAGGCGGGCACGGTCGTCCCCGAGCGGGGCCGCGCCGCCGTGCTCTACGCGCCCGACCCGACGGCGGGTTACGCGCTGGGCATCGACATCGGCCGGGCCTGGCTGCGGATCGCCCTGGCTGACCTCGACGGCAAGGTGGTGGCCCGCTCCGAGGTCCGCAACCACGCCCGCACCTCGGCCACGATGGCCGACCTGGTCGTCACCAGCGCGCACCAGCTCGTCGAGGGTTCCGGCGTGGACGCGGACAAGGTCGCCCAGGCGGTGGTCGGCACCCCCGGCGTGTACGACGCCGAGAAGCGACGCGTGCGTTATGCCCAGCATCTGCCGGGCTGGGGCAGGCCGGGCCTCTTCGACCAGATGCGGGAGCGGCTCGGCATACCACTCGCGGTCCACAACGACGCGAATCTGGCGGCGCTCGGCGAGTACACGTTCGGCGTCGGCGCGGGCAGCAGACTCTTCGTGTATGTCATGATCGGCACCGGTCTCGGCATGGGCGTGGTCAGCGAGGGCCAGCTCTTCACCGGAGCGCACGGCGGCGCGGGCGAGATCGGCTTCCTGCCGTGGCCCGGCCTCCAGAAACCGGACACCCTGGAGGACGCGGTCTCCGGCGACGCGGTCGTCGCGGCCGCGCGCTCGCTCGGCATGGCGGGCCCGCTCACCGCGAAGGACGTCTTCGACGCTGCACGGGCCGGAACTGCCCCTGCCGCCAAGGCGGTTCAGCTGGAGGGCGAGCGGATCGCGCACACCGTGGCAGTGGTCGCGGCCGTCCTCGACCCCGATCTCGTGGTGCTCGGCGGCGGCGTCGGCCACAGCGCGGATCTGCTGCTGCGCCCCGTACGGGAGACGCTCCGCGCGCTCACCCCGCTGCGGCCGAAGGTGGCACCGAGTGCGCTCGGGGAGGACGCGGTGCTGCTCGGCGCGGTGGCGACGGCGCTCGGAACGGCGCGGGACGTGGCCTTCGAGCGGCGCTCGGCACACTGAGGACTCCGTGTCACCCCTCAGGCCTGCGATTGACATGCCCCTCTCACCCCCTCTAGCTTGCTGATACGAGTTAGTAAGGATTCTTTACTTGTAGCGATGCAGCGATGCGCGGATGTTCCGACCAGCCGCAACGCGAAGGACGCGACGAAGCCGGCGACCGGGGTCGTGTACTGGATGTTCAACAGTGGATGGACGTCCCTGCACTGGCAGTTGGTGGACCGTTACCTGGATCAGGGCGGCGCCTACTTCGGCGCGAAGAAGGCGAACGAGCCGCTGCACATCCAGTACGGGTACGACAACCACGCGGTGTCGGTGGTGAACAGCCGACCCGATGCGGCGTCCGGCTCACCGCCCGCGCCTCGCTCTTCGATCTGGACGGCACCCGGAAGTACGACCGTACGGTGACGGGTGTGAAGGCCGGCGACAACGGCGCGAGCACCACCGCGCTGACCGTCCCGGCGTCGGTGAGCGGCATGTCGACGACGTACCTCGCGAAGCTGGTGCTGAGCGACGGCACGGGCAAGGAGGTGAGCCGGAACGTGTACTGGCTCTCCGCCAGGCCGGACACCCTGGACTACGCCCACACCGACTGGTTCCACACCCCGACCACGGCGTACGCCGACCTGAAGGGCCTGGCCGCGATGCCGCGGGCGGCGGTGTCCGCGAGCGGGGCGACGACGGTGGGCGCGGACGGCACGTCCACGACGACGGTGACGGTACGGAACACGGGCTCGGGGCTCACCCCGGCACTGCTGACCGACGTACACCTGGTGAACGCGTCGGGCACCCCGGCTCTCCCTGTGCGGTGGTCGGACAACCAGGTGAGCCTGTGGCCCGGGGAGTCGACGACGTTGACGGCGACGTACCGCACGGCGGACCTGCACGGCTCGGCGCCGATGCTGCGGGTGTCGGGGTGGAACACGGCGACGGCGACGGTGCCGGGGAACTGAGGGGCGGTGGATCAGCCGGTTCGACCAGGGCAGGGTCGACGCCCTCGCGGACCTGAAGAGAGCATGGGAGCAGCCCCTCATGGACAGCAAGACGTTCGTGTACACGACCTACATCCGCACCACCCCCGAACGGCTGTGGCAGGCCCTGACGGACTCGGCCTTCACCGAGCGGTACTGGGGCGTGGGCTTCGACAGCGACTGGAAGAAGGGCTCGCCGCTGGTCTGGAAGCAGGGCGGTGCGACGATGGCGGACCCGGAACAGATCGTGCTCGTCTCGGACCCGTACCGCCAACTCTCCTACACCTGGCACTCGTTCACGGATGAGTGGGCCAGGGCGGTCGGCATCGCGGAGGACGTACAGGCGCAGATCGCGGTGGAGCGCCGGTCGAATGTCACCTTCGATCTGGAGCCCCAGGGCGACCAGGTCAAGCTGACCGTCACGCACGACTTCGACCCTGAGGGCATCCTGCACGACATGTGCAGCCAGGGCTGGCCGCCGATCCTGTCCAGCCTGAAGACCCTCCTGGAGACGGGCGAGCCCCTCCCGGCGCACTGAGCCCCCGTCTCGTTCGACCGGCCGTCCCGTACCGGTGTCCCGGCCGTTTTCGTAGGCTTGACGGCATGCGCATGCGCCCCACTCTGAGCTGGACGCCCACCGACGGCCTGAGGCCCGGCACCACGGATCCCGGGCCGGTCGCCGATGCGCTGCGGGCCGGCGGTGTGCTGGTGCTCAGCGGGGCCGGCATCTCCACGGAGTCGGGCATCCCCGACTACCGGGGCAAAGACGGGAGCCTGAGCCGGCACACCCCGATGACGTACCAGGAATTCACCGCGAGTGCCAGGGCGCGGCGCCGCTACTGGGCGCGCAGTCACCTCGGCTGGCGTACGTTCGGCCGTGCCCGGCCCAACGCCGGGCACCTGGCCGTGACGGCCTTCGAGCGCCACGGCCTGCTCTCGGGCGTGATCACCCAGAACGTCGACGGCCTGCATCAGGCCGCGGGCAGCGAGGGCGTGGTGGAACTGCACGGAAGCCTCGACCGGGTCGTCTGCCTCTCCTGCGGCGTTTTCAGCGCGCGCCGCGAACTCGCCCGGCGGCTCGAAGAGACAAATGTGGGCTTCGCACCGGTGGCCGCCGGAATCAACCCCGACGGTGACGCCGATCTCACCGACGAACAGGTCGGGGACTTCCGCGTCGCGGCCTGCGCGGAATGCGGCGGCATCCTCAAACCGGACGTGGTGTTCTTCGGCGAGGCCGTGCCGCCCCAGCGGGTCGCGCGCTGCCGCGAACTGGTCGACGGGGCGACCTCCCTGCTGGTCCTTGGCTCCTCGCTCACCGTGATGTCCGGCCTCAGGTTCGTCCGCGAGGCGGCCCGGGCCGGCAAGCCCGTACTCATCGTCAATCAGGACCCGACACGCGGCGACCAGCACGCCGTCACCCGGGTCGCACTCCCCCTGGGCGCGGCCCTCACCGCTCTGGCCGACCGGCTGCACATCCCCGTCGACGCCCGGAAGACCGCCTGAGGGGGCTTGCATCAGCCCTGCCGAGCCAGGTGAACCGATTCGGACTATCCGGCGTCGACCCCGTCATATCTGACAGGTAATCAATCAATGGGGCCGTCGCGCACGGCATGCCGCCGGACCTGGGGCAGTGACCGTTTTCGGCTTGCCGTCTCGTAGCGGCCACGGTTCGCGACGACCGGCGCAAAAGCAGCCACGAGCAGCCCACATTACGGAGTCATGGTTGTTACATGACCAACTCTTTCCCTACGCTGCTCGTGCCGGGAACGACAGCAGCAATTCGCGTCATTGCTCATGCCGTTGACCGCACGCAAGGGAACGACACCCACGCACGGCACATACGTGCACACGGAAATGGGGCCACACCGAAACGGCATGGCCCCAAGGACGCCTTGGTATGCAACGCCTCGCACCGGCCGTCGACTTGGCAGGCAACGGGCCGGCCGCGAGACACATGACCGCGACCTCATCGGAGGGTACCCGTGAATCACCCCAACCGGCTACGCAGCGCGATACACAACGACGGCACCACCCCCCTGATCGGCATTTTCGACATGTTCTCCGCGTCCGTGGCGGCGCGGCACTACGACGGAATGTTCGTCTCGGGATTCGGCTTCGCGGCCTCCCACTACGGCCTGCCCGACATCGGCTTCATCGCCTGGCCCGACATCGTCGCGTTCGTTCAGCGGCTGCGGCTCGCCTTCCCCCAGCAGCACCTGCTTGTCGACATCGACGACGGCTACGTCGACCCGGAGACGGCGTGCCACGTGGTCCAGCAACTGGAGAACGGCGGGGCCTCCGGGGTCATCCTGGAGGACCAGCAGCGCCCGCGGCGCTGCGGCCACGTGGACGGCAAGCAGGTGCTGCCGCTGGACGAGTACCTGGAGAAGCTCGACATGGTCCTCAAAGCACGCCGGGACCTGGTCGTCGTCGCCCGCACGGACGCCACCGAGGAGGAGGAGATCCTGCGCCGGGCCAAGGCCCTGGCCGCCACCGACGCCGACGTGATCCTCGTCGACGGGGTGCGCAGCATCGACTGGATCCACAAGGTGCGCCGCGTCATCGGCGACAAGCCGCTGCTGTTCAACCAGATCGCGGGCGGCAAGTCGCCCCGGCTCTCGCTGACGGAGCTTCAGGAACTGGGCGTCGACGTCGCGATCTACAGCACGCCCTGCCTGTTCGCCGCCCAGACCGCCATCGACGGCGCGCTGAGCGAGCTCAGGGCGGCCGACGGGCGGCTGCCCGAGCACACCCCGGCCAGCGTCGGCGTCGCCGAGTGCCTGACGCTGCTTGAACGGAACATCAGCCGCCACCACGACCCCGTCCCGGCCGGCGCCTGAGAGTGAGCCAGGTGGGGCCGCGTCGCCTCAGCGGCGGCGCGGCCCCTCGCCGCGTGAATCCCCGCTCCGCGGAAGGAGACGCATGCTCCGCATCCTGCGCTCGGTCGCCCGGCGCATCCGGCGCCGCGTGGACTGGTACATCGTCGCGCTGTTCACCGTCATCGGCGTGGCGACGCTCGCCCCGGTCGAGGGCGATGCGGCCGACGGAGTCTCGCTCGCCGTCCGGGTCGCCGTCGGCCTGCTGTTCTTCCTCTACGGTGCCCGCCTCTCGCCCCAGGCGGCGTACGACGGTCTGCGCCACTGGCGGCTGCACGTTCCCATCCTGGCCCTGACGTTTCTGGCCTTCCCGCTGGCCGGACTCGCGGCCGGGCTGCTGCCGCGTTCAGTACTCGGCCCCGAACTGGCCATCGGGGTCCTCTTCTTGACCGTCCTTCCGTCCACCGTGCAGTCCTCGATCGCCTTCACGTCGATGGCCCGGGGCAATGTGGCGGCGGCCATCTGCTCGGCGTCGTTCTCCACCGTCCTCGGAGTGGTGCTGACTCCCCTGCTCGTGGTCGCCCTCATCGGGCAGACCGGCGGCGGGGGAATGCCGATACGGGCCTCGCAGCTCGGGGACATCGCCCTTCAGCTCCTGGTGCCCTTCCTGGCCGGGCAGGTGGCGCGGCGCTGGGTCACCGAATGGCTGGGCAGACACCGGGCGTTGATCACGGTGTGCGACCGGGGCTCCATCCTGCTCGTCGTGTACTCCGCGTTCAGCCGCGGCATGACCACCGGCATCTGGCAGCGGGTGTCGCCCGGGCGGCTGCTCCTGCTGGCCGCGCTCTGCGCACTCCTGCTCGCCCTGGCCCTTCAACTCGCCTACAGCACGGCCCGGTTGATCGGTCTGCCGTACGCCGACCGGCTCACCGCCGTGTTCTGCGGCTCGAACAAGAGCCTGGCCAGTGGGCTGCCGATGGCCACCGTGCTGTTCCCGGCGGAGCGGGTCGGGATCGTGGTGCTGCCGCTGATGCTCTACCACACCCTCCAGCTGGTGACCTGCGCCTGGCTGGCCCGCCGGTGGCCGTCCAGGCGATCCGCCGCCCCGAGCACCGGTGAAGACCGTGGAAAGGACATACCGATACGGACGGGCAGCAGCGACTCCTGTGGCTGAAACACCTCGTCTCGGGCGCCGACCGTCGACCCACCCGTTCGGAACTTAACGAAAACCGCACACCTATTGACGTCAATCGTTCATGAAATTTATGGTCCCTGGACCCTCGCAGGCGAACCAGAGTGACGGAGAACCATGACGTCGTACTCCCTCGGTGTGCGGCCGCGTGCCGCCCGGCTGACCGCGGTGCTGCTGGCCGGAGCGCTTCTCGCCTCCGTGCCGCCGGCGGCTTCGCAGCCAGTGCGGAACACCGCCGCCACGCCCCCCACCTGCCCCGAAGGCGACGGCTGGACGCTGGGCACCACCCGTATCGACCCGGCGGACACCCACCATGCCTTCGTCGGCAACGGCTACCTGGGGCAGCGCGTGCCGCCGAACGGTGCCGGATATGCCGACAGCGCGGCCAAGACCGGCTGGCCGCTGTTCACCCCGAGCTACGACGGCTCCTTCGTGTCCGGGCTCTACGCGCACAACAAGGAGACCGCCGGGGACCGGCAAGCCGTCGCGGCGCTGCCCACCTGGACCTCGCTCGCCGTCGGCACCGGCGGAGCGCAGGGCGATACCTTCAACTCTTCGACGCCGTCCGGCCGGATCTCCCACTACCGTCAGTCGCTCCTCCTGCACTGCGGCGTGGTGCGTACGTCGCTGACCTGGACCGCCGCCGACGGCCGCCGGACCGACCTCGTGTACGAGGTGCTCGCCGACCGCGTCAACCCGCACGTGGGCGCCGTACGTCTGAGCATGACGCCGCACTGGAGCGGCGAAGCCACCGTGACCGACCTGCTGGACGGGCGCGGCGCTCGGCGCATGAGCCAGACCGGCGGCGGTGACCGGACCGGCGGGCAGCACGGCGAGGGGACCGCACCGAGCATGGATGTGGCCTTCCGCACGGACGGCACGAACGTGGACGGAGCCGTCGCCTCCACACTGCGCGCCGGACGCGGAACACGCGGCACCAAGTCGCAACTGGCCGAGCGGCCAAAGAACATGACGACACATCAGGCACTCAGCCTCCGGGTCCGGACCGGAAAGTCGTACGACTTCACCAAGTACGTCGGCGTCGACACGTCGCTGACCTCGCGCGAGCCGCGCCGCGATGCCACCGCCGCCTCGCAGCGTGCCGCCGACGACGGCTGGGACGCCCTGCTGAGTGCCCACACCGCCGCCTGGTCCCGACTGTGGCGCAGCGACATCGAGATACCCGGACAGCCCGGGATGCAGTCGTGGGTGCGGTCCGCGCAGTACGGGCTGTACTCCAACACCCGCCCGGGCGCGGCCAACAGCATTGCTCCGACGGGCCTGACCAGCGACAACTATGCGGGCCTCGTCTTCTGGGACGCCGAGACGTGGATGTACCCGGGCCTGCTCGCCACCCGGCCCGAACTCGCCAGGACCGTGGTCGACTACCGCTACCGGACCCTCGCGGGGGCCCGCGAGAATGCGCGCGAGCTCGGCTACCAAGGGCTCTTCTACCCGTGGAACAGCGGGAGTTCGGGCAACCTGGCCCAGGAGTGCCACAGCGTCGACCCGCCGCACTGCCGCACCCAGATCCACCTCCAGTCCGACATCTCGCTGGCCACCTGGCAGTACTACCTGGCCACCAAGGACACGCAGTGGCTGCGCGAGCGCGGCTGGCCGGTGCTGCAGGGCATCGCCGAGTTCTGGGCGGGACGTGTCAGCCGCAACCCGGACGGAAGCTACTCGATCAAGGACACGGCCGGGCCCGACGAGTACAGCAACGGCGTCGACGACGCGGTGTTCACCAACGCCGGCGCCGTCACCGCCCTGCGCCACGCCGTCCGCGCCGCCGAACTGCTCGGCCGGCCGGCCCCCGCCGCGTGGAAGACGATCGCCGACCACATCCGGATCCCGTACGACGAACAGAGCAAGGTCTTCGAGCAGTACGACGGCTACAAGGGCGGCACCATCAAACAGGCCGACACAGTGCTGCTGATGTACCCGCTGGAGTGGCCGATGCCCCAGGGCTCCGACGCCGCCACCCTCGACTACTACGCACAGCGCACCGACCCGGACGGCCCGGCCATGACGGACTCGGTGAACGCCGTCGACGCCGCCGGACTCGGCGAGCCGGGCTGCTCCACGTACACCTATCTGGAACGCTCCATCAAGCCGTTCGTACGCGGCCCCTTCGCCCAGTTCTCGGAGGCCCGTGGCGACAAGGCGGGCGCCCAGGATCCGCTGGCGGGCTCGCCCGCGCAGGACTTCCTGACCGGCAAGGGCGGCTTCCTGCAGGTCTTCACCAACGGCCTGACCGGCATGCGGATGCGCGAGAACAGCCTCCACGTCGACCCGATGCTGCCCCCGCAGCTCGACCGCGGTGTCACCCTGCGCGGACTGACCTGGCAGGGACGCACCTACGACATGGAGATCGGCGCCCACCGCACCACCGTGCGCCTCACCGACGGCGCCCCGATGACGCTGGACACCCCGCAGGGCGAGCAGGTCGTCAGCGAGGGCGCCCCGGCCGTCCTCAAGACGCGGCGCCCGGACCTCACACCCACCACCAACGCGGCCCGCTGCACCACCGCGACTGCCTCGTCCGAACAGCCCGGCATGTACGCGGACGCCGCGCTCGACGGCAACGGCGCCACGGCCTGGGTCCCCGACGGTACGAGCGGTCGGCTCACGGCGGACCTCGCCAAGCCCGTCCGCGTCACGAAGGTCACCCCCACCTGGGACGGCACGAAGCCCACCAGCTACAGCGTCGACCTCTCCCTCGACGGGCGCCACTGGCAGGCCGCGACGGCGGGTGATGCGCGACTCGCGCGGTACGTACGCGTGACGGTGCAGGGAGACGCCAAGGCCAAGCAGCACCCCGGCATCGCGGAGCTGACCGTGAACTAGGTGCTGCTCAACCGGCGTGCGATCCCCGGTGGTTGGCCACGGCGCCTCCCATGCGGGTGATCGCCTCGGTGAGGACGGACGGGGAGGTGGCGAAGTTCAGCCGGACGTGCCCGGCTCCTCCCGTTCCGAAGATGTGGCCGGCGGAGAGCGCCACCCGGGCGCTCTCCAGGAACAGCTGGGCGGGGCCGGCCAGGTCGGTGACGACCGCGAGGTCTGCGGAGCTTCCTTCGGGGGCGAGGCCGAGGGAGCGGCAGTCGAGCCAGGCCAGGTAGGTCCCCTCCGGCCTGGCGTAGCCGATTCCGGGCAGGTGCTGTTCGATGAGCCGGCCCAGCAGGGAGCGGTTCTCATCGAGCCCGGCCAGCAGGGCATCGAGCCACCTGTCGCCGTGGCGGTAGGCCGCGGTATGGGCGATGACGCCCAGGAGGCTGGCGCCGTGGTGGACTTCCTCGGGCATGCGGCGCAGATCGGCGGCGGCCTCGGGCCCGGCGGTGGCGAGTGCCGCCTTGATTCCGGCGAGGTTCCAGCCCTTGGTGGCCGACATGAGCGAGAAGGCGTCCTCGGCCCCGGGCAGGCTGAGGTAGGGCGTGAACTCGGCGCCCGGCAGGACGAGGGGGGCATGGATCTCGTCGGCGACGACGCGGATTCCGTACCGGCGGGCCAACTCCGCCACGGCGGTGAGCTCCTGAGCGGTGTGAACCGTTCCGGTGGGGTTGTGCGGATTGCAGAGGAGAAAGGCGATCCTGCCGTTGCCGCTCCGCTCCCGGGTCCGCCGGAACGTCTCCTCCAGCGTGTCCAGGTCGATGCGGAGATCCCGCCCGAGCGGTGCCTCCACGATCCGGCGGTCGTCATGGGTGACGAAGGCGTAGAAGGGCGCGTACACCGGGGAGTTGACGATGACCGGGTCGCCGGGGTCGGTGATCAGCCGCAGTACCTGGACCGCGCCCATCATCACGTCCGGGATCACCGCGACGCGGTCGACCGCCACCCCTTCCCACTTCCAGCGACGTGCGGCGAAGCCCGCCAGCGACTCGGCGAACTCGGTTCCGGCGGGGTATCCGGTGTCACCGGCGTCGATGGCCGCGCGCAGGGCTTCGGCGACCGGCGGCGCGAGCGGGACATCCATCTCGGCCACCCACAGGGGCAGGACATCTGCCGGATGCGCGCGCCACTTCATGCTGCTGCGTTTGCGGAGCTGCTCCAGCGAAAGCTCCTCAAGCGGGTTCGCGTATTCCCCGGCACCTGCGTCTACGGAGCCACACCCATCAACGGCAGTCACGTTCAGCATTGGACCGCCATCTCGCCCTCGACGCAAGCGCCGGCCCCCCTGTTCACGTCCGGCGGCCCGGTGTGCCGCCCGCGTATGTCACCCGCTACGCGGGGTCGGCTTCGGTGAACGCTCGTCGGCTGTGCACGAGCAGTTCGCGTACCGCGGGGCTGTGCGTGCTCTTCCAGACCAGGGCGAGCAACGCCGGTGTTTCGATGTCTTCGATGGTGTGCGCGGTGAGCCGGTCGCGGTGGCGCGCGGCCATCGAATCGCTGAGGACGGCGACGGCGAGCCCGCGGGCCGCGAGGTCGGCGATGGCGTCCGCCGCGCTGGCTTGCAGCGCGATCACGGGCTGGAGGTTCTGCGCGGCGCAGGCACGGTCGAATACCGTGCGGAGGCCGGTGCCGGGTGGCATGCACACGATCGGGTGGGCGACCAGGTCGCGCAGGGTCACCCGCCGCCGCTTCGCCAGGGGGTGCCCGGCCGGAACCGCCACGACGAGCCGCTCGCTGATGATGGTCAGCGCGTCCAGGCCGTCGGGGGTGGCGGTCGCGGTCCCGATGAGAGCGAGGTCGATGGTGCCGGCGCGCACCCCGTCGACGAGCCGGTCGGAGTTGTCCTCCAGGAGTGAGATCTCTACGCGGGGATGCGCCTGGTGAAACGCCGACAGAGCCTCGAACAACGGCGTGATCGTGCAGCCGATGACCATCCCCACCGTGAGCCGTCCCCGGATGAGGTCGGTGACCTCTCCCACCGCCTGGCCGACCGCCCCGGCTGCGGCGAGCGCCGCGCGGGCGTGTTCGAGGGCGGCCTTTCCCGCGACGGTGAGGGTGACGGTGCGCGCCGACCGGTCGAACAGTTCGGCACCGAGTTCGCGTTCCAGCTGTCGGATCTGGGCGCTGACACCGGACTGGCTGATGTGCACGCGCTCGGCCGCCCGCGTGAAGTTCTGCTCTTCGGCGACCGCGACGAAGTACTCCAGCTGCCTGAGTTCCATGACTGTGGATTCTACTTTCCAGAAGAACCATCTGTTGGACTTCTGATGAACCGGCGACCAGGCTGGGAGTCACAGAAGCCCGACACAGAAGGACCCCGACGCCGAAAGGGACGGAACCATGCCGGAATACGAGAAGGCCATGCGCCCCGAAGACATCACGCGCTTGTTCGTCGAGCGGTCCAACGCCGGCGATGCGGCCGGGGTCGCCGCGCTCTACGAAGAGAACGCGGTGCTGGCCTACCCGCCCGGCGAGGAGACGGTGGGCCGCGAGGCGATCCGTGCGCTGTGGGAAAAGGTGCTGGCCAACCGTCCCCACTTCGAGCTGGAACAGCCATTGCCGACGCTGGTCAGCGGCGACATCGCCCTCACCTCGACCCCGCCGAAGGACGGGAGCGGAGCCCGGGCGCAGGTCGTCCGGCGCCAGCCCGACGGAAGCTGGCTGCGCCTGCTCGACCAGCCCGAGTTCGTCGCACCCGCCCGCTGATCGGGAGCGCCCGCCCGCCCGTCCTCGGTCTCATGCCAGATCGCGGTCCCTGACGACCGGTGAGCCCGAGCCCCGCTTGTAGGTCACGTCCCGGATGCCTAGCGCTTGCCGCAGCCGGCCTGCCGGGAGGGTGACGGGTGCGGGGGCGGGTCCGTCGCCGGGGTGGGGCAGGGGGTAGGCCGTGGTGGTGGCGCTGTGGAAGGTCACATTGCCCTCGGTCTTGGTGAAGAGCTGGTGCACATGGCCGTTCAGGCATGTCACCGAGGCGAAGCGGCGCAGGTAGGAGAGGGCCAGGACCGCGTCGTCCGTGCCCCAGCCCCAGGCGGGGTACAGGGCGAACAGCGGGATGTGGCTGAACACCACGATGGGTGTGTCGCTGGACAGCCCCGCGACGTCCTTGCGTACGAAATCGAGCTGGTCCGCGCCGAGATGGCCCAGCTTCTTCAGGTTCAGCGAGTTGACGAGGGCGATGACATGGACGCCCTTGGCATCGAAGCTGTACCACCCGTCGCCCCGGCTTCCGGCCCCGAAGGCGCTCCGGTACTTCTGGCCGGCGTCGTCGATGGCATCGTGTTCGCCGGGCACGGTGTGCACCTGTCCGGTCCGCAGGCCGGTCATCATCTGCTTCACCTGGTCGAACTGGGCAGGTGTCGCCAGATGAGTCAGGTCGCCGGTGTGCACGACGAAGTCGGGGCGCGAATCAAGGGAGTTGACGCGTTCGATGGCGCGCGAGAACGACCCGGTGACGTCGGTGTTGGCGGCGCCGCGGAAGCCGAGGTGGCTGTCGCTGAGCTGGACGATGCTCAGCGTCCCCGGTCCCGTCGCCGTCTGCTGGTGGCCGGACCCGACGAGATGACTGACGATCTCACCTCCGCCGACAGTCAGGACGACAGCGGACCCGAACCATGCGCCGTGCCGCAGGAGTTGACGGCGCGTCATACGCTGCCGCTCCTCGCCCGGCCCGGTCACGGTGTCACCGTCACGGTGCCGTGCATGAAGGGGTGGATCGTGCACAGATAGGTGTACGTCCCCGGTGTGGTGAAGGTGAAGTGGTAGACCGCTCCTGTGTCCAGGCCGGGTGAGTGAAGAGGGCCGTTCGCGTCCGAGGTGACGGTGTGCGGTTCCTCGTCGTCGTTGGTCCAGGTGACGGTGGTGCCCGCCTTCACCGTGAGGATTTTGGGCGTGAAGGCGTCGTTCTTGATGGTTACGGACCCGGCGGTGGAAGGGCTCTCACCACCGGGTCCGGCCTGCCGGGTACCACTCGCCGCAGGTGCGCCGGCGCCGGGCATCGCAGAGTGCCCGGCCGGCGCGGACGCGCTCCCACCTCCCTGTGGCGAGCCGCATGCGGCGAGCAGGGCAAGCATGGCCGCCGCCGTCGCGATCGCCTGTCCACGCCGGCCTGTCGGGCGTGCGAGATTCGGTGTACGCATCTGATTCCCCCGTAATCGGCCCGCCCCTGCGGCGAACCCGGCAGGCCCCCCGTTGTGCGGGCCTCACCCTTGAATAGGGGGTGGGGTTACACCCGATGGCGGCGGCACGTACACCTGCACCTGGCCGTCCGTCTCACGCACCGCGATCCGCGGCAACGCCGCCAGAGGGATGGGGAGCTGGTGGTGCAGGACTTCGCCGGTGACGGCGAAGGCGGAGTGGTGACACGGGCAGTCGAGCTGCCGGGCCGCCCGGTCCAGAACCAGCGCACAGCCTTGATGGGTGCACACCCCGGAGACGGCCCGCAGCCGCGCACCCTCCCGCGATACGAAGCCGGACACAGCCCCGGTCTCGAAGCCGCGCACCGCACCGCTGGGAAGATCGGCGCCGGCCGCGACCGTCCGCCACTCCCCTTGATTCGGCCGCAAAGTCGCCGGCGCCGCCCCCCCTTGCCCGGTCGGGCCCGTGGCACCGCCGTCGAGCGATCGCCCCCCGACGACACCGACGGCCGACGCCGCGACGAGAGCCGCCCCCTGCACGACACGTCTGCGCGTACGCCCCGTCCGCCGCTCCGCGAGGGCACCAGCCCCCGCTTCCCCCTCACCCATCTCTCGGGCAAGCCGGGCATGCAGCGCGCCGACGAACTCCTCGCGCGGTACGTCGCTCCCCGGCCGGGCCGCCCGCAGGGTGATGGCGGTGCGCAGCACCTCGGCGTCCTGGGGCCGGGTCCGGGAGGGCCGTGGCCGACGCGACCGCAGCAACGCCTCGACGTAGCGCCACAATGCGTCAGAGCCCATCGTCCTCGCCCTCCTGCTCCTCGGCCGGTGCCGCACCACGGGCCGCCTGGCGCAAGGCACGGTGCTGGAGCACCTTCGCATGGCTCACGGACACTCCGAGTTCGGCTGCCGCCTCCTTGACCGATCGCGCTTCCAGGAAACGGAGTTCGAGGATGCGCCGGTACCGTTCCGGAAGAGCGTCCAGTATCGCGCGGGCCCGCCGCGGGGCGTCCGACACCTGGTCGGAAGGCTCGCGTTCCGCGAGCTCGTCCAGGTAGTCGGCCGCCAGCGTCGTCACCTCGTGCCCCAGCACGCGCCGCCAATACGCGGCAAGAACCGTGCGGGCGGTGGCCAGTAAGTAGGCGCGCACCTCGGGCACGGTCGCCGTCGTGCGCAGGGGACCCAGCGCGGCGAGGAACACCTCCGTGGTCAGATCCTCGGCGTCCATGCGGTTGCCGACCCTGGAGAACATCACCCGGAACACCAGGCTCACGTTGTCGCGGTAGACGGATTCCCAGTCCGCGTACACCTCACCGCGCACGAGCCGCAGCCGCCGCGCATCCACGCCGGCGTCCGCCCCGTCCCGGCTCCCTGGGCGCGCCGGGGCATCCCGGCCGCCGGCTTCGCGCCCGTGTCGCTTCGGTCGGCGAATCGCCATGCCTCACCATCCCGGCCGGCCGCTCCCCACGGCAACGGCCTTCTCCATGAGGAGATAGCAGGGTGGGTTACAGCGTGCTCGAACCCCTGCTCAGCGAGGCGCCTGCCAAGGTTCGGGCCAGCGCCGGGGCATTGCAGTTCGCAGCCGGGTACACAGCGGCTCGCAGGGCGGAGTCCGGCACCGCTCGGGGGTGGTGGGACAAGGTATCCGCTGGTCAGCGACGCCCATTGGATCTTCTGCTGAGCGACATCCGCGTGCCTGGTCGGGATGGCGCATTGAGTGCGGGGGCGGCTGAGAGTTGGATTGGCGACGTCGAGACGGCGGGTCGCTCCCCGGCATTGAGCGGCGCCCACACCCTCGGCCCGTACAGAAGGAAGCGAGTGACATCCATGCTCAGCGGTTGCACGCCCTGGCCCGAGGAGTTCGTCGACCGTTACTGGATGGCCGGGCACTGGCGCGGCCACACCCTCGACAGCATGCTGCGCGACTGGGCTCTGGCGTACGGCCCCCGGACCGCGCTCGTGCACGGCGCCACCCGCATCACCTACGCGCAGCTGAACCGGCGCGTGGACCGCATGGCCGCCGGGCTGCGGCTGCGCGGCATGCGGCCCGGACAGCGGGTCGTCGTCCAGCTGCCGAACGTGCCCGAGTTCGTCAGCAGCGTCTTCGCGCTGATGCGGGTCGGCGCGGTCCCCGTGTTCTGCCCCCTCTCGTTCCGCGCGCCCGAGGTGTCGCACCTCGTGCGGGTCACCGAGGCCGTCGGATACGTCGCCCCCTCGACGTACCAGGGCTTCGACCACACAGCGATGGCCGCGGACATCGCAAGCCAAGGTCCTTTCCTGCGGCGGGTGTTCACCTATGAGCCGCCCGGCACCTCGTCCCCGTACGGCGGCTTCTCGACCGACGTGTCGAGCTGCCACTACTTCCCGCTGAACTCCCTCGACTCGCCGCCCGGCCCGGCGCTCGTGCAGAGCTCCGGCGAGGTCGCGCTCTTCCTGCTCTCCGGCCGTACCGCCGAGACGCTCAAGGTCATTCCGCGCACCCACAACGACTACGCCTACCAGGCACGGGCCGCCGCCGAGCTGGTGTCGCTCACCGAGAACGACGTGTATCTCGCCGCGCTGGCCGCCGAGTCGAACGTCGCCTTCGGCTGCCCCGGCATCCTCGGCGCCCTCTCCGTCGGCGGCACCGTGGTCCTGGCCGAGACGTCGCAACCCACCGAATGCCTTCCGCTCATCGCGCGAGAGCGGGTCACCGTCACGTCGCTCGACTCCGACGCCGCCAGGTCCTGGATCGATCACCTCCCAAGCAGCGACGCCGACTTGAGCAGCCTGCGGTTTGCGCAGGCAGACGGAGGAGTGCCCCTGGCGATCGCCGAACGGATCGGCCCCGAACTGGGCTGTCGCCTCCAGCGGGTCTTCGCCATGGGCGAGGGGCTGCTCACCCTCACCCGGCCCGGCGATCCGAACGAGACCATGTTCACGACGCAGGGCCGCCCGCTCTCCCCCGACGACGAGATCCGCGTCGTCGGCGCCGACGGCAAGGACGTGCCCGACGGGGAGCCCGGCGAGCTCCTCGCCCGGGGTCCGTACACCCTGCGGGGCTACTACCGGGCGCCCGAACGCAACGCACGCGCCTTCACCGCCGACGGCTACCTCCGCACCGGCGTCCTCGCGCGGCGCACCGCGGACGGCAACCTGACGATGACCGGCCGCCTCCCGGGACAAGCGGCCGGCGGGCACCGCTGACGCGGGGTCACCTCGTCAGCGTGCCGTCCGGGACCTCGCGGACGCTGACCTTGTTGCGCTGCCGGTTCAGCACAGTGGCCACGACGTCACCGATGCCGCTCGGGTCGTCCATCTGCGGGGCCGGTGCCTCGGACCGCTCGATGGCCTTCGTCAGGTACTCCGGGTTCCAGGACGAGACGGCCCCCCTGACATCGATGGACTCCACCCGGCGCTTGCCGATGAGCGCCTTGATCGCGGGCAGGATCTGGTCCGAGTACAGCTTCCCTTCCATGCGGAACAGGCTCGCGTGGCCGCCCACCTTGCCGCCGTCGCGCAGGTACGCGGTGATGACCAGGCAACTGGTCACGCCGGGGTACGTGATGGTGCCGCCGGGGCCGACCTCGTCGACCTCCCCCTCGGCGATCGAGACGGCGGTGTCCCCCTGGGCGCGCTGAACTGCGACGTCGGCGCGCTCTACGGCGCCGTCCCCAGCCGCTTCCACGGTGCGTTCCGACTCGGCCCGCTGCACCGGCGCGCCGGACATCGCCCGCGTCGCGTTGGCCTCGGCTTCCCTCTCGAAGCGGTCGGAGGGGTCGGAGACCTTGAGCCCCGATCCGTTGTCGGTGCCCGCTACCGGACCTTGCCGCTGCTGAATGACATGGGTCAGCTCGTGGGCGAGCGTGTGCTTGTCGGCTCCTCCGTCGCCGATGACGACATGGCTGCCCGACGTGTACGCGCGGGCGCCGACCTCCGCCGCCGAAGCCTTGGCGGCGCTGTCGTTGTGGATGCGTACATCCGAGAAGTCGGCGCCGAGCCGGGACTCCATGTCGCCCCGCGTCGCGTCGTCGAGCGGCTTGCCGCCGCTGCGCAGCACGTCATGGACCGCCGACCGCTGCACCTCCGGCTCCGGGTTCTGCTGATGGCCGCACCCCGCGCCATGCTGGTGCTGCTCCTGCGCCCAGGGGTGTCCGGCCTGGCGGAGCATCTGCACCACGGCCGCGTTCCCCGCCGTGCCCTGCAGGGCGAGGTGCGCACCGCCCTGGGCCTCGGGCTTGCGGTCCGGTGTGCGCCCGTCCTTCTCGGTGGCGTTGTCTTTGGCGTTGTCTCGGTCGTGCAAGGGGTGCCTCTTCCCGCGCAGGAATCCAACTCCAACTCATCCTGGATACGCCCGAGTTGACCCATACGCCAGGTACCTGAGGGCAGCACGCGGCTGACCGAAAGGGCAGGTACCCGGCCACCCCCCTCTGCTCCCCGTCGCATTCCGGGCATGCTCACACCTTCCCCAGGACCGGCCATACCTTCGGGTCCTCGAAGTTCAGAGCCCAGATCGTCGTGTTGCGGATGCCGTAGCGGCGCAGCACCGGCAGATCGGCAGTGACACCTGCGGCGTCCTGGTACCAGACCTCGCGGACGCTGTCGTCCTCCTCGTACGTGAAGTGCGGGGTCCGGGAGTCCGGGTCGAGGTGGTAGGGGGCGCCCTGCGCCACCCGCAATGCCTCGGCCTCGTGCCAGGTGACGTGGCGGGTCTTGCCGCCGGGCACCCAGTCCCAGCCGTAGGCCGGCAGGCCCATTTCCAGCTTGTCGGCGGGGATCAGCACGGTGGCCCGGCGCAGGATGTCGTCGTACCACTGCGGACTGGCCAGCGGCCCGGCGCTGCCGCCCTGCCAGTGCAGGTCGTACCCCATGATGCGGACCTTGTCGGCGGCCTTGCCGAGCGCCTGGTAGTCCCAGATCCGGCCGGTGTTCGCGGTCTGCGGTGACACGGTGAGGACGCACTGCTTCGCCAACGCGTGGAGCCGTCCGCAGAGTTCCCCGGCGAAGGCCGCGTAGGCGGCGCGCACGGCCGGGTAGTCCGCGTCACCCGTCGGGGCGATTGACTCGTAGTCGATGTCGATGCCGTCGTAGGACCGGCTGCGCACAAGGGCGAGGAGTGTCTCGACGTGGGTGGTGCGGAGCTGAGGGTCCGTGAGGATCGCCGCGAGCTCCCCGGACTTCATCGTCTCCATGACCGTCGGCACGACCTTGATGCCGGCCTGGTGCAGCCCGTCGATGATGCGCCTCTCCCCCGCGCCCGGGTGGCCGTCGACCGTGTCCGCCGCCTTCGCCTGGTACCAGAACGGGCTGACGGTGTGCAGCTGGGCGGCGTGCCGCAGCGCGTCCGCGTACGCACCTTCCTGGTCCCAGTACGGGAGCCAGCCGGAGACGGTGCGCGGGGGCGGCTCGTCGGCGGCTGCCTGGGGCTGGACGAGGGCGGTGAGCAGTGTGGCGGCCGCGCACAGGACGGCCAGGCGCAGGCGTGCGCCGGAGCGAAGGATCATGTGCCCGAGCCTGCGGCCCGCTCGGCGTACCCGCCCTGTGGGTTGGGCCGTACAGGCTCTACGGTGTCCGGATGACTGCGTATCTCGACGACCACACCGACCACCCCCCGCTCCCCGGCCAGAGCGGCCCGACGGCCACCACCGAGGCCGATCCCCACGACGTGGGAGTGGTCCGCATGGGCTACGCCCCGGACCGGGACGGCGACCCCGATCCCGGCGAGATCGTGTGGACGTGGGTGCCATTTGAGGAGAACGACGGCCGCGGCAAGGACCGCCCAGTGCTCGTGGTGGCCCGCGAGGCGGCCGGCACGCTGCTCGCGGTGCAGTTGTCCAGCAAGCGGCACGACCACGACCGCGAATGGGTGCCGATCGGCGTCGGTCCCTGGGACCGGGAGGGCCGCGAGTCCTGGGTGGACCTGGACCGGGTGCTGCGGCTGCACGAGCGGGGCATGCGCCGCGAGGCATGCGCCCTGGACCTCCCCCGCTTCACCCTGGTCGCGAACCG
This sequence comes from Streptomyces mauvecolor, assembly GCF_039532965.1. NCBI lineage: Bacteria > Bacillati > Actinomycetota > Actinomycetes > Kitasatosporales > Streptomycetaceae > Streptomyces > Streptomyces mauvecolor. Next base: position 84,922 of record NZ_BAAASQ010000025.1, on the reverse strand, counting down.
CCTGCGCGAACGGTACGGCTGGCGCTGAGGCCGTTTCGGGTTGGCCCCGGCGCGCGGCTATCGCTTGAACGCCGCCTCGAAGGCCCCCAGGGTGGCCTGATCCTTCGTCCGGTCCAGGACCGCGAGGACGACCTCGTCGAAGTGGGCCGCGAACCGGCCGTCCCCGGTGAGGTGGTCGCGGAACGCCGCGGCCACCCGCCCCGGGTCGTTGCGGAACACCCCGCACCCCCAGGCCCCGAGCACCAGGCGCCGGTAGCCGTGCAGGGCCGCCGTCTCCAGGACGCGCTCGGCGCGCGCGTCGAGCGCGGGCCCGATGCGGTGCGCCTCTTCGGGTGTACGGGTCCTGATCACCCCGGCGTTCGGGGCCGCCGAGGTCAGGAATCCGGCGAGGTAGGGAACGTCCAGGAGGCGGCCGCGGTCGTCACGGAACACCGGGACGCCGGGCGAGTGGATGACCCGGTCGGTGTAGAACACGTCGCGGTCACCACGGTGGTGGGCGTAGAAGTCCGGGGCGCGCAACAGCGTCGCGTACAGCGCGGACGAGCGGCAGAGCGCCTCCTCCTGGGCCTGGGCGCCCTTGAGGAATCCGCCGCCGGGGTTACGCGCGGAGGCGAACGTCAGGACCGCCACCGCCCCGGCCTCCCCCGTGCTCACCATCCGCCGCGCCGCGTCCAGACTGCTCTCCCCCGTCACCTCGATGCGCGTCACGCGGTCCCGGTCGGGCGTGACGGCGAGCGGTTCCGGGCCGTGCAGGGTCGTGCCCGCGAGGGCGGCGGCCAGCGGCTGGGCGATCGACACCGTACGGCCGTTCTCGCTCTCGTACCGTGCGGTGTCCGCGATCTCCACCGTGTGGCGCGCGATCCCGCGCAGTCGTGCACTCATGGCACGCATCGTGAACGTCCGCGGAAGTTTGTCGCAATCGAATATCCGCCCCCGCAGGCGCCCTTGTGCGATGCGGCTGCGGGGACTTAGGTAGGACGGCATGTGTGTCCAAGCCCCGGAAGGAGGGCAAGCGTCCATGAACACCAGTGAGTTGACCGAGACAGAGGCCGACGACCTGCTGCGATGTATCTGCTTCAAGACGGGTCCGCCACGCACGGTCGGCGTGGAGCTGGAATGGCTCGTCCACGATCTGCACCACCCCCGGCTTCCCGTCCGGCACGAGCGTCTGGAAGCCGCCTACGCCGCCTTACGCACCCTGCCGCTGCGGTCGCCGCTCACCGTCGAACCCGGCGGCCAGCTTGAGCTCAGCTCGCTGCCCGCCGCATCCCTCATGGAGTGCATCTCCACCGTCTCCGCCGATCTGACGGCGGTCCGCGCCGCCCTCAAAGAGCGCGGCCTCGCGCTCGTCGGCCTCGGCCAGGACCCCTGGCATCCCCCGCGCCGCATGCTGCGCCAGGCCCGGTACGACGCGATGGAGGCCCATCTCGACCGTACGGGTCCGGCCGGGCGGGCCATGATGTGCTCCTCGGCCTCCGTCCAGGTCTGCATCGACGCCGGGTACGAGGAGCCCGGACCGCTCGGCTTCGGGCGGCGCTGGCTGATGGCTCATCTGCTCGGCGCCGTGCTGGTTGCCGCGTTCGCCAACTCGCCTGTCAGGGAAGACCGGTTGACAGGGTGGCGGTCCACCCGGCAGGCCAACTGGAGCGACATCGATCCGGTGTGCGCGCTCGCCCCGCCGCTCGAAGAGCCGCCCCGCCAATCCTGGGCCGCGCATGTTCTGGACGCCCCGGTCATGTGCGTACGGGCCGAGGAGGGGCCGTGGTCCGCGCCGCCGGGGCTCACCTTCCGGCAGTGGCTGCGCACCGGCATGCCGCGGCCGCCGACCCGCACCGATCTCGACTACCACCTGACCACCCTGTTCCCGCCGGTGCGGCCGCGCGGCCATCTGGAGCTGCGCATGATCGACGCGCAGCCCGGCGACGACGGGTGGACCGTGCCGCTCGCCGTGACCAGCGCGCTGTTCGACGACCCGGAAGCGGCGGAGATCGCCTATCGGACCGTCAAACCCCTCGCCGAGCGTGCCGGTTCACTGCCGGCTCCCCGCAACCCGCTCTGGCGGGCAGCCGCCCACGACGGTCTCGCCGACCCCGAGCTGCGCGAGGCCGCCACCGCGTGCTTCACCGCGGCACTCGGCGCGCTCCCCCGCCTCGGCGCCTCCCCGGAGCTCCAGGACCGGGTGGCCGCCTTCAGCGACCGCTATGTCGTACGGGGCCGATGTCCGGCCGACGACACCCCCTCGCCCGTCCCACCGAAGGACATCCGCATATGACCGACCCGGAGCTGCTCAGGGCCCGCGCCCTGACAGCGCTCACCGCTGCGCGCGCCCGCACCGGCGTGCTCACCTCCAGTGTCGACGACTGTGAACTGACCGCGCAGCACTCGCCGTTGATGTCACCCCTCGTCTGGGACCTCGCGCACATCGGCAACCAGGAGGAACAGTGGCTGCTGCGCGCCGTCGCCGGGCAGGACGCCATCCGGCCCGAGATCGACTCGCTGTACGACGCCTTCGAGCACCCGCGCGCCGCCCGTCCCGCCCTTCCCCTGCTCGCCCCCGCCGAGGCGCGCCGGTACGCCGCCGATGTGCGGGGCCGGGCGATCGACGTCCTGGAGCGCACCCCGTTGCGCGGCGGACCGCTGACCGATGCCGCGTTCGCCTTCGGGATGATCGCCCAGCATGAACAGCAGCACGACGAGACGATGCTGATCACCCATCAGCTCCGCAAGGGCCCGGCCGCGCTCACCGCTCCCGAGCCGCCGCCCGGCACCACCGAGGGCCTGCCCGTCGAAGTCCTGGTCCCCGCAGGCCCGTTCACGATGGGCACCTCCACCGAGCCGTGGGCGCTGGACAACGAGCGCCCCGCGCACCATCGCATCGTGCCCGCCTTCCACCTGGACACCACCCCGGTGACGTGCGGGGCCTACCTTCGCTTCATCGAGGACGGCGGCTACCGCGAGCAGCGATGGTGGGATCCGGCGGGCTGGGCGATGGTCCGCGAGCACGAGCTGAGCGCGCCGCTGTTCTGGCGGTGCGAGGGCGGCGAGTGGCTGCGCCGGCGGTTCGGGGTGACCGAGCCGGTCCCGGTCGACGAGCCGGTGCTGCACGTCAGTTGGTACGAGGCCGACGCCTATGCCCGCTGGGCGGGGCGGCGGCTGCCGACCGAGGAGGAGTGGGAGAAGGCGGCCCGCCACGACCCGGTCTCGGGCCGCTCGCGCCGCTACCCCTGGGGGGATGCCGACCCCACCCCGGCCCACGCCAACCTCGGCCAGCGCCACCTGCGTCCCGCGCCTGCCGGGGCGTACCCGGAAGGCCAATCACCGCTGGGCATACGCCAGTTGATCGGCGATGTGTGGGAGTGGACGTCGAGCGACTTCCTGCCCCATCCGGGCTTCGTGGCCTTCCCCTACCGCGAGTACTCGGAGGTCTTCTTCGGGCCCGGGCACAAGGTGCTGCGCGGCGGCGCGTTCTCCGTGGACGAGGTGGCCTGCCGGGGCACCTTCCGCAACTGGGACCTGCCGGTGCGGCGCCAGATCTTCGCGGGCTTCCGCACGGCACGGGATGCCGACTGATGTGCCGTCATATCGCATACACAGGACCCGTGTTGAGCCTCGGTGAGCTCCTCGTGCGGCCACCGCACGGGCTCTACCGGCAGGCGTGGGCGCCGCGCCGCCAGCGACACGGCACGGTCAACGCCGACGGTTTCGGCGTCGGCTGGTACGCGGACGGCGATCCGGCGGCCGCCCGCTACCGGCGGGCCGTGCCGATCTGGGCCGACCCGAACTTCGCGGACCTGGCCCGGGTCGTGCGCACCGGAGCCGTTCTCGCGGCGGTCAGGGACGCCACCGAGGCGGGCGCCGACGGCGAGGCGGCGGCCGCGCCGTTCGCCGACGGACGATGGCTGTTCAGCCACAACGGCGCCGTCAAGGGCTGGCCGCGCAGCGCGGCACCGCTCGCCGCCGCCCTGCCCGCACAGGCCCTGCTCAGCCTGGAGGCCCGCTGCGACGCGGCGTTCGTCTGGGCGCTCGTACTCAACCGGCTGACCAGCGGCGACGAGGCCGGCCAGGCGATGGCCGACACCGTCACCGAGCTGGCCGCCGCGGCCCCGGGCTCACGGCTGAACCTGCTGCTCACCGACGGCGAGACGATCACCGCCACCGCCTGGGGCGACACCCTCTGGTACCTGCACTCCCCCGGCCGCTCCACCGTCGTCGCCTCCGAGCCGTACGACGACGACCCGTGCTGGCGCGAGGTGCCCGACCGCACCCTGCTCGCCGCCACTCGCACCGATGTCCTGCTCACCCCCCTCAAGGAGCCCCAGTAGTGCGCCCGTTCCAGTTGACCCGCACCCTGCCCGAGGACGCCACCGGGGCCGCACTGCGCGCCGATGTGCTGCACGGGCTCACGGCGACACCCAAGTCCCTTCCGCCCAAGTGGTTCTACGACGCGCGCGGCAGCGAGCTCTTCGAGGAGATCACCCGGCTGCCCGACTACTACCCGACGCGGGCCGAGCGCGAGATCCTCGACCACCGCGCCGCCGAGACTGCCGCCGCGACCGGAGCGCACACCCTGGTCGAACTCGGCTCGGGATCTTCCGAGAAGACCCGGCTGCTCCTGGAGGCGCTGCCCGCGCCCCTGACGTACATACCGGTCGACGTGAGCGAGAGCGCGCTCGCCGGGGCGGCCGAGGGGCTGCTCGCCGATCACCCGGGGCTGCGGGTCCACGCGCTCATCGCCGACTTCACCCGGGTCCTCGAACTGCCCGAGGCTCCCGGCCCCCGCCTGGTGGCGTTCCTCGGCGGCACGATCGGCAATCTGCTGCCCGCCGAACGCGCCGAATTCCTCACCTCCGTACGGAAGTTGATGACGCCCGGCGACTCGCTCCTCATCGGGACGGACCTGGTGAAGGAGGAGTCCGTGCTGGTCCGCGCGTACGACGATCCGACGGGCGTGACGGCGGCGTTCAACAAGAACGTGCTCAGCGTCATCGACCGCGAACTCGGCGCGGACTTCGATCCGGACGACTTCGACCATGTCGCGCTGTGGAACCGCGAGGAGGAGTGGATCGAGATGCGGCTGCGGGCCCGCCGCGACGTGACCGTGAAGATCCCCGAGCTGGACCTGGTGGTCTCCTTCGCGGCGGGCGAGGATCTGCGCACCGAGGTGTCCGCGAAGTTCCGTGAGGAAGGCGTACGGGCCGAGCTCAGCGCCGCCGGGTTCGTGCCGTCGCGCTGGTGGACGGATGCGGCCGGACGCTTCGCGCTCTCGCTGGCGACCGCGGGCTGAGCAGCCGTGCGGGCCCCGTGGCGCTCATGCCGCGGGGCCCGCACGAGGGCCGGTCAGTGGCCGCCCGGTACAGGATCCAGCACGAAGACGGGGATCTCGCGGTCCGTCTTCTCCTGGTACTCCGCGTAGTTGGGGAACGCCGCGACGGCCCGCTCCCACCACTCGGCCTTCTCCTCGCCCGTCACCTCACGGGCCGTCATGTCCGTGTGTACGGTGCCGTCCTGGAGCTCCACCCTGGGGTCGGCGACGACGTTGTAGTACCAGAGCGGATTGTTGGGAGCGCCGCCCAGCGAGGCGACCACCGCGTACCGGCCCTCGTGCTCGACCCGCATCAGGGGGGACTTGCGCAGCTTGCCGCTCTTGGCGCCCCGCGTCGTCAGCAGGATCACGGACATGCCGTGCATCGTCATGCCCTCGGTGCCGCCGGACCGGTCGATGAGTTCGACCTGTTCGCGCACCCACTGGGCGGTGCTCGGCTCGTACTCGCCGTCGAGAGGCATGCTGGGGTCCCTTCGTCAGTCAACCTGCGGACCGGCCCGGCTTCGGCCGGCTCTCATACAACACCGGAGGCCTCTCCCGTCTTCCCGCGGGGCCACAAAAGGCCGGATCGGGACGTACGGGGCAGGAAGGCTCGATCCGGACGCTTGTTCGTGCCGGGGGCGGGCAGCGGGACCGGTGTGCTTGTTCCGCGTCGGACGATCTTCCGCAGACTCTCCTCGAGGACGTGCCGCCGATGACGACTCCATCCGCTTCCCGGACTACCCCGCAGCGGCCCAAAGCCGTGCCGCTGCCTGCCCGCTCGGCCTGGTCCGGCGTGCTCATCGGCGTGGGCATCGCCGCCTTCGTCGACGAGACGGTCTTCCACCAGCTCCTGCACTGGCACCACTTCTACGACCGCTCGACGCCGGGCGTCGGCCTGGTGTCGGACGGGCTCTTCCACGCGTTCGGCTGGTTCGCCGTGGTCATCGGCCTGGTCATGGTCGCCGATCTGCGCCACCGGGCGGGCCTGGTCGGGCGGGCGCTGGCCGGGGGCATCCTGACCGGCACGGGGGCGTTCCAGCTGTACGACGGCACGGTCCAGCACAAGCTGATGAAGCTGCACCAGATCAGGTACCACGTCGATCTCATCCCGTACGACCTGACCTGGAACATCCTCGCTGTGGTGTTCCTCGCGATCGGGGTGACGCTGCTCCGTGCCACCCTGCGCATCAACAGCCGGTAGCCGTGCATGAGTTGATGGTCCATCAGCACGGCGGGCAGCCGGGCGGGGCCGCTCTGCTCGCTGCCGCGTTCGCGCTGGGGGGCGGGGCCGCCTATCTGCTCGCGGCGGCGCGGCTGCGGCGGCGCGGGGACCGCTGGCCGCTCGTGCGGGACCTCTGCTTCTCGGCGGGTGCGGCGGTCCTCGTGGCGGCGGCCCTCGTCACGCCGCCGGGCGGCCCGTTCACGGTCCATATGGCCCAGCACGTGGCCACGGGCATGGCGGCACCGCTGCTTCTCGTGCTCGCCCGGCCGATCATGCTGGCGCTGCGCTCCCTGCCGCCGGGCGGGCGGCGCCGCCTTCTGGCCGTTCTTCGCTCTCGGCCGGTCAAGGTGCTCGCGAACCCGCCCGTGGCCGCGCTGCTCGACATGGGCGGACTGTGGCTGCTCTACCGCACCCCGCTGTTCGCCGCCGCACACGAACGGCCGTGGCTCATGGTCCTGGTCCACATCCATGTCGTCGCGGCCGGGCTGCTGTTCTCGGCCGTCGTCTGCTCGCTCGATCCGCTGCCGCGCCGCCACGGGGTGGTCCTCCGGTCGGCCGCGCTGGTCGGCGCGGGCGGCGCGCACACCGTCCTCGCCAAGACGCTGTACGCGACGCCCCCGCCCGGCACCGGCTTCGCGCCGGGCGACCTCTCGGCCGCCGCCGAGCTCATGTACTACGGCGGCGACCTCGTGGAAATCGCCCTCGCGGCCGTCATCGGGCTCCAGTGGTACGCGGCCGGCGGCCGGCGCCTCGCGCGCGAGGGCCGCCGCGCCGCGGGGACCGGGGAGCCGCCCGCATCAGCCTCGTACGGTCAGTGAAGCGGTGTGTGCACGGACCTGCTCCGGGGTCATATAGGCGTCGGTGTACTCGAAGTCCTTCAGCGTGGCGGGCTTCTGGGCCTGGAAGCCGGTGCGGACGAAGTCGTCGCCCGCGACCGCGTTCAGCATCCAGTTGGTCAGGACCCTGGTCTTGGCGACATTGGTGCGCAGCGCCGACCAGTGGTAGCCGCGCGCCACCGCCTGTGCGGGCAGGCCGCGCAGTTCGATGCCGAGCGGCTTGGAGACGGCGTCGTGGCCGCCGAGGTCGACCACGAGCCCGAGGTCCTTGTGGACGTACGGCTTCAGCGGCTGGTTGCGCAGCGCGGCGACGATGTTGTCGGCGAGCTTCGGGCCCTGGCGCATGGCGTGCTGCGCGGTGGGCGGGCAGAAGGCGCCTTCGCCCTTGGCGAGGTCGGGCACGGCGGCGGCGTCGCCGAGCGCGAACACGCCGTCGAGGTCCGGCACGGTCAGCTCGGGGGTGACCAGGAGCCGCCCGCGCTCCGTCTCCGCGTCCAGCGTGCCCACCAGCGGGCTCGCGGCGACGCCCGCCGTCCAGATGAGGGTGCGGCAGGGCAGGACGCGTCCGTCGGTGAAGGTGACCTTGTCCACCGCTGCCTCGGCGACGGACACCCCGAGCGACACCTCGATGCCGCGCTTCTGGAGGATCTCCAGGGCTGCCTTGCCGAGCTTGTCGCCCAGTTCGGGCATGAGCTTCGGCGCGATGTCGATGAGGTGCCACTTGATCTGGCGCGGGTCCAGGCGCGGGTACCGCTTGAGCGCGGTCTGGGTGATCCGCTGGAGGCAGGCGGCGGTCTCGGTACCCGCGTAGCCGCCGCCGACCACGACGAAGCGCAGCCGGGCGGCCCGCTCGTCCTCGTCGTCGCTCGCGTCGGCCAGGTCGAGCTGGGAGATGACGTGGTCGCGGATGTACGCGGCCTCCGCGAGGGTCTTCATGCCGCGGGCGTGGTCGAGCAGCCCGGGGATGTCGAAGGTGCGGGTCACGCTGCCGGGGGCCAGAACGATGTAGTCGTACGGTTGGTCGAGTGTCTCGCCGGTGATCTTGCGGATGACGCAGATCTTCGCCTTGGGGTCCACGCCGATGGCGCCGCCCGGGATGATCCGGGTGCGGTGCTTTGCGCTGCGCCGCAGCGACACGGCCACCGACTGCGGGGTCAGGACCCCGGCCGCGACCTGCGGGAGCAGGGGCAGATACAGCTGGTAGGAGAACGGGGTGACCAGGGAGATCTCCGCTTCTCCCGGTTGGAGGCGGCGTTCCAGGCGGCGTACGCATTCGACTCCTGCGAAGCCGGCGCCTACGACGAGAATCCTCGGTCGTGCCACGGTGTGCGTCCTTTCCCTGGGACCTGCGAACGGGGACGGGCCCTGGGCCGTCCACTGCCCGAGTGCCCCTGACCGGCGTTCGCCAACACCCCCATAGTGATCAACGCGGCGCGGCCGCACCACCGAATGCCGCAACCCGGCGACAAGAAAAGGCGCCGCCCGCCCGGGGTGGACCCGGGCGGCCGGCCCCGTTCACATGTGGTGCGGACGTCAGGCGACGGTGCCGCTCTTGCTGATGGCGACCTTGGCGCTCAGGGCGCCACTGCGGCTGCCGAGCGACTCGATCTGCTTGACGAGGTCCTCGCCCTCGACGACCTCGCCGAAGACGACGTGCTTGCCGTCCAGCCACGGGGTGACGACGGTCGTCACGAAGAACTGGGAGCCGTTGGTGTTCGGGCCCGCGTTGGCCATCGACAGCAGGAACGGCCGGTCGTGCTTGAGGGCGAAGTTCTCGTCCTTGAACTTGGCGCCGTAGATGCTCTTGCCGCCGGTGCCGTTGCCGTGCGTGAAGTCGCCGCCCTGGAGCATGAACTCGGGGATGACGCGGTGGAAGGCGGAGCCCTCGTAGCCGTAGCCGTTCTGGCCGGTGGCGAGCTCGCGGAAGTTGCGGGCCGTCTCCGGAACGACGTCGTCGAAGAGCCGGAAGACGATGCGGCCGGCGTCCTTGCCGTCAATGGTGATGTCGAAAAATACGTTCTGCATGGGCCCCATCCTGACATCAGCTGTCCCGTGCCCCAATCCCGGCTCGCCCCTTCGGCCCTGCCGAGACGCAGAACCGGGCCCCGATCAGGGGAACAGCAGGGTCGTGATCCGGTCGGAAGCGGTCTTGGCTGCCTTCTTCGGGTCGGCTCCTTCGAGGACGGCCGTCATGTACGGCTTGATGGGGTTCTCGGCCTCGACGGCGGCCCACTGCGGCGAGTTGGGCGTGGCCCGCCCCTGCGCCGCCCCCTTGGCCATGGCAGCGGTGCCCGCCTGGCCCTCGACCGTGTGGGCGAGGGTGGACTTGTTGGGTACGTAGTTCATCGTGGTGGCCAGATCGGTCTGCCACTTCTCGCCGGTCAGCGCCGCGACGACCTGGACGGCCTCGGCCCGGCGCGCGGTCCTGCGCGGGATGATCAGGTCCGAGCCGCCGGTGAAGACCGCGCCGGGCTTCGCGTCGGTGGGCCCCGGGATCGGGAAGTAGCCCAGCTTGTCGGCGAGCCGCGGGTTGGCCTTCTGGACGGCTTTGGCGGCGCCGGGCACCGCGATCATCTGGGCGACCTTGCCCTTGGCGAAGACGTCGGCCTGCGGCGGGGTCGCCTCGTCCGCGTTCCTGGGGCCCCGGCCGAGCGCCTGGAGCCGTTTGTAGAACTGCATGCCGCGCAGCGCGGCCGGGCTGTCGAGCGTGCCCTTCCAGTCGCCGGTGTCCTCCTGCGCGAGCTCCCCGCCCTCGTCCCAGACGAAGCCTGCCAGCGTGTACCAGTCCTGACCAGCGAGGTAAATCCCTTGCGTGGAACCGGAGTTGAGCTTCGCGGTGTCGGCGAGCCACTCCGCGCGGTCCTTCGGCGGCTTGGTGATTCCGGCGGCCCCGAACAGGTCCTTGTTGTAGATGACGACGCGGTTGGCGGCGTACCACGGGATGCCGTACTGCATGCCGTCCACGTTGCCCGGCTGGGCGAGGCCCGGCAGCCAGGCGTCGCTGCCCCAGTCGCGGAGCGACTCCAGGGTCATGTCGAGCAGGCCTCCGCTCGCCGCGTACTGGGGCACCTGGGTGTTGCCTACCTCGATGACGTCCGGCGCGTCGCCGCTCTTCAGCGCGGCGGTGATCTTCTCGCCGATGCCGGTCCACTCCTGGATCCGGACATCGAGCTCGACATCCTTGTGCTCCTTCTCGAAGCCCTGCTTGAAGCGCTGCACGAAGTCGTCCGACGCGCTGTCCTTCATCAGCCAGACGGTCACCCTGGTGGTGCCGTCGCCGAATCCGGGTATCGCGCCGCAACCGCTGAGGGCACATACCGAGACAAGCGCTACGGAGCGGGCAAGAGCGCGATGGATCCTCACGAAAGGTCACCTTCTGCGTGTGGGCAAGCAGTCATGACCCGACGTGGGGGCAAGCGCGATGTGGCTTGTTCGGGTGTGGCTCGTGAGTTTGGTATGGACCAATGAAGCGGTCAAGCCCCGGAGGGAGCGAACTTTTCCGGCCACCGCCGGACCGGCCCGCCCGGGCGCGGGCCGCTGTCTCGCGGAGTGCGGCCGGGTGGGGCACGGTGGAGTAATGCGACGAGAGGAGAGCACCTCCATGTCCCACCACACGTACCGCGTCAGCGAGATCGTCGGCACCTCTCACGAGGGCGTGGACCAGGCCATCCGCAACGGGGTCGCCCGCGCGGCGCAGACCCTCCGCAACCTGGACTGGTTCGAGGTGACCCAGGTCCGCGGCCACATCGAGAACGGCGTGATCGAGCACTACCAGGTCGGCCTCAAGGTCGGCTTCCGACTGGACGACGACGCGGAGGTCTGACCCCGGGGCCGAGAATTCCGGCTCGGCGATCCGCGCTCGGCGATCCTGGGCCTGTGCTCCTGGTCCCGCGCCCCGGCTCTGCGCTTCCGGCTTCGCGCGTCGGCCGAGGTCTGACCCTGGACCTCAGGTTCAGGCTTTGCGTCGGCGGACTGGCCCCGGCAGGCGCCGCCACCCGTCGGCCCGGCGCATCGGGCGATCCTCGGCCGGGCCCGCCCTCAGGTGCGCCCCTCCCGCTCCTGGGCGTCCTTCAGCGCCTCGCTGGGCGCGGTCCAGCGGGCCCGTACCACCCGGAAGCCGGCCTGCTCGGCGGCGTCGCACACGAGCTCGTCGTCGTCCACCAGCATGCGGATCTCACGGCCCCGGCCGAGCCCGCGCAGGATCTGCAGCTTGGTCACGCGGGCGGGGCGCCGGTCGTCGTTGCGCCGCATGTGCAGGGCGCCGTCCGGAAGCCCCTGCTCGGCAAGCCAGGCCAGGGTGTCCTCGCGGCAGCGTTCGGGCCGCCCGGTGAGATAGACGACCTCGCAGTCCCCGGCGGCCTCCCGGCACAGCGCGACGCCCTCGGCGAGCGGCGGGTCGGCGGGCGCCGCGGCGAAGAACGCGTCCCAGTCGCGGGGTCTGCGGTCGAGGAAGCGCTGGCGGTGGGAGCTGTCCGCGAGCGTGCCGTCCAGGTCGAAGACGGCCAGGGGCCACGTGTTGTCGATCACGCCCCCAGGCTAGAACCGGCCAAGTGGACAGCCGCCGGCGGGGCGCGGGAATCATGGCGCGTCCCAGACGTTGAATCCTGTGTGACCTCAGTGATCGCGACGACCCGCTTCTCCATGCTCGACCGCTCACGGATCCGTGCCGGGCACGACGGGCCGCAGGCCCTGCGGGACACCGTGGCGCTGGCCCGCGAGGCCGAGCGGCTCGGGTACCACCGCTTCTGGGTCTCCGAGCACCATTCCGTGCCCGGCGTCGCGGGCTCCGCGCCCGCCGTGCTGGCCGCGGCCGTCGCGTCGGCCACGTCCACGATCCGGGTCGGCACCGGCGGTGTGATGCTGCCGAATCATCAACCCCTCGTCGTGGCCGAGGAGTTCGGGGTCCTGGAGTCGCTCTTCCCCGGGCGGATCGACATGGGGCTCGGCCGCTCGGTGGGGTTCACCGACGGGATCCGCAAGGCGCTCGGCCGCGACAAGAAGGACGCCGACGACTTCGGCACACAGCTCGCCGAACTGCTCGGCTACTTCGACGGGACCCAGACCGCACACCCCCAGGTCCATGCCCGCCCCGCCGAGGGCCTCGCCGTCCCCGCGTTCGTCCTTGCCACCGGGCAGGGCGCCCTCGTCGCCGCCGAGGCCGGGCTTCCGCTGGTCATCGCGAACGTACGCGGCGAAGACGCGATGCTGCGAGCCATCGACGCCTACCGCGACGCCTTCCGCCCCTCCGCGCACGCCGAGCGCCCCTACGTCGTCGTGTCCGGCACCGTCGCCGTCGCGGACACCACGGAGGCCGCCCACCGGATCCTGGTCCCGGAGGCCTGGTCGACGGCCTACTCCCGCACCCGCGGTGAGTTCCCGGCGCTGTCCCCGGCCGACGACATCCTCGCGCGGGACATGACCGACGGCGAGCGGACCCTGTTCTCGGACGCGCTGCGCAGGCAGGTGTACGGGACCGAGGAGGAGGTGGCCGACGCCCTGGAGAAGCTGATCGAGCACAGCGGCGCGGACGAGTTCCTCGTCACGACCAGCACGTACGACCGCGAGGCGCTGCTCGACTCCTACCGGCGCCTCGCCCGGATCGCGGATCTGGCCGCGCGTCGGGACGCCTGACCGCGGCCTGCCGGGCGAAGATCGCGCGCCGTCACCCGAACCGTAGAATTCCGGTATGCAAAGCCCCTCTGACCCGTACGTCCGTGTCCGCGGCGCCCGCGAGCACAATCTGCGCGGGGTGGACGTCGACATTCCGCGTGACTGCATCGCCGTGTTCACCGGCGTCTCCGGGTCGGGGAAGTCCTCGCTCGCGTTCGGCACGATCTATGCCGAGGCGCAGCGCCGCTACTTCGAGTCGGTCGCGCCGTACGCGCGCCGGCTGATCCACCAGGTGGGTGCGCCGAAGGTCGGCGAGATCTCGGGGCTTCCGCCCGCCGTCTCCCTGGAGCAGCGCCGCTCGGCGCCCTCGTCGCGCTCCTCGGTGGGCACGGTGACCACGCTCTCCAACTCGCTGCGGATGCTGTTCTCGCGGGCCGGCGACTATCCGGCGGGCGCCGAGCGCCTCGACTCGGACGCCTTCTCGCCCAACACGGCCGCCGGTGCCTGCCCCGAGTGCCAGGGCCTCGGCCGCATCCACCGAACCTCCGAGGAACTGCTCGTCCCCGACCCCTCGCTGTCCATCCGCGAGGGGGCGATCGCCGCCTGGCCGGGTGCCTGGCAGGGCAAGAACCTCCGCGACGTGCTCGACACGCTCGGATACGACGTGGACCGCCCATGGCGGGCGCTCGATCAGAAGGACCGGGACTGGATCCTGTTCACCGACGAGCAGCCGGTGGTCACGGTGCACCCGGTGCGCGAGGCGGGCCGCATCCAACGCCCGTACCAGGGAACGTACTTCAGTGCCCGGCGCTATGTGATGAAGACCTTCGCCGAGAGCAAGAGCCAGACCCTGCGGACGAAGGCCGAGCGCTTCCTTACGGCGGCAGACTGCCCGGTGTGCGGCGGAAGCCGGCTGCGCCCCGAGGCGCTCGCCGTCACCTTCGCGGGCCGTACGATCGCCGAGCTCGTCGCCCTTCCGCTGACTTCGCTGGCCGAGCTGTTGCGCACAGCGGACGGCGGCCCGACGACACAGACCCTCACAGCCGACCTGCTCTCCCGCATCGGCCCGGTGAGGGAACTGGGCCTCGGCTACCTCAGCCTGGACCGGACCGCGCCCACGCTCTCGGCGGGCGAGCTGCAGCGCCTGCGGCTCGCCACCCAGCTGCGCTCCGGTCTTTTCGGCGTGGTGTACGTCCTGGACGAGCCGTCGGCGGGGCTGCACCCGGCCGACACCGAGGCGCTGCTCACGGTCCTCGACCGGCTGAAGGCGGCGGGCAACTCGGTGTTCGTCGTGGAGCACCATCTGGATGTGATGCGGCACGCGGACTGGCTGGTCGACGTGGGTCCGCTGGCCGGTGAGCACGGCGGCCGGGTGCTGCACAGCGGGCCGTCGGCGGGGCTCGCCCACGTCGAGGAGTCGGCGACCCGCCGTTTCCTCTTCGACCGCTCCCCCGCTCCGCGCCGCACGGTCCGCGAGCCGCGCGGCCACCTTGAGCTGACCGGGATCACGCGGCACAATCTGCGCGGCGTCGACGCGGTGTTCCCGCTCGGCGTGTTCACGGCGGTGACCGGCGTCTCCGGATCCGGAAAGTCCACGCTGGTCGACGCCCTCACCGAGCAACTCCCGGCCGTGGGGCGCCTGGTGAGGGTGGATCAGAAGCCGATCGGCCGCACCCCGCGTTCCAATCTGGCCACGTACACCGGGCTCTTCGACGTCGTACGGAAACTCTTCACCGAGACCGACGAGGCGAAGGCGCGCGGCTACAAGGCGGGCCGGTTCTCCTTCAATGTGGCGGGCGGCCGGTGCGAGACCTGCCAGGGCGAGGGCTTCGTGTCGGTGGAGCTGCTGTTCCTGCCGAGCACGTACGCGCCCTGCCCGGACTGTCACGGCGCGCGCTACAACCCCGAGACGCTGGAGGTCACCCGTCGGGGCCGCACCATCGCCGAGGTGCTCGACCTGACCGTGGAGGCGGCGGCCGAGCTCTTCGCGGACACCCCGTCGGCCGCCCGCAGCCTGTCCGCCCTGCTCGACGTCGGCCTCGGCTATCTACGCCTGGGCCAGCCCGCCACCGAGCTGTCGGGAGGCGAGGCCCAACGCATCAAACTGGCAACGGAGTTGCAGCGCATCCGCCGCGACCACACCCTGTACGTCCTCGACGAGCCGACGACGGGTCTGCACCCGGCCGACGTGGAAATCCTCCTGCGCCAACTGCACGGCCTGGTCGACGCGGGCCACACGGTGATCGTCGTGGAGCACGACATGAGCGTGGTGGCAGGCGCCGACTGGATGCTCGACCTCGGCCCGGGCGGCGGCGACGAGGGCGGCCGCGTGGTGGCAGCGGGGCCGCCGGCGGAGGTCGCCGACGCGGGCGAGGGGCGTACGGCGCCGTATCTGGCGAAGGCGCTGGCGGGGAGCTGATCCCTTCCGGCGCCTCGAACACACCATCAGAGACGGCCGGTTGAGTGTCAAAGCAAACAGCACGGAATGAATTGGCCTAGACCCTTGACCGGCTGTTGGTCCAGACCAATCATGGGGCGTCCGCACCCTTCTCTCACCCCCGTCGGAGAGCCCCGATGAGACGTCCGAGATCCGTTCGCGCCCTGCTCGCCACGCTCAGCACCGTCGCCGCTTCCGCCGGCCTCGTCATCGGGGCCGGCGGTGCCGCGCACGCCGCGACTCCGCTCCCCGCGCACGTCTTCGCGCCGTACTTCGAGGCGTACTCCTCCGACAGCCCGGCCGATCTGGCGCAGAAGTCGGGTGCCAAGTATCTGACGATGGCGTTCGTGCAGGCCGACACCAAGGGCTCCTGCACCCCGTACTGGAACGGCTCGACGAGCCAGCCGATCTCGTCCTCCGTGTTCGGAGCCGACATCTCCACCATCCGCTCACGCGGCGGTGACGTCATCCCGTCCTTCGGCGGGTACGCGGCCGACAACGGCGGCACCGAGATCGCCGACAGCTGCACCGACGTGGACTCGATCGCGGCCGCGTACGAGAAGGTCATCACGACCTACGACCTCTCCCGGCTCGACATGGACATCGAGGACAACTCGCTGACCAACAAGGCGGGCATCGACCGGCGCAACCAGGCGATCAAGAAGGTGCAGGACTGGGCGGCCGCGGGCGGGCGCTCGGTGCAGATCTCCTACACCCTGCCCACCACCACGGGCGGGCTCGCCGACAGCGGGCTCGCGGTGCTGAACAGCGCGGTCAAGTACGGCGCGAAGGTCGATGTCGTGAACATCATGACCTTCGACTACTACGACGGCGCCACGCACAACATGGCGAACGACACCCAGACCGCCGCCACCGGCCTGTTTAACCAGCTGGCCTCCCTCTACCCCGGCAAGTCGTCCGCCCAGCTGTGGGGCATGGTCGGCGTCACCGAGATGCCGGGCATCGACGACTACGGGCCGGCCGAGACGTTCACCACCGCGGACGCGACCGCCGTCTACAACTGGGCCACCTCCAAGGGCATCAACACCCTCTCGTTCTGGGCGCTTCAGCGCGACAACGGCGGCTGCCCCGGCACCGGCGGCCAGGACACCTGCTCCGGCATCGCCCAGGACCCGTGGTACTTCAGCCACACCTTCGAGCCGTTCACCGGGGGCGGCGGGCCGGCCCAGGACGACTTCTCGGTGGCCGTCGCGCCCGGCTCGGCCTCGGTCGCACCCGGCGGCTCCACCACCGCCACGGTGAGCACGGCGGTGACCTCCGGCAACGCCAAGTCCCTCGCGCTGACCGCCACCGGCGCCCCCGCCGGCGTCACGGCGACGCTCAGCCCGAGCTCCGTCACCGCAGGCGCCTCGGCCCAGCTCACGGTCGGCGCGGCCGCTTCGGCGGCGCCCGGAACGTACCCGATCACCCTCACGGGCACGGCCGGCACGCTCGCCCACTCGACCACGTTCACGCTCACCGTGACGGGCTCCGGCGGCAACCCGGGCGCGCTGGTCAACGGCGGTTTCGAGAGCGGCTCGCTCGCGCCCTGGACCTGCGACAGCAGCGCGGGTGTGGTGTCCAGCCCGGTTCACGGCGGCAGTCACGCGCTGAAGACGGCGCCCACCTCGTCGCAGACCGGCGAGTGCGCGCAGACGCTCACGCTGGCCCCCAACACCAAGTACACGCTGAGCGGTTGGGTACAGGGCAGCTATGCCTACCTCGGGGTGCGCGGCGGAGCCACCGGCAGCACCTGGACCAGCTCCAGCGGCTGGTCCAAGCTGACCGTGCCGTTCACGACCGGCGCCTCGGGCACCGTCACCGTTTACCTGCACGGCTGGTACGGGCAGGGCGCCGCGTACGGGGACGACCTCTCGGTGTCCTGATCACTTACGCCAACTCTTCACCCGCCGGGGCTTGTTGACGATCTGTAGCACCGGGCCGGCGCCCGGCAAAGCTGAGGCTTCGTCAAATTACTGGCCAGGAGACGACTTTCGGCCCCTACACCCCGGTCCTACTCTCGAGTCACCTGAGTTCCTCCTCGCACCCCCACTCATCGAATCCGTTCGACCGAGGAGTCCCCCCATGGCACTACGCAGCTCACGTGCGCTCATCCTGCTCGCTCCGGCCGCCGCGGCCACCCTCGTCCTCGGCGGCACGACAGGCGCGAGCGCCCTGTCGGCCGCCGGGCCGACCACCGTTTCGCCGGCCGGCCACTCCTTCGCTGCCAAGCTGACCGGAAAGGCCACCTTCAAGGCCGGGTCCACCACCATGACCTGTACGGTCTCGGCTTCCGTCCCCACCACGGGTGCCAACAACCAGATCCCGGCTGCGCCCGGCAACCACAACGACGCGGGCGCGGTCTCCGTACCCATCAACCCGCCCACGTTCAGCGGGTGTTCGACCAGCATCGGCGGGGTGGGCGTCACCGCCTCCACCAACGGGGTATGGAGCATCTCGGCCCAGAACGGCTCGCCCGTCACGGCCGGTCTGACCATGCCGAAGGGCGGTTTCGTGCTCAAGACGAGCGGCCTGGCCGCCTGCACGATCACCGCGTCGCCGACCGGCCCCACCACGGTGCCCGGCACCTGGACGAACGGCGCGCCCTCATCGCTGGCCATCGCCGACGCCCCCGTGGCGGCGACCGTGACCGGCGGCTTCCTGTGCCCGACGGGCAACCAGGCGGCCACCTTCTCGGCCACGTACAACGTCACCGACACGACCGATCCGGCGCAGCAGATCACCGTAACTGGCTGACAGCGCAACGCAGTTGAGCGCGCCCCCGGACGACTGGGGGCGCGCTCGTCGCGCACTTCAGCGGCCTGCCTTCTTCGCCTTCCTCGTCGCCCGCAGCCACTCCTTGTTCATGGCCGCGATCGACGGCAGCGGGATGCCCTTGGGGCAGGCCGTCGCGCACTCGCCGGTCAGGGTGCAGCCGCCGAAGCCCTCGTCGTCCATCCGGCCGACCATGTCCAGGACCCGGGTCTCGCGTTCGGGCGCGCCCTGCGGCAGTACGTTCAGGTGGTTGATCTTGGCTGAGGTGAATAGCATCGCCGAGCCGTTGGGGCAGGCTGCCACGCATGCTCCGCAGCCGATGCACTCGGCGTGCTCGAACGCGAAGTCGGCGTCCGGCTTGGGCACCGGGGTCGCGTGCGCCTCGGGGGCGGCACCCGTCGGGACGCTGATGTAGCCGCCGGCCTGGATGATCCGGTCGAACGCCGAGCGGTCCACGACCAGGTCCTTGACCACCGGGAACGCCGAGGCGCGCCACGGTTCGACGTCGATGGTGTCGCCGTCGCTGAACGACCGCATGTGGAGCTGGCAGGTGGTCGTGCGCTCCGGGCCATGGGCGTCGCCGTTGATGACGAGGGAGCAGGCGCCGCAGACGCCCTCGCGGCAGTCGTGGTCGAAGGCGACCGGTTCCTCGCCCTTGAGGATGAGCTCCTCGTTGAGCGTGTCGAGCATTTCGAGGAACGACATGTCCGCCGAGATGCCGTCGACGTCGTAAGTGGCCATGGCGCCGGGCGAGTTGGCGTTCTTCTGGCGCCAGACGCGCAGGGTGAGCTTCATGCGTAGCTCCGCTGAGTGGGGTGGACGTACTCGAAGACGAGGTCTTCCTTGTGCAGGACGGGGGCGTCGCCGGTGCCGCTGAACTCCCAGGCGGCGGCGTACGAGAACTCCTCGTCGCGGCGTTCGGCCTCACCGTCCGCCGTCTGGGACTCCTCGCGGAAGTGGCCCCCGCAGGACTCGGCGCGGTGCAGGGCGTCGAGGCACATGAGCTCGGCGAGCTCCAGGTAGTCGACGATGCGGTTGGCCTTCTCCAGGGACTGGTTGAACTCCTCGCCGCTGCCCGGCACCTTGATGCGGCGCCAGAACTCCTCGCGGATCTGCGGGATCCGGTCGAGCGCCTTGCGCAGGCCCTCCTCGGTGCGGGCCATCCCGCAGTACTCCCACATGAGCTCACCGATCTCGCGGTGGAAGGAGTCGGGGGTGCGGTCGCCGTCGACCGAGAGGAGCAGGTTGATGCGGTCCTCGGTGTCGGCGACGGCTTCGGCGACCGCCGGGTGCTCGTCGGTCACGGGCTCCTGGTGCGGGTTGCGGGCGAGGTAGTCGTTGATGGTCGAGGGAAGCACGAAGTAGCCGTCGGCGAGGCCCTGCATCAGCGCGGAGGCGCCCAGGCGGTTCGCGCCGTGGTCGGAGAAGTTGGCCTCGCCGATCGCGAACAGGCCCGGCACCGTGGTCCGGAGGTCGTAGTCGACCCAGAGTCCGCCCATCGTGTAGTGCACGGCGGGGTAGATGCGCATGGGTGTCTCGTACGGGTCCTCGGCGGTGATCCGCGCGTACATGTCGAAGAGGTTGCCGTACTTCGCCTCGACGGCCGCCCGGCCCATCCGGGCGATGGCGTCGGCGAAGTCGAGGTAGACGCCCTGTCCGCCGGGGCCGACGCCGCGTCCTTCGTCACAGACGTTCTTGGCGGCGCGCGAGGCGATGTCGCGCGGGACCAGGTTGCCGAAGGACGGGTAGATGCGCTCCAGGTAGTAGTCGCGCTCGTCCTCGGGGATCTCGGCCGCCGGGCGCGTGTCGCCCTTCGCCTTGGGCACCCAGATACGGCCGTCGTTGCGCAGCGATTCACTCATCAGCGTGAGCTTGGACTGGTGCTCGCCGGTGCGCGGGATGCAGGTCGGGTGGATCTGCGTGAAGCAGGGGTTCGCGAAGTACGCGCCGCGCCGGTGGGCCCGCCAGATCGCCGTGGCATTGGAGTTCATGGCGTTGGTGGAGAGGTAGAACACGTTGCCGTAGCCGCCGCTGGCGAGGACCACGGCGTCCGCGAAGTACGTGTCGATCTTCCCCGTGACGAGGTCGCGGGCCACGATGCCGCGCGCCTTTCCGTCCACCACGATCAGGTCGAGCATCTCAGTGCGGGCGTGCAGCTCCACGTTCCCGGCGGCGATCTGGCGCGAGAGGGCCTGGTAGGCGCCGAGCAGCAGCTGCTGGCCCGTCTGGCCCCGGGCGTAGAACGTGCGCGAGACCTGGACGCCGCCGAAGGAGCGGGTGTCGAGGAGTCCGCCGTACTCGCGGGCGAAGGGCACACCCTGGGCCACGCACTGGTCGATGATCTCGACGGAGATCTGGGCGAGCCGGTGGACGTTGGACTCGCGGGCGCGGAAGTCGCCGCCCTTGACGGTGTCGTAGAAGAGCCGGTGGATGGAGTCGCCGTCGTTGCGGTAGTTCTTCGCGGCGTTGATGCCGCCCTGCGCGGCGATCGAGTGGGCGCGGCGGGGCGAGTCCTGGAAGCAGAACTGGACGACGTGGTAGCCCTGTTCGGCGAGTGTGGCCCCGGCCGAGCCGCCCGCGAGCCCGGTGCCGACCACGATGACGGTGTGCTTGCGGCGGTTGGCCGGGTTGACCAGCTTGGCCTCGAAGCGGCGGGTGTCCCAGCGCTCGGCGATCGGCCCCTGGGGCGCGCGGCCGTCGGCGACCGGGTCGCCGAGCGTGTAGTTGGTGTACGAGGTCATGTCAGCTCACCACTTTGGTCATGACGGCGACGGGTACGGAAACGAATCCGGCGAACAGCACCACCGCGAGGACGTTGGCGAGCGCTTTCAGCACCCGGTCCCGGGTCGCGTTGCCCACGCCGAGGGTCTGCGCGGCGCTCCAGAACCCGTGCTGGATGTGCAGGGCGAGGGCGGCCGTCGCCACGATGTAGATGACGTTCCCGTACCAGGTGGAGAAGGTGTCCACGACGTTCTGGTAGGGGTGTCCGGGCCGGAAGCCGGAGTGCACGGTGCCGGTCGTCAGGTCCAGGATGTGCCAGACGATGAACAGGGCGAGGATGATGCCGCCCCAGCGCATCGTGCGGGTCGCGTAACTGGCGCGGGCCCGCTTGTGGACGTACTTGCTCGGCCGGGCCTTGATGTCGCGGCGGCTGAGCTGGTACGCGGACACGGCGTGGCCCACGACGGCGGCGACGAGGACGACGCGGATGAGCCACAGCGCCCACTCGTAGTGCAGAAACGGCTCGCCGATGGTGCGCAGCCAGTGCGCGTACGCGTTGAACTGTCCGGCCCCGAAGAAGATCTTCAGGTTGCCCATCATGTGGACGACCAGGTAGGACAGCATGATCAGACCGCTCACGGCCATGACCGTCTTCTTGCCGACGGTCGAGTCCCAGAGTGTGCGCGTCATGGACGGCCGTTTGTCCGTCCGCGTTGCCAGAGCCATGTCGTTGACGCTAGGGGCGAAGGGCCCAAGAGGTCCAAGACATGGTTCGGCTCATCTCCATAGAGATGGCCTATCGTAGGGGTTATGCAGTTCCAGCAGCTCACCTACTTCGTGGCGGTCGCCGAGACCCGGCACTTCACCCGGGCCGCCGAGCGCGTCCACGTCTCGCAGCCCTCGCTCTCGCAACAGATCAAGGCGCTGGAGAACGAGCTGGGCGCCGAGCTGTTCAGCCGCGCCCGGGGCAACATCGCGCTCACCGACGCGGGCGAGGCGCTGCTTCCGCTGGCCCGGCGCATCCTGGCGGACGCGGACACCGCCCGCATCGAGGTCCAGGAGCTGGCCCAGCTGCGCCGCGGCCGGGTGCGCCTGGGCGCGACGCCGAGCCTGTGCACGGGCCTCCTGCCGGATGTGCTGCGCGCCTTCCACGACCGCCACCCCGGCATCCAGCTCCTCATCGAGGAGGGCGGCTCCCACGATCTCGTACGTGAACTGGCGCGCGGCGCACTGGACTTGGCGCTCATCGTGCTGCCGCTCCCGGCCGGCTCCCCCGCCCTCACCACGATCGAGCTGCTCCAGGAGGACCTGGTGGTGGTCTCCTCGGCCGCCGAGGCGCCGCCCGGCTCGGGCTCCTCGGTGCGCGTCGCCGATCTGCGCGACGCTCCCCTGGTGATGTTCCGGCACGGCTACGACCTGCGGGAGCTGACGGTGGCCGCCTGCCGTGCCGAGGGCTTCGAGCCCGCGTTCACGGTAGAGGGCGGCGAGATGGACGCGGTGCTCGGCTTCGTACGGGCGGGGCTCGGGGTGGCCGTGGTGCCGAGCATGGTGGCGGCGCGGGCCGGGGACCTGCGGGTGACCCCGCTGGCCCGCCCCGGCCTGCGCCGCACGATCGCTCTGGCCCACCGCAGCGACGTGGACCCGCCGCGCGCGGCACGGGAGCTGCAGCGGGTCCTGCTCAGCATCGGGACGGGGCAGCGCGGTCCGGGCTAGGCCCGCCTCCCCGGCGCCGGGTCACACCGCGTCGACCAGTGCCAGGGAGTGGATCCGGTCCGGCGCCCCGGGGCGCGCGTAGTACCAGCCCTGGGCCGTGTCGCAGCCGAGTTCCTTCAGCTGCTCGGCCTGCGCGCCCGTCTCCACGCCCTCCACGGTGACCGCGAGGGAGAGGCTGTGCGCGAGCGACACGATGCCCTCGACGATCTTGATGTCGACGGGGTCGGCGGGCAGCTGCTGCATGGACTGGGTGAAGGACCGGTCCAGCTTGAGCACGCTCACCGGGAGCCGGCGCAGGTTGGCGAGGTTGGAGTAGCCCGTGCCGAAGTCGTCGAGGGCTATGTCGACGCCCATCTCGGCGAGCTGGCGCAGGGGCTTGAGGAGGTCGTCGTCGGCGCCGATGAGCGCGGACTCGGTGACCTCCAGGCACAGCGCGCCCGGGGCGAGCCCGGTGCGCTCCAGCATCTCGACGGTGTCGGCGACCAGGCCCGGGTGGTAGAGCTGGGTCGGTGACAGGTTGACGTTGATGCGCAGCGGGCCGCCGTCGGTGACGCTCGGGTGGGCCTCCTGCCAGGCCCGGGCCTGGCGTACCGACTCCTGCATCACCCAGCGGCCGAGCGGCACGATGAGCCCGGTGTGCTCGGCGAGCGGGATGAACCGGTCGGGCCCGAGTACCCCGTGCTGCGGGTGCGACCAGCGGACCAGGGCCTCGGCGCCGTGCACGCTGCCGTCGCCGAGGTGGACCAGCGGCTGGTACTCGATGAAGAACTCGCCGCGCTCCAGGGCCGCGGGCAGCGCGTTGGTGAGCCCGTGCCGGGTGATCGCACGGGCGTCGGCCTCGGCGTCGGCGAACTCGAAGCGGTTGCCGCCGGCCGACTTGGCCCGGTACATCGTGATGTCTGCGCTGCGCAGCACCTCGGCGGGGCTTCGCTCGCCCGCCGGGCCCTCGACGACGCCGATCGAGCCGCGCACGGTCAGCTCGCGGCCCTCGATGCGGATCGGGGTGGCGAGGGTGTGCAGGATGCGCGAGGCGAGCTCGTCGGCCTCGTACTCGCTGTCGGGGCCGGTGGTCAGGGCCACGAACTCGTCGCCGCCGAGCCGGGCCACCATCTCGCCGGGCCCGGTCGCGCAGCTCTGCAGCCGGTCGGCGACCTCGACCAGGAGACGGTCGCCGGCCGAGTGGCCGAGGCTGTCGTTCACCGCCTTGAACCCGTCGAGGTCGAGGTAGCAGAGCCCGAAGCGTTTGCCGTCGCCCGGGGCGAGGGCCTTCTCCAGGCGCTCGAAGAACAGGGTGCGGTTGGGCAGGCCGGTGAGCGCGTCGTGGGTGGCCTCGTAGCGCAGCCGCAGGTTGAGGAGCCGGCGCTCGGTGGTGTCCTCCATGAGGGCGAGCTGATACTGCGGCCGGCCCTCGGCGTCGCGAAGGAGCGAGACGGTGAGGTTGGTCCACAGGACGGTGCCGTCGCCGCGGTAGTAGGGCTTCTCGACCCGGTAGTGGTCGCGTTCGCCCCGTACGAGCTCCTCGTACAGCTTCCAGACCTGCGGGGCGTCCTCGGGGTGCACCCACTCGCTGACGTTGCGGCTGCGGATCTGGCCCTCTATGCCGCCGAACATCCGGGTGAGGGTCTCGTTGACCTCCAGAACCCGGCCTTCGAGGTCGGCGATGCCGATGCCGACGGCGGCGCCTTCGAAGACGGCACGGAACCGCGTCTCGGTGGCGTGCAAGGCCTCCAGGGCATCGCTGCGCGCCGACATCGCGGAGCGCGCGATGGCCTCCTGCTCGGAGCGTGTGCGTTCGCGCAGGGCCGCCGCGAAGCCGGCCGCGAGGGCGTGCTGGAGCCGGGCGCAGCGGGCCCGCGCCTCTTCGGCGGGCAGCTCGTCGCCCGCGCCGCAGTACAGGACGAGATAGGACTCGACCACACCGAGGGTGCGGCTCAGCGCGTCCGGGTCGGTGCAGTGCACGGCGACCAGGGCGGCGCCGATCTCCTGGGCGGGCGACGGGTCGAAGTGGCGGCCGTGCAGGGCGTCGATGAGGCGGCGGGCGAGCGGCACCAGGTGCTGCTCGAACTCGGGCCGGGTCAGCGAGGTCGCCGTCACCGGGAAGATGGCCCGGCTCCAGATCGTCGCGAACCGTCTGAGCCGGTCCTCGGGGCTGTCCGGCGCCAGGTCCGGAGCCTGCGCCTGGGGCGGGATGCTCACGCTTTGCGCCCCACGCCGGCGAAGCCAGAGAAGGCGTACGGATCTTCCTGGTCGGTCTCGTCGTCCGGCCGCCACAGCGGCATCGAGACGAGGCCGGGTTCCAGCATCGTGTACCCGTCGAAGAATCCGGTGATCTCCTCGCGCGAGCGCATGACCAGCGGATTCTTGATGTCGCGGTAGACACCCACAGTGCCGCCGGCCTCTTCCTCACTGAGCGGGATGCCTTCGTAGGAGGCGTGGGTGAGGACGAGGAGGCTGCCGGGGGCGAGCGCGTCGCGCAGCTCGGCGACGGCCTTGTACGGGTCGTCCTGGTCCTCGACGAAGTGCAGTACGGCGACCAGGAGGAGCGCCACCGGCCTGGACAGGTCGAGGAGTTGGGACGTCTCGGGGGCGTTCAGGATGTCGTGCGGCTTGCGCAGGTCGGCCGCGGTTATCCCGGCCAGCTCGTTGCCTTCCAGGACAGCGCGGCTGTGGGCGACGGCGACCGAGTCGTGGTCGACGTACAGAATGCGGGCCTCGGAGCTTGCCGCCTGGGCGACTTCGTGAACATTTCCGAAGGTCGGGATTCCGGATCCGATGTCCAGGAATTGCGTGATGCCCTCGGAGACCGCGAAGCGCACGGCGCGGCGCATGAACGCCCGGTTGGCCTGCATGACCTTGGGAAGTCCCGGCATGAACCGCATGGCCTCGCGGGCCGCTTCCCGGTCGACCTCGAAATTGTGCGAACCGCCCAGGTAGTAGTCGTAGATGCGGGACACGCTCGGCACCGAGATGTCGATGCCCTGAGGGGCCCAGGCGGGACGCTCCATCAATGTCTCCAACAAGTCGCCGCAGGACGGCCATGACCATGACCATTGTTTGGGCCTGAGGCTACTGATCGTCCGCCGGGAGAGCGAGTAAAAACGGAAAATGCTCGTCCGTTATTGGTCACACGCCGAGGGCATGTGCGCCGGATCGTACGTGCGGAAGCGGGAGCGCGCGCCATCGTATCGAGGGCTGGACACGAGCATCGGCCCGCCGCCGCGCGGGGGACGCGGTGACGGGCCGACAGGGTTGGGCCCTGGGTTACTTGGGTGCGCCGATGAGCTTGCCCTCGGGGGACACGGCGTACCACGTGCCGCCCACGCCCTGGCCATTGGTGTCGCCGGGCTTGGTGTCGCCGGAGAACGTGTAGACCGGCCAGCAGGTGATGGACTGCTGCTTCACGCCGTCGGGCCGGTTGAAGGTGACGAAGCCCTTGAGGGCGATGCCCTTGGTGTCGGCCTTGTCGACGGGAGCCACCACCGGCCACTTCTCCAGACAGGCGCCGGTGCAGGCGGACTTCATGGGCCAGGCCGAGTCCTTCTTGAACCGGTAGACGGTCATGCCTCGCGCGTCCACGATGACGTCGCCGAGCTTGGGGTCCTTGCGGACGGACAGGCCCGGCATCGCCGCGGCGGGCGCCGCGGCGGCGGCTGCGGCCTTCTTGCCGTCGGGGGCCGCGGCATGCCAAGTGCCGCCCACGTTCTGCCCGTTGGTGTCGCCGGGGCTGGTGTCCTTGGCGTAGCGGTACATCGGCCAGCCGCCGATGGTGAGCTGCTTGGTGCCGTCGGCGCGGGTGACCGAACCGAGCGCCGACGGGTCGGTGCCGGCGGCCGCCGTGACGCCGTCGGCGGGCACCGCGGGCCAGGCCTTCGCGCAGTCGCCCTCGCAATTCGACTTGGGCGGACTCGCGGTGTCCTTGTCGAAGCGGTAGAGCGTGAAGCCCGCGTTGTCGGTGACGACCTTGCCGAGTTCCTTGCTGTCGGTGACGGTCAGTTGCCCGGCCTGCTTGGCGGACGATTCGGCGCCGCCCGCCTGCCCGTAGCCGCCGCTCGACCCGTAGGCGTTGTCGCCGGGCTGCTGGGCGGTGCTCGCGTTGCCCACCGGCTGGCCGTTTCCGCTGCTGTAGCCGCTGCTCTTGTCCTGTCCGCAGCCCGTCGCGGTCACTGCCAGTACTGCCGCCGCCGCTGCCGCGAGCGATGCGCTGCGCCAGGTGACCATGTCAACTCCCGTTGTCCGTAAGGCTGTTGCGGCGCCGGATGCGCCGGGTGATGGCCCTAAGTACGGGTGGCGGGAGGCGGTGTGTTCAACGCGGGCCGAGGAATTTTTCCGAACGGCCCCGAACAGCCGGTCAACGCGCCGAACGCAAATCGCCGGGATCTCCCCCGTTCAGGCGAATCGCTTCAGCACCCGACAACACACGGGCCCGGCGGCCTGATGATCACCCCGTGCACCGACGACACCTAGCCGGGCGGCTGTTCACCGCCACGGCCTTCACCGCGCTGCTCGCCGTACCGGCACCGGCCGCGCAGGCCGACGCCTGTGCGTACGCCTCCGTCACGCAGGGCAGCAGCGGCTCGCCCTGGGCGGTCGCCCAGGCCGGACATGCCCGGTGCCCCTGGCCGCCCCCGCCGAGCCCGACGCCCACGCCCACCCGGGTGCCCCCGACCCCGCCGTCGCACGCGCCGGCGCCGCCGCCACCCGCGAAGCCCGCGCCCCGGCCCACGCCACCGCCCCGCCCGGCGCCGCATCCGACTCCGCCGCCACCCGCGCCTCCCGTGGCGCACCGGCCTGCGAAGTCGCCCGGGCCGGCCGCGCCGCCCGCGGTACCGCCCGTGCTGCCGCCCGCGCCCTCACCGAGCGCCTCGGCGCACCCCGCGCCACCGGCGGCGCACCGGATCACCCTGCACAACTACCGGATGCCGCCGCCCAAGAAGCCCGCGCCGCGGCTCTCGCCGGTGACGCTCACCCTGCTCATCACCGCGCCCGCCGTGCTCGGCGCGGCGCTCCTCCGCTCGCGCTCCGGCTCCCGCTGAGCCCCATCGACCTGAGAGGTCCCCTTGTCCGACTGGCTCGTCCTGCTCATCGCGATGGCCGCCGCCTGCGCGGTCGTCCTCACCATCACCCTGTTCAGCAACCGCCGCCTCGCCCCCGACGACGACCCCTCCGGAACCCCTGACGTCATCGAATACATGACGATGATGATCGGCGTGGTGTACGCCATCGTGCTCGGCCTCGCCATCGCGGGCGTCTGGGAGGGCCGCGGGGCCGCCCAGGCCGACGTTCAGCAGGAGGCCCAGGCGCTGCACGAGATCGACCAGCGGGTCCAGGTCTACCCGGCCGAGGTGCGTGACCGTACCCGGGCCGACGTCGAGGCGTACGCCTCCTACGTCGTGCACACCGAGTGGAGCCACATGGCCGAGCACGGCGACCTCACCGACGAGGGCACCCAGAAACTGGAGAAGATCCGCCGCGACGTGACCGACTACCACCCGGCGAACGACTACGAGACGCAGGCCTACCAGCCGCTGATCGACCAGGTGGGCGCGGTCGACCAGGCCCGGACGGCCCGCGGGCAGGGGGCGGGCGCCACCATGCCCGGAGTCGTCTGGTTCGGCCTGATCAGCGGGGCGCTCGTCACGGTCGGGCTGATCTTCACGCTGCAGATCAGGCGCACCTGGCGGGAGCTGCTGCTCGCCGGGCTCTTCAGCGCCCTGATCGCCTTCCTGCTGTTCCTGATCTGGGACTTCGACGCCCCCTTCGGCCGCGGGATCTCGGCGACGGCGGGGCCGTTCCTGGACCTGTTCCCCGGCATCCGCTGACGCCTCCGTCACCCGTATGGCCCCGTCGGACCGGCGGGGCCTTTTGCCAGTCCGGACGGGGGACCGCGGTGCCCCGTTCGCCGTACAGGGGTCGCGACACGCCGGGCCGCCTCCTAGCGTTTCGGGCATCGAGGTGCATCTCCCCCCATATGTGGAATCGGTTCCGCAGCTGCTCCTCGGGGACCGGAGGATCGACCATGGGCGCGATACGCATCGCATCCACCGCTCTGCTCGGCGCCGCCGCCCTCTCCCTCAGCATGCCGACCGCCGCCACGGCGGCCGATGGAAGCTCCAACGCGACCAACATCCCGCCGTTCGGCTTCAGCGTGACGCCCTCGGTGATCGTGCCCGGGGGCCAGGTCACGCTGAACGTCACGAACTGCCCCGCCAATGCCACGGTGTCCTCCGGGGTCTTCGACACCGTCACGATCCCCCCGGAGAGTTCGCGCAACGCGACGGTCGACTCGACCGCCAAACGCGGCGCCGCCTACACCGTGACGTTCACCTGCAACAACGCGCGGGGCACCGCCCAGTTGACGATCGCGGGCGCCGCCACCCCGACCACCAGCTCCACCGTGCGCCCCACCGTCCAGCCCAGCGCCACCGCCCCGCTCGGCGTCCGCGGCGGCCTCGGCGGCAGCGTGAAGGACGGCCTGAGCCCCGCGGAGATGACGGTCGGCACCACGCTGATCGCGACGTCGGCAGTCGGCTTCGTCTACTTCCTGCGCCGGCGCTGGCTCGACCGCCGGCACTAGCCACGCAAGGCACCCGTCGCCCCCGAGTCCTGGCCGGGACTCGGGGGCGACCGGCCGTTGGGTCGTTCCGGGGAGGTTCGTCCGGTCAGACCCGCACGTCCTGGCGCCGGCGGCGGGCGACGAACAGCGCGCCGCCGATCGCGGCCGAACCGACGAGGGAGACACCGACCGCCATCTCGGTGTCGCTCGGGCCCGCCGTGGCGCCGAGCCCGCCGTCCGCGCCCCGGCCCTCCAGGACGGTGAAGCTGCGGGTGGCGACGCGGTCGTTGTCGTTGCACTTCACCGCCAGGTTGTAGTTACCGGGGGTGGCGTGGTCGTGGACCCTGACGGTGGCGAAGTTGGTGCCGTCGCCCGCGGAGAGATGGACCTCCGAGAAGGCGTTGGACGTGACTCTGCCGCCGTGGCCGCAGCCCCGGGCAGTGACCCTCAGGGTGGCCCCCTGGTGGACGTCCGAGGGGCTGACGTCGACGTCGACGGGGCCATTGGTCGCGGCGGCCATCGGGGCGGCGAGCCCGATCGCGGCGCCGGTGGCCAGCACCACCGCGAGAGCGCGTGAAGCACGCATCGTTGAACCTCCATGGGAGGACGCCCCAAAGCGGTGCTCCGGGATGATCGACGAGTACGCCTCCCATGACGAACCCTCACTGCCACTCATACAAGCCGCATTTCGGCACTGATCCACCCTGGTGAACCGCCGCGTCCCCCGGATGGGCGCGGAATCTGACGGACCTGCAGGTCACAGACCGTCAGATCGGTTTTGCCACCGCGTTACCCGGATGGGTCAGGCGCGTACGGCCGCCACCCGTTCGCCCCCGTCCGATCGCCGAGTTGACGCCGCGCCCTTACGGTGCTCGGAAGGCGCTCTGAGGGTGGACGGCGAAGGGGATACGGAGAGACATGGCGCACTATGAGAGCGGCGTGGAGCGTCGCAGGCGCTCCCCGTGGGGAGCCCTGGCCCTGGTGATGCTCACCGGTCTGGCGCTGATGCGCAACGGTGCCGATGTCACGATGGGTCCGCCGCAGCCGGCCGCTGCGGCCGCGCTGAACGGCCGGGCGGCGAACGCCTCCTCCTCACGTCCGGCGGCCCCGGTCCAGCCGCTGTCCTTCGCGCCCGCCTCCCGGATCCGGATCGGGGAGATCAAGGTGGACGCGCCCATCATGGACGTGGGCACGGACACCCAGGGCTGGGTGAAGGCTCCCCCGCCGCAGGACCCGAACCTGGCGGGCTGGTACCAGAACGGCGTGGCCCCCGGCATGCGCGGCACGGCCGTGGTGGTGGGCCACGTCGACAACGCGACGGGCCCCGCGGTCTTCTACGGCCTCGGCTCGCTGGAGAAGGGCAACCACATCGAGGTGGACCGCTTCGACGGGCGCGTCGCGGTCTTCGAGGTGTACGGCATCGAGGTGTACGACAAGAACGCCTTCCCGGGCACCCGGGTGTACGGCGACACCGGGCACCCGGAGCTGAGGGTGATCACCTGCGGGGGCGGCTTCTCCAAGAGCCACGGCTACAACTCGAACGTCGTGGTCTTCGCCCGGCTCGTCGCCACGAAGTAACGTTCCCGCTGCTCATCTGCGGCGCGGCGGAACCTTCAACTCGTAGCCCTGCGCGAGGAGTTCCGGCAGATAGGTGCGCAGGGCGGCGACGCTCTGCGAGCGGTCGCCGCCCGCGTCGTGCGAGAGGACCACGACGCCCGGCGCGGCTCCGTCCAGGACGCGGCGGATGATGGTGGCGGTGCCCGGCGTGGTCCAGTCGAGGGTGTCGACGGTCCAGGCGAGCGGCTCCATGCCCATCTCGGCCTGGATCTCGAACACGTTGCGGTTCCAGGCACCGTACGGGGCCCGGAACCACTGGGGCGGCTCGCCCAGGGTCTGCTCGATGACCTCGCTGGTGCGGCCGATCTCGGAGCGGATCAGGGCGGGGGCCGTCTTGTTGAGCTGGGGGTGCGTCCAGGTGTGGTTGCCGACGACGTGCCCGTCGTCCCGCATCTCGCGCAGCAGGTCCCGGTTGTCGGTGGCCATCTCGCCGCAGAGGAAGAACACGGCGCGCACGTCGTGTTCGCGCAGGGTCTTGAGGATGCCCGGGGTGTACCGCGGGTCGGGACCGTCGTCGAAGGTCAGCACCATCGAGTGCTCCCCCAGCTCGGGCATGCTGAGGAACGGCTTGGTCCGCACCGGCGGCAGCGCCGTGTGGTAGCGCGGCGGAGCGTCGGCGGTCATGGGTTCCAGGCGGTACCCGCTGGAACCCAGCCGCGGTACGGCGGCCTGGGGTCCCGCCGCGGGCGCCGGCCGGGGCGCGGGCGCGGGGCCGGCGGTGTCCTCGGCGATCAGCATGCGTACCGCGGCGGCGGCTCCGAGGCAGGCGGTGACGCGCAGCAGGGTCCGCCGACTGGGGAGCATCTGATCCCTTTTCATGACATACGGCTTTTGTTCGTCATGGCGGAAGATTAGGCGTGCGGGGTCGCCGCGAGGCCGACGAAACGTCAACACCTGGATGACACCAGCACGAATGGAGTCACCCGGCGCCATCGGCCGCCGGTGCTCTCAGGTACGGCGGACCAGCGGGAAGGGCAGGGTCTCGCGGATGGTGAGGCCGGTGAGGAACATGACGAGCCGGTCCACGCCGATGCCGAGCCCGCCGGTGGGCGGCATGGCGTATTCGAGGGCGTCGAGGAAGTCCTCGTCGATCTCCATCGCCTCCGGGTCGCCGCCCGCCGCGAGCAGCGACTGCGCGGTGAGCCTGCGGCGCTGCTCGATGGGGTCGGTCAACTCCGAGTAGGCGGTGCCCAGTTCCGTCCCGAAGGCGACCAGGTCCCAGCGTTCGGCGAGCCTCGCATCGGTGCGGTGCTGGCGGGTCAGCGGGGAGACCTCGGTCGGGAAGTCCTTGTAGAAGGTGGGCAGCTGCGTCTTCTCCTCGACGAGCCGCTCGTACATTTCGAGGACGACGTCGCCGCGCGTGCTGTCCGGAGCGTGCGGGACCCCTGCGCGGTCGCAGAGCCGGCGCAGCCTCGATTCCTCCGTGTCCGCGCCGATCTCCTCACCCAGCGCCTCGGACACCGCCCCGTACAGCGTCTTGACCGGCCAGGGCCCGGAGATGTCGTACTCGACGACGGTGCCGTCCGGGCCTGCCTTGCGGGCGACCGGGGAGCCGAAGGCGGCGGTGGCGGCGCCCTGGATCAGCTCGCGGGTCAGGTCGAGCATGACGTCGTAGTCGGCGTACGCCTGATAGGCCTCCAGCATCGTGAACTCGGGGTTGTGCTTGTAGGAGACGCCCTCGTTGCGGAAGGTGCGGCCCATCTCGAAGACCTTCTCGACGCCGCCGACGCAGAGCCGCTTCAGGTACAGCTCGGGGGCGATGCGCAGATACAGGTCGAGGTCGTAGGCGTTGATGTGGGTGGTGAAGGGGCGGGCGTTGGCGCCGCCGTGGATCTGCTGGAGCATCGGCGTCTCGACCTCCAGGTAGCCGCGGTCCAGGAGGCCCTGGCGCAGCGCCTGGACGGCGGTGGAGCGGGCCCGTACGACCTCGCGGGCCTCGGGGCTCGCCACGAGGTCCAGATAGCGGCGGCGCACCCGGGCCTCGGGGTCGGCGAGGCCGCGCCGTTTGTCGGGCAGCGGGCGCAGGCACTTGGCGGTCATCTGCCAGGCGGTGGCGAACAGCGAGAACTCGCCCTTGTCGCTGGCGGCGGTCGTGCCGGAGGCGGTGATGTGGTCGCCGAGGTCGACGTCGTGGGTGAACCGGCCGAGGACCGCCTCGCCCACGCCTTCGCGGGTGAGGACCAGCTGGAGGTCGCCCGACCAGTCGCGCAGGACGGCGAAGACGACACCGCCGAAGTCGCGTACGGCCATGACCCGGCCGGCCACGGTGGCGCTCGTGCCCTCGCCCGCGGCCCTGAGCCTGGCCAGCGTGTGGGTGCGTGCCGCGATGGCGACGGGGTAGGGCTCGGTGCCGTCCGCGCGCAGCCGGTCCAGCTTGCGGTGGCGAACCCGTACCTGCTCCGGGAGTTGACGCTCCGTCACTTCGATGGCGCCGGGCCCGGCGAGGCCGAGCGCCTCGATGGAGGGCAGCCCCGCGGTGGTGACGGGCTTGGTGACGCCCTTGGGCTGCCGGCCCTTGCCCCAGAGCTTGCGCAGGCTCGGGACGGAGACGAAGCCCTCGGCGATGCCGGACGCGAGGCCGACCCGGGCGAGCGAGCCGGCGTCGCCGTAGCAGAGGAAGCGGGGGTACCACTGCGGCTGGTACTTCACGTTGGAGCGGTAGAGGGCCTCCAGCTGCCACCACTTGG
Source organism: Streptomyces mauvecolor (assembly GCF_039532965.1). Taxonomy (NCBI): domain Bacteria; kingdom Bacillati; phylum Actinomycetota; class Actinomycetes; order Kitasatosporales; family Streptomycetaceae; genus Streptomyces; species Streptomyces mauvecolor. The sequence goes on along the minus strand of NZ_BAAASQ010000025.1, from coordinate 51,446 downwards.
AGAAGAACAGCAGGAGTCTGCGCCACAGCCGCAGCACCGGACCGGCGCCGATGCGGGCGCCCTCCTCGAAGGCCGAGCGGAACACCGCGAAGTTCAGCGAGATCCTGCGGACCCCCAGCTTCGGTACGGCGGCGCACAGTTGGGCGACCATGAACTCCATCACGCCGTTGGGCGCGCTGCGGTCGCGGCGCATCAGGTCGAGCGAGATGCCGTCCGGGCCCCAGGGCACGAAGGACAGCAGCGCGATCAGTTTCTCGTCGGCGTCGAATGCCTCGACCAGGAGGCAGTCGCCGTCGGCCGGGTCGCCCAGCCGGTCGAGCGCCATCGAGAAGCCGCGCTCGGTCTCGGTGTCGCGCCAGGCGTCGGCCCGGTCGATGATCTGCTGCATCTCCTCGTCGGTGAGCGCCGAGTGGCGGCGGATCCGGGTGGTGGCGCCGGTGCGCGCGACCCGGTGGACGGCCTGGCGGGTGACCCGCATGTCGCGGCCGTCGAGGTCGAACCTGGCGACGTGCAGGATCGCCTCGTCGCCGAGCTGGATGGCGCCGAGGCCGTGCCGGGCGTAGACGGTGGCGCCCTCCTCTGAGGCGCCCATCACGGCGGGCGCCCAGGCGTACTGCCGCGCGATGTCGAGCCAGGCGTCGATGGCGGGGCCCCAGGCTCCGGCGTCGCCGACCGGGTCGCCGCTGGCGAGCGCGACGCCCGCCTCGACGCGGTAGGTGACGGCTGCCTTGCCGTTGGGCGAGAACACCACGGCCTTGTCGCGGCGGGTGGCGAAGTAGCCGAGCGAGTCCTGGCGGCCGTACGCGCCGAGCAGCGCCCGGATGCGGGGCTCCTCGTCGCCGTGCAGCGCGGCCTCCATCCGCTGCGAGCGGAAGAGCGTGGAGGCGGCGGCCAGCAGCGCGATGGCGCCGAACAGGCCGAGGAAGAAGTACAGGGGCCGCGGCGGCCGCCCGTCGAACTGGCCGTTGGAGACGAGGCCGCCGAAGACGCGGTTGGTGGCCCACAGCAGGCGCTGGCCGCGCGGCAAGGTGTCGGGGAACAGCTCGACCAGGCCCCAGCCGACGAGGACGCCCGCCGCGAGCCCGAGGCACAGCACCCCCACCGCCCGGCGGAACGCGCCCCGCCTGGTCTCGGCGTAGAACTGCTTGCGGGCCAGGATCAGCACCACCAGCGCCGCGGCACAGAACACCCCGTTGGGGATCCACATCCACTCGGCGACGACGATCAGCAGGACGTCCAGCAGGAAAAGCAGCCCCAGATAGATGACGACCAGCCACCAGGCGACCTTCTTGCGGGCGCCGATCGCGGCCGCGAGCAGCAGCAGGAAGACGGCGTACGCCAGGTTGGCGCTGACCGGCACGCTGACCCGGTCGAGGAACCAGACGATCGGGTAGAGCAGGCGGCGCAGGGGCGGTATGAGCGAGATGAGGCCGCAGAAGAGGCCGAGCATGCCGAAGAACATCGCGAACGCTTCGGGCACCCGCCCCAGAAAGCCGGTCCGGGACGGTATCGGCGCCGCCTCGCTGACAGTCATGCTCAGCACTCTAGGGAGACCGGGGCCGGGCCGCCTGTCGGAAGCCCCACCCGGCCGGATAGCCTCGAACAGTGACAGAGCAGCAGCCCCAGTCCCACCCCGAGTCCCAGCGATTCGAACGCGGTACCGACGGTCCGAAGGTGATCGTCGCCGGCGTCGACGGCTCGGACTCCTCGCTCCGGGCCGCGGCCTACGCCAGCGGCCTGGCCCGGCGGCAGAACGCGCTGCTCGCCCTCGTGTACGTCCAGCCCGTGATGTCGGCGGGCGCCGCCCTCGGCGCGCCCGTGGCCGACACCACCGGGGAGATCGCCGAGGGCCTGGTCGCCGAGATCAGGGCGGCGGCCGAGCGGGTCCGGGGCATCTGGGACGTCCGCTGGGAGTTCCACACCTTCCGCGGCGACCCGTACTCCGGACTGGTGACCGCGGCCGACGAGCTCACGGCGGACGCGGTCGTCGTCGGCGCGTCCGAGTCGGCGGGCCACCGCATCATCGGCTCGGTGGCCGTCCGCCTGGTGAAGGCGGGCCGCTGGCCGGTCACGGTGGTCCCGTAGGCGTCCCACGCCTCCGCTAGCGGGACATCGTCAGGCCGTCCTTCGCGGCGCCGCGGCCGAGTACCGCCCGGCGGATGTGGTCCAGGGCCTCGGCGTAGTCCTCGCGACCGGGTGACTTCGTGAGCGCGTCGGGCAGGCTCATCACGCGGCCGCGCTCCACGTCGATCCACTGCGGAATGAACTCCGCCTTGGTGACCCGCCAGCGGTCCCCGCGCCGGACCGGCGGCGCGAAGGTGAAGCGGGCGATCGAGCTCATGTTGCCGCGGTGATCGCGCGCACCTGTCTCGTTGAACATCTCACCCGCGATCTGGTCGCCCTCGCCGTAGACGATCCAGGTCCCGTTGACCTTCTCGTAAGCCTGCGGGATGTGGGCGTGGGTGCCGAGGATCAGGTCGATGTCGGGGCGGCCGCCCGTCTTGGACGCGGTGAGCGCCCTGCCGAGGGTGAGCTGCAGTTCGTCGGGCTCGGTCTGCCACTCGGTGCCCCAGTGGAGGCTGACGACGACGATGTCCGCGCCGGATGCCCGGGCCGCCCGGGCATCCGCGATGATCTTCTGCTGGTCGATGAGGTGGACCGCCCACGGCTGGCCGTCCGGCAGGGGATAGCCGTTGGTGTCGTAGGTGTACGCGAGCTGCGCGACCCTGGCGCCGCCCGCCGAAAGCCGCGCCGGCGCCGCCGACTCGCTCGCGGTGCGGCCCGACCCGGTGTGCTTGAGCCCGGCCTTGTCGAAGGCCTTCAGAGTGCGGGCGATGCCGTCGGCGCCGTCGTCCAGGGTGTGGTTCGAGGCCGTCGAGCAGGAGTCGTACCCGGTGTCCTTCAGCGCGGCGGCCACCTGCGGCGGCGACGTGAAGGCCGGGTATCCGGTGAAGGGGCCCTCGTCGGCGCCGTACACGGTCTCCATGTGACAGATCGCCAGATCGGCCCGGGAGACGATCCGCCTGACCCCGGCGAGCATCGGCCGGAAGTCGTAACCCCCGCCGCCCGCATCGGAGTTGGCGCGCTCGATGGTCGAGTCGTGCGGCAGTACGTCGCCGGTGGCGACCAGCGTGAAGGGGTGCTGCACACGGGCGGCTCCGGAGGCCGGGGAGCGCTGGGCGTTCTGAGCGTGCGGCGGCCGGTGCCCGCTGCTGCATCCTGCTGTGGCCGCGAGCAGGAGGGCCGCGGCGGCCGCCGCCCTCACTCGCGCGCGCTGGGTCGGCTGGTGCATCGGGCTCCGTTGATCGAGTGCGGTGGTCTGTCCGAAATCCACCTCCCGAGAACGGGCCAGTCAAGGATAAAAGCCGTTTATAACACCGAAGACCGCTGAATCGGACGCACCGGGGCCGGCCCCCTCCGTGGCGCGGACCGCTCGCCGCACCATTCACCGCTCGGTTCGACCGCTTGTCGCACGGCGCGGCGCGACGACTGTCCAGGTCCGCCCGGATGCGCTCCGATACGGCTGCGGTCGACGGAATCCGGCGGAACCCAGGGAAGGAGAGTGCACGGTGACGACGGCACTCGGGGGCAGCCGACGGTACGCCCATGAGCGGGATCTGGCCGAACTGCAGCGTGCGCACGGCCCCGCGCTGCTGCACTTTCTGCTCGGCCTGACCTACGGCGACCGCCAGCGTGCCGAGGACCTCCTCCAGGAGACGCTGGTACGCGCCTGGCAGCACCCCGAGGCGTTCGAGGCGCCGTACTGCTCGATGCGGCCCTGGCTGTTCACCGTCGCGCGGCGCCTCGCGATCGACGCGCGGCGCAGCCGGCTCGCCCGCCCGGCCGAGGTCGGCGACGAGGTGCTGCTCGCGACGGCGGAGCCCGGCGACCACACCGAGCGCTGCACAGCCGCGCTCGACGTCCGCGCGGCCGTGAAGTCGCTCACACCCCAACACCGCGCGGTCCTGGTGCAGTTGTACTTCCGCGGACTGAGCGTGGCCGAAGCGGCCGAAGTGCTCGGTGTGCCGCCCGGGACCGTCAAGTCCCGTTCCTACTACGCCCTGCGTGCGCTGGCCCGGGTACTGCCCGGCTATTCTGCGTCAGGCCCCGAAGGGCTCTCCTCGGTGGGTTCCAGGTCCGCCTCGGTGAGCAGGGCGAGCAGCGAAGGCGCCTCGGCGACCTCCAAGTAGGCGGTGCGGCACGCCGCGCACCGGCGCAGGTGCGCGGCGACGGCGCGGTCCTCGCCGGGCGCGAGGGCACCGAGTACGTACGCGCCGAGCAGTTGCCGCACATGCATGAGCACCTCGTGTCTTGTGACGGATCCTGCCCTTCTGGCCACGGCGGGCACGCGCCCCCGGTTCAATGCTCCCTGGAGCTCCCCGGGAGCGCCGGGACGGTCGATGAAAGAGGCGAGACAGGATGCGTCCGGAGGGAAGTAGCGGGACCAGTGGTGGCGAGCTGGTGGTGCCGATGGCATGGATGTACGCCGAGTACATCGCGGATGAATTACTGCGTACCGGCGATCTGATGCCGCCGACGACACTGGAGTTCCGGGCCGGGCGCAATGCCCTCGCCCTGACGATCTTCCTGTCCGACGGGGCGGTCGGCGGCGCCCGGGTGGTGGCCCGGCTCGACGAGTGGAGCTCGCTCACCGCGGCCGGGCGGCCGTGGCGGCGCTGGGTCTGTTCCCGGCTGCGCCGGCTCGCCGGTGACCAGGAGCAGGGGCCCGACCTGGAGATGGCGCGGACCGCCTGGCGGTGGCTGGAGGAGACCGAGCTCCTGGCGACCGATCTGGAAGCGGTGGTGCCGGGCGGGGTCGACCCGCGCGCGGACGAGGAGGACGAGCCCCGGGTGTGGACACCGGCCTGGGAACTCGGCCTGCCGCTCGGCCACTTGGCGATCCATCTGTTCTGAAGCGATCCCTTGCCTCTGCCTCAACGTCAACTATGCACTCCGGCACGGTACTTGGGGATGCGGACGGTCACCTTCATGCCCGCGCCGATGCCGGTCTCGATGACCAGGCCGTACGCGTCCCCGTACACCTGCCGCAGCCGTTCGTCGACGTTGAGCAGGCCGATGCCGCCGGACGGGTCTCCGTCGCCGCGCAGGATGCGGCGCAGCTCCTCGGGGTCCATGCCGGCGCCGTCGTCCTCGATGACGACCTCGGCCTCGTTGCCCGCGTCCAGGGCGCTGATGGTGATGCGGCCTGCCATGACGGCGCCCTCGATGCCGTGCTTGACCGCGTTCTCGACGAGTGGCTGGAGGCAGAGGAAGGGCAGGGCGACCGGCAGGACCTCGGGCGCGACCTGGAGGGTGACGGAGAGCCGGTCGCCGAAGCGGGCCCGCACCAGGGCCAAGTACTGGTCGATGGAGTGGAGTTCGTCGGCGAGCGTGGTGAAGTCGCCGTGCCGGCGGAACGAATAGCGGGTGAAGTCGGCGAATTCCAGGAGGAGTTCGCGCGCCCGTTCCGGGTCGGTCCGTACGAAGGAGGCGATCGCCGCGAGTGAGTTGAAGATGAAGTGCGGGGATATCTGGGCGCGCAGGGCCTTGATCTCGGCTTCGATCAGCCGGGTGCGGGAGCGGTCGAGTTCGGCGAGTTCCAGCTGTACGGAGACCCAGCGGCCGACCTCGCCCGCCGCGCGCGCGAGCACCGCCGACTCGCGGGGCGCGTATGCGACAAGGGTGCCCAGCACCCGGTGGTCCACGGTCAGCGGGACGGCCACCGCCCAGCGCAGCGGGCAGTCCAGGTCGTCGCAGGACAGCGCGAACGCCGTGTCGCGGCCGGTGTCGAGCAACGTCCGCACCTGCTCCATGACGTGGGCGCTGTGGTGCTGCTCCCCCGCCCCGTCCCAGGTCAGGATGGTGTCGTGGTCGGTGAGGCAGAGCGCGTCGGTGCCGAGCAGCGACCGGAGGCCGCGGGCCGACTTGCGGGCCGCCTCCCTGGTGAGCCCGGCCCGCAGCGGGGGTGCGGCGAGCGAGGCGGTGTGGAGGGTCTCGAAGGTGGCGTGTTCGACGGGGGTTCCGACATCGCTGGTACGCCCCTGCCGGGAGGCGCGCCGGCCGAGCAGGAAGCCGGCCGCGGCGAGCAGCGGGCCGAGGAAGAGCAGGGCGGCCGGCGTCATCGGCGTGCGCCTCCCTCGCGGGCCAGGGCCTCGGGCAGATGGAAGCGGGTCATCGCGGCGTTGGTGCTCGCCGGAATGCGGCCGGGGGTGGCCAGCGAAACGCCGATCATGGCGAGGAAGCCGACCGGCACGGACCACACCGCGGGCCACGCGAGCAGCGCGTGCGGCAGGCCGGGCGGGACCGCCCCGAGGACGGTGGCGGCGACGGCGAGCAGCGCCGAGCCGCCCCCGAGCAGCAGCCCGGCGGCCGCGCCCGGCGGGGTCAGCCCCCGCCACCAGATGCCGAGCACGAGCAGCGGGCAGAACGAGGAGGCCGACACCGCGAACGCCATCCCCACCGCGTCGGCCACCGGCACCCCGCTCACCAGCAGCGCGCCGATCAGCGGCACGGAGATCGCGAGCGGGGTGGCGAGCCGGAAGTGGCGTACGCCGCGCGAGGGCAGCACGTCCTGGGTGAGGACTCCGGCGACCGCCATGGTGAGCCCGGAGGCCGTGGACAGGAACGCGGCGAACGCGCCGCCCGCCACCAGCGCGCCGAGGAGATCGCCGCCGGTGCCGCCGACGAGCCGCTCGGGCAGGAGCAGCACGGCCGCGTCGGCGTCGCCGGTGAGGGCGAGTTCGGGGGCGTACAGGCGGCCAAGCGCTCCGTAGACGGGCGGCAGCAGGTAGAACGCGCCGATCAGGGCGAGGACGACCACGGTCGCGCGCCGGGCCTCACGGCCGCCCGGGCTCGTGTAGAAGCGGACGACGACGTGGGGCAGGCCCATGGTGCCGAGGAAGGTCGCCACGATCAGCCCGTACGTGGCGTACAGCGGGTGTCCGGTGCGGGCGGCGGTGCCGGGGACGCGGGTCGTCTCGGCGAGCGCGAGCCGGGTGCCGGCCTCGACGCGGTGCTCGCCCGGCGGGAGCGTCAGCGCGTCGCCGTCGTGGCGGCGGCCGTCGACGGTGCCGTTGGCCCGGACCGGGAGGGGTTCGGCGAGGCGCAGGGTCAGGGTGTCGGCGAAGCGGACGGTCTGCTGGTGGCGCAGGGCGGCCGGTTCGTCGTAGACGGGGCGCGGGGCGCCGTCGCCCTGCCAGGCGAGGACCAGGAAGAACACGGGTATGAGCAGCGCGGTCAGCTTCAGCCAGTACTGGAAGGCCTGCACGAAGGTGATGGAGCGCATGCCTCCGGCAGCGACCGCGAGCACCACGACGGCCGCGACGAGGACCGGCCCGAGCCAGCCCGGAGCGCCGGTCAGGATCTTCAGCGTCAGCCCTGCGCCCTGGAGTTGGGGCACCAGGTACAGCCAGCCCGCGCCGACCACGAACACGCTCACCAGGCGCCGGACGGCCCGCGATTCGAGCCGCCCCTCGGCGAAGTCGGGCAGCGTGTACGCGCCCGAGCGGCGCAGCGGGGCCGCGACGAAAAGGAGCAGCACGAGGTATCCGGCGGTGTAGCCGACCGGGTACCAGAGCATGTCCGGGCCCTGGACCAGGACGAGTCCCGCGATGCCGAGGAAGGAGGCGGCGGAGAGGTATTCGCCGCTGATGGCGGCCGCGTTGAGGCCGGGACCGACCGTGCGCGAGGCGACGTAGAAGTCGGAGGTGGTGCGCGAGATGCGCAGACCGAACCCGCCGACGAGGACGGTGGCGAGCACGACGGCGGTGACGGCGACCACGGCGTACGTCTGGCTCACGGGGCGGGGCGGCGTTCTGCCGGACGGTCTTCCGACTGGTCGACCCGTGCTGAGGACACACCTGTTGGGCGGTTGTCCGTCGGCCGGTCGGCGACCAGGCGGGCGAAGTCGCGTTCGTTGCGCTCGGCGGTGCGCACGTACCAGCAGGCGATGAGGCCCAGCGGCCCGTAGACGGCGAAGCCGAGCACCCACCAGGTGACGGCGTCGTCGTCCAGGGCGCGGAAGGCGAGCGGCAGGGTCGCGACGGTGAGGGCGAGCACCGCGAACCCGGTGAGGGCGGCGCGGAGTTGGCCGCGCATCAGGGAGCGCACATAGGCGCCGCCGAGCGCGGTCTGCTCGTCGATCTCGGACTGGGCGCGGTGGCGCGGCAGCGGGCGGACCCTTCTCGGCTCCCCCGTGACCGTCTCGCGCCGCGCAGCCTGCTCCGGTGACATGGCGCGGAGTGTACGCAGCTGATCACCGCTCGGGGAAGGCCAGGTCAGCGGCTGGTGCGGCGCAGGAGGCGGTCCCGTACCGTGCGGGCGTGGCGCCGGCTGACGGGGAGCTCGGCTTCGCCGACCCGCACGCTCATGCTGCCGGCGTCCAGGCGGAGTTCGTCGATCCGGTCGAGCGCGACGAGGTGGCTGCGGTGGATCCGGACGAAGCCGCGGCTGCGCCAGCGCTCCTCCAGGGTGGACAGCGGGATCCGTACGAGGTGGCTGCCGCGGGCGGTGTGCAGCCGGGCGTAGTCGCCCTGGGCCTCGGCGTACGCGATGTCGGCGACGGGCAGGAAGCGGGTGACGCCGCCCAGTTCGACGGGGATCTGGTCGGGCTCCTGGACGCTCGCGCCGCGGTCGCCGACGAGCTCGGCGACCCGGCGGACCGCTTCGGCGAGCCGCTCCGCGCGCACCGGCTTGAGGACGTAGTCGACGGCCTTGAGGTCGAAGGCCTGGACGGCGAAGCCCTCGTGGGCGGTGACGAAGACGATCAGTGGCGGGCGGGCGAACCCGGCGAGCAGGCGGGCGATGTCGAGTCCGGTGAGCCCGGCCATGTGGATGTCGAGGAACACCACGTCGACGCCCTGCTCGCCGTCCTCCTCCGCTTCGAGCGCGGCACCTATCAGCCGCAGCGCCTCGGTGGCGCCGGTGGCGCCTTCGGCCGAGCGGATCCGGGGGTCGGAGCGCAGCAGGTAGAGGAGTTCTTCGAGGGCGGGGGCTTCGTCGTCGACCGCCAGTACGCGCAGCATGGGGCCGGAGTCTAGGTGGTGTCCGCCGGGCCGTGACCGGGGCCGCGGCCCATCGGACGCCCCTTGGGCGTGGGATGCCGGTGTGTCTTGAGTGTTCGGGACGGTTTCTGCGTACCTGACGGCATGAGTTCGCCGCAGATCCACGAGGACGTCGGGGCCTATGCCCTCGGCGTGCTCGGTGCCGCCGACACCTTCCGCTTCGAGGAGCATCTCGTCGGATGCGCCCCGTGCAGACGGGCGTTGACCGAGTTCGGAAGTGTGACGGCGCTGCTCGCCGCGTATGCCGAGGACGGGGCGATGCCCGCCGGTCCGGTCTCGCCCGAGGTGCTGCACCGGATGCTGGGCGCGGTGGCGAAGCGGCGCCGGCACGGGCGCACGCTGCGGATCGGCCTGGTGGCCGCGGCCGGGGCCCTCGTGGTGGGCGGGATCGGCGTCGTCCTGGCACCGGCGGCACCGCGCTGGCAGGTGGCCTCGCACGCGCCCGGCGTGACGGCGTCGCTGGTGACCGCGCCCAAGGAGTGGGGCACCGACGTGGAACTCGGCCTCACGGGCGCGGCGCCCGTCTCGTGCACGCTGATCGCGGTGGGCCGGGACGGCTCGCAACAGACGGTGGCGACCTGGGCGGACCGGGGCGGGCAGCCCGTACGCATGCGGGGCGCGGCGGCGCTGGCTCAGGACGCCATCGCACGGTTCGAGGTACGGGCCGCCGACGGGACCCGACTTGCGACGATCACGCCCCGGTGAAACGGGTCTATTTGAGCAGCTTCGACAGGCGCCGGTCGGCGAGGATCCTGCCGCCCGTCTGGCAGGTCGCGCAGTACTGGAGGGAGGAGTCGGCGAACGACACCTCGCGGACCGTGTCGCCGCAGACCGGGCAGGGCTGCCCGGTCCGGCCGTGCACGCGGAGCCCGCTCTTCTTCTCCGCCTTGAGACGGCCCGCCGCGAGCCCGTGCGAGCGCTCGACGGCTTCCGTCAGGGTGGCGCGCATCGCCTCGTACAGCGCGGTGATCTCCTCCTCGGTGAGGTGGGCGACCGGCTTGAAGGGCGACATCTTCGCCACGTGCAGGATTTCGTCGCTGTACGCGTTCCCGATGCCCGCGATGAGGCACTGGTCGCGCAGCGCGCCCTTCAGTTGGCGGCGCTCGCCCGCGAGCAGGGCCGCGAGGTCGTCGCGGCCGAAGCCGGGGGCCAGCGGGTCGGGGCCGAGCCGGGCGATGCCGGGGACATCGCAAGGATCGTGGACGAGATAGGCGGCGAGGCTCTTGCGGGTGCCGGCCTCGGTGAGGTCGAAGCCCGCTCCGCCGGCCAGCGTCACCCGCAGCGCGAGCGGGCCCTTGCCGGGTTTCGGCGGGGCCGTGGGGAGCGTGTCGTACCAGCGCAGCCAGCCCGCGCGGGCGAGGTGCACGCACAGGTGCAGCCCGTCGGCGTCGATGTCGAGGAACTTGCCGTGCCGGGCGACACCGGTGACGGTGCGCCCGGCCAGGGCGGTGTACGGCGGGTCGTACGTCTTCAGGACGCTGATCGCGACGGGCAGGGCGCCCGCGATCTCCCGGCCGACCAGGTGGTCGGAGAGGAAGTCCCGCAGGGCCTCGACTTCGGGCAGTTCCGGCATACGTACCAGGGTGCACCGGCCGCGCGGGCTCAGCGAGCCGCGCTCGCCCCGAGGAGGTCCGCCAGCTCCTGCCCGAAGGAGTCGGCGAGCAGGTCCAGGTCGGGCACCGCCTTGCCGTCGGCGACCAGGCCGATGTGGACGCGGCCGCCGTACGTGGACATGGCGATCGCCAGGGACTGGCCACGGGCGAGCGGGGCCATCGGGTGGATCGCGCGCAGCGGGCAGCCACCGAGCGAGAGCTGGGAGCGGGGCAGCGGCACGCTCGTGACGAGCAGGTCGAAGAGGATGCGCGCCGCGTTCCCGGCGAGCGGCGCCCCGAACCGGTGGGCGAGCGACGGCAGTTGATCGGCGAGCAGGGCGACGGCGCCCGCTCCGCGACCGGGCCCGGCGGCCTTGTTGCGGTCCATGGCGGCGCGCACGGCGGCGAGCCGGGCCAGCGGGTCGGGCTCGGCGACCGGCAGGCCGAGCAGATACGCGGAGAGCTTGTTGCCGGAGCCGGGCGGGGCGCCCGGGCGCCGGCGCGAGACGGGGACCAGAGCGCGCGGTTCGGCACCGGGAATGCGCGATTCGCGCTCCAGGAGCCAGCGGCGCAGCCCGCCCGCCACGACGGCGAGGAGTACGTCGTTGGCGGTGCCGCCCTCGGCCCTGCGTATTCGCTGGACGTCCTCGTGGTCGAGCACGGCCGTGGCGAGGCGGCGGGTGCCGCTGGAGTCGGCGGCGAGCGGGGAGCCGGCGCCGAGTTCGAGGCGGCTGGCCCGCATCACCGAGGCGCCGATGCCCACGGCCCGGGTGAGCTCGCCGACCCGGTCGCGGGCGAATCCGGCGACCTGGTGCGGGCCCGGCAGCCAGGAGCGGGGCGGCACGGGGCGCCGGCGCCGGGCCGTCGGCGCGGCGAGCTGGTCGAGGATGCCCGCGCCGATGGCGACCGCGCGCATCCCGTCGGCGAGCGCGTGGTGCAGCTTCACCAGGACCGCGAAGGCACCGTCGTCCTCGCCGGTCAGGACGTACATCCGCCAGGGCGGCAGGCCCCGCTCAAGGGGACGCTCCATCAACTCCCCTGCCGCCCGGACGGCTTCGGTCTCGAAGTCGCCCGAGGGCAGGCGGACCCTGCGGACGTGGCGGTGCACGTCGAAGTCCTTGTCGGCGACCCAGGCCGCACCGCCTAGGGGCAGCCACACGCCGCGTACGCACATCCGCAGGCGCGGGATGGCCGCGGCGCGCTCGGCGAGGAGTTCGAGGATCTGCCCGCCGTCGGTGCCGGGACGCGGGTCGAAGTGTGCGAGCGCACCCAGGTGCATGGGGTGCTCCGCCGATTCGAGGTGCCAGAACGCCAGATCGAGAGGGGCCAGCAGCTCACTGCTCAAGGGGGTCCTCGTGTCGGTCGGAGGCCGGTCGGGCGGCAACGGTGCCGCCCGTACAGAGTGAGCAGTCAAACCCCGGCGAACGGTTACGGTCAAGTAATGAGTTGTTACGTATAGTTACCTCCAAGTATTGATCAGTTCTTGATCAGGCGTTGTTCTCGCGGCGGACACGCAGCACCGGCGCTCGCCCCTCATCGGCCGGTGCCCCGTTCCGGGACGACGAACTCGCACCACACGCACTTGCCGCCGCCGCGCGACTCCACGCCCCAGACGTCCGCGAGCCGGTCCACCAGCATCAGGCCGCGCCCGGAGACCCCGGAGGAGCCTGCCTCGCGGCGGCGCGGAAGGGCGCTGGAGCGGTCCTCCACCTCGACGCGCAGGCGGCGTTCGGGGCCGGAGAGGACGCGGATGGTGACGATCGCCCCGCCGTCGGTGTGCATCAGGGCGTTGGTGATGAGCTCGTCGGCGGCGAGTTCGATCTCGTCGGACCGCTCGCGGGCGCCCCACGCCCGGACCGCCGCGCGGATCATGTGGCGGGAGGAGCTGAGCGCCTCCGGGTCGTTCTGCGCGACGTGCTGGCGCAGCCGGCCGCCGCCCTGCGGCACCTCCATGGCGCTCCGGCGCAGGAGCAGCAGCGCCACGTCGTCGTCCCCGCCCTGCTCGTCGACCACGTCGCAGAGCCGGTCGGCGAGCGCTTCGAGGTCCTCCGGGCCCGTTCTGACGAGGGAGGCGAGGACCTGCATGCCGTCGTCGAGGTCGGTGCCCGGCTGCTCCACGAGGCCGTCGGTATAGAGCAACAGGGTCTGGCCCGGGTCGAGTTCGACCGTGGACACCGGGTATTCGAGGCGCCCGAACTCGGCCGAGAGCCCGAGCGGAAGTCCTCCCTCCACCGGCAGTCTGCGGCAGCTGCCGTCCTGGAGACGGATGAGCGGGTCGACGTGCCCGGCGCGCACGAGCTGCACCACCCCGGTACTCAGGTCGGCCTCCGCGTACGTGCAGGTCGCGAACCGGTCGGTGTCCAGCTCGTGCAGGAAGACCGAGGCCCGCGCGATCACGGTGGCCGGGGTGTGCCCCTCGGCGGCGTACGCGCGCAGCACGATGCGCAGCTGCCCCATCACGGCGGCGGCGTGCGTGTCGTGTCCCTGTACGTCGCCGATGGCCACGCCGACCCGGCCGCCGGGCAGCGGGATCACGTCGTACCAGTCGCCGCCGATGTCCCGGCCGAACCGTGCCGAGCGGTAGCGGACCGCGAGCTGGGCGCCCGGCACCTCGGGGATGCGACGCGGCAGCATCGCCTGCTGGAGGCCTTCGGCGAGGTCGTGCTCCTGCTCGTAGAGCATGGCGCGCTGGAGGGACTGGGCGATCGAACTGCCCAGCGCCACGAGGAGGTTGCGCTCGTCGCTGGTGAACCCCGACTTGTCGCTGTAGAGCAGGCCGATCGCGCCGATGGGCCGGGCCTGGGCGATCAGCGGGAGGTAGGCGGCGGAGGTGATGCCGAGGCCGCTGATGTTCGGCCACAGGACCGGATAGGAGTCGGCGAAGTCCTGCGGCGACTCGATGAAGCGGGGTGCGAGGGTGCGGACGACCTCGCTCATCGGGTACTGCTCGTCGACCCGCGTCCACCGGGTGCCCGGCACGAAGCTGCCCTCGGGGCCCTCCGCGATCAAGTGAATGCGGCCCGCCTCCAGGAGGCCCATCACGAGGCTGGTGGCGCCGAGGTATTCGGGGCCCTGCGAGTCCTTCATGACGTCGATGACGTCCTTGACGGTCCTGGCATGTGCGAGGGCGGCGGTGGTGGCCTCCACGACGCTGGTCGTGCGACGCCGTTCGTCGTCGAGGCCGACCCGCACGGTGGACTCGGCGAGCTCCTGGGTGGCGTCGCGGACGATCCCGATGATGCGCAGCGGGCGGCCGGTCTCGTCGCGGCGTACGAAGCCCTGGGTGTGGGTCCAGCGCAGGCGGCCGTCGCGGCGCCGGATGCGAAAGTAGACGCCGTAGTTGACGCTGCCGTTCTTGAGGGCCTGCGAGACGAGCGCGTCGAGCCTGGTGGCCTCGGCGCGCGGCACGCGGGCGGCCAGCGACTCGGGGCGGTTGTCGTACTCGTCGGGGCGCAGGTCGAACACGTCGAGCGCGGGCTCGTCCATGTGCATCAGACCGGTGCCGAGGTCCCAGTCGAAGCTGCCCATGCGCAGGTCTCGGCCGTACGAGTGAAGGAAGCGGCAGTCCTCGCCGCCGGCCGGCTCGCCGCAGTGGCACAGTTCGGCCGCCCCTCCGTCCCCGGTGCCCGCGTCCATGGGGCCACGCTAGGCGCAGCCCGGATCACTCGCATCAGGGAGGCGGCGGGAAGGGGAGGGACGGGCGACCGGGACGTCCCCACCCCGCACCTTCCCGAAACCCTGCGCCGGCCAGGACCGACCCTGCTCAAGGGTGCGGGATGAAGGAACCCCGGTCACCGGCGCAGCACGCCGGTGACCGGGGTCGTACGCACTTCCTCAGACGTTCTCCGACTCCGGCGAGGGCGGCCCGAACATGTCGGAGCCCGGTCCGCTCGGCAGGTTCGTCGGGATGTCGGTCGGGAGGGAGGGCAGGTCGCTGGGCGCGCTGGTGTCGGGCGGCAGTGTCGAGGGCACCCGGGGCGAAGGCGTCGGCGGGCTCGCCGAAGGTGACGGCGTCGGGGTGACCGTCGTCGTGGCCGTCGGGCAGCTGGGGCTCGGTGTGGGCGAGCCCGGCAGCCGGGCCGGCGGTTTCTGCGGCGTCAGCGCGGGGGTCTGGGTGACCGTGACGGTCGGCTTCGGCGTCGGGCAGTTCGGGCTCGGCGGCGGCGAGCTGCCCGAGGGAGAGCTGCTGGAAGAGGGCGAGCTGCTGGTCGATGACGAGGTGCTCGGGCTCACCGACGGCGACGGCGACGGCGGCACGGTGACCGGCGGCTTGGTCGGGTCGATGTGGATGTCGGGCCGCTTGCGGTCGTGCTGCCCGTCGTCGCCGCGCGGCCGCTCGATCCAGGTGTTGTTGGTGATGTTGACGATGATGAAGTTGTTGATGACGACCGTGGTGGGCCGCACCACGACGACGCGGTCGCCGCGGAACCCGGGCCAGGGCTCGCCCTTGTCGCGCCAGGCGCCCTGGTGGCCGTTGGCCGGCTTCAGCGGGTTCCCGCAGGCACACCGCACGCGTGGCGCGCCGTGGTCGTCGACCAGGACGGCGGTGCCGGCCTGGAGGACCGACTGGAAGCTGGTGGCCGAGCCGTCGCGGAAGCCGTGGTTGGTGACCCGGGTGTCCATGCGCAGCACGACGGGCGTGAGCCCGCGCAGGAAGCCCGCCACGGAGCCCGGGTCGACCCCGGCGGCATCGGCGAACGCCCGGTTCTTGGCCTGGTCGCCGCCGAGGTAGCGGATCTGTTTCTCCACGTCGCAGCTGGCCACCGACTGCGTACCGCCGTACAGGCCCGGTGTGGAGCCCGAGACGGTACTCGGCGACAGCGTGCCCGGCGCCGGGGTGCGGCTCCCGCTGCCGGGCGGCGCGGCCGGGGTGGGGGTCGCCGTCGACTCGGCCGTGGACTTGGTGAACGGGTCCGGACCGGCGGCGGCGATCGGCTGGAGGTTGAGGTCCTGCTCGCTGTCGGCGCCGATGGCGCCGCCGCCGCATCCGGCGGCGAAGGCGCCGACGGACAGCACGGCGGCGGCAGCGGCTATTCTGCGCAGGGTCGAGGGCACGTGGATCTCCCACCTGTACGCCCCGAGTTGCCCCTACATTGTGTGCCGCAGGCTCGCGCCTCGCGCAAACGGACGTGGTCCGCCCGGGTCACCCCAGCCACTCCACCTTGAACACCCAGGCGTGGCTGCCCGCGGCCCGCGCGGCGGCCGGCACGTCGATGACGAGCCCGCTGCCGCTGGTCCGCCAGGTGAGCGGCCGCCCGTGGCCGAGCATCGTCACCCGGTCCCCGGCCCTGATCGGCACGGGTGCCTCGACGGTGAGGGTGGCCCCCGGTCTGGCGAGCGAGTGGATGTAGAAGGCGCGGCCCGGCCGGACGGTGAACCTCAGCTCGGCGCCGAGCTGCGGCATCCGCGCCCAGTACGTGGACCCGTAGATCGCCTCGCCGTTGGTCGTGAGCCACTGCCCCGTCTCGCGCAGCCGGAGCTGCATGATCTCGGGGATGGTGCCGTCCGCCCGCGGCCCGATGTCGAGCAGGAAGTTGCCGTTCTTGCTGACGATGTCGACGAGGGTGTGCACGATCTCCTCGGTGGTCATGTACCGGTCGTCCGGAGTGGCCCGGTTGTAGCCGTAGCTGAACGGGTCCAGGCCCCGGCTCGCCTCCCACTTCGCGGTCACCACCGTGTCGTACGTGGCGTACTCGGGGGTGGTGAAGTCGTGCGGCCCGATTCCGGAACGGTTGTTGACGGTGACCTCGATGGGGCGGCTCCGGTTCTTCGCGTGGTTGAAGTACTCGGCGAGCACCCGGTGGCTGTCGTTGGCGCCGCCGATGTCGCACCACAGGATCTCCGGGTCGTACCCCTCGACCAGTTCCAGCATCTGTGGAGCCTGAAGGTCCTTGATGTAGTCCTTGCCGGGCGTGTAGCCGGTGTACGGGAACGGCTGGAGGGTGTACGGGTTGCGCGGGCCGTGCCCCTGCCAGGGGCTGTCGGGGTTGAACCACTCCGGCATCGAGAAGTAGAGCCCGCGGTGCAGCTGCGGCGCGTACTGCTCGGACGCCTCGAACAGGGCGCGGACCAGATCCTTCTTCGGACCCATCCGGACCGCGTTGCGGTCGGACACCTTGGTGTCCCACAGCGCGAAGCCTTCGTGGTGCTTGGACGTGAGGACGTGGTACTGGGCGCCCGCGTCGCGGAACAGCTCGACCCAGGAACGGGGGTCGAAGCGTTCGGCGGTGAAGCGCGGGATGAAGTCGTCGTAGTTGAACGACTCGCCGTAGGTGGTGCGGTGGTAGGCGTACGTGGCGTTGTTCGGGTCCTGCATCTGGGCCCAGTACCACTCGGCGTACTGCAGGCCGACGGGCGCCCAGGCGGGCACCGAGTAGACGCCCCAGTGGATGAAGATGCCGAACTTGGCGTCCTGGAACCAGTACGGCGCCCGGTGCGAGGAGAGCGAGGCGTCGGTCGGGGTGAAGTCCGGCACACCCAGGGTGAGTTGACGGGCCGTTGAGGCGGCCTCCTGGCCCCGGCCGCGCGCGACCACACGCCCGGGCCGCACCGTGCCCGGGGCGGTGCCGGTCCCCGGCCGGATGCCGATGCGGACCCTGGCCTGCTCACCGGGTGCGAGCCGGGGTATCCGGGCGGCTTCGACCGTACGGGCTCCGTCGACGTCGACCTGGACACTCAGCGCGTCGGAGGCGAGCAGGGTGACGGTGCCCGCGTTGATGACGGTGGCCTCGACACTCTGGGCGCCCGAGGCCAGCGTCGTGGTGGTCGAGTGCGCGTCCCGCAGGGTGACCGCGCGCCCGTTCGCGGCCGGTTGCAGCGAGAGCGCGAAGACATGCAGGGAGGGCTTGCCCGGCTGGGCGGGGTGGGTGACGGGGAGGGTGAGGGCGACGGCCTCGCGGGTGGGGTCCATCGCCAGCTCTGCGCTCGCGACGACGACCTGGTGCGGATCCTTCGCACCGCCCGGGCCGTAGCGGTACGCGGCGGTCAACTGCCCGCTGCCGCTGTACCAGTCGGGTCCGCCGAGCACGGCGGCGGAGGTGCTGCCGTCGGCGTAGTGCACGGTCGCCGGGCCCGATGCGTCCCCGTAGCTGGACGCTACGAGGAACAGCCCGGAGAGATAGCGCCCTCGGGGCAGGTCGATGCGCTGCCCGAGGGCGACGATGTTGTTCTTCGCCCCGGCGGCTGCGCCGGGAAAGACATAGGCGACGCCGTCCAACTGGACGTTCCCTGAAGGGAGTTCCTCCCCGGGAAAGGTGTAACCGGATCCGTCGAAGTCGCCGCCGCGGGCGCTCGCGGTGTCGATGCCGTCGTTGTCGAACCAGCGGTCGAGCGCGACCGGAACGGCCGCGGGAACCGTGCCCCACTCACCGCCCTTCGCGGCAGCGCCTGTTGAGGTGGCAAGGGGGTTCGCATCGGCCGTGGCCGGGGAGAGAAGGGCGGCGCCGACTGCCGCCCCCGCCGTCATTCCGAGTACTCCGAGCACGCAGCGTCTGGGAAGTTCGGTCATGACATCCGATGATTGAGGCGAGTCGTAGGGCTGTCAATGCACCTCACCGGTCGGAAATGCACATGCTTCCCCGACTCATCCGACCTCTTGCCGTCCTATTGACCGCCCGTCATGCTGTGGGGCGTGCCAGGCCAGAGGAAGCGGAAACGACAGCGGGAGCGCGCCGCTCAGGCGCGCTCCCCTCGGGCGGGTCGCTGGGAACCGCTGTTCTCCACGCGGGACGAGGCGGAGTTGCGCGCCCACGTACAACGGCTGCGCGCGGAGGGCGAGTTGACCGATCCATCGATGATGCGCGTGGACATGTTCTGCGGCCGCCTGCAGTCCCCCACCAGCTACCGGCTCAGCCTCTTCGTCCCGGACCCCACCGACTGACCCTCGACTCCCGCTCTTTTCACACCAGTTCGGGCCGCTGCCACTCCTCGCCGAGCACATGGTGGTCGAGGAAGTTGAGCAGGGTCGCGTACCAGAGGCGGGCGTGGTTCGGGGCCAGGATCCAGTGGGCCTCGTCGGGGAAGTACAGGAATTTCGTGGGAACTTCGCAGCGCTGGAGCTCCTGGAACAGGGCCATGCCCTGGCCGACGGGGACCCGGTAGTCCTTCGCACCGTGGACCACCAGCATGGGCGTGCGGATGCGGTCGGCCAGGAGGGACGGCGAGTTCTCCTCGTAGCGTTCCGGGCGGGCCAGCGGGTCGCCGAAGATCCGCCGGAAGTAGGCCGAGGCGTCCGTGTCGGACTGGAACGACCGCAGGTCCCAGACCGAGGCGTGCGAGACGATCGCCTTGAAGCGGTCCGTGAGGGTGGCGATCCGGTTGGTCATGTAGCCGCCGTACGAGGCGCCCGCGAGGCCGGTGCGGGTGGCGTCGATGTCGGGGCGGGCCTCGGTCGCGTCGGTCATGGCCATCAGGTCCCGGTAGGGCTGGCCGCCCCACTGCCCCCAGCCGCGTTCGTGCATCCGCGGGCCGTAGCCGGCCGACAGCGCGGGGTCGGGCAGCAGGACGGCGTAGCCGCGGGCCGCGAAGGGCCACGGGTTCCAGCGCCAGGTCCAGGCGTTCCACGAGGTCTCGGGGCCGCCGTGCGGGAAGACGAGCAGCGGCGCGGGCCGCTCGGCGGACGCGCCCTCGGGCAGCACGAGCCAGGAGCGCAGCGGGAATCCGTCGTCGGCCACCGTGTGCACCTCGGTCAAGGTGCCCGGCAGGCGGTCCGCCGCGCCGGGGGCCTTGAGCACGACGGGTTCCTGGTCGGCAGCGGCGCCATCGAGGCGGACCGGGGTGGGCGGGGAGTCGACGGAGCTGCGCAGCGCGTACAGGGTGCGTCCGTCGGGCGCGACGCAGAGCGATGTGTACGTGCCGGAGGCGGTGAGCCGGGTGACGGTGCCGTCCGCGGCGCGCCGGAAGACGGGTGAGTGGCCGAGCTCGTCGGCGGCGAACCAGAGGGTCGCGTCGTCGGCGCGCGGCGAGACGACGGCCCCGATGGGCCAGTTCTCGAAGTCCGGCACGAGCTCGCTCTCCGCGCCGCTCGCGAGCTCGATGTGTACGAGGGTGTAGGCGAACGGCCTCTCGTACGTCTCGATCAGCTGGCGGGTGCAGATCAGGCCGGTGCCGTCGGCGGTGAACTGCGGGGTGGAGTACTGGTATCTGTCCCGGTCGACCACGCGTAGCTCTTCGCCGGTCGCGGCGTCGGCGACCACGACGACGGTGCGGTTGCGGTCCGGTATCCCGCCGTCGACGAAGCGGGTGTGGGCGACCCGGGTGCCGTCGGGCGAGAGGGCGGTCGCGTCCTCGCTGACGAATCCCTGGCCGCCGGCGTCGACCGGCGAGCCGTGCTCGTCGCGGGCGCGGCGGACGAAGGTGTGCGGCTCGTCCGGGCCGAGGTCGCTGTCCCAGAACCGGGTGAGCCCGGCCTCGTACAGGATCGCGGTGACCTTGGCGTCGGCGCGGTCCTTGAGCAGCTTGCCGTGCGCCTCGGCGTCGGCCGCGCCGGGCAGCAGCCCCGCGGTGTAGGCGAGGGTGCCGGTGTCGCGGGCGAGGGAGAACCCGGCGATTCCGCCGGGGTGGCGGGCTATGAGCGAGGCCTCGCCGCTCTCGGGCAGCGCCCACACGCCGGAGCCCTCTTCGCTGTCCCTGGCCGCGGCGGGGTCGGTGTCCTCGCGCCCGGAGAGGAAGCACAGCGTTCCGTCCGAGGCGAACGCGGGCGCGGACTCGCCCTTGCGGGAGCGGGTCAGGCGGCGGGGCTCGCGCACCCCGGCGGGGTCGATGTCCCACAGCGCGGACACGTAACCGTTGCCCTCGGCGTTGAGGCTCTGCACGGCCGCCACAAGGCGCTGCCCGTCGGGTGAGAGGGCGAGGGCGTTGACGCGCGGGGTGGCGAGGAAGGCGGACAGGTCGTGGAAGGCGGTGGTGTCACCGGGTGTCTCGGACATCCGGTCATCCTGCCTTGCGGCGCTCCGGGGCGACAGGGCGCAAAGGGCCGAACCCCAGGCCTGACGGACTGTCACCTCCGCTCCCGTCCCCGCCCTTCACACCCGTCCGAGATCGGTCGGGGCGCCTCGCATCCGACGGGGCGGGGCCGGTGGCTGGCCGGTTCTCCTTCTTGTGCGCAACGCGGGGCGGCTCAACACTCGGACCGGACAGCGAAGGCCGCCCCGCCTGCCCCGCCCCGAAGCCGGCCACCGGTCAGCTGGGCGCTCGGCACACTCGGGCCCCGGCCTCGGGTGTGCCCTCCACGGGAATCGGCCGAGCAGGCCGGACACCCTACGGAGGACACCATGGCAAGCACCAGTCCCGTCCGGGCAGTCGACACGATCTACTTCGGCGGGGACATCGTCACGGTCGACGACACCCGGCCGACCGCGGAGGCGGTCTCCGTCAGGGACGGCCGGATCGCGGCCGTCGGCGATCTGCGCGAGGTGCTCGCGCAGGCCGGTGACGGCACCCGCTTCGTAGACCTCAAGGGCCGGGCGCTGCTGCCCGGGTTCGTCGACGCGCACAGCCATCTGTCCCTGATCGGTTTCCAGGCGGGAGCGGCCAATCTGCTGCCCGCACCCGACGGCGAGGTCAATGACATCCCCGCCCTCCAGGCCCGGTTGGAGGCGTGGAAGACCACGGAGACCGGCCGGCGCTGGGACTGGATCGTCGGATTCGGCTACGACGACGCACAGATGGCCGGCGCGCAGCACCCCACCCGCGACGACCTCGACGCGGTGGACACCGACCGGCCGGTCCTGGTCATCCACCAGTCGAGCCACCTCGGCTCGGTCAACAGCAAGGCTCTCGAACTGCTCAAGTACGACGCGGACTCCGAGGACCCGGCGGGCGGTGTGATCCGGCGCCGGCCCGGCAGCAGGGAACCCAACGGCGTCCTGGAGGAGTCCGCGCTCTTCCACGCCTGGGGGCATTCCGCGGCCGGGTTCGGCGACGAGGACCGGATCTCACTGATCCTGCTCGGCCAGCGCGCCATGGCCTCGTTCGGGTTCACCACAGCGCAGGACGGCCGGGTGATGACCGCGAAGGACCTGGAAGTCCTCGAAACGGTCGCGGGGCGGCGGCTGTTCGACATCGACGTCGTCGTCTACCCGGACGTCTCGCTGGCCGCCGAGCTCAAGGACGCCGAGGTGTCGGTGCCGGAGTACCGCGACCGGCTGCGGATCGGCGGTGTGAAGCTGGGCCTCGACGGCTCGCCGCAGGGCCGCACCGCCTGGCTGACCCGGCCGTATCTGACCCAGCCCGACGGGGAGAGTGCGGACTACCGGGGCTATCCGGCGCTCACGGACGCGGAGGTGGTGGCCGCGGTCGGCGACGCGTACGCCAAGGGCCGACAGGTCCTGGCACACACCAACGGCGACGCGGCCATCGACCAGTTCCTCATGGCCGTGCGGCAGGCCACGGCGCGGCACCGCCCGATCGACCCGCGTCCCGTGGCGATCCACGCCCAGACCGCTCGCGAGGACCAGCTCGACGCCATGCGGGAGTTGGGGATCATCCCGTCGTTCTTCTCCATGCACACGTTCTACTGGGGCGACTGGTACCGGGACACGGTGCTCGGCGAGGAGCGTGCGGCCCGCATCTCCCCGGCCGCCTCGGCGCTGCGCCGGAACATGATCTACACCTCGCACCACGACGCCCCGGTGGCACTGCCCAGCTCGGCGGCCATCCTGTCCAGCCAGGTCACCCGGGTGACCCGCAGCGGCCATGTGCTCGGCGAGGAGCAGCGGGTGTCCGCACTGGACGCGGTCAAGTCGACCACGATCCATGCCGCCCACCAGTACTTCGAGGAGGCGGTCAAGGGCTCGATCGCGGTCGGCAAACTCGCCGACCTCGTGATCCTGAGCGCGAATCCGCTCACCGTGCCCGCCGAGGAGATCAAGGACATCCGGGTCGTCGAGACCGTCAAGGAAGGGCGGACCATCCACCCCGAGCCGATCGGGCGGCCCAGGTAACGGCCCCTGGTACGTCCGTGCCCCCCTGCTTCGGCAGGGGGGCACGGACCTGTGATTCGTCGTGTTCAGTCGATCCCGGGCAGGATGTGCGGCTCCGCGAGGTCCTCCTCGTAACCCGCGAGACGGATCGGGGCCGAGCGGGCCCAGACCTCGATGTTGCGGAGCTTCTCGGGCCGCGCGGCCCGTTCGCCGCCGCGTTCCGGCGTCCGACGTTCGCGCTCTGTGGTTTCTGGTGTCACCGCGCACTCCTTTGTGTCGCAATAACCCTGGGCGTCCCGGCACGCGTCGTTCTCCGACCCGGTCGTCCGCCCGCAGGGCAGGGGCAAGGGCAGTTCTGACGCGGTGGCGCCGGCACTCTGTCCGCATCACGGCCACAGGTTGTGGGACGGATCCGGAACGGGCCTCGAGGGTTGGTGGACCCGCTGTGGCTACCGTTCGCACTAGAGTAACCAAATGAGCGCGGTCGCGCTCGATAGGGCCACTTCCTTTGCGTCAACTTTCCTTCGCCGGGCGTTCAGCCCGATGTTCATCCCCCCGTGATCTGCTGACGATGTCGGCTGCCGCGCGCGGGGAGGGGACCACATGGAACTGTCGAGCAGGCCCGGTCACGACCGGCCGGTGCGCTCGGTCGACGAGCTGATGGAGCTGCTGCACGCGTGCCGGGGCGCCTGGGACACCCCCGACCGCAGCGGCGATCCGGTCGATCTGCACGATCATGCGCTCCAGACCGCCCATCTGCTGCGCCGGTCCCACCCGGCCGACAAGGAGCTCCAGTTGGCGGGCCTCGTGCACGATCTCGGGCATCTGCTCCGCCCCGGTGACGACGCGGGACACGCCGACACGGCGGCGCGCGCGGTGCGGCCGCTGCTCGGTGCGCGGGTCTCCCGCCTCGTACGGCTGCACGTGCCCGCGAAGCGCTATCTGGCGGCGGTCGAGCCGGACCGTACACTCTCGCCGCAGAGCGCACTGACACTGCGGGCTCAGGGCGGGGTGATGGGGCCCGAGGAGGCGGCGGCCTTCGCGCGGGACCCGCTGGCCGAGGACGCGGTGATCTTGCGGCAGGCCGACGACGCGGGCAAGGCCGTGGGGCTCGACGTGGGTGTCATGGAGGACTGGCGTCCGGTCCTGGAACTCGTCGCGGAGTACGTCACGTAGCCCTCGGGAAGCGCCTGTTGACGCCGACGGGGCGGCACGCGATGCGTGCCACCCCTCGCTGTGAGGCTCAGGCCTACCAGTTGGCGGGCGCGTAGTCCTTGAGGAAGACGCTGTGCAGGTCCTCGCCCAGCTCGCCGCGCACGATCGGGTCGTAGACGCGGGCGGCGCCGTCGACGAGGTCGAGGGGGGCGTGGAAGCCCTCTTCGGCGAGCCGCAGCTTGTCGTGGTGCGGGCGCTCGTCGGTGATCCAGCCGGTGTCGACCGAGGTCATCAGGATCTTGTCGGTCTCGAACATCTCCTGGCCGCTGGTCCGGGTGACCATGTTCATGGCGGCCTTGGCGGCGTTGGTGTTGGGGTGGCCCGCACCCTTGTAGCCGCGGCTGAAGACGCCTTCCATCGCCGAGACGTTCACGACGTACGCGCGGCCGTTCGGCGCCTTGCGGGCGGCCTCGGCCATCACCGGGCGCAGCCGGCTGATCAGGATGAACGGCGCGGTGTAGTTGCACAGCTGGGTTTCGAGCAGCTCGACCGGGGAGATCTGGTCGATGGACTGGACCCAGGTGTTGGTGTCGACGACGTCGGGGAGCAGGCCGCCCGCGTCGAGGGCGGTGCCGTCCTGATACTTGGCGATGCTGGCGTTGCCCGCGACCAGGGCGAGGTCGGCGACCCGCTGGGCGTCGAGGCCCGAGGTGCCGACGGGCAGCGCGGTCAGGCCGTCGACCGCGCCGGAGTTGAAGGCTCCGATGACCGCGTGGGCGGGCAGCTCACCGGCCGGCAGCGGGGCGCTCTCGCCGTCCACCAGGGCGGCGTAGGCGGAGGGCAGCCGGCGCACGGTCTGCGTGGCGTTGTTGATCAGGATGTCCAGCGGGCCCGCTTCCGTCGTCCGCTCGACGAGGGCGACCACCTGGGCCGGGTCGCGCAGGTCGATGCCGACGACTTCGAGGCGGTGCATCCAGTCCGCGGAGTCCTCCATCGCCTTGAAGCGGCGGATGGCGTCCTTGGGGAAGCGGGTGGTGACGGTGGTGTGCGCGCCGTCGCGCAGCAGCCGCAGCGCGATGTACATGCCGATCTTGGCGCGGCCGCCGGTGAGCAGGGCGCGCTTGCCGGTGAGGTCGGTGCGCGCGTCGCGGCGGGCCCGGTTCTCGGCGGCGCACTTCTGGCACAGCTGGTGGTAGAACGCGTCGACCTCGACGTACCGGGTCTTGCAGATGTAGCAGGACCGGGGGCGCTGGAGTATGCCCGCGATCTCGCCGGTGACGGACGAGCTGGGCAGCAGGCCCTCGGTCTCGTCGTCGATGCGCTCGGCGGAGCCGGTTGCGGTCGCCTCGGTGACGGCCCGGTCGTGGGCGGTCTTGGCGGCGCGGCGCTCCTGGCGGCGGCGCTGCTTCACGGTCCGGTAGATGCCGGCCGTGGCGCGGCGCACGGTGATCGCGTCGGGGTGGTCGACGTCGATCTGGTCGAGTTCCGCCAGCACGCTCAGGCAGAGCGCGAGCCGCTCGGGGTCGATGCCGGGGCCGAAGTCCTGGCCGACGCCCTGCTCGGGCCGCTCGTCGACACCGGGACCGTGCTCCTGGTCCTGGAAGTCCTCTGTCACCGTCATCGCCGCTGCGTTCCTCGATCAGTCGTGAATATCAAGTTCCCAAAAGCGCCATGGTACGGACCGATCCCCCCACATACCAAACCGCCCGCCCCCGGGGGAAGACAGGGGGCGGGCGGTGGTCAGGGGGCCGCTAGCGGACCACGGGCGGCGCCGCACAAGCCGCGGTGCCCCACCCTGAGGGGGCAGAACCGACCGTGAAGGCCAGACTCCGCCCAGCCCTGAGATCCGCCCCGGTGAGGTACGTACGGGCCTGGGCACGCCCGTCCAGCCGAGCCCCCTGGATGTAGCGGTCGGTGCCGGACGTGCCCGGCGCCGTCACAGTGAACCCGCCCCGCGGGTAGTACCGCCGGTCAAGAGAGAGGTCGACCCGGTCGAAAACCGGCGTGGACAGCCCCCACGTGTCCGTTCCGGGCTGGACGGGAAAGATCCCGATCGAGGACAGCACCATCCACGCCGACATCGTCCCGAGGTCGTCGTTGCCGGTCATCCCGGTCGGGGTGTCGGTGAACAGGGTCAGCGCGGCGTGCACCACATCCGTGGTCTTCCACGGCTGCCCCGTCGAGAGATAGGTGTACGGAGCGATGAGGTCCGGCTCGTTCTGCGGGTTGTACTTGTCCGCGTTGTAGTACGAGTACGGCCCGTTCACCCACACCTCGCGGGCGGTCTTCGCGGGGTCACCGAGGAGCCGGTCGTACGCGAAGAACGAGTCGAGGCGCCGGTTGGCCGCGTCCTGGCCGCCGATGAGGGAGACCATCCCGGGCAGGTCCTGCGGGACGAGCCACTGGTACTGCCAGGACGTGCCCTCGTGGAAGCCCTCGCTCTTCGCCGGGTCGGCGGGTCCGGTGAAGGCGCCCTGCGCGTCGCGGGCGCGGAAGAACCCGGTCGAGGGGTCGAAGATCTTCCGGTAGTTCTGGGCGCGGGCGGTGTAGCGCGCGGCGTCCTCGGGGTGCCCGAGCTCGCGGGCCGTCCTGCCCAGCATCGCGTCGGCGAGTGCGTATTCGAGGGTCGCGGACGCGCCGTGGTCGAAGTCGGAGTCGCCGGGCTTGGCGTGCGGGCGGTCCTTGATGTAAGGGGCGTAACCGTCCCTGATGTACAGGGAGTTGGCCTCGCGGCCGACGGCCGGGGAGGCGGCGGGCGGCACTCCGTCCGCGTTCTTCCTGAGCGCCCGGTACGCATCGTCCTCGTACCCCTTGAGCAGCCCCTGCGCGTAGGCGTTGGTGAGGAACGGGGTGACCGGGTCGCCGGTCATGATGTTGGTCTCGACGGTGCCGTAGCCCCATTTCGGCAGCCAGCCGCTCTCCTCGTCGATCTTCAGTACGGAGATCGCCATGTCGCGGGCCTCGCGCGGGGCCAGCAGCGAGAGGAGCTGGGTCTGGGTGCGGTAGGTGTCCCAGAGCGACCAGTTCTGGTAGTAGTCGAAGCCGCTCGCGCGGTGGATCTTCTGGTCCCAGCCGGTGTAGCGGCCGTCGGCGTCGCTGCCGATGTCGGGGGCGAGGAACGAGCGGTAGAGCGAGGAGTAGAAGGTGCGGCGCAGGGTGTCGCTGCCACCCTGGGCCCGTACGGTTTCGAGCCTGCGCTCCCAAACACCCCGGGCCGCGTGGGCGACCCGGTCGAAGCTCTTGCCGCCCTCGGCACGCAGGTTGCCGGCCGCGCCCGCCGCATCCACGTAGCTGAGTGCGGTGGTCGCCTCGACGGTGCGGTCCTCGGTGGTGTCGAAGCGCAGCCAGGCACCGTTGCCCGCGCTGCCGCTGGATTTCTTCGTACCCTCGCTGACCTTGCCGTCCTTCCAGGTGCCGGACGCGGTGAAGGGGCGGTCGAAGCGGGTGACCGTGTAGAGGGTGTACGGCTTGGTGTCCTGGCAGAAACCGCTGCCGGTGATGGCGGTACGGACGGTGCGCGCGTCCAGGATCTCGACGGTCGTGGAGATCGTCCTGTGCAGTGACTGGCCCGCGTTGAGCAGGACGTTGGCCTTGTCGGTGGCGGGGAAGGTGTAGCGCTGGACGCCGGTGCGGGTGGTGGCGGTGAGCTCCGCGGTGACCCCGGAGTCGAGGCCGACCCCGTAGTAGCCGGGGCTCGCCGTCTCCGTGTCGTGGCTGAACTTGGCGGCGTAGCGGGCATAGTCGGTCTCGGTGATGTCGCCCGTGGTGGGCAGGGTGGGAAGATCGCCGCCGAGCCCGCAGCCGACCCCCGACAGATGCACGCTGGAGAAGCCCCGGATGTGGTCCTGGGCGTGGTCGTAGCCGGTGTTGTGGCCGGTGTCCGGGGAGAGCTGGACCATGCCGAACGGCACGGCGGCGCCCGGGTAGGTGTTGCCCTCGTTCTCCGTGCCGATGAACGGGTTGACCAGATCGGTCAGTCGGCCTCCACCGGCCGGTGGCGCGGCCTGGGCGGCGGGCGCGGCGAGCACCCCGGCAAGCAGCGCGAGAGAGGCGAGCGCGATGCCCGCCCCGCGCGTTCTCCGGTTCGGACGCATGAGTGGGACCGCCTCCTTGGACACCGTGGACGAGCTGGGAACCCTGGACAACGTTGTCAGAGCGCGATCATTCTTCGGCCTCATGCGTGTACGCGTCAAGGGTTCGGGCGCGGGTTGGAGCAGGGGTTGGCGGCTCGGCGGAAATTCACGCCGAGCCCCCAACTCCCTTGCCGTTCCCGCCCTTTGCACGCGGTCCGGCGTTTACGCGTGGTCCGGCGCGACCCGCGAGAGGACCTCCGCGCGCAGCCCCTCCGGGTCCGTGCCGAGGGCGGTGAGGACCTCCAGCCCCCGGCCCCCGTCACCGGCCGCGAGCAGGCCGAGCAGCATGTGCTCGGTGCCGAAGCGGTCGTGCCCGAGGGCCTTCGCCTCGCGGAGGGTGGCCTCCAGGACCTTCTTGGCGC
The DNA here is from genome assembly GCF_039532965.1 of Streptomyces mauvecolor. Taxonomy (NCBI): domain Bacteria; kingdom Bacillati; phylum Actinomycetota; class Actinomycetes; order Kitasatosporales; family Streptomycetaceae; genus Streptomyces; species Streptomyces mauvecolor. Next base: position 23,221 of record NZ_BAAASQ010000025.1, on the reverse strand, counting down.
GCGGCGTGTACGCGGGCCGGGGGTACTGGAAGGCGCCGGGGCCGAAGGTGCTGTCGGCCTGGCGCTTGATCTCCTCGACGTCGATGCCGATCGAGGCGAGCGCGTCCTTCGCGGGCTGCCCTCCGGTGCTCGGCACCCCGGCTGCTTCGAGGATCCGTACGGTCTCGCGGCGGGCCCGGTCCATCTCGACGCCCCGGGCGGTCAGCGCGTCCCGGGCGGCGCTGTCGTCGGTGCCGGCGAGCCCCAGCAGGATGTGTTCCGTGCCGATGAAGTCGTGGCCCAGCGCGAGCGCCTCGTCCTGCGAGGCCACGATCGCCCGCTTGGCACGCTCAGTGAAAAACTCGAACACCTTCAGTCCTCCTTGCCCGTGGCTTTGCGCCTGCTCGCATGCTTCTCGTGGACCGACTGCCTGCTGACGTTCAGCGAGGTGGCGATGGACTGCCAGGACCAGCCCTGGTCCCGGGCGTTGTCCACATGGACGCGCTCCAGCTCCTCCAGGAGGCGGCGCAGCGCGACGACCGCCGCGAGTCCGACGGCGGGGTCCTTGTTGGTGACTTGTCCGGCCAGCGAGGCCGGTGTGTCCTCAGCTCCCATGCCTGTCAGGGTGCCCTGACAGGCAGTCGCTGTCAAGGAATCCTGACAGCTGGCGAGTGGCGACGCTGTACTGCCCGGTAGGTGGCAGGTCGCGCCACCATGGCACGCACTTGCCGGTGGCCGGTTTCCACCCCGCGGGCAGCGGCGTTCGCCGAACGGCGCCAAGGGGCGCGCCAACTCACGGAAGGTGATCTTCCGATCCCCTTGACGCCCATTTTGAGCTGCGGTTTTACTGAAAGTCCGATATCGGGGACGACTTTGGTCGTACGCCCCTACTCCTTCTGGAGTACTGAGCAATCGGTGCTCAGGGACGACGACACGGGGTCCGCAACGAGACATCGTGGAGCCATGAGCGCCCTTGTCCTGGCCGTGCTGCTGTCCCTGGTCTCCGCCGTCGCGTACGCGGCGGCGGCGATCGTGCAGGAGCGCGTCGCCGCGTCCGGGCCGAGCAGCACGTACGCCCCCGTGCGCCGCCCGGCCTGGTGGGGCTCGGTCACGCTCAACGGGCTCGGCGCGGCGCTGCACGTGGCGGCCCTGGCGTACGGCCCGCTCACGCTGGTGCAGCCGATGGGCGCGCTCACCATCGTGTTCGCGCTGCCGATGTCGGCCGTGTTCATCAGACGCAGGGCCGGGGCGGCCGCCTGGCGCGGCGCGGTCATGGCCACCGCGGGCCTGGCCGGGCTGCTCGCGCTGACCGACGGGGCGGACGCGGACGCACTCGCCATGGGGTCGCGCCTGGTGCTCGCGGCAGCCGGGTTCGGCGCGGTGGCGGCGCTGTTCGTGGCGTCCAGGGCCCTGCGCCGGGCGGCCACCCGCAGCGTTCTGCTCGCCACCGCGGCGGGCGGTGCCTTCGGTCTCGCCTCGGTGTTCACCAAGTCCGTCGCCGAGGACTGGCAGTCGGGGCTTCCGCTCGGCGAACTGCCCATCCTGTTCGCCATAGCCGGGTTCGCGATCTCAGGGTTGCTGCTCTCGCAGGCCTCCTACCGAGGCGCGGGGCTCGCGGCGCCTCTGGCGACGGTCACCGTCGTCAACCCCGTGGTCGCCGCGGCCATCGGCCTGACCCTGTTCGGTGAGTCGTTCCGGTACGGGACGGCGGGTACGGCGATCGCCCTCGGCTTCGGTGTCGTGGCGGCGGGCGGTCTCATCCTGCTCACCACGGAACGGCTGAGCGCCGCCCACCACGTCAAACCGGTGCCGCCCCCGGCGCCCGGCCGACGCCGGCCGGACACTCCGGATCAGACGGCGACGCCGCCCGCTCTCAGGTAGGCCAGCGGGTCGACATCGGATCCGTACGCCGGTCCGGTGCGTATCTCGAAGTGCAGATGCGGCCCCGTCGCGTTGCCGGTCGCGCCCGAGCGCCCTATCCGCTGGCCGGTGCTGACCTTCTGGCCCGCCTTCACGTTGACCGCCGACAGATGGGCGTACTGGCTGTATCTGCCGTCGGGGTGGTGGATCACCACCTGGTAGCCGTACGAGCCTCCCCAGCCCGCCTCGACCACCGTGCCCGAGGTGACCGCCTTGACCGAGGTGCCGGTGACCACGGGGAAGTCGACGCCGGTGTGGTAGCCGCTCGCCCAGGACGAACCGGCCTTGTGGTAGGGCGTGCTGGGATGCGCGTCGACGGGTGCGGTGAACCCGGCCGGCTTGGCGGCGACCTTCGCCGCGGGCGGCTTGGCAGCGGGGGGCTTGGCGGCGGGGGGCTTGGGGGTGGTCTTCGGCGGGGCCGTCGGCTTCGCGGGGGCGGCGCCGGGCAGGGTCAGGCGCTGGCCGGGCCGGATGAGGTCGGGATCGGCCCCGACGACCGTGCGGTTCTCGGCGTACAGCTTGAGCCAGCCGCCCTGGACGCGCTCGCGCTCGGCGATCGTGGACAGCGAGTCGCCGTGCACGACGGTGTACGACTCCCGTTGGCCGGGGACCTTGGTGGGGCTCGGCGGCTCGGCCTTCTTCGCGGCGGGCGCCGGGGACTTCGACGCGGCGGGGGCCGCCTTCGGCTTGATCTCGGTCCGGCCGTTGCTCGCCGTGGTCAGCTGCGGGGCCGCTCCGCCCCGGGTGAGACCGGCCTCACGCGAGCAGACCGGCCAGGCGCCGGGGCCTTGCCCCTTGAGCACCTTCTCGGCGATCGCGATCTGCTGGTCGCGGGAGGCCAGGTCCGCGCGCGCCGCGTACTGGCGGCCGCCGTACGCCTCCCAGGTGGACTGGCTGAACTGGAGCCCGCCGTAATAGCCGTTGCCCGTGTTGATGTGCCAGTTGTTGGTCGACTCGCAGGCCGCGACCTTGTTCCACACGTCCGCGGAGGCGGCGTCCGCGGTGCCCGCGCCGATCAGCGGGAGAGCGATGCCCGCCCCGCCGGCCGTGACCGTCAGCGACGCCCGGTTGATCCGGCTCGGCTGATACCGGCGGTGCCGGCCGCGTAAGGCCATGAGTCCCCCTCGAAGGCATCAAGAGCCGCCAAAATAGGGGCTGCGAACTGGTCATGACAAGGGGTCGGACAAGCGGACGGCGCCCCTCTACGGCCTCGGGACCTTCGGGCCCTCGTGTCGGGAATCCCGACCGTGCCGGATGACGTGGCACCTTCCGTAGGGTGGGCGGCAACCGTGCGCCGTGACGGTCGCTCGTGGCGCCGCGAACCCCGAGGATCCAGGAGCACACGCATGAGTGGAACAGCCCAGATCGGCGTCACCGGACTCGCGGTCATGGGCCGCAACCTCGCCCGCAACTTCGCGCGCAACGGGTTCACGGTCGCCGTGCACAACCGGACGGCCGCCAAGACCCGCGCGCTGGTCGAGGAGTTCGGCACCGAGGGCAGCTTCGTCGCGGCCGAGTCGCCCGAGGAGTTCGTGGCTGCCCTGGAGCGGCCGCGCCGGCTCGTCATCATGGTCAAGGCGGGCGAGCCGACGGACGCGGTGATCAAGGAGTTCGCGCCGCTCCTCGAAGAGGGCGACGTCATCATCGACGGCGGCAACGCGCACTTCGAGGACACCCGCAGGCGCGAGCGCGAACTGCGCGAGCGCGGTATCCACTTCGTGGGCGTCGGCATCTCTGGCGGCGAGGAGGGCGCGCTGCACGGGCCGAGCATCATGCCGGGCGGCTCGGCCGAGTCGTACGACTCGCTCGGGCCGCTCCTGGAGCGCATCGCGGCGAAGGCTCCCGACGGCACCCCGTGCGTCACCCACGTGGGCCCGGACGGCGCGGGCCACTTCGTGAAGATGGTGCACAACGGCATCGAGTACGCCGACATGCAGCTCATCGCGGAGGCATACCACCTGCTGCGTACGGTCGCGGGCTACTCCCCCGCGAAGATCGCCGAGACGTTCCGGGGCTGGAACACCGGCCGCCTCGACTCCTACCTGATCGAGATCACGGCCGAGGTACTGGCCCATGTCGACGCGTCGACGGGGAAGCCGTTCGTCGACGTGGTCCAGGACCAGGCGGAACAGAAGGGCACCGGCCGCTGGACGGTGCAGATCGCGCTCGACCTCGGGGTCCCGGTGTCGGGCATCGCCGAGGCCGTGTTCGCCCGCTCCCTGTCGGGCCACGCCGAACTGCGCGAGGCGGCCCGCTCGCTCGCCGGGCCGGCCGCGGCGCCGCTCGGCGAGGCCGAGGCGACGGCCTTCGCCGCACAGGTGGAGCAGGCGCTGTACGCGTCGAAGATCGTGTCGTACACGCAGGGCTTCCACCAGATCCAGGCGGGCAGCGAGAACTACGACTGGGACGTCGACCCGGGTGCGGTCGCGGCGATCTGGCGGGCGGGCTGCATCATCCGGGCCGCGTTCCTCGACCGGATCCGCGGCGCCTACGACGCGCAGCCCGACCTGCCGAGCCTGCTCTCGGACAAGCGGTTCGGCGACGAGATCGGGGCGGCGCAGGACGACTGGCGCGCGGTGATCGTGGCGGCGGCCCGGCAGGGCGTGCCGGTGCCCGGGTTCTCGGCGGCGCTCGCGTACTACGACGCGCTGCGCGCCGAGCGGCTCCCGGCGGCGCTCACGCAGGGCCAGCGCGACTTCTTCGGCGCGCACACCTACCGGCGCACCGATCGCGAGGGCTCGTTCCACACGCTGTGGGGCGGCGACCGGTCCGAGGTGAGCACCGGCTGACCAGCGGCTCTGCCGGACCCGGCGCCGTCAGCCGGCCGGCTCGGGCTCCGGCGGACCCGGTACGGGGTCGGGACCCGGGGGCTGCGGAACCGGGTCCGGCAGACCGGGGTCGGGGTCCGGCTCGGGCGGCTTGGGATCGGGCCCGGGGCTCGGCGGCCGGGGGTCAGGACCAGGCCCCGGGCCCGGCGGCGAGGGATCCGGACCCGGCCCGGGCAGCGGGCCCGGCTCCGGGTCGGGCAGCGGCGTGGGCCACGGCGGGACGGGATCCGGGTGCGGGACGGTCATGGTCGGCCTCCTCAGGGTCTGAGTTCAGCTTCACCTGCGCGCCTTCCCGGCGCCCGCCGGTTCAACCCGTCCGGGTCGGAGCCCGGGTCCGAACTCCGGCCCGCTCGGACCGCGGCATCCGGGACCGGCGTGGGTGCCAGGCCCGCATGCCCGGAGGGAGCCCCGCAGCAGGCTCTCAGGCCGCCACGGCCGCCGCCGCGCGCAGCCCGGGCCGGGGGCTGGACAGCACGGGGACCTCGATCGTGGTCCGTGCGGCGGCGGGAGCCATGGAGGCCTGCGCCAGGACGACGGCATCCACCTCCGTCAGGGCATCCACCGCGCGGGCGATCTCGGCGAAGTACGCGTCCGGGTCGCCGGACTCGAAGTGCTGCCAGGCGTCCTCGGCAAGCACCGTGCGCAGGGTGAGGGGCCGGTCTCCGGCCTCTTCGCGGATCAGCTCGGCGGTCGGCTCCAGGGTCGAGGCGACCGTCGCCACGACAGCGATCCGGCGGCCGAGCGCCACGGCGGCCGCGGCCATCGGCCGGTCGACCCGGAGCACCGGGACGCCGAGCGATGCCGCTGCCGCCTCGGCGATTCCGCCGATCGTGGAGCAGGTGCACAGGACCGCGTCCGCGCCCTGGGCCACCGCCTCGGCGAGGGCGGCGTGGACGTCTCCGGTCACGGCATCCAGGCCCAACTCCCCTGCCTGGCTGAGCAGTTGCTCGTGCACGAGGTGGCACAGTTCGAGGTCCGGGGCGTCCTCGTCCCGCAGGGCGTCGAAGACCGGGATATGGGCGGGCGAGGTGTGCAGCAGCGCGAGCATGGTCACCAGAGTTCCGGTTTGGCGGCGAGCTGGGTCCGGGCGGCCTCGACGAGGCCGGCCGGGGCGGCGGGCGCCTCGTCCGGGTGGCGTTCGGCCCACTTCGCGGCGTACGGGCAGAGCGGCACGACCGGCACGCCCTCGCGCGCGGCCATGGCGTAGAACTCCCGCACCAGGGCGCCCGCGATGCCCCTGCCCTCGTACGCCGGCTCCACGACGGTGTGCACCGCGACCAGCGCGGCCGGCTCGGCGTCGAGCGTGAAGTAGGCGATGCGGCCCGCCACTTCACCGTCCTCGAAGGCCGCGAGCAGCCCCCGGGAGCGGTCGTCTCGGATCTCTGCCATGGTGCGGGTCCTCTTCGGTGGTGGCCGGTTCAGATCTGGGCGGGAATCCGGGCGTGCGGGCTGCGCTCCTGGTCGCTGCCGGGGACCGGCGCCGAGGCGTCGGTGCCGAGCTCCACGATCCGGTTGTCCGCGTCCACGTGCACCACGCGGGGCTTCAGCGCGCGGGCCTCGGCGTCGTCGACCTGGGCGTAGCTGATGAGGATGACCAGGTCGCCGGGGTGCACGAGGTGGGCGGCGGCACCGTTGATGCCGATGACGCCGGAGCCGCGCTCGCCCTCGATGACGTACGTCTCCAGGCGGTTGCCGTTGTCGATGTCGACGATGTGGACCAGCTCACCGGGCAGCAGGTCGGCCGCCTCCATGAGCTCGGCGTCCACGGTGACGGAGCCCACGTAGTGGAGGTCGGCCTGGGTCACGGTGGCACGGTGGATCTTGGACTTGAACATGGTGCGCAGCATTCTGTGCTCCTAGAAGACGGCTCCCTGCCTGCTTCATGCAGGTCAAGGGCGCTTGTCAGTGTACAGCGGTGCGCCTTTGACCTGTAGATCGCAAGGAACACCGCTTCGTGCTCAGGAGGGCAGGGCCGCGGACAGGTCCTACGCCAGGAAATCCTGCACGACCTTGAGGAGTTGCTCGGGCCGCCCGGTGGCGGCCGCGTGCCCGGAGTCGATCTCGACGTACGTGCTGCCCCGCCTGCGCCTGCCTCCTCGTCCGGTGGCTCTTGAGGGGGCAGCTTCGCCCCGCAGGAGGTGATCCTTCGCGGAGCGCACCCAGGCGTTCGCCTCCGCTCTCGGCCCCGATCTGCGCAACGTCCCGGCCGGCGCCCCCTTCTTCGACTCCGGTGGCTCCCGGGCCCTGATGGCGAAGCTGAGCCCCGTCAAGTACGAGTTCCAGGCGGGAGAGCCGGCCATCCGTGCGCCGTCGCAGTGGCGCTGTGCGCTGGCCCTACGGGGTTCAGTCCCGCGAGCGCCGCGGCGCCCCCCGCAGCTGGCTGGTACGCGCCCAGTTCGTCGGCGGCTGAGGGACTCGGGCGCGCACTCGCCCGCCTGCGCGGATGGAGGGCCGCCTGATGTCGGGCGGCCTTCCTCAGTCGAACGTCTCGACCTCGGACTCGGCCTGCTCCCTGGCCCGGCGGCCGACCACGGCCGCGGCCGCGACCGCGCTGGAGAGGAAGGCCAGGGCGACGGTCCAGGGCTGGTCGAGTACGTGGTCCGTGGCGTGGTCGAGGGAGTAGCGGCCCGCGCCCGCGAGGCCGATCGCGGCGGCGGTGAAGCCGAGGAACGCCGGGTATTCGAAGCCGCCGCTCGCGGCGAAGAATCCGGCCGGAGCGTGCACGGAGACCGCGCCCGCCATGGCTCCGGCAGCCGCGGCCCCGGCGGCCGGGGTGGCGAGGCCGATGGCCAGCAGGGCGCCGCCGCCCATCTCGCCGAGCCCGGCGGCGATGGCGCTCTGCTTGCCGGGCCGGAACCCCATCTTCTCCATGGAGGCGGCGGTGCCTTCGAGTCCGGCGCCGCCGAAGCAGCCGAAGAGCTTCTGGGCACCGTGCGCCACGAGTACCGCGCCGGTGCCGGCCCGCAGCACGAGCAGTCCGAGGTCGCGTCGGTTGAGGCAGGTCATGGCTTCTCCCGGAGCGTGGGGCGATGGGCTCGGGATCCACTCTCCGGGGCGCGGGGTACCGACCCGCAGCGTTGCTGGGCCGTACGGGTCACGGGGAGCGGAAAGCACGCCCTCAGCGGGTGGCCTCGCCCTGCGCTATCTCGATCCCGCCGTGCAGATCCGCCGCGGCCTCGATCGCCGAGGCCGCCGAGACGCACAGGCAGCCCAGCAGGACGGCCGCTATCAGGCGGGCTCCGTGCGAGCGGGGCAGCCGGGGCGCGGGGCAGCGGTCGAGCAGAGCCGCGACCCTGCGCGGCACCGGCCCCGCCGTCGCGGCGAGCACCGCGCGAGGCCGGGCCGGGCCGGGTGCGGCCGCGCGGGACGCGAGGGCGGCGCGACCGATCGCGCGCGCCGCGAGCCTGCGGTCCTCGACGGCCCCGGCGGCGTACTCGTCGGCCGTCCGCTCCAGGGCGAAGGCGAGGGGCGCGCGCAGCGAACGCAGTGACGGGTGGCAGTGCGCGGCGAGCTCGGCGGCGGCCAGGAACAGGTGGTGGCGGCCGGCGAGGTGGGCCCGCTCGTGGGCGAACAGGGCTTCGCGCTCGGCTGGTTCCAGGGCGCGCAGCATTCCGGTGGTGACGACGATCCGTCCGGGGCGGCCGGGCAGGGCATAGGCGTCGGGCCTGGGGTCGCGCAGCACGGCGAGCTCTCCGGCGCCGGGCCCCAACCGGCCGCGGGCGGCTCGCAGTTCGGCGAGATGGCGCCTCACGGTGCGCACCAGGGCGACCCCGGAGACGGCGACGAGACCGGCCGCGACGGCAGCGGCGGGTATGGCGAGCCAGGCCGGGAGCGCGTCCAGCGGGGCCGTCAGGTTTTCGAGGGAGGCGAAGAAGGGCAGCCGGAGCGCCCCGGCCAGCGCGATCAGTCCCAGCGCGGCGGTCGAGCAGGCGGCGAGGCCGGTGGCCGCGGCGGCGAGGAGCCACGCGGCCGGCCGGGGCGGCAGCGCCTCGGCGAGCCGGCGCGCGGCGGGCACGGCGAGGAACGGCACGAGCAGCGGGATCCACACCGAGAAGATCATCGCCCGTCACCCCCGGAGTCTTCCAGGAGGGAGCGAAGCAGCTGCTCGTCCTCGTCGCTGAGCTGGGAGACGAACCGGGCGAGCACCGTCGAACGGTCCTCCTCCTTCGCCAGCTCGGTGTGCATGCGGCGGGCGGTCAGCCCCGGCGCGTCCTCCGTCGGGGTGTACGCGTAGCCCCGCCCGGCGCGCTGGCGGGTGACCGTGCCCTTGTCGTGCAGGCGGGTCAGGATCGTGGTCACGGTGGTGCGGGCCAGCCTGCCGCCGAGCGCGGCCTGGACCTCGCCCGGGGTGAGCGGTGCCTCGGCGGCCCAGAGCGCGGCGAGGACACCGGCCTCCAGTTCACCCGCGGGGCGTCGTGCGTCCCCGTGCCCGACGTCTCCCGTGGCTGTCATGGAACACTCCTCCCGCTTCATTCGTCTACAGTGCCGTAGACCGTCTACATCACTGTAGTCAGCCGGGCCGTGCGCATCCGCAGGACGAGCGGCCCGACCACCATTATGGGAGGGCCCACTGACATGGCAGTCGTACCCCTGTTCGCAGCCTCGGCCCCACAGGCCCTGAACGTCCTCGACGCGGGCTCGCTGCTCTCCGCGTTCGGCGCGCTCGGCATCGCCGTGGTGCTCTTCGCCGAGACCGGCCTGCTCGTCGGCTTCCTCCTTCCGGGCGATTCCCTGCTCTTCACCGCGGGCCTGCTGTGCGTGCCCGGCGGCAACGGACCGGTGTCGCTCTCGCTGCCGCAGGTCCTGATCTGCTCGGTGGCGGGCGCTCTCGTGGGCGCGCAGGTGGGCTACTGGATCGGCCGCCGCGGCGGCCGCGCCCTGCTGGCCCGCAGCAAGTCCCGCAAGCTGCACGAGGGAGCGGCCCGCGCCGAGGAACTGCTCGCCAAGTACGGGCACGCGAAGGCGATCGTGCTCGCGCGCTTCGTGCCGATCGTCCGCACGGTGCTCAACCCGCTCGCGGGCGTACTCGGTGTACCGGCCCGGGTCTTCGCCCTCTGGCAGATCGCCGGCGGGCTCGTGTGGACCTGCGCACTGGTGCTCGGCGGCTACGCGCTCGGCTCGTCCGTGCCGAACATCGACCGCTATCTGCTGCCGCTCGTCGCGCTGGTCGTGGCCGTCTCGCTCACCCCCGTCGCCCTGGAGATCGTGCGCGCCCGCCGTGCCCGCACGGCCACCGAGGACTCGCGCTGATGCATGGGGACGACGAACGCGGGCGGCCGCCGGTGACCGCTCGATGAGTCCGGCGCGGCGCACGGGCGCGGCGGCCTGTGTGCTGCTTCTCCTGTTCGTGCTGCTCACGGTGCTCGTCGCCGTACGCCACGGGGCGCCGCTGCCGGGCGACGAGGCCCTGCACCGCTGGCCGCTCGATCACCGCCCGCCGGTCGCCGTGGCCACCGCCCGCGCCGTCACGGCGACCGGATCCGGCGCGCTCCCCTACGTCCTGGCCGTCGTCGCGGGTCTGATCGCGGGCCGCGACAACCGACAGCGCCTGTACGCGGCGGCGGGCGCGCTCGCGGTACTCCTCCTCGGCCAGGCGGTGCGGTACGGCCTGATGTCGGCCGTCGCCCGCCCGCGCCCGGCCGCCCTCGACTGGGCGACCACGGCCTCGGGCCACTCCTTCCCCTCGGGTCACGCCACCACGAGCGCACTCACCGCCGGACTGCTCGCCTGGGCGCTCGCGACCCGCACCACGGCCAGCCGCCCGGCGGCCGCCCTGCTGCTGCTCTGGGCGGCCGCCGTCGGGCTCTCCCGGATCTATCTCGGAGTGCACTGGGCGAGCGACGTGCTGGGCGGCTGGCTCCTCGCCTCCCTGTGGCTCTGCCTCGCGACCCTGGCCACGGGCCCTCTCGTACGCGCGCACGGAGCAGGCCCCGCGCCCGATTCCGGCCGGTCGTCCGACCAACTTCCTTGATCCGCGGGCCACTTGAGGGGTGACCGAGAAACCTCTCGCCAACGCACCCCGTTCACGGGCATCCAGACCTCAGCAGGCGGCCATGCAGATCCCGCAGTAGCGGTCGGCGTTGGTCAGGTCAGGCTTCTGCGGGGTCGCCGCCTCCTGGCGGGCGAGACTGCGTCCGCACAGGGTGGTGGGGTCGTCGGTGCTCATCACGTGCCACAGGAGCGCGTTGCGGTCCTCCGCGCCCGCCCGGTCGAGAACCGCTTCCGCTCGCAGTTCACGCATGGTGTGCTCCCTCCGCCCCGGACCGCGCCGGGGCCGCTTGCCGCTCTGAGTGCCGCGGCCGCCGTGGTTCACGGCCGCGCGGAGCCGGCGCACCCTCGCACCGGCCGACCCGGCCGGGGCCCGCTTCCCTGTTCCGAGCAGACCCCGGGGTCCGTGCGCCCGCCTCCCGGCGCCGCCCGAACCGCCTCGCCACATCCGGCGTGTTGCACTTGACGGCATACATCGCCGCAGGATGCGACGGTCAGGCCGGTTCCGGGCAAAATGCGGAACCCGGCGCCCGATCGAGTGATCACGGCCGGGGCGCCGTCAACTGCGCACCTCTTACGCGGTCTTGACACACCTCGAATCAGGCCGCCTTGAAGTAGGCGTTCCACCCGCCCGGGGGCGCCTGCCCCACTTGGAGGGCGCGGAGCCGGTCGAGCACTTTCGGGTCCTGCGCGTCGAGCCAGTCCGCGAACTGGCGGAAGGACACGAGTCGTACGTCCTCCTTGCCGGCCATCCCCTTCAGCGCTTCCTCGACGGCGTCCATGTAGATGCCGCCGTTCCACTCCTCGAAGTGGTTGCCGATGTAGAAGGGCGCGCGGTTCGTCTCGTACGCGCGCCTGAAGCCCGCCAGATACGAGGCGGTGGCCTGGGCCCGCCAGCCGGGGTAGCGCGAGGGCATGCCTTTGGTGGTGTTCTTCGACTGGTTGGCGAGGATGTTGTAGTCCATCGACAGGACCTCGAAGGAGTGCCCGGGGAACGGGATGCCCTGCAGCGGGAAGTCCCATACGCCCTCGCGCTTCTCCGGCCACCTCTGACGACCGCCGGGCGACGAGGCGTCGTAGCGCCAGCCCCGTTCCCTGGCGGTGGGCAGCAGGTTCTCCTGGCCGAGCAGACACGGGGTGCGGCCGCCGACGAGCTCCTTGTGGTAGTCGAACGGCAACGGGGCCTCGTCGGTCCAGCCGGTGTTGGTGCGCCATTCGGTGACGAAGGAGACCGCCTGGTCGATCTCGTTGTTCCACTGGGCGGCCGTCCAGTTGGCTACCGATCCCGAGCCGGCGCAGAAGTGGCCGTTGAAGTGTGTGCCGATCTCATGCCCCTCCGACCAGGCCTGCCGGGTGTAGGTCAGCGTCTCCTTGACGTGCGCGTCCGTGAGGTAGCCGATGTCGGAGGCGCCGACGGGGTTGTTCGGCGGCTTGTAGAGGCTCTTCTTCGACTCGGGGAGCAGATACAGGCCGGACAGGAAGAACGTCATGCCCGCGCCGTGGTTTCTGGCCAGTTCGAGGAAGCGCGGGAAGAGCCCGTTGCCGACCTCGCCCGCACCGTCCCAGGAGAAGATCACGAACTGCGGCGGGGTCTGGCCGGGTTCGAGAGGGACGGGCCTTTCGGGCTGGTTCGGCTGCTTGCCGGTGTCCGCCGTCGAACCGTCACCGATCAGCCTGGCCTGCGGCTTTGCCGGCTCCGCCGGGCCCGGTCCACGCACCGGATCACCCTGTCGGCCCGAGCCCTCACCCCCTGACGAGCCACACCCGGCGAGCCCCGCCGCGGTGACCGCCCCAAGTCCCGCGCCCAGCAATCCCCTTCGACTGATGCCTGGCATGCCTGCTCCCGTCACTCGTCGCACGGACCCCTGATGTGTAGACCGAATGGTCCAGGATTAACCAGATATCCATACAAATTGAGCCGCCCGCCGCTTCACCCGGCCCACACGGTCACCACGGGTGACCACCCATCGACTCAGCGCTTCCAGCTCATGCGGAAACGGCTTTCCCGACACCGCTCCCGCCCCGGCCGCACGCCCACTTCGCCTTGCAGCGGACAAGGCAACCCCTGCCCATTCACGTCATATTGACGATAACGAGAGAAGGCCCTATCGTCGATCTGACGAAAAGAAAGGGGTCCCGGCATGGCCGACATCTCCAGGCGCTTCGGTCGGCGCCATCTGCGCTCCGCGCCCACCTCGCACATCCGGCACCACAAGAACGGCCGCCCCGCCCACGACGGGGTGGGCCTGAGCTTCTGGTTCCAGCCGCTCAGCGCCGCGCTGTCCGAAGTGCCGGTCAACGACCGGGAACTGGCCATGGCCTTCCACGCCCGTACCGCCGACTTCCAGGACGTCACGGTGCAGGCGACCGTGACGTATCGGATCAGCGATCCGGGCATCGCCGCCGACCGGCTCGACTTCTCGATCGATCCGGACACCGGGATCTGGCGCGGCGACCCCCTGGAGCAGCTGTCGACGCTCCTCACCGAGACGGCTCAGCAGCACGCCCTCGACGTGCTCGCACGCACCGAGCTCGCGGCCGCCCTGGCCGACGGTGTCGCCGCCGTACGGAAGCGGATCGCGGCCGGGCTCGCGGCGGAGTCCCGGCTGCCCGCGACCGGTATCGAGGTGGTGGCGGTCCGGGTCGTCGCGATCCGCCCCGAGCCCGAGGTGGAGCGCGCGCTGCGCACCCCGGCGCGCGAGCGGATCCAGCAGGAGGCGGACCGGGCGACGTACGAGCGGCGGGCGGTGGCGGTCGAGCGCGAGCGGACCATCGCCGAGAACGAGCTCGCCAGCCGCATCGAACTGGCCCGCCGTGAGGAGCAGTTGGTGGAGCAGCGCGGCACCAACGCCCGGCGCGAGGCGGAGGAGGCAGCGGCGGCGGACGCGGTACGCACCGAAGCGGAGGCCGCCCGCACGGTGCGCCTTGCCCAGGCCGAGGCCGAGGCGGCCCGCGCGTCGGGCGAGGCGAAGGCCGGGGCTCAGGCGGCCTGGCTCCAGGTGCACGGCGAGGCGGACGCGGCGACCCTGCACGCGTTGGCCGCGACGCGGCTGGCCGAGAACCTGCCCCGGATCGACAGCCTCACCCTCTCCCCCGACATGCTCACCACGCTGCTCGACCGGTTCGGCCGGGGTGTGCGGCCGTGAGCCTGGCGCCGCGGGCGGTCCTCGTGCACCGCACCTCGGAGTACGAGGAGTTGCTGGCCCGGCACGGCACGCACGGCCAGGCCGACTTCTTCCTCTCCTCGCGGGGCCGGAGCATCCGCGAGGTGGCCGAGCGGCACCACCGGGCGCTGCGGGCGCTGGCCGACGTGGCGGCGGCCATTCCCTCGCAGTGGCGCCAGGCCCGGGTCGAGCGCGCCGACCTCGACCGCTTCCTGTTCGCCCCCGAGGACGTGATCGTGGTGGTCGGCCAGGACGGCCTGGTCGCCAACGCCGCCAAGTACCTGTCGGGGCAGCCGGTGATCGGCATCGATCCCGAGCCGGGGCGCAATCCGGGTGTTCTGGTGCGCCACCGGCCCTCGGACTCGGCGGCGCTGCTGCCCGCGGCGGCCTCGCGGGGCTGCGTGGTCGAGGAACTCACGATGGTGGAGGCGCTCACCGACGACAGCCAGCGCCTGCTCGCGCTCAACGAGATCTACCTCGGCGCGCCCGGCCACCAGAGCGCCCGCTACCGCATCGGCCCCGACGACCCGGCCGCCTCCGCGGAGGCGCAGGCCTCCTCCGGCGTCCTGGTCGGCACGGGCACGGGGGCCACCGGCTGGCTGCGCTCGCTGTGGCGGCAGCGTGCGAGCGCCCCGGCGCTGCCGGCTCGCGCCGATGCCCGTCTCGTGTGGTTCGTACGCGAGGCGTGGCCGTCGCCCGTGACCGGGACCTCACTGGTGGACGGGGAGTTGTCACGGTCCGAGCGGCTCCGGATCACCGTGGAGTCGGACCGCCTGGTCGCGTTCGGGGACGGCATGGAGAGCGATGCGATGGACCTGACATGGGGCCAGTCGGTGAGCCTCGGCGTCTCGGACACGGCGCTGCGGCTGGTGGGTTGAGAGCCGGTGTCTGCGATTGCGTCCGGCTCGGGCACGAGCTCTGAGCAGCGATCGGCCGCGCGTCAGCGGGCCGTGACGGTCGATTGTCAGTGGCGTACGGCATCGTGATGGGTGAGCCCGTACTGCCGAGGGAAGGCTGCCGATGACCGCCACCGCCCTGATGACGTCCCATGAACGCTCCGCCGCCCAGGCCTATCTGCGCCTGTTGAACACGGTGCGCGCCGCCCTCGACTCGCCTGCGGACCGCCCGCTGGGGCCGCTCGCCCTGGAAGGGGTCATCGCCGAGGCGGACGACGCGCTGGCGCGGGCCGGGCTGGCGGGCAACGAGGCCGAGTTGTTCGCGCTCGTCGGCAGCCTGCACACCGGCGGGGCGCCCACGCAGGGGAGGCCCCGCCCGTGACCGCGGCGGCAGGGGGGCGCCGCGTCAGTGCTTGTGCCCGACGCCGCCGTACATCGCCACCTCGTCGGGGAGTGTGTCGCCCGCCTCCGGGCGCCAGCGCGAGCACGACACGACGCCGGGTTCGAGCAGGTCGAGTCCGTCGAAGAACCGGGCCACCTGCTCCGGGGTGCGCTGGGTCAGCTTCGGCGTGCCGTGCTCGTTCCAGAACGCCACCGCGGCATCGACGTCGGGCATCGCCGGGCTGGTGATCGTGTGCGAGAGCACGAGGTAGCTACCCGGGGCGAGTTCCTTCATCAGCTCGCGTACGAGCCGCAGTGCCTCCGCCTCCTCGGGGATGAAGATGACGACACCGAGCAGCATGAGGGCGACCGGCTTGCTCAGGTCGAGGGTCTTCGCCGCGTGTTCCAGGATGGTGGCGGTGTCGCGGAGATCGGCGTCGAGGTAGTCGGTACGGCCTTCGGGGGTGCTGGTCAGCAGGGCGCGGGCGTGCGCGAGGACCAGCGGGTCGTTGTCGACGTAGACGATGCGGGAGTCGGGCGCGATCCGCTGGGCCACCTCGTGGGTGTTGTCGGCGGTGGGCAGCCCGGTGCCGACGTCGAGGAACTGGCGCACCCCCCGGTCGGCCACCAGATGGCGCACCGCCCGCCCGAGGAACAGCCGGTCGGCCAGGGCGTAGTCGCCGATGCCCGGGTGCAGCGTTCTGATCTGGTCGCCGACCTCCCGGTCGACGGGGTAGTTGTCCTTGCCGCCGAGCCAGTAGTTCCAGATCCTGGCGGTGTGCGGCTGCGCGGTGTTGATGCGGTCGCGCACATGGTCGGGCGTCGACGAGGGGGTGGGGTTCTCGGTCACGGGTGTGGTCTCCTGGAGATGCGGTGCTGCGTCAACGGCCAATCTAGATACTCGTGTTGCGAACTGTCACAGAGAACGTGCCGCGGCGCACCGGTATCTCGGACGGGCTCGCACCGGCGGGAGCCACCCTTTCCCCATCTCCCGTTGCCGGAACGGCAGTTGAAGGGCCGGCCGAACCACTAGTAGGAAACTTTCCTGTCCTATACGCTTCCCGCGGCGGCTTGGCGCGGTGCCCGAACTCCCCCGTGGGCATGACGCGCTCAGCGAGAGCTCTGATCCGGCCGTCGCGACGCTGCCCCCTGCCCTCCACAAGGGCGGGGGTGCGGCGCCGCGAGCTCCGGTGTCCAGCTCTCGCCGTCCCCAAGGCAGGGAGTCCAGGTATGCGCCTGAACGCCTCCGTTCCCCCCTTCTCGCCACCGCGCCGCCCCACCGCGGGCCTCGCGTTGGCCGCCGTCCTCGTCCTCGTCGCCGGTCTGTTGCTCACCTGGCCCGACCGGGCCGGGGCCGCCGCCGACCCCCTCATCTCCCGCGGCAGGCCCGCGACGGCCTCCTCCTCCGAGAGTTCCTCGCTCGGCCCGCAGAACGCGGTCGACGGCTCGGCCACCACCCGCTGGGCCAGCGCCGAGGGCAAGGACCCGCAGTGGATCCAGGTCGACCTCGGCGCCACCGCCGACGTCACCGGAGTCGCCCTCACCTGGGAGGCCGCGTACGCCAAGGCGTACCGCGTGGAGATATCCGCCGACGGCACCACCTGGACCCGTCTGGCCGCCGAGACCGCCGGGAACGGGGGCGCGGACGACTGGACCGGCCTGTCCGGCAAGGGCCGTTACGTCCGGGTGTACGCCACGGCCCGCGGCACCTCCTACGGTTACTCGCTGTACGACTTCGCGGTGTACGGCACGCTCGGCGGCACCACGCCGCCGACCGGCGGCTTCACCGTGGTCGCGGCCGGCGACATCGCCGCCCAGTGCACCGCGTCCGACAGCGCCTGCGCCCACCCCAAGACCGCGGCCCTGGCCCAGAAGATCAACCCGCGCTTCTATCTGACGATGGGCGACAACCAGTACGACGACGCCCGCATCGCCGACTTCCGCGCCTACTACGACAAGACTTGGGGTGCCTTCAAGGCGAAGACCCACCCGGTACCCGGCAACCACGAGACGTACGACCCGGCGGGCACCCTGTCCGGCTACAAGGCGTACTTCGGCGCGATCGCCTACCCGCAGGGCAAGAGCTACTACAGCTACGACGAGGGCAACTGGCACTTCATCGCCCTGGACTCCAACTCCTTCGACCAGACGGCCCAGATCGACTGGCTGAAGTCCGATCTGGCCCGCAACAGCAAGGGCTGCATCGCCGCGTACTGGCACCACCCGCTGTACTCGTCGGGCGGGCACGGCAACGACCCGGTCAGCAAGCCGGTCTGGAAGATCCTGTACGACGCCAAGGCCGACCTCGTCCTCAACGGCCACGACCACCACTACGAGCGGTTCGCCCCGCAGAACCCGGACGGGAAGGCGACCGCCGACGGCATCGTGGAGATCGTCGGCGGCATGGGCGGCGCCGAGCCGTACCCCATCGAGCAGGTCCAGCCCAACAGCCAGAAGCGGATCAGCGGCCAGTACGGCGTCCTGAAGCTCGATCTCAACGACTCCGGCTACACCTGGAGTTACGTCGGCACCGACGGCCAGGTCAAGGACTCCGCACCGAACTACACCTGCCACTGATGTACCTGGCGACCACCGGTCGCCGGGACGCGCCGCCCCCGTCCGCCACCGGCGGGCCCGGGCGGCGCGTCCCCGCCACCGTCCTCGCGCTCGGCACCGTCAGCCTCGTCACCGATGTGTCATCCGAGATGGTCACGGCGGTCCTGCCGCTCTACCTCGTGGTCGGCCTCGGCCTCTCCCCCCTCCAATTCGGGTTCCTGGACGGCCTGTTCAACGGTGCGGCCGCCGTCGTGCGCCTGCTCGGCGGGCACGCCGCCGACCGCGGCGGACGCCACAGACGCGTCGCCGGACTCGGCTACGCCCTCTCCGCCTGCTCCCGCCTCGGCCTGCTCCTCGCGGGCGGCGCCGCCGGCCAGATCGCCACGGCGCTCGCCGTCGACCGCGTGGGCAACGGCATCCGCACCGCACCGCGCGACGCGCTGATCACCCTGAGCAGCCCGCCGCACCTGCTCGGCCGCGCCTTCGGCGTGCACCGCGCGATGGACACCACGGGCGCGCTGCTCGGCCCGCTCGCCGCGTTCGCCCTGCTGTGGGCGACGGCGGACGCCTACGACGCGGTGTTCGTCGTCAGCTTCTGCACGGGCCTGCTCGGCGTCCTCCTGTTCGTCCTGTACGTCCCGGCCCCACCGGCGGAACCCTCAACCCGCCGCCGGACCAACCCACTTGAGGCCCTGCGCAGCACGGCCTTCCGGCGGATTCTGTGCGCCGCGGCCCTGCTGGGCGGGGCGACCGTCGGAGACTCCTTCGTCTATCTGCTCCTGCAGCGCGGGCTCGACATCCCGGTCGGGTGGTTCCCGCTGCTTCCGCTCGGTTCCGCGGCGGCGTATCTGCTGCTCGCGATCCCGGCGGGTCGCACAGCGGACCGCGTCGGGCGCCGGCTGCCGTTCCTGTACGGCCATGTC
Organism: Streptomyces mauvecolor; assembly: GCF_039532965.1. Taxonomy (NCBI): domain Bacteria; kingdom Bacillati; phylum Actinomycetota; class Actinomycetes; order Kitasatosporales; family Streptomycetaceae; genus Streptomyces; species Streptomyces mauvecolor. Next base: position 4,586 of record NZ_BAAASQ010000025.1, on the reverse strand, counting down.
GCGCTGCTCGGCGTGTACGCGCTGCTGCTCCTGCCGGCCGGCGGGCCCGTCCTGGCAGTCGTCGCGCCTGTCCTGATCCTGCTCGGAGTCTTCTACGCGGCGACGGACGGCGTACTCATGGCGCTGGCCGCACCGGCGCTGCCGGACGGCGGGCGGGCCGGGGGGCTCGCCCTGCTCCAGACCGCCCAGGCGCTGACCCGGCTCCTCGGCACGGCGGGGTTCGGCGCCGCCTGGACGGTGTGGGGGCCGGGCCCCGCGCTGTGGGCGGCGGCCGCCGCGCTGCTCGTGTCCCTCGCGGGCGGCTGGGTGCTGCTGCCCGGCACATCGATCGCCGATCCGGAAAGGCCCACCGCATGAGCCCCCGCGCGAAACTCGCCGTCGTGGTCGTCGCCGTCCTGCTGCTCGCCTCCGGCTCGCTCGGCTACGTACTGCACTCGGCGCACCGAGGCCCCCAACAGGCCGCCGCTGAAGGCTCGTTCACCCTGGAGGGCCCGGGCCTCTACTTCCGGGACACGGCCACCGGACGCATCGCCCGCCAGTCGCTCGACGCGCCACGCGGCCCCCGCACCGGCGGCGGTCCCGTGTGCGAGCGGTTCTACGCCGCCGGGGACACCGCGGTGTGTCTGCGGCGGGAGCCCGGGGTGCCACCCCGCGCGTACGCCGTCATTCTCGACCGCCGACTGCACGAGGTACGCCGGATCGCCGTCCCCGGTATCCCGAACCGGGCCCGGGTCTCCGCCTCGGGACGGATGCTCTCGTGGACGGTGTTCGCGGTCGGCGACTCGTACGCCACCACCGCCTTCTCCACCCGCACCTCGATCCTGGACCTGCGCACCGGCTATCTCATCAAGTCGATGGAGGAGATCCCGCTCACCCTCGGCGGTGCCCGCCATCACGCCCCCGACGTCAACTACTGGGGTGTGACGTTCGCTCGCGACGACAACCGGTTCTACGCGACCGTCTCGACGAAGGGGCGGACGTATCTCGTGGAGGGGAACATGGCGGACTGGTCCGCCAAAGCCCTGCGGGAGAACGCCGAATGCCCCTCGCTCTCCCCCGACAACACCCGCATCGCCTTCAAGAAGAAGGTCTCGGACGACCCCGCCGCGCCGTGGCGGCTGTACGTTCTCGATCTCGCGACGCTGAGCGAGCACCCCCTGGCCGAGCGCCACAGCGTCGACGACCAGGCGGCCTGGCTGGACGACCGCACGGTCGCGTACGCACTGCCCGGCGGGGCAGGCCGCGCGAGCGACGTGTGGACCGCGCCGGCCGACGGCAGCGGCGCCCCCCGGCTCGTCGCGGAGGGCGCCTCGTCTCCCGTCGCGGTGCGCTGAGCTACTTCCCGATGCGCGCCGGTATCTCCTGCCAGCCGAAGGCGATGAAGGACGGGACCTGCTTCAACTCCTCCGGCTTTACGGCGAGTTCGAGGTCGGGGAAGCGGTCGAAGAGGGCCGGGAGGGCGGTGAGGGCTTCCATCCGGGCGAGCGGGGCGCCGATGCAGCGGTGCACGCCGATACCGAAGGCGAGGTGGTCGTCGGCGCCGCGGGCGGCATCGAAGGTGTGCGCGTCGGCTCCGAAGTGCGCCGGGTCGAGGCCCGCGGCCGCGTACGTGGTGATGATCGCGTCGCCCGCTGGAACGGTGACGCCGTCGACCGTGATGTCACTGATCGCGAACCGCAGCGGGAGATTGGCGATCGAGGGGTGGGCGCGGAGGGTCTCGTCGACGACGGCGTCCCAGCCGACCGCGCCCGAGCGGACGGCCGCCAGCTGCGCCGGGTCGTCCAGGAGCGCGACGATCGCGTTGCCGATGAGGTTGACGGTGGTCTCGAACCCGGCGCCGATGACCAGGAGCAGCGTGTGGACGAGCTCCTCGGCGCTCAGCCGGTCGCCGTCCTCGTTGCGCACCTTGATGAGCTCGGTCGTCATGTCGTCGCCGGGCCGCTCGGTCTTGTACGCGACGAGAGCGGGGAGCACGGTGGCGATCTGCTCCTGCACGAACGCGGCGTGCTGCGGGCTCGGGTCGGAGGTGTCCATGATGGCGGCGATCAGCGCCCCGGTGGACTCGGTCAAGTGGTCGGGCACGCCGAAGAGTTCGCAGATGAGACGCATCGGCAGCGGATGGGCGTAGCCCGACTTGAGGTCGACGGGGCCGCCGGACGCCGCGGCTTCGCCGAGGCCGTCGAGGAGTTCGGCCGTGATCGCCTCGACCCGGCCGCGCATCGCCTCGGTGCGCCGTGCCGTGAAGCTGGGCGCGACGAGCCTGCGCAGCCGGGTGTGGTCGGGCCCGTAGCTGGACAGCATGTTGATCACGCCGACCCAGCCCAGGATCCAGCCCCACTCGGGGTGTTGGCCCAGCTCGGGGAAGAGCGCCCAGTGCCGGCGCGGGTCCTTGCTGACCCGGGGGTCGAGGATCAGCGTCTTGAGGGTGTCGTAGCCGGTCGGCGCCCAGGCGGGGATGCCGCCCGGCAGGGTGACCGGAACGATCGGCCCGAGCGCGCGCAGGCGGGCGCTCTCGGCGGCTATGTCCGCCCCCAACGGATCAAGGGGCACACGGGTGGGCACGGTCGTCATCCTCGGTCACTCCTGACTGTGTGTGAGATGAACCTGCCCAGTACACACCGTCGTTGACCGTTCCGGCGCGCATCCTGAGCAAGTCATGATCAAGTCGGCAAATCTCCCTGGCTTTTTCCCCGCGCCTCCACGCTCTCCTCCAGCGCGTCCGCGACCTGGCCGATCCAGGCGGCGTGGGCGCGGGCGCTGCACGGGGATTCGGGGTTCCAGGCCAGGATGCGCGCCCTGGCCTCCAGAGCGCGCCAGGCGGCGTCGGACCGCAGCTCGCCGAGCGGGGCCGCGTTCGACCGGACATCGACAAGCGCTATGTCGGGCCGCAGTTCGGCCGCCGCCGGCCACCCGGTCGTGAACCAGTTGGCTCCCGCCCCCTCCCCCGGTTCGATCAGATCCACGCCGTACGCCGCGAGGGCCCGCAGCTCGGGCCAGGCCTGCGGGCGCGCCAGATGGACCTCGTCCGCACTCGCCGGGGAGAGCGCGAGGACGCGCGGCCGGGGGGTGCGCGCGGCGGTCGCACGTAGGCGTTCCTCCGCGGCGAGCAGCGCGGCGGCATCCTCGTCCGGAGCCCCCAACGACCGTGCCAGATCGGCGAATCGGCCCCGTATTCGGGCGGGCGTGTGCGCCTGGCCCACGTCCAGGACGACCACCGGGACCCGCTCCTCCAGGTGCTTGGCCGTCTCGGGGTCGAGCCCGTAGACCTGGCCGCCGCCGTAGCTGACGGCCACGACGAGGTCCGGCCCCGGGGCGAGCAGGGCCTCCACATCGAGGTCCGCTCCCGCTCCCAGGTAGCCGACCTCGTCCAGCGGCAGCGCGCCGGACTTGGCCGGGTCGGGTTCCGGGCCGTCGTGGAAGGAGCCGAACACCGCGAGGGGGCGTATCCCCAGGTCCTCCAGTGTCGCGCCGGCCTGGATGTAGGCCACCACGCGGGACGGAGGTGCTGCCGCCGCGCCGCCACGTCCTCGGCCGCCGCCGCCCGACATCTGTCCACGGTCGTCCGAGAATCGCCAGGCCGTCTGCTCCATGACGTCATCCGCCCCCAATGCGGTCGCGTTGCCGGCTCGTGCGAAGCCGGTTCCCCGCTTGACTGCCCAACGCATGGGATCGTCACGCCAGTTCCCGCACCGGGCCGCCAACTGCCGCCAGTGCCGGGGATTCCGTGCCGGGAGGCCACGAGCAGACGGACTACGCCGTTTCCGCCGCGCGCCGCCGGATCCGTCATGTCGGCGCGCGGCCCGGCGGAGGCCGCCTCGATCCCCGCCCTGGACTGCGGGAACCGGCCCGGGCGGCACCCGCCCGCCCGGGCCGCCAGGCACGGCCGTTTCGAGCCGTACGGCGAGGATGTGGGCGACGGCGGGCCCGGCGGCTTCTAGTCTGCGAGGCCATGAACACGACACGCCTCGTGGGTCTCGGTCTCGCCGCGGCCCTTACATGCGCCGGCGCCCTGTTGTTCAGCGTGGACACTCCGGCGAACGCCGACACGGCCGACCTGACGTTCAGCACCGACCAGGACACGGTCACCCCCGGCTCCACCGTGGACCTGACGATGACGCTCACCAACACGCAGTCGACGGAGATCCGGTTCGTCTACCAGTCGATCCAGCCGACCTGGGACACCAGCAGCCAGGCGGGCCTCAAGTACGCCCTTGTCTCGTGCGAAACGGCGGGCGCCGACTGCAAGGACACCGGCAAACTGGGCCTCAACTACGAGGTCCCGCTCGCCCCCGGGGCCAGCCGCACGGTGACCCTGACGTACCGCGTCGCCGCGGACTCCGCGTGCGGGCGCAGTCTGGGGTTCTCCTCGTATCTCTACTACGAGTACGGCAGCGGCCTGTTCTCCACGAGCGACACCTACAGCACCCCGGACATCCGGGTCGACTGTCCGCCCGCGCACTCCTGAGCCGTGCCTTCGCACGGCTGCGGCCCCGGCATCGGCACCGGGGCCACGAGCTCTTCCTTGCGCTAGCTGTATTGACCCGCAGGGTTGTTGACGCGGGTGATGGGCGGGTGTCCGTCGAGTG
>NZ_BAAASQ010000024.1:0-15489 GCF_039532965.1 Streptomyces mauvecolor | reverse complement strand
GTGGTGGGTCCTCCGGTGGTGGGTACGGCCGCCGTGACGATCGTCCGGCGCCGCGTCGTGATGACGACCGTGGTGGGTTCCGCCGTGATGACAACCGCGGTGGTGGCGGCTCGTACGGGCGTCGTGATGACCGTCCGGCTCCGCGTCGTGACGATGATCGTGGTGGGTTCCGTCGCGATGACAACCGCGGCGGCGGTGGCTCGTACGGGCGCCGTGATGACAACCGTGGTGGTGGCAGCTCCTACGGGCGTCGTGACGATCGTCCGGCTCCGCGTCGCGATGACGACCGTGGTGGCTTCCGTCGGGACGACAACCGCGGCGGCGGGTCGTACGGCGGTGGCTTCCGTCGTGACGACAGCCGCGGGGGCGGTAGCTCCTACGGGCGTCGTGATGAGCGTCCGGCTCCTCGTCGTGATGACGAGCGTGGTGGCTATGGGCGTCGTGACGATCGTCCGGCTCCGCGTCGTGATGACGACCGTGGTGGGTTCCGTCGGGACGACAGCCGCGGTGGTGGCGGGTCCTACGGGCGTCGTGATGAGCGTCCGGCTCCTCGTCGTGATGACGAGCGTGGCGGCTATGGGCGTCGTGATGACCGCCCGGCGCCGCGTCGTGACGACGACCGGGGTGGGTTCCGCCGTGACGACCGGGGCGACCGCGGTGGGTACCGCGGGCGGGACGACCGGCGTGATGACCGGGGTGGCTACGGGGCTCGCGACGACCGTGGTGGCTTCGGGCGTCGGGACGACCGGGATCGCGACCGCGACCGCGAGCCCGTCAAGCGGCTGCCGATCGACGAGGACGTCACCGGCGACGAGATCGACGCGGATGTGCGCCAGGAGCTGATGAGCCTGCCCAAGGGCCTCGCCGAGGAGGTTGCGTGCAACCTGGTGATGGTCGCGCGGCTCATCGACGAGGAGCCCGAGCAGGCCTACGCCTACTCCCGCATCGCGCTGCGGCTCGCCTCCCGTGTGGCCGCCGTTCGCGAGGCCGCCGGCTTCGCCGCGTACGCCACACAGAAGTACTCGGAGGCGCTCGCGGAGTTCCGTGCCGCGCGTCGGATGACCGGCTCCGTCGAGCTGTGGCCCGTCATGGCGGACTGCGAGCGCGGGCTCGGCCGTCCCGAGCGGGCGCTGGCGATGGCCGGCGAGCCCGAGGTGGCCAAGCTCGACAAGGCCGGCCAGGTCGAGATGCGCCTGGTCGCGGCCGGGGCGCGGCGGGACATGGGGCAGCTGGACGCCGCCATCGTGACCCTGCAGAGCCCCGAGCTGGCGTCGAACTCCGCACAGCCCTGGACCGCGCGACTCCGGTACGCCTACGCCGACGCGCTCCTTGCGGCCGAGCGTGAGGACGAGGCCCGCGAGTGGTTCGCCAAGGCGCTCGAGGCGGACAAGGACGGCACGACCGACGCCTCCGACCGGCTCGCCGAGCTCGACGGTATCGACTTCGTCGACGCCATGGTCGAGGACGACATCGAGCCCGACAGTGGCATCGACGCCGAGGGTGACCTCGACGAGCCGCGCGTCGTGATCGAGGACGAGCCCGACTTCGACGACGAGGGTGAGGAAGAGGACGACTTCGAGGGCGACGACGCCGAGATCGTCCGCGCCGCCGAGGTCGTCGACGCCGACCTGGTGGAGCCCGCGCCGGGCGAGCCCGTCCCGTCGGCCGAGAAGATCGAAAAGGCCGAGAAGGACGCCTGATGTCTGACAAGGGACGTCTCACAAAGGACGCCTGACGTCGGACCGGTGAAGTGAAAGGAGGCGGTGCCCCAGCCGGGGCACCGCCTCCTTTTTGTGTCAGTTCACGGTCAGGCTGCGCAGCACCAGACCCGTGGCCGGCTTCGGGCCGAACGAGGTCGACTTGCGGGGCATCGTGACGCCCTGGCGGGCCAGGTCCCGGACGACCTCCTCGCGTACGGGATGCATCAGGACCGCCGTCTTGTTGTGGCGCTCCGCCTGCTCGACGGCCGCGGCCGTGTCGTGGATGTACGCGATGTCGTCGGGCGTGTCCGGGATGCGCCAGATCTCGTCGAGCAGGGTCGAGTGCAGGACCGTCGCGTCCAGCGAGCGCCAGGCCGCCGGCCGGTCGGCCCGGATCGTACGGGCGAGCAGTGCCTCGTCCGGGCGGTCCAGGAGGTGGAAGCGGCCGTCGCCCGCGAGCAGGAAGGCGTTGCTCTCGGACGCCGCTTCGCTGAGCGCCTCCAGGGCGCGGGCGAGCGGGACTTCGAGCGTGCGGACACGGAAGGCGCCCGAATCCGTGACCGCGGCCAGGGCCTTGGCCACCGGGAGGCGGTGCAGGAGGCGGTGGATGGCGCGGACCCGCAGCGGGTAGCGGGCGGTGTCGACGAGCAGGACCAGGCCGAAGTCCCAGGGGCCCGGGGAGGTCTGTTCGTCGCGCAGGCGCAGGTAGGTGGCCCAGCGGTGGTGGCCGTCGGCGATGACCGCCTGGTGGGCCGTGAGGTCGGCCTGGACCTCGGCGAGATCGGCCGGATCCGTGAGCGCCCACAGGCGGTGGCGGAAACCGTCCTCCGTGGTGGTGCGCAGGAGCGGCTCGCGCAGGATGGTGCGGTCGATGACCGCGGTCGCGCCGGTCGGGGTGCTGTTGCCGTGGTAGGTCAGGAGCAGCGGTTCGAGGTGGGCGGCGGTGGTGCGCATGAGGTCCGCGCGGTCCTCGACGACATGCGGCATCACGTCCTCGTGCGGCAGGACGATGCCCGCGGCCGGCTCGGACAGGGCGAGCGCCCCGATGAGACCGCGCTGCAGTATGCCGTCGCCCTCCTGCTCGTAGACGTACAGCGCCGGCTCGGGATCCGGGGCGAGGACGCCCTCGTCGAGCCAGTCGTCCAGGGTCAGGGCGGCCTTCCGGTTGCGGGCGGCCGGGGAGGACGCCTGCGGGAGGATCAGCCGGACGATGTTGTAGGGATCCGCCGACTCCAGGTGCAGCAGCCCGTCGGGGCGTACGACCACGTCGTACGGCGGTGAGGTCACGGCGGCGAGGCTGCCCACCCGCTCGGGAACATAGCGCAGTCCGCGGAACGGGATCAGGCGCAGCCCGAGGTCCGCACGCCCAGTTGTGCTCATCTGTGCATCGTATGTGGGAGACGGGCATGCGCGATGATCGGGGGGAGAGCATCGAACGAGGAGTGGATGAAGATGAGCCAGACCGGCCGGATCATGCCGAGTGGCAGCGAGCGGGCGCTGAACGAGGCGTACGACACGGCCCTGCTGGATCTGGACGGGGTGGTCTACGCGGGCGGCGAGGCGATCGCGCATGCCGTCGACGCGCTGGCCGTGGCGCGGGACGGCGGGATGCATCTCGCCTACGTGACCAACAACGCGCTGCGGACGCCGGACGCGGTGGCCGCGCACCTCACCGAACTCGGCGTGCCCGCCGAGCCGGCCGATGTGATCACCTCCGCGCAGGCGGTGGCCCGGCTCATCGCCGATCAACTCCCGCAGGGGTCAAGGGTGTTGCTCATCGGCGGCGAAGGCCTTCGGGTCGCGCTGATCGAGCGCGGGCTCGTACCGGTGGAGTCGGCCGACGACGATCCCGCGGCCGTGGTGCAGGGGTACGGCGGCCCGGACATCACCTGGGCGCGGTTCGCGGAGGCCTCGTACGCGGTGGCCCGCGGGGTGCCGTGGTTCGCCTCCAACACCGATCTGACGATTCCGAGCGGGCGGGGCATCGCGCCCGGCAACGGCGCCGCGGTCGAGGTCGTCCGGATCGCGACCGGCGCCGAGCCCCAGGTGGCGGGCAAGCCGCTGCCCCCGATGCACCGCGAGACGGTGCTGCGGACCGGCGCCGAGCGGCCGCTGGTGGTGGGAGACCGGCTCGACACGGACATCGAGGGCGCGTTCAACGGCGGCGTCGACTCGCTGCTCGTGCTGACCGGGGTCACCGACGCCGCGCGGCTCCTGGCCGCGCGGCCCGAGCACCGGCCCACCTTCGTCGACGCGGATCTGCGCGGCCTGCTGACCGGGCAGCCCGAAGTGGCCGAGAGGGAGGGCGGGTTCGTGTGCGGCGGGTGGACCGCGTCCGTGGCCGACGGGGCGTTCGCGCTCGACGGGGACGGGGAGGCGATGGACGGGCTGCGGGCGCTGTGCGCGGCCGCCTGGACGCGGGCCGGCGACGGGGCGTGCGATCTCGACCCGTCGAAGGTGCTTGAGCTGCTGGGGCTCTGAGCTGCCTGAACCCGGGGGCGGATCCGGCCGAGTGCAGGGTAGGCTAGCCTAACTTGTCGTGTTGGTAGACAGTCCTCCTCAGCCGCGCGACGGGACCACGTCCGCGCCCCCGGCCCCGACGGCCGGGCGCCGTACGCTACGAGCCGCCGGTCTGGTCGTGTCCGTGGGCGCCCTGGCGCTCGTAGCCGTCGCCAGCATCGCGGTCGGCGCGAAACCCATGCCGCTCGGCGACGTCTGGCACGGCCTCTTCCACGCCTCCGGCACCGCCAACGACGTCCTCATTCATGACGTACGGGTGCCGCGGACGCTGCTCGGGCTGCTCGTCGGGGCGGCTCTCGGGCTGGCCGGCGCGGTCATGCAGGCGCTCACCCGCAACCCGCTCGCCGAACCCGGCATCCTCGGGGTCAACGCGGGAGCGGCGGCCGCGGTGGTCTCCGCGATCAGCTTCCTCGGGGTCAACTCCCTCACCGGATATGTGTGGTTCGCGTTCCTGGGGGCGGGCGTCGTGTCGGCCGCGGTGTATCTGCTCGGCGGCAGCCGGGCCGCCACCCCCGTGCGGCTCGCGCTGGCGGGGACGGCGGCGAGCGCCGCGCTGTACGGCTACATCAACGCCGTGCAGCTCACCGACTCCGCCGCCCTCAACCAGCTGCGGTTCTGGCAGGTCGGCTCGCTGGCCGCGGCGGACACGGCGACCGTCACCAAGGTCGCGCCGTTCATCCTCGTCGGACTCGTCGCCGCCCTGCTGCTCGCGCGGCCGCTCAACGCGATGGCCATGGGCGACGACACCGCCCGCGCGCTCGGCGCCCATCTCACCCGGACCCGCGTCACGTCGATGGCCGTGATCACCCTGCTGTGCGGGGCCGCGACCGCCGCGTGCGGGCCCATCGTGTTCATCGGGCTCATGGTCCCGCACATCGTCCGGGCCATCACCGGGCCCGACCTGCGCTGGATCCTGCCGTACGCGGCCGTGCTCTCGCCCGTGCTGCTGCTCGGCTCCGACGTGGTCGGGCGGGTCGTCACCCGGCCCGGCGAACTCCAGGTCGGCATCGTCACCGCGCTCATCGGCGGGCCCGTCTTCATCTGTCTCGTACGCCGCAAGAGGATGGCCCAGCTGTGAAGGCGATACGCATCCCGGGCGGCCTCTCCTTCCGGGCCGAGCCGCGCGCGCTCGCCGTGGTCTGCGGGCTCGCCGTCCTCGCGCTCGCGGCCGGCGTCGTCCTGATCGGCACCGGCGACTTCTCGATCGCGCCCGCCGACGTCGTGAGCAGCCTGCTCGGCTCGGGCACGCCCGCGCAGGACTTCATCGTCAACGAGCTGCGGCTGCCGCGCGTGCTGGTGGCACTCCTGGTGGGCGCCTCGCTCGGGATCTCGGGGGCCCTGTTCCAGTCCATCTCCCGCAATCCGCTGGGCAGCCCGGACGTCATCGGCTTCGGGCAGGGCTCCTCGGTCGGCGCGCTCACGGTCATCGTGTTCTTCCACGGCAGCGCGGTCGCGGTCTCGTTCGGAGCGCTGGTCGGCGGGCTCGCGACCGGTATCGCCGTCTACCTCCTGGCCTGGAAGAAGGGCGTGCACGGCTACCGGCTCGTGCTCGTCGGCATCGGCGCGGCCGCGATGCTCACCGCCGGCATCCACTACCTGCTCACCAAGTCGACCCTGGTGGACGCCACCCGCGCGATGGTCTGGCTCACCGGCTCCCTCGACGGGCGCGACTGGGCCCAGGTCCGGCCGCTGTTCGTGCTGTTCGTGGTGCTGCTTCCGGTGGTCCTTGTGTACGGGCGGCCGCTGAGGATGCTGGAGATGGGCGACGACGCCGCGTACGCGCTCGGCGTGCCGGTCCAGCGGACCCGTACCGTCCTGATGCTCAGCGCGGTGCTGTTGAACGCCTCCGCGACCGCGGCCGCCGGGCCCATCTCCTTCGTCGCGCTGACCGCGCCGCAGCTGGCCCGCCGCCTCACCCGCGCGACCGGGCCGAACATCCTCGCCTCCGCGTGCATGGGCGCGGCGCTGCTGGTCGTCGCCGACTGGGCGGCACAGCGGCTGTTCGGCGGGAGCACGCTGCCGGTGGGGGTGCTCACCGGGATGGTCGGCGGGGTGTATCTGCTGTGGCTCCTTGTCACCGAGCGGCGGGCGGGGCGGATATGAGTCGCCGTCCCGCATCCGCCGACCCCAACGCCCTTACGGATTACGGCACTTCACCCAGGAGTACGAGCATGCAGCGCCTCAGCGCCGAATCGGTCACCCTCGGCTACGACCAGCGGGTGATCGCCGAGGACCTCTCGGTCGAGATCCCGGACAACTCCTTCACGGTGATCGTCGGGCCCAACGCATGCGGCAAGTCGACCCTGCTGCGGGCCCTGTCCCGGATGCTCAAGCCGGACCGGGGGCGGGTGCTGCTCGACGGGCAGAGCATCCACTCGCTGCCCGCGAAGAAGGTCGCCCGGACGCTCGGGCTGCTCCCGCAGTCCTCCATCGCGCCGGACGGGATCACGGTGGGGGACCTCGTGGCGCGCGGGCGCTATCCGCACCAGGGGCTGCTGCGGCAGTGGTCGCCCGAGGACGAGCGGATCGTCCAGGAGTCCATGGACGCGACGGGGGTCGGCGGGCTCGGTGAGCGGTACGTCGACGAGCTGTCCGGGGGGCAGCGGCAGCGGGTCTGGATCGCCATGGCGCTCGCCCAGCAGACGCCGCTGCTGCTGCTCGACGAGCCGACGACGTTTCTGGACATCCAGCACCAGATCGAGGTGCTGGACCTTTGCGCTCAGCTCCACGAGTCGCAGGGGAGGACGTTGGTGGCCGTGCTGCACGACCTCAACCAGGCGGCTCGGTATGCCTCTCACCTCATTGCCATGAGGGAGGGGCGGGTGGTGGCCGAGGGGGCGCCTTCTGAGGTGGTGACGGCGTCGCTTGTGGAGGAGGTCTTCGGGGTGCGGTGCCAGGTGATCCCGGATCCGGAGACGGGGACGCCGCTGGTGGTGCCGGCGGCGCCTCGGCGGGGGGCTCTGGTGGGCTGAGTCCTCCCCACCCCGCCCCTTCCCGCTGTGACACTTCGCGGCTCCGCCGCGTGGCCTCCGGGGGCCTTCGGGTGCGGCCCGGCGGTCGGCACCTGGGGCTCTGCCCCGGACCCCGTTCGCGTCCTAAGGGCGCTCGTCCTCAAACGCCGGACGGGCTGAGAGTGGGCTGATGTCCAATGTCGACATCCCTCGATCGACATCTCCGGACGGCTGGGAACGCCTGCGCAGGTGCGCCAAGGTCAGTGCCGCCAGGGGCGCGGGGAACTGCGCGACCAGCCACGCACGGTCCGCAGGTGAAGAGGGGTTTCAAGGGGCGCGGGGAACTGCGCGCGCACGCACGGTCCGCGGACGAACAGGGTCCAGCGGCACGGGAAACTTCGTGGAAGGTGGGCCGGGGGCGGGTCAGAGCAGGGTGCGTAGGCGGAGGAGGTCTCGGAAGCCTGCTTCCAGGCGGACCTTCCCCGATGCCCAGGCCTTCGCGAAGTTCAGCTCCCCGTCCACCATCGCCACCAGATCGTCCCCCTTCATCGCCAGGCGGATCTGGGCCTTCTCCCGCGGCGGGCCGGAAGCCGTGTCGTGGACCTCGATGCGCCCGGACCGGAGGCGGCCCGTGAACGTGACGTCCAGGTCCGTGATGTGGCAGCTCAGCGAGCGGTCCAGCGCGGCGGCGGCATGCACCTCGCCCTCCGCCCGGGCCAGATTGTCCGAAAGTTTGTCGAGTGCGCTGCGGCACTCCTCCATGGTCGCCATCGTGATCGACCGTACCTCAGGGCTTCGCGGTAGCGTCTTGGCATGAGCGACTCGATGCCGGGCCCCGAGGTGGAACCCGAGGTGGAAGCCATCATGGAACCCGAGCCGGGGCCCGAGGTGGCCGGGCCCTCTCCCCTTGGCGTACCCCGTGCCCCTACCGGTGACGCCGGGGTCGACGTCCTCGTCGAGCGGCTCGGGGACGTCGACCACCTCGGTACGGACGGCCACCTCGAGGTGTACGAGGATGTACACCGGGGGCTGCGCGACTCGCTGACCGCGCTCGATGCCCGGCAGGGGCCGGGAACCTCCGGCTGAACCCGGCCGTTGGCCGACCAGCGCCCCTGGCGGTCCGCCGGACCGCCCAGAACTACGACTACAGGAGCTGAACCGAACGTGGCAGGAGTGGCACGCCGCCGCCTCGACGCCGAGCTGGTGCGCCGGAAACTCGCGCGGTCGCGGGAGCACGCCGCCCAGCTGATCGCCGCGGGGCGGGTGAGCGTCGGCAAGACCGTCGCCACGAAGTCCGCGACCCAGGTCGAGACCGCTGCCGCCATCGTGGTCGTCGAGGACGACAGCGACCCCGACTACGTCTCGCGCGGCGGGCACAAGCTCGCCGGTGCCTTCGCGGCCTTCGTGCCGCAGGGGCTCAGGATCGAGGGGCGCAGGGCGCTCGACGCGGGCGCCTCCACCGGAGGCTTCACCGATGTGCTGCTGCGCGCCGGAGCCGGGCACGTGGTCGCCGTCGACGTCGGCTACGGACAGCTCGCCTGGTCCCTTCAGAGTGACGAGCGGGTCACCGTGAAGGACCGTACGAACGTACGCGAGTTGACGCTCGACGACATCGACGGACAGCCCGCGGACATCGTCGTGGGCGACCTCTCCTTCATCGCGCTCGGCCTGGTCCTGCCCGCCCTCGTGCGCTGCTCGGCGCCCGACGCGGACCTCGTCCTCATGGTCAAGCCGCAGTTCGAGATCGGCAAGGAACGGCTCGGCAGCGGCGGCGTCGTGCGCAGCCCCGAACTGCGGGCCGAGACGGTGCGGACCGTGGCGGCGCAGGCGGCCGCGCTCGGCCTCGGGGTCGTCGGCGTCACCGCGAGCCCGCTGCCCGGGCCCTCCGGCAACGTCGAGTACTTTCTGTGGCTGCGGGCCGGGGCGCCCGCGCTCGATCCCGCGGACGTGGAGCGCGCAGTGGCGGAGGGACCTCGTTGAGCTCGTCGGAGAACAACCCGGAGAACGGCACGGCGCCGCGCACCGTATTCCTGCTCGCGCACACCGGAAGGCCGGCCGCCATCCGCAGCGCGGAGCTGGTCGTCCGGGGCCTGCTGCGCAGCGGCCTCGGCGTACGGGTGCTGCGGGCGGAGGCGGCCGATCTGCCGCTGCCTGCCGAGGCGGAGATCGTCGAGGAGGCCACCCCCGAGTGCCTCGATGCCTGTGAGCTGCTCATCGTCCTCGGCGGTGACGGCACCCTGCTGCGTGGCGCCGAGCTCGCCCGGGCGTCCGGCGTGCCGATGCTCGGCGTCAACCTCGGCCGGGTCGGCTTCCTCGCGGAGGCCGAGCGCGACGACCTCGACAAGGTCGTCGACCGGGTCGTGACCCGGGCCTACGAGGTCGAGGAGCGGATGACCCTCGACGTCGTCGTGCACAACAACGGCGATGTGGTGCACCAGGACTGGGCGCTCAACGAGGCGGCCGTCCAGAAGGTCTCGCCCGAGCGGATGCTGGAGGTCGTCCTGGAGATCGACGGCCGTCCCGTGACCGGGTTCGGCTGCGACGGCATCGTGTGCGCCACCCCGACAGGATCGACGGCGTACGCGTTCTCGGCCGGCGGGCCCGTGGTGTGGCCCGAGGTCGAGGCGCTGCTCATGGTGCCGATCAGCGCGCACGCACTGTTCGCCAAGCCCCTGGTCACCTCGCCCACCTCGGTGCTCGCGGTCGAGGTGCAGCCGCACACGCCGCACGGCGTGCTGTGGTGCGACGGGCGCCGCACGGTCGAACTCCCTTCGGGCGCGCGGGTGGAGGTGCGGCGAGGGGCCGTTCCGGTACGGCTCGCCCGGCTGCATCACGCCTCGTTCACCGACCGGCTCGTCGCCAAGTTCGCCCTGCCGGTGTCGGGTTGGCGCGGCGCACCGCACTGACCGGTCCCTGTGCGGCGGGCCTCAGGACGCGGCCAGCGTCCTGATCGCCCGCCTGCGCAGCGCGGAGCGCACCGGCACGCCCGTGGCCAGCAAGGTGAGCACCAGCGTGCCGCCGGCTGTGCCGAGCGCGGCCGGCCACGGCAGGTACGGGATCCACGAGCCGAACGCGGCCGTCAGCATCGGGGCCAGGGTCGCGAGGGCCACCACCGCGCCGAGCACCAGGGCCGTGGCCGCGACGATGCCCGCCTCCCACGCGGCCATCGAGCGGACCTGGCCCGGCAGGGTGCCGACCACCCTCAGCAGGGCTATGTCGCGGCGCCGCTCGAAGGAGATCATCGCCAGGGTGTTGGCCGCGGCGATCGCGGCGAAGCCGGCGTACAGACCGGTGCCGAAGTAGTCCAGCCAGACCTCGCCCGCGCCCCCCGACGAACCCGTGTAGTGGGCCGCCGTCGTATGCATCGCGATCTTGGTGAGCCCGAAGCCCGTGACGAGGACCAGCGGCACCACCGCGGCCGAGAAGCGGCGCGGCTGCGAGCGGACGTTGAGCATCGCCAGGCGCGCGCTGCCGCCGAACCGGCGGGCCGGCGCCGAGACGAGCCGGGCGGCCGGGCCGACGACCTTCGGGCCGAGCAGCCCCGCGCCGACGCAGAACAGCAGCAGCACCAGGAACGAGGCCTGCGCCGCGTCGTCGGACGACTGGTGGGCGAGGGACACCGAGAGGGCGCCGCCGCCCGCCACCGCGATCACGCCGAGCGGGGCCCGCACCCTGCCGAGCCCGCGCCGGCCCGCCGACGCCTCGTCCAGGGCCTTTGCCGGGCGCAGCAGCGAGAAGCGCAGCGAGGCGAGGAACGCGGCGAGCGCCGAGGTCACCACGGCGACGGCCAGACACACGGGCAGCGCGAACCAGGTGAACCGGTACGTCACCTCGGCCGGGACCAGCCCGTGGTCGCGCAGCCCCGCGAACCAGACCCGGCTCAACAGGCCGCCGCCGAGCAGGAACCCGGCGAGCGCGGCCGGCACCGCGGCCGCGACCGCCTGGACCACCACCGCCCGCCGCACCTGCCGGGGCCGGGCGCCGATGGCCCGTACAAGAGCGAGCTCGCGGTGCTGCTGGGTCACCGCGGTGCCCATCGTCGAGGCGATCACGAAGATCGACATGTAGAGGGAGCCGATGAGCATCACGACCGCCATGTCGCCGATGCCGTTGGCCNGCATCACGACCGCCATGTCGCCGATGCCGTTGGCCGCGAGCGCGCCGCGGGCCTCGGCGGACAGGCCCTTTGCCGATGTGCTGACGAGGAGAGTCATCGACGCGCTCACCACGGTAGCGGCGAACAGCGCGGCCACGAACGTCCCGACGAACGCCGGGCGGTGGCCGCGCAGGGCGGAGTGGGCCAGTCCTGTGCTCATGCGTCAAGCCTCACGGGCGGGGTGGTGCCAGGACCATCCGGCCAGCCTCATGATCTTGCTGAGGTTTTCCCCCGCATCGACGGTTCGGGCCCCACGAGAGGGTGACGGGCCGGGGGGCGTCGCACACCGGGCCCCGGACCTCGTAAGGTCGTGTCCGTGTTGGAGGAGATGCGGATACGGTCGCTCGGGGTCATCGACGACGCTGTCGTCGAGCTTTCGCCCGGTTTCACCGCGGTGACCGGCGAGACCGGCGCGGGCAAGACCATGGTCGTCACCAGCCTGGGGCTGCTGCTCGGCGGACGCGCCGACCCCGCCCTGGTGCGGATCGGCGCCAAGTCGGCGGTCGTCGAGGGGCGGATCGCGCTGCGGCCCGGCACCTCGGCGGTGCTGCGGGCCGAGGAGGCCGGGGCCGAGCTCGACGACGGCGCGCTGCTCGTGAGCCGTACCGTTTCGGCGGAGGGCCGCTCGCGGGCGTTCCTCGGCGGGCGG
Organism: Streptomyces mauvecolor; assembly: GCF_039532965.1. Classification (NCBI taxonomy): domain Bacteria; kingdom Bacillati; phylum Actinomycetota; class Actinomycetes; order Kitasatosporales; family Streptomycetaceae; genus Streptomyces; species Streptomyces mauvecolor. Next base: position 3,513 of record NZ_BAAASQ010000024.1, on the reverse strand, counting down.
TCGGTGCCGGTCGGGGTGCTCGCCGAACTCGCCGACGAACTCGTCGCGGTGCACGGCCAGACCGACCAGCAGGGCCTGCTGCGCCCGGCCCGGCAGCGCGAGGCGCTCGACCGGTACGCGGGTGACGCGGTGGCGGGCCCCCTCGCCAAGTACGCCGGGGCCTACAAGCGGCTGCGGGCCGTCGCCGTCGAGCTGGAGGAGCTGGTCACGCGGGCGCGCGAGCGTGCGCAGGAGGCCGATCTGCTGCGGTTCGGCCTGAACGAGATCGCCTCCGTCGAGCCGCTGCCCGGCGAGGACGCCGAGCTCGCGGCCGAGGCCGAACGGCTCGGGCATGCCGAAGCCCTGGCTTCCGCGGCGGCCGTCGCGCACGCGGCTCTGGCCGGCAACCCCGAGGACCCGGAGAGCGTGGACGCCACGACCCTGGTCGCGGGCGCGCACCGGGCCCTTGAGGCCGTACGTTCGCACGACCCCGCGCTCGCGGCGCTCGCCGAGCGCATCGGCGAGGTCGCCATCCTGCTCGGCGACGTGGCGGGCGAACTCGCCGGATACGCCGACGACCTGGACGCCGACCCGCTGCGGCTCGCCGCCGTCGAGGAGCGCCGGGCCGCCCTGACCGCCCTGACGCGCAAGTACGGCGAGGACATCACGGCCGTGCTCGCCTGGGCGCAGGAGGGGGCCGCGCGGCTCACCGAGCTCGACGGCGACGACGACCGGATCGGGGAGCTCACGGCCGAGCGGGACGGGCTGCGGGCCGAACTGTCCGTTCTGGCCCAGGAGTTGACCAACGCCCGTACCGAGGCCGCGGCCCGGTTCGCCGAGGCCGTGACCGCCGAGCTCGCCTCGCTCGCGATGCCGCACGCACGGGTGTCGTTCGCGGTCGGCCAGAGCGAGTCCGTCGACGAGGCTTCGGGCGTCGAGGTCGGCGGCCGGACGGTGGCGTACGGGCCGACCGGCGCCGACGAGGTCGAGCTGCTGCTCGCCCCGCACCCGGGTGCGCCGCCCCGGCCCATCGCCAAGGGTGCCTCGGGCGGTGAGCTCTCGCGGGTGATGCTCGCCGTGGAGGTCGTCTTCGCGGGCACCGACCCGGTGCCGACGTATCTCTTCGACGAGGTCGACGCGGGTGTCGGCGGCAAGGCGGCGGTCGAGATCGGCCGCCGGCTCGCCAAGCTCGCGAAGTCGGCGCAGGTCGTGGTGGTCACGCACCTGCCGCAGGTGGCGGCGTTCGCCGACCGCCAGCTCCTGGTCGAGAAGACCAACGACGGCACGGTCACGCGGTCCGGCGTCACGGTTCTGGAGGGCGAGGACCGGGTGCGCGAGCTGTCGCGCATGCTGGCCGGCCAGGAGGACTCGGAGACGGCCCGCGCGCACGCGGAGGAACTCCTGGCCGCCGCCCGCGCGGACGGATAGCCCCCCGTAGGGTGCCCGTATGACTGATGTGACGGGTGGGATCAGGGCGTTCGGTGTGGCAGCGGCAGTGGCCCGGGCCGCCTACGCCGGGCTCAGGACGCGTCGGGACGAGCGGTTCACGCGGAAGAATTACGCGGGCCGCACCGTCGACCTGTACTCCGGTCCCGCCGTTGCGCTCGGCGCGCTCGCCGGGAGTGCGACCCTGCGGGCCCGCGCGGCCGGGCTCGTCGCGGTGGGGGCGGGCGCGCTGTGCGGGGCGTACGACGATGCCCGGGGGGACCACCGGCGCGGCTTCCGGGACCACCTCGCGGCGCTGCGCGGCGGCGAAGTCACCAGCGGGGCCGTCAAGTTGATCGGGATCGGCGGTGCCGGACTCGTCGCCGGGGCGCTGCTCAAGGAGCGGCCCGGCGACAAACTGCTCGCCGGGGTGGTCGTGGCCGGAACCGCGCACCTCGTCAACCTGGTGGACGTGCGGCCCGGCCGCGCCACCGGCCTCGTTCTCGCGCTCGGCGCTCCGGGGCTGCTGCGCGGGCCCGAGGCGGCCGTGCCGATGGGAGCCGCCGCCGCGGTCCTCGCCGACGACCTCGGCGAGCGCACGATGATCGGCGACAGCGGCGCGCACGCGCTCGGGGCGGCCCTCGGCGTCGCCATCGCCGGCGGCAACGGGCGGACCGGACTCGCCGTGCACGCCGCCGCGCTGCTCGCCGCGGCCGCCTGGGCGGAGTCCCGCATTCCGCGCTGAGGGCCGCGCGGCGACCGCCGGGCGGAGTCCCGTATTCCGCGAGCCGAAACCCTTGGCGCACGTGTTCGTTCACCCATCGGGGTGTTTCGGGTGTGGTGATCTCCCCGGCGCGACACGGAAGGAACCTCCGGACGGTGCCGGAACGCCCGTACGGACTGGCATCCTTGGCCGGGAACCACCGACCTCCACCGCCGACTCGGCCGCTCCGGGAGCCTGTTCACGTGACTCAGCTGCGTACGGTCCAAGTACTGGGCGGCGGCAGCGCGGGCAGCAGCGCGCACGTCAGGTCCCTCGCGGCCGGTCTGGTCGCGCGTGGCGTACGCGTCACCGTCTGCGCGCCGGCCGAACTGGAGCGGGAGTACGGCTTCCGCGCCGCCGGGGCCGATTTCGTACCGGTGTCGCGGCGCAGCGACCCGGCGGCGGTCGGCGCGCTGCGGGCCGCCTGCGCCGACGCGGACGTCGTCCACGCGCACGGGCTGCACGCGGCCGTCCGCGCCGCCCTCGCGCTCCGGGGCCGCAAGGGCGTGCCGCTGGTCGTCACCTGGCACACCCGCGCGCACGCCGAGGGTGCCCGCGGCCAGGTCCTGCGTCTCCTGGAGCGCCGGGTCTCACGGGCCGCGGCCGTGGTCCTCGCCACCTCGTCCGACCTCGTCGACCGGGCCCGCAGCCGCGGCGCGCGGGACGCCCGGCTCGCCGCGGTCGCCGTCCCCGCGCCCCGCCTCCCGTCCGGGCTCCTCGACGACAAGGCGCGGGCCGAACTCGGCGCCGTGGACCGGCCGCTGCTCATGGCCGTGGGCAGCCTCGTCGAACACCGCGGCTACGAGGTGCTCCTGGACGCGGCCCGCACCTGGCGCGATCTCGACACCGTGCCGCTGCTCGTCATCGCGGGGGAGGGGCGCGGGCGGGCCGCGCTGCAACGCCGGATCGAGGCGGAGTCGCTGCCGGTCCGGCTCGTCGGGCGGCGCGACGACATCACCGAGCTGCTCGCGGCGGCCGACATCGCGGTCCTGCCCAGCCGCTGGGAGGCCCGCGCGCTGCTCGCCCAGGAGGCGCTCAGGCTCGGCGTGCCGCTGGTCGCGACGGCCGTCGGCGGGGTGCCGGAGCTGGTGGGGGACGCGGCGCTGCTCGTCCCGTACGGGGACGCCGGGGCGCTCGCGGACGCGGTCGTAGGTCTCCTGGCGGACCCCGAGGCGTGCCGTGCGCTGGCCGAGGCGGGGCGGGCGCAGGCCGAGACCTGGCCCACCGAGGACGAAACGGTTGCTCAAGTCCTCGCCGTCTACGACGAGTTGGCCCCTTCGTAGGTGCTAGCTGTATTGACCCGCAGGGTTGTTGACGCGGGTGATGGGCGGGTGTCCGTCGAGTGC
>NZ_BAAASQ010000023.1:0-521715 GCF_039532965.1 Streptomyces mauvecolor | reverse complement strand
GGGGGACCCTGTGGGAGAGTAGGACGCCGCCGAACAAATTTTGGGGAAAGCCCCGCACCAGGTCCGTATCAACGGATCACGGTGCGGGGCTTTTTCGCGTTTCAGGGAGGGCCGGGAGAGGGCTCCCTTCTTTCGGCCCTCCCTTTTCCTCTCCTTCCTTACAGGCGGCCCGCCGCCTTCAGGTCGAGGTATGCGTCGGCCAAGGCAGGGGCCAGCTCGTCCGGGGTGGCGTCGACGACTGTGACGCCGTGGCGCATCAGTTTCTCGGCGGTGCGACGGCGCTGATGCTGGGTCTGGCTGGCCGCGGCTGCCTCGTAGACCGCCTCGACGTCGCCTCGTGCGGCTGCCATCTGCTGGATGTGAGGATCGGCCACCGATGCCACCAGCACCGTGTGCCGCTGCGTGAGTTGAGGTAGTACGGGGAGCAGGCCTTCCTCCGCTGCCGCTGTGTCCAGGCTGGTCAGCAGGACGATCAGGGAGCGGCGGGGTGCGTGGGTCAGGGCGGCTGCGGTGAGACCACGGGCGTCGGTCTCCACGAGGGACGGTTCGAGCGGGGCCATTGCGTTGACCAGCGCGGGCAGGAGCTCGCCTGCGGCTCGGCCCAGTACCTGGGCGCGTACCCGACGGTCGTAGGCGAGGAGATCGACACGGTCGCCGGCTCGTGAAGCGAGGGCGGCGAGCAGCAGCCCGGCGTCCATGGCGGCGTCCAGCCGGGGTATATCGCCGACGCGGCCGGCCGATGTGCGGCCCGTGTCGAGGACGACCAGTACGTGGCGGTCGCGCTCCGGACGCCAGGTGCGCACGGCGACATTTCCCTGGCGGGCGGTAGCGCGCCAGTCGATGGAGCGGGTGTCGTCGCCGGGAACGTACTCGCGGAGGCTGTCGAATTCGGTGCCCTCACCGCGGGTCAACACGCTGGTGCGGCCGTCGAGTTCGCGGAGCCGGGCAAGGCGGGAGGGGAGGTGTTTGCGGCTTGTGAAGGGCGGCAGGACGCGGACCGTCCAGGGGATGCGGTGGCTGCCCTGACGGGCGGCCAGGCCGAGCGGGCCGTACGAGCGGACCGTGACGCGGTCCGCGTGGCGGTCGCCCCGGCGAGTCGGCCGCAGCGTTGTGGACAGGCGGCTTCGTTCGCCGGCCGGGATCGTCAACGGGTGCCTGGACGCGGCCTGTTCGGTGCCGGAAAGCCAACTGCTGGGCGGCCAGGCGTCCCTGAGCTGGGCGCGGAGGCGGCGGCCGGACGGGTTGGTGACGGTGAGGCCGACCTCGGCCGCGTCACCCAGTCGAACTGACGTATCACCGCTTCGGGTGAACTGGAGCTTCTGCACTGGCGCTGCGCAGGCGTAGTCGCACAGAATTGCGAGTGCAAGGGGAGCGTTGACCGCCAGCATGCCGGTCCAGCCCGGGGCGAAGACGCCGACCGGGATGGAGCCGAGGGCGGCGAGGAGTGCGGAGCGTCCGGTGAGGGCCATGGGGGCGCCTCAGCGGGGCACGGGGACGTGGGCGAGGACCGAGGTGATGACGGAGTCGGCGGTGACGCCCTCCATCTCGGCTTCGGGGCGCAGTTGGATGCGGTGGCGGAGTGTGGGGAGTGCCAGGGCTTTCACATCGTCCGGGATGACGTAGTCCCGGCCGGTGAGCCAGGCCCAGGCCCGGGCCGTGGAGAGCAGGGCGGTGGCGCCGCGGGGGGAGACCCCGAGGCTGAGCGAGGGGGATTCACGCGTGGCACGGCAGATATCGACGACATAGCCGGTGATCTCGGCCGAGACCGAGGTGTTGGCGACGGCGGCACGGGCGGCTTCGAGGTCGGCGGGGCCGGCCACCGGGCGTACGCCTGCCGCCTTGAGGTCGCGGGGGTTGAAGCCGTTCGCGTGGCGGGCCAGCACGTCTATCTCGTCCTGGCGTGATGGCAGAGGGACCGTCAACTTCAACAGGAATCGGTCCAGTTGGGCCTCGGGCAGGGGGTACGTGCCCTCGTACTCGACCGGGTTCTGGGTGGCGGCCACCAGGAACGGATCGGGCAGGAGGCGCGGGGTGCCGTCGACCGTGACCTGACGCTCCTCCATGGCTTCGAGGAGGGACGACTGGGTCTTGGGCGGGGTGCGGTTGATCTCGTCCGCGAGCAGCAGGTTGGTGAAGACCGGACCGGGCTGGAAGGAGAACTCCGCGGTACGGGCGTCGTAGATGAGGGACCCGGTGACGTCGCTCGGCATCAGATCGGGGGTGAACTGGACGCGTTTGGTGTCGAGTTCGAGAGAGGCTGCCAGCGCGCGCACCAGGAGGGTCTTCGCGACGCCCGGTACACCTTCGAGCAGCACATGGCCGCGGCACAGGAGGGCGACGACGAGGCCGGTGACGGCGGAGTCCTGGCCGACCACGGCCTTGGCGATCTCGGCGCGCAGGGCTTCCAGGGAAGCGCGGGCGCTGTCCGGGTTCGCTGCGGTCTCCGGGGTGCGGTCGCTCATGAAGTGCGTACCTCTCTTTCGAGGGCGTCCAGTTCGTCCGCGAGGCGGACCAGTGCGGCGTCGTCGGCGGGTGTCGGGCCGAAGAGCAGGGAAAGGGGGTCACGGCCGGCGGCGGGGAGCCGGGCGGAGACGGCCGGGACGAGGACCTCGGGGGAGTGTGCCGCCGAGGCGGTCACGCCGACGAGGGGGGCCAGGCGGCTGCGGGTGGCCGAACGGAGGGTCTCGGCCGCGCGGTCCCGGGCGTTGGCCTTGCGGTAGAGGCGGGCGCGGCCCTCGGTCGCCTCGGACGCGCGGATGGCGACCGGGAGTTGCTCGGTGACGAGGGGGCCGAGCCGGCGGGCCCGCCAGATGGCGGCGAGTGCGGCGGCGAGGGCGAGTTGGAGGGTGGCCCAGCGCCATCCGGAGGGGATCAGGTCGAAGAAGGAGCGTTGGCCGCCGTCGGTGGCCGACACGTCACCCAGCGAGGGGAGGTACCAGACAACATGGGGGCGAGTGCCGAGCAGTTGGAGGGCGAGGGAGGCGTTGCCCTCCTTGTCGAGGCGGTGGTTGAGGAGGATGTCGGGGGCGCCGAGCAGGACGGTGTCGCCCTGGCGGTGGGGCGCGGTGCGGAGCAGGGTGGGCAGGCCGTCGGCCGGGTAGCAGCCGTCGCCGGTCTCGTCGGGGGCCGCGTAGCGGATGCCGCCGGTGTCGGCGCGGCCCGCTCGCGTCGCGGCGGGCTGGGCGCAGCCGGGGTCGCGGGGCTTGACGGAGACGGGGCTCTCGGCGCGCACTCCGGGGGCGAGGATGCCCAGGGAGGGCGAACCGGGGGCGATGAGGACCGTACGGCCGCCGGAGTCGGTGGTGGCGGCGCGGAGTTGGCGTTGCTGAGCCTCGGTCAGGAGGTCGGGGACCGTGATCAGGAGCGTGGTGTCGGGGCCGGTGGCCGCTGTCGCCTCGTCGAGGGTGGTGACCACGTGGGTGGAGACTCCCTGGGCCTTGAGGAGTTGGGCGACGGCTCGGCTGCCGTACTGGTCGGCGGAGCGCGGGTCGAGGCTGCCGTGCTGGGAGTTGGAGCGCAGCGCGGCGAGTGCGATGCCGGCCGCGGCCAGGACGGCGAGGGCGAGCAGCAGCCCCCGGGTACGGATCCACAGCCGGCGGGCCGTGACCGAGGTGGAGGCCGGGGCGGCTGTGGGGGCGGTCACTCGGCCCCTCCGCGGACCGCGTCGCTCAACGCGGGCTTGGTGCGTTCGAGAGCGCGGTCGAGGTCGCGCAGGCGTCCGTACGCTGCTTCGTCGGCGGTGCGGCCGCCGTATGTGACGTCGTCGAACGACCGGGCGGCGGCGCGCAGCCGGTCCGCGTGGGCGGGCAGGGGGCGGCCCGCTTCGGCGGCGGCCTCGTCGGTGGTGCGGCCGGGGCGGGGGTCGAGGAGGGCGCGCTCTTCCAGCGAGCGGACGATGGCGCGCATCCGTTCCTGGACGGCTTCGTTCCAGCGGTGGGCGGCGGCGTGCGCCTCGGCAGCGGTGCGGTGTTCGGCGGCGCTGCGAGGGCGGTCGTCGAAGACCGTGCCGCCCGAGGTGACGGCCCGCTGCGGGGTGCCGAGCCGCCACCACAGTGCGGCGATCAGGGCGAGGACGGCGACCACGATCACGGCCAGGCCGAGCGGGCCGCCGGGGGTGGCTCCCGATGCCGAGTCGAAGAGCGAGCCGACCCAGTTCCAGAATGCGTCGAGGGCACGCTGGAGGAGGCTCGGGTCGTTCTGGTGGTACGCCGGGTCGGACAGTTCGCGCCGCGCCGCCTCGCGGGCGGCGTCGCGCCCGATGTCCACCGGAGGTGTGCCGGATGCGCCGTTTCGCAGTTGTGCCGTGATGAAGCCCCCCGCTCCTGACACGGCATCAGCTCCCGGGTGTCTGGTAGCCGGGAACGCCTGCGGCGCGGGCGAGTTCGAGGTCGAGGGCCTCGCGACGGATGCGCTGGTCGATGTAGAGCAGCACGCTGACACCGGCGGCGATGGGGTAGGTGATCGCCGAGGCGATCACGGCTCCGATTCCCGAGATGATCAGGTAGGGCCAGCCGAACTCCGGGGTGGTGCCGCTCAGGATGCCGTGGAAGTCGCTGCTGTCCACGGCCATCGCGATCGCGGCGAACGGGATCATGATGATCATCGAGACGATGGCCATCAGGATCGACGTCAGCAGGCTGATGCCGAAGATGCGCCACCAGGAGCCGTTGACGAGCTTGGCGGAGCGGCGCAGGGACTGGACGATGCTCTGCCGTTCCAGCATCAGCGCCGGGGAGGCGAGGCTGAACCGGACGTACAGCCACAGGGTGACCACGGACGCGGCGAGACCGCCGAGCGCGACGAGCGCGGCGCCGCCGCCTCCCCCCAGGAGCACGCCGGGAAGGATGCCGACGGCGAAGATCGCGCAGAACATGCCGAACAGGAGGGCCAGCAGGCCGAACAGGCTCAGCAGACGTGGGCGGGCCTCGGTCCACGCATCGCCGAGGCTCACCGGGCGGCCGAGCACGGAACGGCTGACGACGATGGTGAGGACGGCCGTCGTGAACAGCGTGGCGAACTGACCGATGATCAGGGACGGCGTGAAGTCGAGCAGGCTGGACTGCAGGGCGTCGAAGGCCTGGTTGACGGCCTCGGTGCCGGTCGCGTTCGGATCGATGGAGGCCGGGGGCGGCAGGATGAACCGGACGGCGAGGATCTGCGCGATCTGGGAGATCACCGCGACGGCCAGCGTCAGGCCGAGGACCGTGCGCCAGTGGGCGCGCGTGGTGGAGACGGCACCGTCGAGGATCTCGCCGACGCCCAGCGGGCGCAGCGGGATGACGCCCGGCTTGGCGGCGGGCGGACGGCCGTAGTTCTGGTTCCAGTTGCCGCCCGGAGGCTGCCCCGGGACCTGGCCCCAGCCGCCGGGACCCTGCTGCGGGCCGCCCCGGCCGGGCTGCGGTGCGGGCGGTGTCAGGCCGGCGCCCGGTGGGGACCACTGGGCGGCCGGAGGCTGGTCCTGCGACCACTTCGAGGAGGCACGGGCCCGGTCGGAGGGCTCGGGTGTCGGCTGAGTGCCGGAGTTTTCGCCGTCGGAGGGGGCCGATCCGGGCGAGGCCCAGCCCGGAGAGTCGTTCACGGTCGTCCACCTCGTGGATTGGTCGCGGGACCGGCTGCGCGTGCCGGCTCCTTCGGGTTGGCTGCCATCGTGCCACGTGGATCCTGGCCGCGGACCTGCCCCCGTATCTCGTTCGCACCTTCAATTGTCGGCGGCTCACGGGGCAGACTGGGCGGATGGCTGATCAGGACGTGCGAACCACCATGGGCCCCGGTCCTTCGGGGATTCCCTCGCTGCGCTGGGACGAGCCGCCGGAGGGCCCGGTGCTGGTCCTCCTGGACCAGACCCGGCTGCCGGCCGAGGAGGTGGAGCTCGTCTGCACGGATGTGCCGGGGCTGGTGCTCGCCATCCAGACGCTGGCGGTACGAGGAGCTCCGCTGCTCGGCCTCGCCGGGGCCTACGGGGTGGCGCTCGCCGCGGCACGCGGCTACGACGTGGACGAGGCGGCGGCGCTGCTCGCGGGGGCGCGGCCCACCGCGGTCAACCTCGGGTACGGGGTGCGGCTGGCGGCCGGGGCGTACCGGGCGGCCGTCGAGAAGGGTGTGGGCCGGGCGGAGGCCGGGGCGGTGGCGCTGGCCGCGGCCAAGGAGCTGCACCGGGCGGATGCCGAGGCCAGCGCGCGGATGGCCCGGCACGGGCTCGCGCTGCTCGACGAGCTGCTGCCCGGCGGCAGCCACCGCATCCTCACCCACTGCAACACCGGCCGCCTGGTCTCGGGCGGCGAGGGCACCGCCTTCGCGGTCGCGCTGGCCGCGCACCGGGCGGGCCGGCTGCGGCGGCTGTGGGTGGACGAGACGCGGCCGCTGCTTCAGGGAGCGCGGCTGACGGCGTACGAAGCGGCGGGCAGTGGAATGGCGTACAGCCTGCTGAGCGACAATGCGGCCGGCTCGCTGTTCGCGGCGGGTGAGGTGGACGCCGTGCTCATCGGTGCCGACCGCATCGCGGCCGACGGCTCGGTGGCGAACAAGGTGGGGAGTTATCCGCTCGCCGTGCTCGCCAAGTACCACCACGTGCCGTTCGTCGTGGTCGCGCCGGTCACGACGGTGGATCTGGAGACTCCCGACGGCGCTTCGATCGAGGTCGAGCAGCGGCCCGGCCAGGAGGTGACAGAGTTCACTGCGCCGCAGGTCCCGGGGGGCGGCTGGGGGTCGGGTTCCGGCCTGCCGGTGGCACCTCTGGGGACGCAGGCGTACAACCCCGCCTTCGATGTGACACCGCCGGAACTGGTCACGGCCGTCGTCACGGAGGAAGGGGTGCTCTCCCCGGTGACAGGGGGCGGGCTGAGGGAGCTGTGTGCCAGGTCACGCCAGGTAACGATTAGCTAATGGGATGATGACGTTTATGAAGGGACGCGTCCTTGTCGTCGACGACGACACCGCACTGGCCGAGATGCTCGGCATTGTGTTGCGTGGAGAAGGTTTTGAGCCGTCGTTCGTAGCGGATGGCGACAAGGCACTGGCGGCATTCCGTGACGCCAAGCCCGACCTGGTGCTGCTCGATCTCATGCTGCCCGGACGGGACGGCATCGAGGTCTGCAGGCTGATCAGGGCCGAGTCGGGTGTGCCGATCGTCATGCTCACCGCAAAGAGCGACACCGTGGACGTGGTGGTCGGCCTGGAGTCCGGGGCCGACGACTACATCGTGAAGCCGTTCAAGCCGAAGGAGCTGGTCGCCCGGATCCGGGCCAGGCTGCGCAGGTCCGAGGAGCCCGCGCCGGAGCAGCTCGCCATCGGCGATCTGGTCATCGACGTGGCGGGGCACTCGGTGAAGCGGGACGGGCAGTCGATCGCGCTGACCCCGCTGGAGTTCGACCTGCTGGTCGCGCTCGCCCGCAAGCCGTGGCAGGTGTTCACTCGAGAAGTACTCCTCGAACAGGTCTGGGGCTACCGCCACGCGGCGGACACCCGCCTGGTCAATGTGCATGTCCAGCGGCTGCGCTCGAAGGTCGAGAAGGACCCCGAGCGGCCGGAGATCGTGGTGACCGTCCGTGGGGTCGGTTACAAGGCAGGACCGAGCTGAGATGACCCAAGAAGCCGGGCGCAAGACGTCCTGGGGCGGCCGGCTGCTCCAGGACGGAGCGCCCGGCGGTCCGGTGCTGCGCCTCGTCGTGCGCTGGCTGCGGCGCCCGCTGCTGCCCGCCGCGCGGCTGTGGCGCCGCAACATCCAGCTGCGGGTGGTCGCGGCGACCCTGCTGATGTCGCTGGGCGTGGTCGTGCTGCTCGGGTTCGTGGTCATCGGGGCGGTGCGCAACGGCCTGCTCGAAACCAAGGAGAAGGCGGCCGTGAGCCAGTCCGCCGGCGGTTTCGCGGTCGCGAAGGACAAGGCGGGCACGCCCGTCTCGTCCGGTGACGACTCCACCTCGGGCCGCGGCTCCGGTTCCTCGGTGAGCTGGCGCAACGACCTGGTGACGCAGCTCGCGAGCAGCGGCCAGGGCGCGTTCTACGTCGTCGCCCTGGGCTCGGCCTCGTCGGACTCCGACTCGGCGTCCAGCAACCGCGGGCCGCGCGCCTCCGGCTTCGTGGACCCCCGCGCGAGCGTTCCGCAGAGCCTGCGCGACAGCGTCGACGAGGGCGTCGGCGCGTTCAAGACGTACACCTCGATCAAGTTCACCGACGGCCAGGAGGCCGAGCCCGGGCTCGTGGTGGGGACCCGGCTCAAGGACGTCGACGGGCAGTCCTACCAGCTCTACTACCTCTTCCCGCTGGTGCAGGAGGAGAGGTCGCTCACCCTGGTCAAGACGACCCTTGCGACGGCCGGGCTCTTCGTCGTGGTGCTGCTCGGGGCGATCGCCTGGCTCGTGGTGCGGCAGGTGGTCACGCCGGTGCGGATGGCGGCCGGAGTCGCCGAACGGCTCTCCACCGGCGTCCTCAGAGAGCGCATGAAGGTCACCGGCGAGGACGACATCGCCCGGCTCGGAGAGGCCTTCAACAAGATGGCGCAGAACCTCCAGGGCAAGATCAACCAGCTGGAGGAGCTGTCGCGGATGCAGCGGCGGTTCGTGTCCGACGTGTCGCACGAACTGCGCACACCCCTGACGACCGTACGGATGGCAGCCGATGTCATCCATGAGGCGCGGGTCGACTTCGACCCGGTGACGGCACGCTCGGCCGAGCTGCTCACCGGGCAGCTGGACCGGTTCGAGTCGCTGCTCGCCGACCTTCTGGAGATCAGCCGGTTCGACGCGGGCGCGGCGGCGCTCGAAGCCGAGCCGATAGACCTGCGCGAGGTCGTGCGCCGGGTGATCGAGGGCGCCGAGCCGCTCGCCGAGCGTAAGGGCACCCGGATACGGGTGGCCGGCGACGAACAACCCGTGGTGGCCGAGGCCGATGCCCGCCGGGTCGAGCGGGTGCTGCGCAACCTGGTCGTCAACGCCGTCGAGCACGGTGAGGGGCGGGACGTCGTGGTGCGCCTCGCGGCGGCCGGCGGGGCCGTCGCGGTCGCGGTGCGGGACTACGGCGTCGGGCTCAAGCCCGGCGAGGCGACGCGGGTGTTCAACCGGTTCTGGCGGGCAGACCCGGCGCGCGCCCGCACCACCGGTGGTACCGGGCTCGGCCTGTCGATCGCCGTCGAGGACGCACGGCTGCACGGCGGCTGGCTGCAGGCTTGGGGCGAGCCGGGCGGCGGTTCCCAGTTCCGCCTGACCCTGCCGCGTACCGCCGACGAGCCGTTGCGCGGATCGCCGATACCGCTGGAGCCGGAGGACTCACGGGCCGCCCGTGAGCGGGCCAAGGCCGAGGCGGGGGCCGCGCAGGCGCAGGGCAACCGGCTCTCGTCGGTACCGACACCGCGGCTGGACCGCTCCACGCTGCCCGTGCCGCCCACGGCGCCGGTGCGCCCGCGCACCTCGGGTCCGGCGGCCAGCCCGGCGGGGCTGCCCGGAGGCGGTGGGGTCGGCGGAGGCCGCGTGGTGGCCCGGCCGGCCGACGCGGAACCGGGCGCGCGGCCCGAAGCCGAGCGCGGGGAGGGCTCGGCGAGTCCCGAGCGGCTCGCTGACATGACTGACCAGGAGGGGTCGGCCCGTGGGCGCTGACCGGGGGAGGGCCCGCGGCACGCTGCCCCGGGCGGTGGTCGTGCTGGGCTGCGGCTCGCTGCTGGTGTCGGGCTGTGCGTCCATGCCGAGCAGTGGTGACGTGGACTCGGTCTCGGCGTCCCAGCGGGCCGATTCGCAGGTGCAGGTGTACGCCGTGCCGCCGCGGCCCGGCGCCGAGCCCAACGAGATCGTCGCGGGCTTCCTCGAGGCCATGACCAGCGACGATCCCCAGTTCGCGATGGCCCGCCAGTATCTGACCGCGAAGGCCGCGAGGGACTGGCAGGCGAACCAGGTCACCGTCCTTGCCGAGGGCCCCGACCCGCAGCCGAACCGGTCCGGGGACCGGGGCGCGGATTCGAGCGGCTTCACCTTCACGGTGTCGGGCAAGCCCGTCGCCGTCGTCGACAAACAGCGCGCCTACCAGCCCGCCAAGCCGCAGGACACCTACAGCCAGACCATTCACCTGGTGCGGCAGAGCGGTCCGGACGGGACGGGCAGGGAGTGGCGCATCGACGCGCTGCCGGAGGGGCTGCTGCTCGGGCAGTCCGACTTCCAGCGCATCTACCGCTCGGTCAACAAGTACTACTTCGCGGCGGGCCAGAACCAGCTGGTCGCCGACCCGGTGTACGTGCGCCAGCGCACCGACCCCGAGACGCAGATGAACCTGGTCACGCAGACGGTGCAGTCGGTCCTGGACGGCCCGACCAACTGGCTGAAACCGGTGGTCACTTCGAAGTTTCCGTCGGGAACGGCGCTGAAGAGCGACACCAAGTCGCTCGCCCTGGACGACCGCAACGCCTTGAAGGTCCCGCTGAACGAGCGGGCCTCCACTGTCGGTGAGGCGCAGTGCAAGCGGATGGCGGCCCAACTCCTTTTCACCCTGCGGGATCTGACGACCACACGGATCGGCCAGGTGGAGCTCAGCCGGGCCGACGGCTCCCAGCTGTGCGTGCTCAGCGGCGACCAGGCCGAGACGTACGCGCCGGAGCGCATGTCGACCAGCCCGGGGCAGTACTTCGTGGACACCACGGGCCATGTGGAGCGGATGCGGGCCGATGCGAGCGGTTCGGACAGCTCGGGCGGCGGCACGGACAGCTCCGACGGGTCGGACGCGTCGGTGGTGACCGAGCCGGTGCAGGGGCCGTTCGGCAAGGGCGAGCAGCAGGTGCGTACGGTCGCCGTCTCGCGGGACGAGAAGCGCGCGGCCGGCGTCTCGGCGGACGGCAAGGCCCTGCTCGTGGCCCCGCTCGCGGCCGGCGGCGAGCTGGTGCACACGCCGGTGACCAGCGACGACAAGGACGCCAGGAACGGCGGCCTCTCGGCGCCGAGCTGGGACGGGCGCGGCGACCTGTGGGTGGCCGATCGCAATCCGGCCAAGCCACGGCTGCTGCGCCTCGCCCAGGGCACGGGCGAGCCCGAGGCGGTCGACGTGACGGGGCTCAACGGTGCGCAGATCCAGCAGGTGCGCATGTCGGCGGACGGCGTGCGCATCGCCCTGCTCGTCTCCGAGGGCGGGCACACGACGCTGCGGATCGGGCGGGTCGAGCGGACCGAAGACGGTGACAAGAAGGTGGTCTCGGTGCGCGAACTGCGGCCCGGAGCACCGCAGATGGAGGACGTGACCGCCGTGTCCTGGGCCGGGCGCAGCCGTCTGGTCGTGGTCGGCAAGGAGATCGGCGGGGTCTCCCAGCAGCTGCGCTATGTGCAGACGGACGGGTCGACCTCGGCGGCCGGCACCCTGCCGAGCGTCAACAAGCTGACGGACATCACGGCCACCGACGACGACCGGATGCCGCTGGTGGCGCACTCGCAGGACGACGGCATCGTCCGGCTGCCGCCCGGGGCGAACTGGAAGACGGCCGTCAAGAGGGGCTCGGCGCCCGCGTATCCGGGGTAGCCGCCGGGCTGTGGACGGGTTGTCCACAGGGGTGGCCGGGGTCTTGCTCCCGTTGGCACAGTGGAGCCATGCGCGGGTGGTGGCGGGAGTTCTCCGGCCTTGTGCTGCCGACTGCCTGCGGCGGCTGCGGCAGGCCGCGTACGGCGCTGTGCGAGGGGTGCCGGACGGCGCTGCTGGGGGCGCCCGCATGCCGGGTCCGCCCGGCGCCGGAGCCCTCCGGGCTGCCCGCCGTGTACGCCGCAGCGCCCTACGAGGACGCGGTGCGCGCGGTGCTGCTCGGGCACAAGGAGCGGGGCGCGCTCGGTATGGCCGCAGCGCTCGGGCAGGCACTGGCGGGCGCGGTGCGGGCGGTGGCGGGGCCGCGCGGCCAGGAGCCGTTGCTCCTTGTCCCGGTGCCGTCCTCGCGGCGTGCGGTGCGGGCCCGCGGGCACGACGCGACCCGGCGCATCGCGCTGGCCGCGGCCGGGGAGCTGCGCCGGACGGGGACGGACGCCCGGGTGGCCGCCGTCCTGCGCCAGCGCCGCACGGTGGCCGACCAGGCGGGCCTGAGCGCCCCGCAGCGGCTCGCGAATCTGTCCGGGGCCCTGGTGGTGGCAGGCGGTGGTGCGCGGCTCCTGGAGGGCGGCCGGGTGGTCCTGGTGGACGATCTGATGACCACGGGCGCATCGCTGGTGGAGGCGGCGCGTGCGGTGCGGGCGGAGGGGGTAGGCGAACCCGGCAACGGCCCTCCGCGCGGAGACCGATGCCCCGGACAGGGAATTGCAGGATTTACCCGTTCGGCGGCTTCGCATCAGCGGCTGGGGGGCGGGGCCGAGGTGCGGAACGCCGGTGTTCCGCACACGGTGGCCGCGGTTGTCGCGGCCACCGTGGAAACGTTCGCAATAAACCGGAACTGACCGCGAACTTGCATCGTTGCAGGTAGTGAGAGGGCAGAAGCACCTGAGTGGAGGTACGTGCGAGTAGCGGGTGCCGACTTCGGGCCGATCGAGCTATGTTCGGTTGTGAGGAATGGCGAAAGACCGTTCACTTAATGCACGGCTGAACTTCGGCGCGTTGTCACTTGCCCCCGGGTTCGTGGGGTGGGGATCTTCTCGACGGGGGAGGAGGAGGTGATACGTCACCGAGTCCGACGCCCCGGCACTCACCGGGGTCTGGTGCAAAAGGGAGCAGCTCCGCACTGAGGCGGAGTGATCCGGGAACGGAGTTCTGCGTGGACATCGTCGTCAAGGGCCGCAAGACCGAGGTGCCCGAGCGGTTCCGCAAGCACGTGGCCGAGAAGCTGAAGCTGGAGAAGATCCAGAAGCTCGACGGCAAGGTAATCAGCCTCGACGTCGAGGTGTCCAAGGAACACAACCCGCGGCAGGCGGACCGTTCGGACCGGGTGGAGATCACCCTCCACTCGCGCGGCCCGGTGATCCGTGCGGAAGCGGCGGCAGCAGACCCGTACGCGGCGCTCGACCTGGCGACCGGCAAGCTGGAGGCGCGGCTGCGCAAGCAGCACGACAAGCGCTACACGCGCCGGGGCAACGGCCGGCTCTCGGCCGCGGAGGTCGTGGATGTCGTACCGGGTGTGGCGGAGTTGAACGGAAACGGCAAGCCTGTGGACGCTTCGGAGGAAGACCGCATTCCCACCACCAGGATCGGCTCGCTCGAAGTACAGGGCGAAGGACCGCTGGTGGTCCGGGAGAAGAACCATGTCGCAGCCCCGATGACGCTCGACCAGGCGCTCTACGAGATGGAGCTGGTCGGGCACGACTTCTACCTCTTCGTCGACTCGGAGACGAAGAACCCCAGTGTCGTCTACCGGCGGCACGCCTACGACTACGGCGTCATCCACCTGGAGACCGACCCGCTCGCCGGTGAGGACGCGAGCGGCGCGGGCGGTGCGCTGGGCGGCTGACCCCGGCCGGGAAGGACCACGGAGAACCTGCTGGTCGGCGCGTTGAACGTCCGCGGGCGGCGCGCCGTACCCATGAGTGTTGGTGCCCCTGGAGCCTTTGTGCGCCCCCGGGGGCACCACCGTGCGACCACTGGATCACCCTTCTGTCGGCCGGGCATGAAATCATGGCGTCGCACGCCAACCGCAGCTCCCTGGAGCGTGGTTGGTGCCGCACACCAACTCGGGCCACGGCCTTCAGGGGGAGGAACGATGGCGGACAGCTTCGGGCCGGTGCACGACGGTTCCCATGCCGACAGCCCGAACGGCGGGGACCACGAGGCCGGCATGGACGCGGGCACCTCCCGCAAGGAGCCGATCCGGGTCCTGGTGGTGGACGACCACGCCCTGTTCCGCCGGGGCCTGGAGATCGTGCTGGCCGCCGAGGAGGACATCCAGGTCGTCGGCGAGGCGGGGGACGGCGCGGAGGCGGTGGACAAGGCGGCCGACCTGCTGCCCGACATCGTGCTGATGGACGTACGCATGCCCCGGCGCGGCGGCATCGAGGCCTGCACCTCCATCAAGGAGGTGGCCCCCAGCGCGAAGATCATCATGCTGACGATCAGCGACGAGGAGGCCGACCTCTACGACGCGATCAAGGCCGGCGCGACCGGCTATCTCCTCAAGGAGATCTCCACCGACGAGGTCGCCACCGCGATCCGGGCGGTGGCCGACGGCCAGTCGCAGATCAGCCCGTCGATGGCGTCCAAGCTGCTCACCGAGTTCAAGTCGATGATCCAGCGCACCGACGAGCGCCGTCTGGTGCCCGCGCCCCGGCTCACCGACCGCGAGCTGGAGGTTCTCAAGCTGGTCGCCACGGGGATGAACAACCGCGACATCGCCAAGGAGTTGTTCATCTCCGAGAACACCGTGAAGAACCACGTGCGCAACATCCTGGAGAAGCTGCAGCTGCACTCCAGAATGGAAGCGGTGGTCTACGCGATGCGCGAGAAGATCCTGGAGATCAGGTAGCCAGCGCCGAGGTGAGCGCCGCCGCCTCCTGCGGGCTCCCGGCCCGTTCGACGCGTACGGAGTCGCAGCCCACCCACTCGGCGGCCTCCAGCAGGGCCTGGGCCATGGGCCGGACGGCC
The DNA here is from genome assembly GCF_039532965.1 of Streptomyces mauvecolor. NCBI lineage: Bacteria > Bacillati > Actinomycetota > Actinomycetes > Kitasatosporales > Streptomycetaceae > Streptomyces > Streptomyces mauvecolor. The sequence continues at coordinate 507,204 of NZ_BAAASQ010000023.1, read as the reverse complement.
TTCGGCGAGTCCAGCGAGACCTGCTTGGCGACCAGGGTGCGGCCCTCGCGCGCCGGGTCGACGCGGCCGATCAGCCTGCCGCCGGAGAGCAGCGGCATCGCGAAGTACCCGTGTATCCGCTTGGGCTTGGGGACGTAGGCCTCCAGACGGTGGGTGAAGCCGAAGATCCGCTCGGTGCGGGCGCGCTCCCAGACCAGTGAGTCGAACGGCGAAAGCAGCGTGGTGCGGTGGCGGCCGCGCGGCTCGGTGGCCAGCGCCTCGGGGTCGGCCCAGGCGGGCTTGGACCAGCCCTGCACGGTGACCGGCACCAGACCCGAGTCGGCGACCACCGCGTCGAACTGCTCGCCCTTGAGGCGGTGATAGTCCGCCATGTCCGCCCGGGTGCCCACTCCGAGGGACTGCCCCGCGAGCCGCACCAGGCGGCGCAGGCACTCGGCATCGTCGAGGTCGTCGTGCAGGACCGCGTCCGGAATGGCCCGCTCCGCCAGGTCGTACACCCGCTTCCAGCCGCGCCGCTCGGTGCAGACCACCTCGCCGTACATCAGCGCCCGCTCGACGGCGACCTTGGACGCCGACCAGTCCCACCACTCGCCCTTGTTCTTGGCGCCGCCCAAGTCCGTTGCCGTGAGCGGGCCTTCGGCACGCAACTGCTTGATCACCTGCTCGTACGCGCCGTCCGGCAGTTCGTGGTTCCAGTGCGGCCGGGAGCGGTAGGCGCGGCGGCGGAAGGCGAAGTGCGGCCACTCCTCGACGGGCAGGATGCAGGCCGCGTGCGACCAGTACTCGAAGGAGTGGCCGCCGCTCCAGTACGCGTCCTCGACGGCCTTGCGGCCGACCGCGCCGAGCCGGGCGTACGGGATGAGCTCGTGCGAGCGGGCGAGCACGGAGATGGTGTCGAGCTGGACCGCGCCCAGGTGACGCAGCACCCCGCGCACCCCGGCCCGGCGGTCGGCCGCGCCGAGGAAGCCCTGGGCGCGCAGGGCGATCCGGCGGGCCTCGTCGGCGGACAGTTCGGCGGCGGGAGGCGGCAGGCTCGTCATGCTCCGCACGATAGTGGCCGCCACTGACAACGCCCGGGCCGAGGTCAGCTCTGCGCGGGCAGGTAGGGAAGGGCGCTCGGCAGGCCCAGGTCGGAGGGGAGCAGGGCGCCGACCCAGCTGTCGCGGCGGGTGCCCTTGTTGGGCATGGCGCCGCGCAGGGTGCCCTCGACGGTGAAGCCGGCCTTCTCGGCCACCTTGCGCGAGCCCGCGTTGCCGACCTCGGCCCGCCACTCCAGGCGGTCGGTCCCGAGCTCCGTGAACGCCCAGCGCGCCAGGCAGAGCAACGCCTCCGTGGTGTAGCCGTGGCCGCGGTGCTCGGCCACCGTCCAGAAGCCGATCTCGGCCGCGCCCTTGCCGCGCACCATCACGCCCATGAGGCCGAGCAGCGGCCCGCCGCCCTTGGGGAAGATCGCGAAGCAGTACTCGGTGCCGGCCGTCCAGGCCTCCGGCGCGATCTTGCCGGCGAAGGTCTCGGCGTCCTCGCGGGTGTAGGGGGACGGGACGGTGGTCCAGCGCTGGACGGCCGGGTCCTGGGCGCCCTCGTACACGGCGTCGATGTCCTGGGGGCCGAGCGGGCGCAGCAGCAGCCGCTCCGAGGTGAGTGTCACGGGTTCCATCGCCCGATTCTGCGGGTGCCCGGCAGCCGGAGCCACCTCATTTCCCCGTCAGCCCGGCACCTTCGGACAGTCCCGTCCGTTGTCGTAACGGCAGACCTCCCGGCGCGGCCGGGTCCTCGCATACGATGACCGTTGCTGTACCGATACCCATAGCCACTCGACCGCGCCAGGCCCGACCGGCAAGGAGACCAACCCCCGTGTCCGTCCTCTCAAAGATCATGCGTGCAGGCGAAGGCAAGATCCTGCGCAAGCTGCACCGCATCGCGGACCAGGTCAACTCCATCGAAGAGGACTTCGTCAACCTCTCCGACGCCGAGCTGCGTGCCCTCACCGACGAGTACAAGGAGCGGTACGCGGACGGCGAGAGCCTGGACGACCTGCTCCCCGAGGCCTTCGCGACCGTGCGCGAGGCCGCCAAGCGCGTCCTCGGCCAGCGTCATTACGACGTCCAGATGATGGGTGGCGCCGCCCTGCACCTCGGCTACGTCGCCGAGATGAAGACCGGGGAGGGCAAGACCCTCGTCGGTACGCTGCCGGCGTACCTCAACGCCCTGTCCGGCAAGGGCGTGCACCTGATCACGGTCAACGACTACCTGGCCGAGCGCGACTCCGAGATGATGGGCCGGGTGCACAAGTTCCTCGGTCTCGAGGTCGGATGCATCCTCGCCAACATGTCGCCCGCCGAGCGCCGAGCCCAGTACAACTGCGACATCACGTACGGCACGAACAACGAGTTCGGCTTCGACTACCTCCGCGACAACATGGCGTGGTCCCAGGACGAGCTCGTCCAGCGCGGCCACAACTTCGCGATCGTCGACGAGGTCGACTCGATCCTGGTCGACGAGGCCCGTACGCCGCTGATCATCTCCGGCCCGGCCGACCAGGCCACCAAGTGGTACGGCGACTTCGCCAAGCTGGTGACGCGCCTGACCAAGGGTGAGGCGGGCAACCCGCTCAAGGGCATCGAGGAGACCGGCGACTACGAGGTCGACGAGAAGAAGCGCACCGTCGCCATCCACGAGCCGGGCGTCGCCAAGGTCGAGGACTGGCTGGGCATCGACAACCTCTACGAGTCGGTGAACACCCCGCTCGTCGGTTACCTGAACAACGCCATCAAGGCGAAGGAACTGTTCAAGAAGGACAAGGACTACGTCGTCATGGACGGCGAAGTCATGATCGTCGACGAGCACACCGGCCGTATCCTCGCCGGCCGCCGCTACAACGAGGGCATGCACCAGGCGATCGAGGCGAAGGAAGGGGTGGACATCAAGGACGAGAACCAGACGCTCGCCACGATCACCCTGCAGAACTTCTTCCGCCTCTACAAGCGCCACGACCAGCAGGGCAAGGAAGTCCCGGGCCTGTCGGGCATGACCGGTACGGCGATGACCGAGGCCGCCGAGTTCCACCAGATCTACAAGCTGGGCGTCGTCCCGATCCCGACCAACCGGCCGATGGTCCGCAAGGACCAGTCCGACCTGATCTACCGCACCGAGGTCGCGAAGTTCGAGGCGGTCGTCGACGACATCGCCGAGAAGCACGAGAAGGGCCAGCCGATCCTGGTCGGCACCACCTCGGTCGAGAAGTCCGAGTACCTCTCGCAGCAGCTCTCCAAGCGCGGCATCCAGCACGAGGTGCTCAACGCCAAGCAGCACGACCGGGAGGCGACGATCGTCGCCCAGGCCGGCCGCAAGGGCGCCGTCACCGTCGCCACCAACATGGCCGGACGAGGCACCGACATCAAGCTCGGCGGCAACCCGGACGACCTCGCCGAGGCCGAGCTGCGCCAGGCGGGCCTCGACCCGGTCGAGCACGTCGAGGAGTGGGCCGCCGCGCTGCCCGCCGCCCTGGAGAAGGCCGAGCAGGCCGTCAAGGCCGAGTTCGAAGAGGTCAAGGAGCTCGGCGGCCTGTACGTGCTCGGCACCGAGCGGCACGAGTCGCGGCGCATCGACAACCAGCTGCGCGGCCGTTCCGGCCGTCAGGGCGACCCGGGCGAGTCCCGCTTCTACCTGTCGCTCGGCGACGACCTGATGCGCCTGTTCAAGGCCCAGATGGTCGAGCGCGTCATGTCGATGGCCAACGTTCCCGACGACGTCCCGATCGAGAACAAGATGGTGACGCGCGCCATCGCGTCCGCCCAGTCGCAGGTCGAGCAGCAGAACTTCGAGACGCGCAAGAACGTCCTGAAGTACGACGAGGTGCTCAACCGCCAGCGCGAGGTCATCTACGGGGAGCGCCGCCGCGTCCTGGAGGGCGAGGACCTGCACGAGCAGGTCAGGCACTTCATGGACGACACGATCGACGCCTACATCCAGGCCGAGACCGTCGAGGGCTTCGCCGAGGAGTGGGACCTGGACCGGCTGTGGGGTGCCTTCAAGCAGCTCTACCCGGTGAAGGTCACCGTGGAGGAGCTGGAGGACGCGGCGGGCGACCGGGCGGGCATCACCGCCGAGTTCATCGCCGAGTCCGTCAAGGACGACATCTACGAGCAGTACGCCTCCCGTGAGGAGCAGCTCGGCTCCGACATCATGCGTGAGCTGGAGCGCCGCGTGGTCCTGTCGGTCCTGGACCGCAAGTGGCGCGAGCACCTCTACGAGATGGACTACCTCCAGGAGGGCATCGGCCTGCGAGCCATGGCCCAGAAGGACCCGCTGGTCGAGTACCAGCGCGAGGGCTTCGACATGTTCAACGCCATGATGGAGGGCATCAAGGAGGAGTCGGTCGGCTACCTGTTCAACCTGGAGGTCCAGGTCGAGCAGCAGGTCGAGGAGGTCCCGGTCGAGGATGCTCCGGCCGACGCGCCCTCGTTCACCAAGGAGGACGCCATCCCGGCCGCGCGTCCGGAGATCCGGGCCAAGGGCCTGGACGCCCCGCAGCGCCCGGACCGGCTGCACTTCTCGGCGCCGACGGTGGACGGCGAGGGCGGCGTGGTCGAGGGCGACTTCGACAACGGTGACGACGAGCCGGCCCGCTCGGAGTCGGACGGCCTGACGCGCGCCGAGCGCCGCAAGGCCCAGAAGACCACGGGCGGCCGCCGCCGCAAGAAGTAGGCCGCGAGAAGCTGTCGGCGGCTGCACGCCGTGAGGGGCCCGGTACCGGAAGGTGCCGGGCCCCTTCGGCTGTCGGGCCCCCTCCGCCATCGCCCTCCTCGCTATGCCGGGACGCGCTCGCCGCCCAGCTCGACCGCGGCGCACCGCCAGCGCAGGTCGGCGCCCTGCTCCAGCCGGAAGGCCATGGCGCGCACCTGCTCGCCCGCCGCGATGCAGGCGGCCGCCTCGACGATCCCGCGGGCCGGCGGGGCCGCCCGGCAGGACCGTACGACGGGACGGGTGCCGCGGGTGCGGAACGGGGTGCGCGGGGCGAGCCGCACCAGCTGCTCGTAGGCGTCCCCGACGGTCAGGCCCAGCATCCAGTGCACCGGGCGCTCGCCGCTGAGCACCGCGAGGAGCTTGTGCGCGAACAGCTCGTGCGGGGTCAGCCGCTCCGGGCGCCGGGTTCCGGTGCTGCCGGGCCTGCGCTGGTCGCCGCGTCCCGCCGGCCCGGTCGTGGTCCTGCTCATGGCTGCCGCCCCCTTCGATACCAGTGGGTAACTTCTGCTGGGGATCTTGTACGGGGGCGGCGCGAGCCGCCGCAAGGACCGACCCGGGGTGCCGCGGGGCTCCACAGATTCACCTATCCGGGTGAGCGGGCGAGCCGTCTTCCCAGGTGGGGGCCGGTGCGACAGGATCCAGCGGACAGCGGACCCGACCCGGTACCGGCAGCTCGAAGGGGGACTCCCACGCGTATCCTGAACCCGTCTCACGACCGGATGGGACGACGAGAAGAGAGCGGTCTGTCATGCGCGTCTACGTACCCCTGACCATCTCCGGTCTCGCGGCGGCACACGGCGCGGGAGAGCTCGGCCCCGGCCCGCTCACCGCCTACGCCGTCACCCCCGGCCTGCGCGAGTGGTACGTATCCGACGACATCGAGGAGCTGGAGTACGCGGCGCTCAGCCGGGCCGCGGCGGCCTCGCTGCGGCTGCTCGCCGGAGCGCCCGGCACCGCCAGACGCCGCGTCGTGATCGCCGTGGACGTGCCGGACAACACCGTGGCCGCCGACCCCGACAGCGCCCTGGACGCCGGCTCGCTCGGCGAGGTCCGGATCGCATCCGCGGTGGCGCTGGCCAAGGCGGCCGCCGTACACGTGGACGCCGAGGACGCGGTGGCCGATGTGACGGCCGCGGCGGACGCGCTCGGCGCCGCCGACCACGGCGACGACGACGCCCAGTTCACCGTGGACGGCGCCGAGGACCACGAACTGCTCTGGTTCGGGGTGCAGGAGATCCCCAACCTGATCGCCTGATCTCCCGCCAAATGTGCTCTGACCTGCGGATACGGCCGCTCGTGGTCGATTGTCAGTGGGGGTGGGTACCGTTTTGGCATGGGGAACGGCAGGCAGGGCACGGGGAAGCGACCGGCCCATCTCGTGTGGGACTGGAACGGCACGCTGCTCGACGACAACGTGGCGATCATCGAGGCGACCAACGCCGCGTTCGCGGAGCTCGGCCTTGAGCCGATCACGCTGGAGCGCTACCGCGACCTGTACTGCGTGCCGATACCCCGGTTCTACCAGCGCCTGATCGGGCGGCTGCCCACGGACGCCGAGTGGCTGGTCATGGACGCGGCCTTCCATCAGCAGTACTGGGCTAGGGCGGACGCCTGCGGGCTCACCGAGGGCGCGGCCGAGCTCCTCGCGGCGCGCTGGGCGGCCGGGCTCAGCCAGTCGCTGCTCTCCATGGCGCCGCACGAACACCTGGTGCCGATCGTGCGGCGGCACGGCATCACCGGCCACTTCGTACGCGTCGACGGCCGCACCGGGCCCTCGCACGGCAGCAAGGCGGAGCACATGGTGCGCCACCTGACCGCGCTGCGGGCGGTGGACCCGGAGATATCCGGCGAGCGCACCGTGGTGATCGGGGACGCGGTCGACGACGCGGTGGCCGCGGCGGCCGTGGGCGCGAAGGCGGTGCTCTACACCGGCGGCTCCCACAGCCGGGCCAGCCTCGCCGCGGCGGGGGTGCCGGTCGTCGACTCCCTCGCCGAGGCGGTGGCCGTCGCGGAGGACCTGGCCGGCTGAGCGGCGCCCGCGCGGTGGCCGCCCCGGTCCCTTCCGCCCGCTCCTACGTCACCGGCGCCTTCGCCCGCAGCACCGTGAGGAACTCCCGCATCCAGCGGGAGTGGTCCGGCCAGGCGCGGGCGGAGACCAAGGTGCCGTCCACCACGGTCTCGGCGTCCTGGAACGTCGCGCCCGCCGTCTGCATGTCCAGCTCAAGGGCGGGATAGGCGGTGACCCGGCGCCCGCTCAGGCCGCCGATCGCGGCCGTCAGGAGCGGGCCGTGGCAGATCTGGGCGACCGGCTTGTCGGTGTCGAAGAAGGCCTTAAGGATCTTCCTCAGCTCCGGGTCGTTGCGGAGGTACTCGGGGGCCCGGCCGCCCGGGATCACCAAGGCGGCGTACTGGCCGGGGTCGACTTCCGAGAAGGCCAGATCGGCGGGCCAGGTGTAGCCGGGCTTCTCCGTGTACGTGTCGAAGCCGGGCTCGAAGTCGTGGATCACGAACCGCAGCTTCTTGCGGGCCGGAGCCGCGATGTGGACGTCGTACCCCTCCTCGCGCAGTCGCTGGTACGGGTAGAGGACTTCCAGGGATTCGGCGGCGTCACCGGTCACGATGAGGATCTTGGCTGCCATGAGTGGCCTCCCTCTCAGGGGCTGGAGCTCAGGTGGCTGGAGGTCGATCGCACCTGCGGATTCCGTACCGTCAACCTGCCCGCGCGGCGCCGGTTTGCCAAGAGGGCCCGTTCTCGCCGCCACGTCGCTGTCCAGAGTGTCAAACTTCGGGCCCAGCTTTTGTACACATAAGGCTCATGACGGTTCGGGGGGAAGGGGCGATAGCCTTGACCCGTGATCAGCGCGATATGCCGCGGAGGCACTGACGCCTCTGCCCTGCGCCCGGAGCACCACCGTGCCCGGGCAGTCGCTGATTCCCTCCACCCGGAATCAAGGCGCCAGGCCACAAAATTGGCCGGTAAGCGCCCGGGTATCTCTCATCGCGGCATAGCGTCGACACCGACCGGACACCCCGCGTCGTGGCGTTGCGTCGCTTCTTTCCCCTACGTCACGCAACGGCGCGCGACAGGAGCCAGAGGACATGCAGACCAAGCTGGACGAAGCCAAGGCCGAGCTGCTCGCACGGGCGGCCCGGGTAGCTGAGAACAGCCCGGCCGGGGGGCCCGGAGGCCTGGGGGACACCCCCCGGACCGACCGGGCAGCCACGACTGGGGCCACGAGCGAGGAAGGTCCCGACCAGGGCGTCCTTCTCGGGTACCTCCAGCGCTACTACCTGCACACCGCTCCCGAGGACCTGGCCGACCGCGACCCGGTCGACGTCTTCGGCGCAGCGCTCTCCCACTACCGCCTCGCGGAGAACCGGCCGCAGGGCACGGCGAACGTCCGGGTGCACACCCCGACCGTCGAGGAGAACGGCTGGACCTGCAGTCACTCCGTCGTCGAGGTCGTCACCGACGACATGCCCTTCCTCGTCGACTCGGTCACCAACGAGCTGTCCCGGCAGAGCCGCGGCATCCACGTCGTGATCCACCCGCAGGTCGTCGTCCGCCGCGACCTCACCGGCAAGCTCATCGAGGTCCTCGACACCGGCGCCCAGACCGCCGAGCTGCCGCACGACGCGCTCACCGAGTCGTGGATCCACGTCGAGATCGACCGCGAGACCGACCGCGCCGACCTGAAGCAGATCACCGCCGACCTGCTGCGCGTCCTGTCCGACGTACGGGAAGCCGTCGAGGACTGGGAGAAGATGCGCGACGCCGCGCTGCGCATCGCCGACGAGCTGCCCAAGGAGCCGAAGGCCGGCGACCTGCGCGACCAGGACGTCGACGAGGCCCGCGAGCTCCTGCGCTGGCTCTCGGACGACCACTTCACCTTCCTCGGCTACCGTGAGTACCGGCTCACCGACGACGACTCGCTGTCCGCCGTCCCCGGCACCGGCCTCGGCATCCTGCGCTCCGACCCGCAGCACGGCGAGGACGACGGTCACCCCGTCTCGCCGTCCTTCAGCCGGCTGCCCGCCGACGCCCGTGCCAAGGCCCGCGAGCACAAGCTCCTCGTGCTGACCAAGGCCAACAGCCGGGCCACCGTGCACCGGCCCTCCTACCTCGACTACGTCGGCGTGAAGAAGTTCGACGAGCAGGGCAACGTCGTCGGCGAGCGCCGCTTCCTCGGCCTGTTCTCCTCGGCCGCCTACACCGAGTCCGTGCGCCGGGTGCCGGTCGTGCGCCGCAAGGTCGAAGAGGTCCTCAAGGGCGCCGGCTTCTCGCCCAACAGCCACGACGGCCGCGACCTGCTCCAGATCATGGAGACCTACCCGCGCGACGAGCTGTTCCAGACCCCGGCCGACCAGCTGCGCTCCATCGTGACCTCCGTCCTGTACCTCCAGGAGCGGCGCCGGCTGCGCCTGTACCTGCGCCAGGACGAGTACGGCCGCTACTACTCGGCGCTGATCTACCTGCCGCGCGACCGCTACACCACGGGCGTACGGCTGCGGCTCATCGAGATCCTCAAGGAGGAGCTCGGCGGCACCAGCGTCGACTTCACCGCCTGGAACACCGAGTCGATCCTGTCCCGGCTGCACTTCGTGGTGCGCGTCCCGGCCGGCACCGAGCTGACCGAGCTCACCGACGCCGACTCCGACCGCATCGAGGCCCGCCTCGTCGAAGCCGCCCGCTCCTGGGCCGACGGCTTCTCCGACGCGCTGAACGCCGAGTGCGGCGAGGAGCGCGCCGCCGAGCTGCTTCGCCGCTACGGCCACGCGTTCCCCGAGGGCTACAAGGCCGACCACTCGCCGCGCGCGGCCGTCGCCGACCTCGTCCACCTGGAACAACTCACCCACGGGCGCAAGGACTTCGCGCTCTCCCTGTACGAGCCGGTCGGCGCGGCCCCCGGCGAGCGCCGCTTCAAGATCTACCGGATCGGCGAGCAGGTCTCGCTGTCCGCGGTCCTCCCGGTGCTCCAGCGCCTGGGCGTCGAGGTCACCGACGAGCGGCCCTACGAGCTGCGCTGCGCGGACCGTACGCACGCCTGGATCTACGACTTCGGCCTGCGCATGCCGAAGAAGGCCAACGGCAACGGCGACTACCTCGCGGACGACGCCCGCGAGCGCTTCCAGGAGGCCTTCGCCGCGACCTGGACGGGCGCCGCCGAGAACGACGGCTTCAACTCCCTGGTGCTGCGCGCCGGTCTCAACTGGCGCCAGGCGATGGTGCTCCGTGCCTACGCCAAGTACCTGCGCCAGGCCGGCTCCACGTTCAGCCAGGACTACATGGAGGACACCCTCCGCGACAACGTCCACACCACCCGGCTGCTCGTCTCGCTCTTCGAGGCCCGGCTCTCGCCGGACCGCCAGCGGGCCGGCACCGAGCTCATCGACGGGCTCCTCGAAGAGCTCGACGGAGCGCTCGACCAGGTGGCGAGCCTGGACGAGGACCGCATCCTGCGCTCCTTCCTCACCGTCATCAAGGCCACGCTGCGGACGAACTTCTTCCAGACGGTGGACGGTGCTCCGCACGCCTACGTCTCCATGAAGTTCGACCCGCAGGCCATCCCCGACCTCCCGGCGCCCCGCCCGGCGTTCGAGATCTGGGTGTACTCGCCGCGCGTCGAGGGCGTCCACCTGCGCTTCGGCAAGGTCGCCCGGGGCGGGCTCCGCTGGTCCGACCGCCGTGAGGACTTCCGCACCGAGATCCTCGGCCTGGTCAAGGCGCAGATGGTGAAGAACACCGTCATCGTGCCGGTCGGCGCCAAGGGCGGCTTCGTCGCCAAGCAGCTCCCCGACCCGTCGGTGGACCGCGACGCCTGGCTCGCCGAGGGCATCGCGAGCTACAAGACGTTCATCTCGGCGCTGCTCGACATCACCGACAACCTGGTCGCGGGCGAGGTCGTCCCGCCGGCCGACGTGGTCCGCCACGACGAGGACGACACCTACCTGGTGGTCGCCGCCGACAAGGGCACCGCGACGTTCTCGGACATCGCCAACGACGTGGCGATCAGCTACAACTTCTGGCTCGGCGACGCCTTCGCCTCCGGCGGCTCCGCCGGATACGACCACAAGGGCATGGGCATCACCGCCCGCGGCGCCTGGGAGTCCGTCAAGCGGCACTTCCGCGAGCTGGGCCACGACAGCCAGACCGAGGACTTCACGGTCGTCGGCGTCGGCGACATGTCGGGCGACGTGTTCGGCAACGGCATGCTGCTCTCCGAGCACATCCGCCTGGTCGCGGCCTTCGACCACCGGCACATCTTCATCGACCCGAAGCCGGACGCGGCCGTCTCCTACGCCGAGCGCCGCCGCCTGTTCGACCTGCCGCGCTCCAGCTGGGCCGACTACAACAAGGAGCTCCTCTCGGCGGGCGGCGGCATCCACCCCCGCACCGCCAAGTCGATCCCGCTGAACGCGCACATCCGCGAGGCCCTCGGCATCGCCCCCGGCGTCACCAAGCTGACCCCGGCCGACCTGATGCAGGCCATCCTCAAGGCCCCGGTCGACCTGCTGTGGAACGGCGGCATCGGTACGTATGTGAAGTCGTCGGCGGAGTCCAACGCGGACGTCGGCGACAAGGCCAACGACGCGATCCGCGTCAACGGCGAGGACCTGCGCGTCAAGGTCGTCGGCGAGGGCGGCAACCTGGGCCTGACCCAGCTCGGCCGGATCGAGTTCGACCGCAAGGGCGGCCACGAGGGCGAGGGCGGCAAGGTCAACACCGACGCCATCGACAACAGCGCGGGCGTGGACACCTCCGACCACGAGGTGAACATCAAGATCCTGCTCAACGCCCTGGTGGCGGACGGCGACATGACCGTCAAGCAGCGCAACAAGATCCTCGCCGCGATGACCGACGAGGTCGGCCACCTGGTGCTGCGCAACAACTACGCGCAGAACGTGGCGCTGGCCAACGCGGTCGCGCAGTCGCCCTCGCTGCTCCACGCCCACCAGCGCTTCATGCGCCGCCTGGGCCGCGACGGCCACCTGGACCGGGCCCTGGAGTTCCTGCCCAACGACCGCCAGATCCGTGAACTGCTGAACAGCGGCAAGGGGCTCAGCCAGCCCGAGCTCGCCGTGCTGCTCGCTTACACCAAGATCACGGTGGCCGACGAGCTGATCCACACCGGTCTCCCGGACGACCCGCACCTGGCCGGGCTGCTGCACGCCTACTTCCCGCGGCAGCTGCGCGAGAAGTTCACCGAGGCCGTCGACGGGCACGCGCTGCGCCGCGAGATCATCACGACCGTCCTGGTCAACGACACCGTCAACATCGGTGGCTCGACCTTCCTGCACCGGCTCCGCGAGGAGACCGGGGCCTCGCTCGAAGAGATCGTGCGGGCGCATGCCGCGGCCCGCGAGATCTTCGGCGTGAGCGGGGTGTGGGACGCCGTCGAGGCGCTCGACAACAAGGTCGCCGCCGACGTCCAGACCCGTATCCGGCTGCACTCGCGCCGTCTGGTCGAGCGCGGCACCCGCTGGCTGCTCAACAACCGGCCGCAGCCGCTCCAGATCGCCGAGACGATCGAGGACTTCTCGGCCGGTGTGGCCCAGGTCTGGGACTCGCTCGCGAACCTGCTGCGGGGCGCCGACCTCGAGTGGTACCAGGGCATCCTGGACGAGCTGACGGGTGTGGGCGTGCCCGAGGAGCTCGCGCGGCGCGTCGCCGGGTTCTCCTCGGTCTTCCCGGCGCTCGACATCGTGGCCATCGCGGCCCGCACCGACAAGGAGCCGCTCCAGGTCGCCGAGGTCTACTACGACCTCGCGGACCGGCTGCGGATCACCCAGCTCCTGGACCGCATCATCGAGCTGCCGCGGGCCGACCGCTGGCAGTCGATGGCGCGCGCGGCCATCCGCGAGGACCTGTTCGCGGCGCACGCCGGGCTGACCCAGGACGTCCTGTCGGTCGGCAACGGCACGACGTCGCCGGAGCAGCGGTTCAAGGCGTGGGAGGAGAAGAACGCGGCGATCCTGGGCCGTGCCCGCACGACCCTGGAGGAGATCCAGTCCTCCGACGCGTTCGACCTGGCCAACCTGTCGGTTGCGATGCGGACCATGCGGACGCTGCTGCGCACGCACAGCTGAGGCCTCCTCAGTTCCCCGCGCCCCCGGAGGGCTATGGAAGGGGCGTCCACCCTTGTGGTGGGCGCCCCTTCAGCGTTGGGTGGTCGTCGAGGCGGTCACCGTGGACGTCCACAGCCTTCGGCACGAGAGCAGAGCCGCGGTCAGGAGCAAGGTGTTGCGGGCCGCCATGATGCAGGTGCCCAGGGCGGATCCGGCCATGACCTCGTCGTACAGGCAGGGGAAGGCCAGTGCGCTCAACGCGGCGGTGGGGAGCAGGAGTCGGGCCACCGGGCGCTGGGTGGTCTGGTGCGAGGTGAGGCAGGCGGCGGCCAGGCCGAGCAGCCAGATCAGGTACTGGGGGCTGATCACCCGGCTGGTCACGGTGAACAGGAGCACCGCGCACAGCGCCGCGTCGAGCGGCACCGCCACCGTCCAGCGCCGGGCGCGCACCCGCCAGAACAGCAGCCAGCAGAGCGCGAGCCCGGTCAGGGCCAGGCTGAGGGTGGCAAGCGCCGAGACGTACGGGCCGGTGAACTCCATGGCTCCGTACCGGTAGACGACCCGGCCGGGGTGGCCCGTGAGCAGGTGGGCGAGCTGGAGCGCGGTGCCGCCGAGGGACTCGATCTGGAGGCCCCGGCCGCCCTGCTGGCGGGCGAAGTCCAGGGTGTGGTCGAAGGCGAGGGCGAGCACGGCGAGCAGGGCGGCCGTCGAGCCGAGCGCGCCGAGCAGCGCGCGGCGGGCGCCGCGGCCGGGTGGTGCGCCGATCACGGTGAGCAGCGGCCACACCTTGACCAGGGCGCCGAGTCCCGCGAGCGCGCCGCCGAGGCCGGGCCGTCGGCGCAGCGCGAGCAGGGCGCCGACAGCGATTGCGGTGACCTGTACGTCGTAGCGGCCGTACGGGATGTGCAGGAGCAGCGGGAGGCCGGCCACCCACAGCCAGGCGCCCGCCACGCTGCCGCCGGGGCGGGCGCCGGCCCGGACCAGCGCCCGGGCGATCAGCGCGTCGCAGCCGACGGTGACGGCGGTGAAGGCCTGGAAGAAGGTGAGGAAGGGGAGGAGCGCGGGGGCGAGCATGATCACCCCCGCACCCGGCGGGTACTGCCAGGTGGGGTCCCCGAACGGGAAGGCGCCCGTGCCGAGCTGCTCGTACCAGCGCCGGTAGAGGACGTACACCTCGCCGGTCACGCCGCCGACGCCGAGCCGGTCGGCCACCAGGAGATGGAGCATCAGCGCGCGGGTGGCGAGCCAGCTCGCGACGAGGGCCGCGGACCGGGTGCGGCGGCCGAAGGCGCCGGGGTCGGGCGCGGGCGCCGGGGCCGGGATGCGGACCCGGGCAGGCGGCGGGGGCATCTGAGAGGGCGTCATCGCGCGAAGTTTATGCGCGCTTTGTCCTGATTCTGCGAGGCGGCGCGAGGGGCAGGGAGCGAGGCGGCGCGAGGGCGGACCGCGGCGGTCCGGAGGCGATGTCGCGCCGGGTGCCGCGCGAAGAGCCGTGCGGGGCGCCCCGGCGGCGCCCCGCACAACGTGCCGTGGACCGGCTACTTCTTCTTCGTGAACTGCTCGTACGCCGCGATCACCTCGGCCGTCGGGCCGTCCATCCGCAGCGTGCCCGACTCCAGCCAGAGCGTCCGCTCGCAGGTCTCCTTGATCGAGGCGTTGCTGTGGCTGACCAGGAAGACGGTGCCCGCCTCCTGGCGCAGCTCGTTGATGCGCTCCTGGCTGCGGCGCTGGAACCGGGCGTCGCCCGTGGCCAGGGCCTCGTCGATGAGAAGCACATCGTGGTTCTTGGCGGCCGCGATGGAGAAGCGCAGCCGCGCGCTCATGCCGGAGGAGTACGTGCGCATCGGCAGCGAGATGAAGTCGTCCTTCTCGTTGATCCCGGAGAAGTCGACGATGTCGTCGTAGCGCTCGCGCACCTCCTCGCGGGTCATGCCCATGGCGAGTCCGCCGAGGGTGACGTTGCGCTCGCCGGTCAGGTCGTTCATCAGCGCCGCGTTCACGCCGAGCAGCGAGGGCTGACCCTGGGTGTAGATCTTGCCCCGGGCGGTCGGCAGGAGCCCCGCGACCGCCTTGAGCAGGGTCGACTTGCCCGAGCCGTTGGAGCCGATGAGCCCGATCGCCTCGCCGCGCCGGGCCACGAAGGTGACGCCCTTGACGGCGTGCACCTCGCGCATGCCCGGGGTCTCCTTGCGCGAGACGATCCGGTTGAGCGCGGCCGTGGCCCCGCCCCTGCCCTTGGACCCGGTCCCGTTGACCTTGTAGACGATGTGCACGTCGTCGGCGATCACGGTCGGCTCGCCGAGCTCTGCCGGCACCGCGTCTTCCACGGCCCGCTCCAGCGTCTGCGTCTCAGCCACGTCCGTACTGCTCCTCTGCCTTCCAGAAGTACATGAAGCCCAGGGCCAGCGCGACGACCGCCCAGCCGCCGGCGACCGCCCACACGTGCGGGGGCAGCTTGCTCGCGTGGAAGCTCCGGATCATCGAGAACCGCACCAGGTCGATGTAGACCGCCGCCGGGTTGAGCCCGAGCAGCTGGCCCACCAGGGGGTTCATCTTCTTGAGCTGCGGGCCCAGGTTCCACATCACGCCGGACATGTACATCCAGGTACGCAGGATGAACGGCATCACCTGGGCGATGTCCGGGGTCTTGGCGGTGATCCGGGCCATCACGAGCGACAGGCCCGTGTTGAACATCGACTGCAGGACCAGCGCCGGGACGAGCAGCAGCCACGAGACGCCGGGCAGCTGGCCGAAGCACATGATGATGATCGCGAGCGCCGCCAGCGAGAACAGCAGCTGCTGGAGCTGCTGGAGGGCGAGCGAGACGGGCAGCGAGGCGCGCGGGAAGTGCAGCGCCCGCACCAGGCCGATGTTGCCGGTGATCGCGCGGGTGCCCGCCATGATCGAGTTGGCCGTGAAGGTCCAGATGAACACGCCCGTGACCAGCCACGGGATGTAGTCCGGCGTGCTGGACTTGTTGCCCATCAGGATGCCGAAGATGAAGTAGTACACCGCCGCGTTCAGGAGCGGCGTCATCAGCTGCCAGATCTGGCCCAGCTTCGCCTCGCTGTACTGCGCGGTCAGCTTGGCGGTGGCGAACGCGGTGATGAAGTGGCGCCGGGCCCACAGCTGCCGCACGTACTCGGGCAGCGAGGGACGGGCGCCGCTCACCTTCAGGCCGTACTTCTCGGCCAGCTCGGCCGGGCTGAGGGCCTGGTCGCCGGTGTACCGGGCGGACTGCGTCGGGATGAAGGCCGATGCGTCCGATGGTGCTGCGGTCTCGCGCGCAGCTGCGGTCTGGCTCACTACGGTCGCTTTCGCCGGGGGATCCCGGGAGGCTTCCCGGGCGGGGGATCACTTGCGACGGAACGGACCCGTATCGTCGCTACGGCGAGAGTAGGGCGGATTTGCGTCGCAACGCAACCGTCTCGTCGCAACGCTATGCTCAAGGCATGACCAAGACGGACCCGGAGACCGCCGCGAACCGCCCGCCGTCACGCCGTGCCCCCGCGGGCGCCGCCGTGCTGCGCGAGGACGTGACGGACGCCATCCGGGCGGCCGTCTTCGAGGAACTCGCCGCGGTCGGCTTCGCCCGGATGTCCATCGAGGGCATCGCGCGCCGCGCGGGGGTCGGCAAGACCGCGGTCTACCGCCGGTGGAAGTCGAAGCTCAGCCTGGTCCTGGACCTCGTGTCGGCATTCGCCGAGCAGGGCCTCCCGGTGCCGCACACCGGCTCCCTCTACGGGGACATCCGGGCCCTGCTGGCGGTCGCCTCGCTCGCCCTGCGCCACCCCATCGCCTCGCAGGTCATCCCGGACCTGCTCGTCGAGTCCGTACGCCACCCGGAGATCGCCGACGCGATCAAGGCCGCGCTGCTCGACGGTCAGCAGGGTGTCGCCGCAGTCGTCGTCCGGGAGGCCGTCGAACGCGGCGAGCTGCCCCCAGGGGCGGACCCCGACCGGGCCCTCGACCTGATCGTGGGCCCGCTGTACTGGCGCCTGGTCGTGGTCAAGGGAGCCCTGCCGAAGGGCTACCTGGACGACCTGGCCAAGTCGGCGGTGGCCGCCCTGAAGGCGACGGGCTGATTGCTTTGCCCCCGAGGCTCGGGGGGCAAGCCACCGACGACCCGAGGCCGACGATCAGCGCGCGGAAGCGCCCCCGCCCTCAGCGCCCCGTGCCGGACGCCCCCGCAGGGGCGAACTCCGCCCCCCTGACACGCTGCGCGGGCACATTCCGGCCCGTGGGGGCGGGGGCGGACCCGGAGTCCCCCAGGAACACCCGCCGCACCACCCGCTCCGCCGCGTGCCCGTCGTCGTACGGGCAGAACCGCTTGCGGAATGCGGACCGCAGCTGGGCCGAACGAGAGCCGCGCCAGTGGCCGGTGGTGAAGATGTCGATCAGCTCGTCCTCGTTGCGGGCGACCGCGCCCGGCGGGCAGCTCCGCAGGTCGAAGTAGGTGCCCCGGGCCGCCTCGTACGCCTCGCGGTCGTCGTCGACGATGACGATCGGCCGGTCGAGAGTGGCGTAGTCGAACATCAGGGACGAGTAGTCCGTGATGAGCGCGTCCGAGACCAGGAAGAGCTCCTCGACGGACGGATACCCGGTGACGTCCAGGACGCGCGACAGCGGGGTCCGGTTCAGCGGCGCCCGGTAGGTGAAGTGGGCGCGGGTCAGCAGGAAGAACTCCGGGCCGAGCGCGCGGCCCAGCCGCTCCAGGTCGAGTGGGAGGTGCTGGCTGCGGCTGTAGTCGCGGTGTGTCGGCGCGTACAGGACGACCGTCGACTGCCCCGGAACGCCGAGCAGTTCGCGCAGTCCGGCCACGCCGGCGGGGGTGGCGCGGCGCAGCACGTCGTTGCGCGGGCTGCCGTATTCGAGTGTGGTGTACGCGGCCGGGAAGGCGCGCTCGCCGACGAGGGTGGCGTGCCGGTTGGCGGACAGGGCGTAGTCCCACTTGTCGGCGTCGGCGAGCAGACGGGCGGCGTCGGTGTCGCGCGAGGCCGCCGGACGGTCCGTCAGATCCAGGCCCACGTTCTTGAGCGGGGTGCCGTGGTGGGTCTGGAGCAGGATCTGGCCGGGCCGCTTGACCAGGCGGTGGTCGAACTCGACGTTGTTCACCAGGTACTTGGCCCGCGCGAGGGCAGCGAAATATCCGAAGCTGTCGGGGCGCAGGCGCGGGGTGGTCGACGGCACCGTCGCGTCCTGCTCGGGCGTGGTGATCCAGGCGGTCCGCATGCCGGGGACGAGTTCGCGGACCTTCGCCTCGATCGCCGCCGGGCTGCACGCGTAGCCGCGGTTCCCGTACGCGCTGAACACCGCCAGGTCGTCGCTCACGGGCAGGCGGCGCTGGATCCGGTAGTGCAGCCCCAGCGCGGCCGAGCGCAGCGGACGCACCACCGTCGCGGCGAGCGCCCGGGTGCGGGCACGCAGCGCGCGGATCCCGCGCAGCACGCGGTAGATGCGATACGTACCGAAGCGGACTCCGGCGTACCGCAGCCCGGCGGCGCCCGGCACGCGGTGGCGGCCGTAGTGGGCGCGGGCCAGGCGGAAGAACTCGGTGCGGGTGCGCGCGGACAGGCCGGGCGCGGTGAGGACGGTGGCGGAGGCGGCCACGAGATGGTCGGCCATCCGGCGCGCGAGCACCGGGCGCCAACTGCTGAGCGCGGGACGGGAGTCGATGAAGTCGAAGGCGCGGTCGTACTGGGGGAAGAGGTCGAAATAGCGGCCGGGCGCGGCGGCCGGGCCACGCCGCTTGCGGTGGTGCACACACACCCGCTCCAGCGTGCTGAGCGAATCCGCCGCGAGGAGCGCCGCGTACGACCAGAAGGTGTCCGTCTGCCGGCCGGGCGCGAAGGTGAGCCCCTCGCGCTCGGTGAACTCCCGCTTGTACGCCTTGTTCCAGCACGGGGCCGGCTGCCGCAACAGGGCCGGGCGCTCGTCCAGCGGGAAGGAGGCGGGGCCCGACTCGGTGAGGTGCGCCGGCAGGACGTCCTCCCTCGCGCCCGACCAGTGCGTATGGGCGTGGCCGAAGACCAGGACGTCGGGGTCGCCGGACGCCTTGAGCCGGTCGGCGATGTCGCGCAGGGCGTGCGGGGCCAGGGTGTCGTCGCCGTCGAGGAACAGCACGTACTCGCCGGTGGCCCGGGCGAGCCCGGCGTTGCGGGCGGGGCCAGGCCCCTGGCCGGGGTCGGCCGGGTCCGCGGGCAGGTGCACCGCGACGACCCGGGGATCGCGGGCGGCGACCTCGTCGATGATCTCGCCGCAGGAGTCGGGCGAGCCGGCGTCGACCGCGATCACTTCCAGGTCGAACGCCGGGCTCTCGTCACGCTCGTACGTCTGACTCAGTACCGATTCCAGACAGCCGTGAAGATGGGCCTGGAGCTTGTACGCGGGCACGATGACGCTGAACCGGGGCAACGGAACATCCTGGGGCGTGAGAGGACACGGGGGGATGGCCCGTGAACGTCCGAAGGAGTGATCCGGTTACGCCACTGGTGCCGTCCGGCGTAGTCCCGCGATCATGTGCTTGACGTGGTGTCATGCGAGCTTGCGCGCATGATCGTTCGATCGAGTGATCAAATCCCTGCGCGTGTCACATCCCCTGGACGTGCCGTCACTTCACCGCCCCGGCCATCACCCCCGACACGAACTGCCGCTGGAAGGCGAAGAAGACGGCGAGCGGGATGACCATCGAGACGAAGGCGCCCGGCGCGAGCACGTCGATGTTGTTGCCGAACTGGCGGACCTGCTGCTGCAGCGCCACCGTGATCGGCGGGTGCTTGGAGTCGGCGAAGATCAGCGCGACCAGCATGTCGTTCCAGACCCACAGGAACTGGAAGATGCCGAGCGAGGCGATCGCCGGGCCGCCGAGCGGCATCACGACGCGGGTGAAGAGCCGGATCTCGCCCGCGCCGTCGAGGCGGGCCGCCTCAAGGAGCTCCCTCGGGATCTCCGCGAAGAAGTTGCGGAGCAGGAAGATCGCGAACGGCAGGCCGAAGGCGACGTGGAAGATGATCACGCCGATCGTCGTCTCGAAGATCCCGATCTGCCCGAAGAGCTTGGCGACCGGCACGAGGGCGACCTGCACCGGCACGACAAGCAGGCTCACCACGACCATGAACCACCAGTCGCGCCCGGGGAAGTCCATCCAGGCGAACGCGTAACCGGCGAGCGAGCCGATGACGACGACCAGGACGGTGGCCGGGACGGTGATCGCGACCGTGGAGAGCAGGGAGTTGGTGATCGTGCTGTTGTCCAGCAGGTTCGCGTAGTTGTGGAAGGTGAACTGGGACGGGTCGGTGAACGTCTTCCACCAGCCCGTCGAGGCGATGTCGGAGGGGCTGCGCACCGAGGAGAGCAGCAGTCCGACGGTCGGCATCAGCCAGAAGAGGCCGACCAGGACGAGGAACACGCGCAGCACGCCGCCGCCCGTACGCGACGCGATGCGCGCGGGCAGCGACTGCCGGGCCTTGACGATCCCTTCGACAGCGGTCATCGCCTGGCCTCCTCGCGCATACGCCGGACAGTGCTGTGCCGTCCCGGGCGACGACCGCCTCCACGGGCCCTCATCGCTTGGCCTCCCGTCGCATGCGGCGGATGTTGAAGAGCATCACCGGGATCACGAGGAGCAGCAGTAGGACCGCGATCGCGCTGCCTATGCCCAGGTCCGCCTCGGTGCCGAAGGAGGAGCGGTAGAGCTGGAGGGCGAGCACGTTCGCGTCGGCCTGGCTGGAGCCGGGCGCGATGATGAAGACCAGGTCGAAGATCTTCAGAACGTTGATCATCAGCGTGACCAGGACGACCGCGAGCACCGGCGCGAGCAGCGGGACGGTGACCCGGCGGAACACCTGCCACTCGTTCGCGCCGTCCACGCGGGCCGCTTCCAGGAGTTCGCGCGGCAGCCCGGCGAGCCCCGCCGCGATGAGCACCATCGCGAACCCGGCCCACATCCAGATGTACGAGCCGATGATGGCCGGGGTGACCAGCGTCGGGCCGAGCCATTCGACACCGTTGTACGGCTGGTGGAAGTTGCTCTCGGGGAGCCGGAGCTGGGCCCCGTCGGCCGAGGCGGGCAGGGTGAACGTGCCGTCCGCGCCGGCGGTCGCCGAGGCGACGGCCTTGCCGTCCTTGACGGCCTCGACCTTGATGCCCTTGAGGCCGAGCTCCTTGGCGTCGATGACGTTCGGACGGCCGCCGCCGCCCTTGGTGAAGTCGAGCCAGACCGTGCCGGTGACCTTGCCCGGCTCTGCCCTGGCGGGCTTGGCGGTTCCGGCCGATGTCGGCATCGCGTCGGCGGCGACGCCCACGAGGGGCAGCAGGGCGGGCTGTCCGACGTGCACCGCGTCCCGGGTGATGAAGGTCCCGCCGCCCCCGTCCTTCAGCGGCGCGCTGGGCAGCGGATGCGCCTTGGGGTAGCCGGCCGACTCGGTGAACGTGTCGTGCACGCCCACCACCACGGCGTTGGCGACCCCGCGCGCCGGGTCCTGCTCGTACACCAGGCGGAAGATGATGCCTGCGGCGAGCATCGAGATCGCCATCGGCATGAACACGATCAGCTTGAACGCCGTTCCCCAGCGCACCCGTTCGGTCAGTACGGCGAAGATCAGGCCGAGGGCGGTGGCGATCGTCGGGGCGCAGACGACCCAGATCGCGTTGTTCTTCACCGCGGTGCGGATCGTGTGGTCGGTGAACAGCGTCTTGTAGTTGTCGATTCCGGCGAATGAATGACCGGACTGATCGAAGAACGATCGATAGATCGAGAATCCGATCGGGTAGACCACGAGTGCACCGAGCAGCACGAGCGCGGGCAGCAGGAAGGCCGCCGCGATCCACTTGCGGGTACCGGTGACGCTCTTGACGGCCTTGGGTACGGGAGGTGTGGCGGGAGGCGGGGCGCCTCCCGCCGTGGCGGTCGTCATCGCCGGATCAGCTCTTGAACGCCGCGGCCGCGTCGGCCTCCAGCCTGGACTGGGTGCCCGCGATGTCGGACGGGTTCTTCAGGAAGTCCTGGAGATCCTTCCACTCGCCCTTGCCGGGGGTGCCGCCGAAGGACTGCGGAGCCTGGTCCGACATGTCGAAGCGCACGTTGTCACCGGCCGCGATCAGCGACTTGGCGATGTCACGCTGTACGTCGTTGGGGTACGCCCCGAAGTCCAGGGACTTGTTGGGCGAGACGAAGCCGCCGGCCTTCGCCCAGATCTGCGCGGCGTCGGTGGACGCGAGCCAGGTGAGCAGCGCCTGGGCACCCTTGGTGTCCTTCAGGGCCACGGCCGCGTCGCCGCCCGTCACGACCGGCGCCTTGTCGCCCACGGCAGGGAACGGGAACGCCTTGGCGTCGGTGCCGATCTTGGCGGAGGTCTCCGCGATGTTGACCGAGGCGAAGTCGCCCTCGAAGACCATGCCCGCCTTGGGCTGGTCGCCACCCGTGAAGGTCTGCGTGACGGAGGCCGGGAACTCGGTCTGGAGCGCGCCGTTGGTGCCGCCCGCGATGAGGTTCGGCTTGCCGAAGAGCTGGGCGAGGGTGGTGAGCGCGTCCTTCACGGACGGGTCGGTCCACTTGATGGCGTGCTTGGCCAGCTGGTCGTACTTCTCCGGCCCGGCCTGGGAGAGGTAGACGTTCTCGAACCAGTCGGTGAGCGTCCAGCCGTCCGCGCCGCCGACCGACACCGGGGTCACGCCGGAGGCGGAGATGGTGTCGGCGGTGCTCAGGAAGTCCTTCCACGTCGCGGGGACCTTGACGCCCGCGTTCTGGAAGACCTTGGCGTTGTACCAGACCAGGGACTTGTTGGCGGCCTTGAAGTAGACCCCGTACTGGGTACCGTCGACCGAGCCCAGGTCCTGCCACACCTTGGAGTAGTTCGCGGCGAGCTGCGCCTTGGCCTCGGGCCCGGCGGGCTTGGCCCACTTCTTCGCCACGGCCTGCTGGATCGCGCCGACCTGGGGGAGCATCGCCACATCGGGCGGGCTGCCACCGGCGATCTTCGTGCCGAGGAAGTTGACGATGGGGTCCTGGGCGGGCACGAAGGTGACGGTGGCCCCGGTCCGCGCCTCGAACTCTTTGAGCACCTTCATGAAGTTGGCCTGCTCGGGCCCCGTCCACACGGCGGCGACCTCGATCTTCTCCCCGTTGAGCTTGGGGAGTTGGACCCCGGCGCCCGTGGACGCGGAGGTCGAGGCACTGGCGGACGGCCCGCTCTTCTTCCCGTCGTCGCTGCTGCACGCGGCCGCGCCGAGCGCGAGGCCGCCGATGGCGAGGGCGGATATGAGGGTGCGGCCTGTCGTCGTGGTGCGTGTGGTGGTGCGGCCTGTACGAGTGCTGCGCATGCGTGCCCCGTCTCTCCCGTGCGCGTACGAACCGCCGCGCCCGGTGACGCAGGCGCCGCCGCTCTCGTCCCGTGCGACAGTCCTACGCCGGGTGCGGGGGCGCCGCAATACCGCCTTCGCTGTCCAGTTGATGATCGTGATGGGCTTGTGACGTTGGGTGTTGCGGGATGTCCCAACTGCCTCCCTTTGCAGCCGGGTTGATCCACTGGGGCCCGCGCGGCGGCCCCGTCGTCACGGCAGCGGCGGCATCGGGGGCGCGTTGACCAAGGATGCGGCGCGGTCGAGGGCGCTGGCCAGCAGGGCCAGGTCGGTGGGCCCGTTGCCGAGCTCGCGGACGGGCCGGCGGGCCGGCGGGTCGCCCATCCGCTCCCACTCCAGGACCACGACGGTGGGCCGCTGCGTCGCGGTGCGCGGTATGCGCCCGGTGACCCGGCCGCCCTGGAACGGCACGGACACCCCGTCCGCCTGGTGCAGCCGGCCCCTGCCCGGGGACGGCTCCTCCGGAGAGGGCGATGCGGGCGGCGGGTCGAGGACGACGCGGTGCCGGGCGCCGCGCGCGAGCTCCGTCTCCGCCGTGCGGTCCGGCCGGGCCGAGGCCGCCACGAGGTGCACCCCGAGCCGCTCGCCCTCGCGGGCCACCGCCTCCAGGGCCCGTACGACCGAACCCGCGGCGGGCCGCCCGGGGCTGCCGAGCGCGGGCGCCACCAGCGCGTCCAGATCGTCGACCAGGACGACCAGGCGGGGCAGCGCCGGCCCCTCCTCGGTGCGGCTGCGGGAGACCGGGCGCAGCCGCAGGGTGCTGCTGCCCGGAGGGTCGAGGTCGCCCCGGCTCTCCACGGCGGGCGCCTGCCGCTGCCCCACCATGTGCCCGGCGACCTCGCGCTGGGTCTGCCACTCCGCGAAGCCGAGCCCACCGAGCACCTCCGCCCGGCGCTTCAGCTCGGCGCCGAGCGCCTGCGCGAACTCCCGCATCCGTACGGGGTCGGAGGCGATCAAGTGCGTTGAAACATGCGGGAGTTCGGTACAGGGGCGCAACCCCTCGCCGCGCTCGCCGCCCGCTCCGTCGACCAGGATCAGGGCGAGCCGGTCGGGCCGGGCGCCCGCCGCGAGGGAGGCGGCGACGGCTCGCAGCAGCTCGGTGCGGCCGCTGCCGGGCGGCCCTTCGACCAGCAGGTGGGGGCCGTCGGACGCGAGGTCCACGCCGACCGGGCCGCGCGGCCCGGTGCCGAGCACGACCGCCCCGTCCGGCGCCGACTCCCAACGGGCCATCAGGGACGCCGGGGTGGCCCGGGCGAGACCCAACTCGTCGAGCAGGCGCGATGACTGGGGCAGCGAGGAGGCGAGGCGCCCGGCCGAGGCCGCCGTGCCGTCGCCGGTACGCAACGGGGCGAGCGCGCGGGCGAACCGCTCGGCCCAGGCGCGCGAGACCGCGTCCATCGTGGCCACCGTGCCGTGCCCGGCGGGCCGGCCGCCCGCGATGCGCAGCAGCCGCAGCGCCGTGGCCACATCCCCGCTGAGCAGCGCGACCGCCCCGCATTCACGGAAGGCGAGCGAGGCCGCGCACGCCGTCTCGTACGTCGCCGCGACGGGGGACGAGGCCGATGCGGGCGGGGCGTCGGCGAGGCACAGCAGATGGATGCCGGCCGCGGCGCCCGCCGCGGCGAGGCGTGCGGTGGTCTCGCGCAGCGGGGCCGACCCCGGGTCGCCGTCCACGACGACCACCGTGAACGGGCCCTCGTAGCGGGCGGCGGCCTCGGCCACCGCGCTCCGCTCGGCCGAGGCCCAGCCCGGGCCGAGCGGGCCCGCGTCGAGCCGTCTGACCAGCTCGGACGTGCGTGCCGTCGCCTGGTCGCGGTCGTAGGCGAGGAGCAGCCGGCAGTCCTGACCGTGTGCCGGGCGGACCTGGGGGAGCCAGCCCAGCCAGTCCCACTCGGCGGTGCGTGCCTGGAGGGGGCGTGACCGGTCCGTACTGATGAGGACGATCTCCAGGGTGGTCGGCGCGTGCAGCGCGGCCAGCTGGGCGATCGCCGAGCGGGCCAGCCCAGCGAGCCGCTCTCGGGGCCCGGCGAGCCCGAGCGAGCCCGCTTCGCGCAGCCCCACCGTGACCGGCACGGCCGCCAGCTCGCCCCGGTCCGCGGTGCCGACCCGGATCGCGAGCGCCTCCGGATGACCGGGCGCGCGCTCCCACAGCCGGGGTCCGGGGCCGAGCGCGGTCAGGAGCAGCGCGGCCGGGTCGGGCCAGCTCTCGGGCGCGGGCTCGGGCAGGGGCCGCTGCGGCTCGGCGGGTGCCTGCTCGGGCGCCGTCTCGCCGCGCCCGCCGGCCAGCCGCCGGGCCCATGCCCCTATCCCGCGCCGTCGGCCGCCGTCGGCCGCATCCGCACGGGCGTGCTCGGGCTCGTCGGGACCGGGCAGGCCTTCGGGGAGCCGGGTGCCGCGCAGCGGCGTGCCCTGCCGCCTGCTCGGCGGCGCCGCCGCCTCGCGGTGGTCGTCCCGCCCGTCGTGCCCGTACCCGGACGGCGCTCCCAGCGCGTCGAACCCGCCGCCGTACGCCCCCTCGTGCCCGCCCGGCGCGCTGGGGGACGTACCGAAGGAGTGGCTCGTCCCGCCGGACGGAGGGGGCAACTCCGTTACGGGATCGGCTGGTTGGGCCGCTGCCGTACGAGGAGTCACCCGAAGGTGTCCATCGCTGTCCGGTGTGGTGGCGAGGGAAGGCTCCGCCTCGGGGCCGCCGGGGGAGAGCCGCAGGGCGGACTCGCCGATCCGCAGCAGCGCGCCGGGGGCGAGCCGGACCGGCCGGGCGCCGATCTCCCGGCCGTCGAGGCGGGTGCCGTTCGTGGAGTTCAGGTCGGCGACGCTCACCCGGCCGTCCTCGCCGACCGTCACCTCGCAGTGCTGGCGCGAGACGTCCGGATCGTCCAGCGCCACGTCCGACTCCGTGGAGCGGCCGATGCCGATGCGGCCGCCGTGCAGCAGGTGGACGCCGCCCGCGTCGGGCCCCGCCACCACGTGGAGGCGGGCCGGGGCCGGGCCGTCGTGGGCCGGCTCGCCCTCGGCGGGGGAGGCGAGCGAAAGCACCGCGCCGTCCACCAGCGGTGGCTCACCCAGGATGCGGCGCTGCGCGTCGAGCCGCTCGCGGCCCGCGTACAGCACCACGGAAGCGCCCGAGACCTCCGCGCCGGAGGCGGCCGAGGCCAGGCCGGACGCGACGGCCGCGAGTGCCGTCCCCGCCGGGGCGGTGACGAGCACGTCGCAGGCGCGCGCCGCAGCGTGGCCGCTGCGCGGCGCGAGGACGGTCAGCCGGATCTGCATCGCCTCGGCGGTCCCTTCTGCGCGGGGGTGCCAAGAAGGGGGAGCAGCCCTGTGATTCCCCCCACCCGGCACACAATTCGTGCTGAGGGCATCCTCGCACCTGCCACTGACAACGCGCCCGTCGCCCACCTTTAATTGATCTTGATTGGTCGGCTCGGGACGCAATTGTGGACGGAAAAGTGGCTGGTTACGACCGAGTGGGGCATTTCGAAGAGGTGCCGGGCACGGCCGTTCGGCAACCTTCCGTGCGAAGACCGCGTCTTTCCTGAGAAGCATGAGAAGACGGTGAACAACCTGGTGGCACCGACCCCACGACCCGTCGGCGCGGTCGGGGGCGGCACTAGAGTGGGCCGGAAACCCACACAGCAATGGACGCGAGCAGCAGGGAGCGCATGACGTGCGGCCGGTAGGCAGCAAGTACCTGCTCGAGGAGCCGCTCGGACGCGGCGCCACGGGCACCGTCTGGCGAGCCCGCCAGCGGGAGACCGCGGGCTCGGAAGCGTCCGTGGCGGGCCAGCCGGGCGAGACCGTGGCGATCAAGGTCCTCAAGGAGGAGCTCGCCAACGACGCGGATGTGGTGATGCGCTTCCTGCGCGAACGCTCCGTGCTCCTGCGGCTGCGCCACGACAACATCGTGCGCACCCGCGACCTGGTCGTCGAGGGCGATCTGCTCGCCCTGGTCATGGACCTGATCGACGGCCCGGACCTGCACCGCTACATCCGCGAGAACGGCCCGCTCACCCCGGTCGCCGCCTCCCTGCTCACCGCGCAGATCGCGGACGCGCTCGCCGCGAGCCACGCCGACGGCGTCGTGCACCGCGACCTGAAGCCCGCCAACGTCCTCCTGGACGAGCGCGACGGCGCGATGCACCCGATGCTCACCGACTTCGGCATCGCGCGCCTGGCGGACTCCCCGGGCCTCACCCGTACGCACGAGTTCGTGGGCACGCCCGCGTACGTTGCGCCCGAGTCCGCCGAAGGCCGCCCGCAGACCTCCGCCGTGGACATCTACGGCGCCGGAATCCTGCTGTACGAGCTGGTCACGGGCCGTCCGCCGTTCGCGGGCGGCACCGCGCTCGAAGTCCTGCACCGCCACCTCAGCGAGGAGCCGCGCCGGCCCACCACCGTCCCCGCGCCGCTGTGGACGGTCATCGAGCGCTGCCTCAGCAAGGACCCGGACCGCCGGCCCAGCGCCGAGAACCTGGCGCGCGGGCTGCGCGTCGTTGCCTCCGGCATCGGCGTCCACTCCACCTCGGCCCAGGTGGAGGCGGCCGACGGGGTGGGCGCGCTGCTGGCGCCCGACCCGGCGCCGGCCCCGGTCCCCGAGGCCCCGGGCGCGGCCGACCCGACGCAGGTCCTGCCGAGCAACGCGGCCTCGTACGACCCGGCCGCGCGCACCTCGGTGCTGCCGCAGACGGGCCAGACCCAGCACGCCGACCCGACCGCCGTCATGCCGCCGGTGCCGCAGGGCCGGCCGCAGTCGCAGGAGCCGCACCCCTGGCAGTCCCAGCTCCAGGCCGCGCGCGACCGCAACGAGCAGACCCAGGTCGGCTACCTGCCCCCCGAGCAGGACCCGCTGCGCCGCCGCCCGCACCGCCAGCAGCAGCCCCCGCAGGGCTACGGCCAGCAGGGCCAGCAGCCGAGCCAGGGCTACCAGCAGGGCCAGCAGCCGCCCCAGGGCTACGCCCAGCAGGGCCCGCCGCAGGGCCGCCCGCCGCAGCACCAGCAGTACGCGCCGCCGCCGCAGCCCTACCGGCAGCAACCGCAGCAACCCCAGCAGTACGCACCCCCGCAGCCCCCGCCGCCGCAGCAGCCGCAGGCCCCCGCCCGTGAACCGCGAGAGCCCCGCGAGCCGCGCCGGCGCAGCCCGAACCGGATGCGGATCCCGGGTCTGGGCTGCCTCAAGGGCTGCCTGTTCACGTTCCTGCTGCTCTTCGTCGCGGGCTGGCTGATCTGGGAGCTCACCCCGCTCCAGGACTGGGTCGCCCAGGGCAAGAGCTACTGGCAGGCCATCGGTGACGGGATTTCGACGGTAACCGGCTGGATCAAGAGCATCGGCGACGCCGGAAAGTAGCGGGCACAGGGCCCTGCCCCGCCGGTCCGGGACGCGACTTCGTGGATTTGTCGACTTCCAGAGGGTGATTTCGGCGCCAGAAGTGAAGGTTGGCGTCCCGGCCGCGTAGCCTCAGCGTGCACAGCCAGCCGCTGAGGGAGCAGTCTTGGCACGGAATATCGGCAGCCGGTACACCGCCCACCAGATCCTGGGCCGCGGCAGCGCCGGCACGGTGTGGCTCGGCGAGGGGCCCGAGGGCCCCGTCGCCATCAAGCTGCTGCGCGAGGACCTCGCCGCCGATCAGGAGCTGGTCGGCCGCTTCGTGCAGGAGCGCACCGCCCTGCTCGGCCTCGACCACCCCAACGTGGTGGGCGTGCGCGACCTGGTGGTGGACGGCAACGACCTCGCTCTGGTCATGGACCTGATCCGGGGCACCGATGTGCGCACCCGCCTGGACCGCGAGCGCCGGCTCGCCCCCGAGGCGGCCGTGGCCATCGCGGCCGACGTCGCCGACGGCCTCGCCGCCGCCCACGCGGCCGGCGTGGTGCACCGGGACGTCAAGCCCGAGAACATCCTCCTGGACATGCAGGGCCCGCTCGGCCCCGGCGGCGCCCACCCCGCCCTGCTCACCGACTTCGGCGTCGCCAAGCTCATCGACACCCCCCGCCGCACCAAGGCGACCAGGATCATCGGCACCCCGGACTACCTGGCACCCGAGATCGTCGAGGGCCTCCCGCCGCGCGCCGCCGTCGACATCTACGCGCTCGCGACGGTCCTGTACGAGCTGCTCGCGGGGTTCACCCCGTTCGGCGGCGGCCACCCCGGCGCCGTGCTGCGCCGCCATGTGACCGAGACGGTCGTCCCGCTCCCGGGGATCCCCGACGAGCTGTGGCAGCTGATCGTCCAGTGCCTGGCCAAGGCCCCGGCATCCCGCCTGCGCGCCTCCGAACTCTCGGTCCGGCTGCGCGAACTGCTGCCCCTCGTGGCGGGCATGCCCCCGCTCGACGTGGACGAGCCGGACGCCGACGGCACCGAGGACGAGGAGGCGTACGAGGACCCGTACCCGACCGTCCCCACCACCCCGCGCCGCGGCGCGGTCCCGCTGGTGCCCGGGGCGCAGCACGACTCCGCCAACCGCGACACCCACACCAGCATGCGCGTCCCCGGCCCCGACGAGCTGGCCGGCGGCCCGCTCGGCACCGCCCGCGCCCCCCGCTCCTCGGGCGCCCCGCGGCCCGGCTCGGCGCGCCACCGCGCCGACCAGGTCCGCAAGCGCCGCCTCGTCCTGACGACGGCCGCGGTCGCCCTCGCCGCGGCGGTCGGCGTGGGCGGCTGGCTGGCCCTGAACGACGACTCCGGCAAGCAGCCGCCGCCGCAGGACAGCAAGAACACGGCGCCGGTCGTCCCCTAGAACAGGGATGATCAAGCCGCCCGGGGAACGCCGGAGCGCGCAGCCGTTACGCTGGACCCGTGGCAGTCGTCGATGTATCCGAAGAGCTGAAGTCCCTCTCCTCGACCATGGGGTCGATCGAGGCCGTCCTGGACCTCGACACGATGAGGGCAGATATTGCTGCGCTCGAAGAGCAGGCGGCCGCCCCGTCCCTCTGGGACGACCCGGAGGCGGCGCAGAAGATCACCAGCAAGCTTTCGCACCTCCAGGCCGAGCTGCGCAAGACCGAGGCCCTGCGCGGCCGGATCGACGACCTCGCGGTGCTCTTCGAGCTCGCCGAGGAGATGGACGACCCGGACACCCGCACCGAGGCCGAGGCCGAGCTGGAGTCCGTGCGCAAGGCGCTGGACGAGATGGAGGTCCGTACCCTCCTGTCCGGCGAGTACGACTCCCGCGAGGCGCTGGTCAACATCCGCGCCGAGGCCGGTGGCGTCGACGCCTCCGACTTCGCCGAGCGCCTCCAGCGCATGTACCTGCGCTGGGCCGAGCGCCACGGCTACAAGACCGAGGTGTACGAGACCTCGTACGCGGAAGAGGCCGGCATCAAGTCGACCACCTTCGTCGTCAGCGCGCCCTACGCCTACGGCACGCTCTCCGTGGAGCAGGGCACGCACCGCCTGGTCCGCATCTCGCCCTTCGACAACCAGGGCCGCCGCCAGACGTCCTTCGCGGGCGTCGAGGTACTGCCGGTCGTCGAGCAGTCCGACCACGTCGAGATCGACGAGTCCGAGCTGCGTATCGACGTGTACCGCGCGTCGGGCCCGGGCGGCCAGGGCGTCAACACCACGGACTCCGCGGTCCGCATCACGCACGTCCCGACCGGCATCGTGGTCTCCTGCCAGAACGAGCGCTCGCAGATCCAGAACAAGGCGAGCGCCATGAACGTCCTGCAGGCCAAGCTCCTTGAGCGCCGCCGCCAGGAGGAGCAGGCGCTGATGGACTCGCTCAAGGGCGACGGCGGCAACTCCTGGGGCAACCAGATGCGTTCGTACGTCCTGCACCCGTACCAGATGGTCAAGGACCTCCGTACCGAGTTCGAGGTCGGCAACCCGCAGGCGGTCCTCGACGGCGAGATCGACGGCTTCCTCGAAGCGGGCATCCGCTGGCGCAAGCAGCAGGAGAAGTAAGCCTGTTGCGCGCATGCTTCGAGCGCGCCACGACGCCGGGTCCCGAAAAGGGGACCCGGCGTTTTCTGTTGTGGCGGTTGCGTGTGCCCGAGGTGGTGGTTCCGTACCGGGGCGGGGCGAGAACATGCCCCGCGGCCGAATTCGCTGGCGCAAGCGGGAATTGAGCGACTCGACGCTTTGTCGACATCCGAACTCCCCTGCGGAGGGCGTCAGTTCCGGTCTTCTGTCACAGTCGTATTCCCGTACGCCCGGCAAGTGGGGTGATTTCGGGCATTGCGTACGCAACGACCTTGACGCGATCTTTAAAACTGGCAAAGCTAACGCGCGGCAGGCGTATTTCTGGGGCGCGTGTGACGGGGGACGGGCTCCATCGCTCTCCCCGGCGTTGCCGCCCCGGGCGCTGCTCCATGACGAGACAGCTACTGGGGGTAGCAGGCAGATGACCAAGAACACGCGGGTCCGCGTCGCGCGGATAGCAGCCGGTGCGGTGATTGCCGCCGGCGCGTCCCTGACCGCCGCGGGGGCGGCCCAGGCCGTCGGCTTCGACTCCAACGACGGCAAGGCCAAGAGCACCTTCGACGAGCCCTGCATCCCGGGCACGCCCCTGTGCGACACCACGGGCGGCCAGACGACCGGTTCGACCACCGACGGTACGACCGGCTCGACCACCTCGGCGGGTACGACCGGCTCCACGACGTCCGAGGGCACCACGGGCTCGACGACCTCCGCGGGTACGACCGGCTCGACCACCTCGGCGGGTACGACCGGCTCCACGACGTCCGAGGGCACCACGGGCTCGACCACGTCGGGCACTTCGGGCACCACGGGGTCGACGACCTCGGGCACCTCCGGCACCACGGGGTCCACCACGTCCGGTACTTCGGGCACCACCGGTTCCACCACCTCCGGTACCTCGGGCAGCACCGGGTCGACCGGCTCCACCGGTTCGACGGGCTCCACGGGCTCGACCGGTTCCACGGGCAGCACGGGCTCCACCGGCTCGACGGGTTCGACCGGCTCCACCGGCAGCACCGGTTCCACGGGCAGCACCGGTTCGACCGGCTCCACCGGTTCGACGGGCTCCACGGGCAGCACCGGGACCACGGGCTCGACCGGCACCACGGGTTCCACCGGCAACACCGGCACCAACCCCGACACCGTCGGGTCGCAGCCGGTCGAGCAGGGCAAGCAGAAGGAGGAGCTCGCCGCCACCGGTGCGGGCGGGACCACCTTCCTGCTGATCGGCGCCGCGACCATGATCGCGGGTGGCATCGGCTTCCGCTTCATGCCGCGCCTCGCGGGCGGCCGTAACGTCGCGTAAGCAGTAGCTGACGCGGAAGAGGGCCCCGGGTGCGTGCTGCACCCGGGGCCCTCTTCGCGTACGGACCGACGGATCAGACGGTCTGGTGGGCCAGCAGGGCGAAGGCCCCTATCAGGACGATCAGGAGCGTCACCAGCGCCGCTGGGCTCAGGGACCCCCACTGGTTCTCCTGCTGCAGGCGCTCCCGGTTCGCCCGGCAGACACGGCAGCGGCCCTCGCTCACGGGCGCCGCGCAGTTGGCGCACACCAATCGGTCATAGGTCATGCGCTCTCCTCCTCCCGCGCGGCGGAGCCGGCGCATACAGCTGTCAACCCGCTATCTCTCCGCTCAACGCTCAGGGAAACGCAACCGTTCCCCCTACCACTGTGCCAGCTCCCGCGCGTTTCGGCGCGCCCCGCCTGATTCATCCCGGTCCCGGCCCCGTGACCCAAGGGACATAAGGTGCATCCCCGGACGTGGCCTGCGCGGGCTCGCCCCGTTCGCGTAAGGTCACGCACACCTATACTCCCGGCCGACCCGTGGTGCACCCGTGATCCGATTCGACAATGTCTCCAAGACCTATCCCAAGCAGAACCGACCAGCCCTGCGGGAAGTCTCCCTCGACATCGAGAAGGGGGAGTTCGTCTTCCTTGTCGGCTCGTCCGGTTCCGGGAAGTCGACCTTTCTGAGACTGATCCTGCGGGAAGAGCGCGCCAGCCATGGGCAGGTGCACGTGCTCGGCAAGGATCTGGCCCGGCTCTCCAACTGGAAGGTGCCGCACATGCGGCGCCAACTGGGCACCGTCTTCCAGGACTTCCGGCTGCTCCCCAACAAGACCGTCGCGGAGAACGTCGCGTTCGCCCAGGAGGTCATCGGAAAGCCGCGCGGCGAGATCCGCAAGGCCGTGCCGCAGGTGCTCGACCTCGTCGGGCTCGGCGGCAAGGAGGACCGCAGGCCCGGTGAGCTCTCCGGTGGTGAGCAGCAGCGCGTGGCCATCGCCCGCGCCTTCGTCAACCGGCCCATGCTGCTCATCGCGGACGAGCCGACCGGCAACCTCGACCCGCAGACCTCCGTCGGCATCATGAAGCTGCTCGACCGGATCAACAGGACCGGCACCACCGTCGTCATGGCGACCCACGACCAGAACATCGTCGACCAGATGCGCAAGCGCGTCATCGAGCTGGAGTCCGGCCGTCTCGTACGAGACCAGGCGCGCGGCGTCTACGGCTACCAGCACTGAGCGCCGTAGAGCACTCGTCGAGCACTGAAAGGCTGAAATCGTCGCCATGCGCGCTCAGTTCGTACTCTCGGAGATCGGGGTCGGTCTCCGCCGCAACCTGACCATGACGATCGCCGTCGTCGTCTCCGTCGCCCTCTCGCTGGCCCTGTTCGGCGGTTCGCTGCTGATGCGGGACCAGGTCAACAACATGAAGGGCTACTGGTACGACAAGGTCAACGTCTCGATCTTCCTCTGCAACAAGGCGGACGCCGAGAGCGTCGCCAAGTGCGCCAAGGGCGCGGTGACCGCCCAGCAGAAGAAGGACATCGAGGCCGACCTCAAGAAGCTGGACGTCGTCCAGACGGTGTCGTACGAGTCGGCCGACGAGGCGTTCAAGCACTACAAGGAGCAGTTCGGCAGCTCCCCGATGGCCGGGTCGATCACGCCGGACCAGATGCAGGAGTCGTTCCGGGTCAAGCTCAAGGACCCGGAGAAGTTCGCCGTGGTCGCCACTGCCTTCGCGGGCCGCGACGGCGTCCAGTCCGTCCAGGACCAGAAGGGCATCCTGGAGAACCTGTTCGGTCTGCTCAACGGCATGAACATGGCGGCGATCCTGGTCATGCTCGTGATGCTGATCGTCGCGCTGATGCTGATCGTGAACACCGTGCGCGTCTCCGCCTTCAGCAGGCGCCGCGAAACGGGGATCATGCGCCTGGTGGGCGCCTCCAGTTTCTACATCCAGGCGCCGTTCATCATGGAGGCCGCCTTCGCCGGGCTGATGGGCGGAGTGGCCGCCGCGGGCTTCCTGGTCGTCGGCCGCTACTTCATGATCGACCACGGTCTCGACCTGGCGCACAAGCTGAACCTCATCAACTTCATCGGCTGGGACGCGGTGTTGGCCAAGCTGCCGCTCGTGCTCGCGGCCAGCGTCCTGATGCCCGCGCTCGCGGCCTTCTTCGCCCTGCGCAAGTACCTCAAGGTCTGACCCCGCATGTGACACACGCCCCGGGCGCCGTAGGAGCAACAACCCCTGCGGCGCCCGACGTTTGTCCTAGACTCGGCGCCATGTCGGGCCCGGAGCTCTGTTCCAGGCCCCGTGGCGTGCGCCGCGGGGCGGCTCTGGCATTGGTCTTCGCGAGCGTCCTGGTGACGGCGGCAGCCACCAACTGCCTTCCGCGCGAGCAGCAGAGACCCGCCGCTCTGCCGGCCGGGACCGCGGCGGCCGCCCTCGACCCGCGCGCGAGACACACCGACCGCGGCGGCGACCGCACCGCCGAGGACGTGACGCGCGCGGCCGCCGAGGCGCAGGCCGACGGCAAGTCCGCCACCCGCGCCGCCGAGGAGGCCGTGGGCCGCAGCGGGGACCGCTGGGGCGCGGTGTACGACAAGGGCCAGTACGAGCAGTACACGGACGCGCTCGACGGCCGCTACACCGGCGTCGGTCTCTGGGTCGCCCGCACCGCCGACGGCCGCACCCAGGTGACCCGGGTCCAGTCCGGCGGCCCCGCCGCCCGCGCCGGCGTCGAGGCCGGCGACTTCCTGCGCAGCATCGACCACTGGTCCGCCGACGGCCGGCCCGTCACCGAGGCCGTCTCCCGCCTCAGGGGCGACGCGGCCGGCAGCAAAGTCGTCGTCGGCCTCCAGCGCGGCTCCCGCAGCTGGCAGCAGACGCTCGGCCGGGCGGTCCTCGACACCGAGGACGTGGCTGTCGAAGAGCTCTCCGCCAAGGTCGTGGTGATCAAGGTGACGGCCTTCACCAAGGGCTCCGGCGAGCGGGTGCGCGCCGCCGTGCGCGAGGCCCCCAAGGGCGCCGGGATCCTGCTGGACCTGCGCGGCAACAGCGGCGGCCTGGTCGGCGAGGCCGTCACCGCCGCCTCCGCCTTCCTCGACGGCGGCCTGGTCGCCACGTACGACGTGCACGGCAAGCAGCAGGCGCTGTACGCGTCCGACGACGGGGAGGGTGCGAGACCCCTGGTCGTGCTGATCGACGGCGGCACCATGAGCGCGGCCGAGCTCCTCACCGGAGCGCTCCAGGACCGCGGCCGCGCGGTCACCGTCGGATCGCGCACCTTCGGCAAGGGGTCGGTCCAGATGCCCACCGGCCTCGCGGGCGGCTCGGTCGCCGAGCTGACCGTCGGCCACTACCGCACCCCCTCGGGCCGCGGCCTCGACGGCAAGGGCATCACCCCCGACCTTCCCGTCACCGACCACCCCCTCGAACACGCGAAGACCGTCCTGAGCGGTCTGGGCGGCACGTCTTAAACCTGTTGCGCCGGGGTGAGAAAATGGCCGCACTATGGCTAAGAACACGGGCAAGGACAAAGAGAAGGACAGCAAGCGCAAGCTGGTCGCGCAGAACAAGAAGGCACGGCACGACTACCTCATCATCGACACCTACGAGTGCGGTCTCGTGCTCACCGGTACCGAGGTGAAGTCGCTGCGCCAGGGCCGCGCCTCGCTGGTCGACGGCTTCGTCCAGATCGACGGCGGCGAGGCCTGGCTGCACAACGTGCACGTGCCGGAGTACGCGCAGGGCACCTGGACCAACCACAGCGCGCGGCGCAAGCGGAAGCTGCTCCTTCACCGGGTCGAGATCGACAAGCTGGAGTCGAAGTCGGGGGAGTCGGGCCACACGATCGTGCCCCTCGCGCTGTACTTCAAGGACGGCCGGGCCAAGATCGAGATCGCGCTGGCCAAGGGCAAGAAGGAGTACGACAAGCGGCAGACGCTGCGCGAGAAGCAGGACCGGCGCGAGACGGACCGGGCCATCTCGGCGGTCAAGCGCAAGGAGCGCGCGAGCCTGAGGTAGGGCCGCGCCGGGGCCCGCGCGGAATAGGCTGGCACCGTCGGCCGTTGGTCACGTACGATGGCATCAGCCCCTCACACGGGGGCGTCTTTTGAAAAAACAACATGGGGATGATCGGTTTCGACAGCGGATGTCGAAGCAGGGGAAGCGTGTCGAGGAAGCGGCAATGATCTCGTAAACCATATGTCGCAAACAATAATCGCCAACACCAAGCGCGATTCCTTCGCCCTCGCTGCCTAAGTAGCGACTTGCGAAGTGTCAGCCCGGGCTGTTCCCGACCCGGATCCTGGCATCAGCTAGGGAACTAAACTTCTAGACCCGGTCACGGGGTCTGGAAGGAAATCAAACAGTGGCTGGGCCCGTCGGCGACTTGTTCGCGTGATTGCCGGGGCCGAGAAAATCGCAGCGAACTGCACACGGAGAAGCCCTGTTTTTGCACCGTTGGACGCGGGTTCGATTCCCGCCATCTCCACAATTCCCATGTAGGCGAAGGCCCCGCTGTTCCGACAGCGGGGCCTTTGTCGTGCCCGGACCCGGGTCAGGCGACCGGCTGGCCGGTCAGCATGCCGAGGAGCTGGTCCATCTCGTTGCGCCACAGGCGGTGGACGTTCATGCGGGTCGGCTTCGGCTGTCCCGGCAGCTGGCAGCGGAACGAGCTCCACAGCGTGTTCCGCCGTACGTCACTGATCATCCGCATCGCCTCGGCCGGCGGAATGGCGGTGACGATCTCCTGCGGGCGGTTGTTCCAGCGGCTGGCCCGGTGCAGCAGCACGGCCTGCTGGGTCACGGTGATGAAGTAGTACGACAGGAAGCACTGGCCTATGACGCCGAACATGCTCATCAGCCAGACGCTGGGCCCCGCCACCGCCTGGATCATGACGATCGGGCGGTCCTGCGGATTGGCCTGTGCGATCGCCTCGGCGACCTGTTGCTGGATGGTCGACTTCTTCATGGCCATGGGGATGGGCCTTCCTGATACGTGGTCATGCTCAAGCGGAGGGGGACGTCCCGCTTACCGGCGGGGCGGTGCAGCGTACCGCCCGGATCCGGCCGCACTCACCACCAGGGCGACGGCCGCCGCGCAGACCGGGATCAAGTAGCCCATCTCCGCGCCCGCTTGGTCGATGACCCGGCCGCCGATGGCCGAGCCCGCCGCGATGCCGCCCAGGATCGCGGTCACGGCGAGGGTCATGCCCTCGTTCAACCGGCCCTCGGGGGTGAGGTGCTGGACCAGGGTCATGCCGGTGACCATGGTGGGCGCGGTGGCGGCGCCCGCGCACAGCAGGGCCGCGGCCAGCGCGAGCAGCGAGCCGCAGGCCCGTGCCGCGAGCAGCGGCAGGCACATCAGTACGGTCATGGCTCCGACGCAGCCGACGAGCCGCCGGGACAGGCCCCGGGCCGGGCGGACCGCCCCGTACAGGAGCCCCGCGACGCACGATCCGGCCGCCTGGAGCGCGAGCACTCCGCCCGCCGCGGACTGGTGGCCGAGGCTGTCGGCGTACGCGATGGTGACGACCTCCAGGGAGCCGAACACCGCGCCGGTGGCGAGGAAGACCGCGAGCAACGATGCGAACCCCCGCGATCTCAAAGGGGACTTGGCGGCGGGCGAGCGGGGTGCGACGGGCGGTTCGGTCGCGCGCTGGGCGGCGAAGAGCAGGACGCCTGTCATCAGCAGGACCGCGCCGACGAGGGTGCCGGCCTCGGGAAACAGGACCGAGCAGAGAAGGGCCGCGGCGACCGGGCCGAGCATGAAACAGAGCTCGTCGGCGGCCTGCTCGAAGGAGTTGGCGGTGTGCAGGGCGGCCGGATCGTCGCGGTGCAGGTGGGCCCAGCGGGCGCGGGACATGCCGCCGGTGTTGGGGGTGGTGGCGGTCGCGGCGTACGCGGCGAACAGGGTCCAGTCGGGGGCGCCGAAGTGCACGCACAGGAGCAGGGCCAGTGAGCCGCAGACCGCAACTGCCGTTGCGGGTACGGCAATTCGGGCCTGCCCGTGCCGGTCGACCAGCCGGGCCGTCCACGGGGCGACGAGCGCGGTCGCGGCGAGACCGGTGGCGGTGACGGCGCCCGCGAGGGCGTACGAGCCGCGCGCGCCCGCGATCATGATCACGGCGCTGACGCCGAACATGCCCATGGGGAGCCGGGCGACGAGATTGCCGAGCGTGAAGGCGCGGGCGCCGGGAGTGCGGAAGAGGCGTATGTACGGGTTCGAGCGGCGGGCGAGCGGGGTCGTTTGCGGCATGACCCGATCCTTGTGCGCGCCGGGTTGTGGGGTCCAACACCTGATCAGGGCCCATTCACGCACTCTTGTTGTCAACGCCCGTGATGTTGTTGACTTGCCCGCCGTGCCCCACGACTTGGACCCGCGCCTCCTCCGCTCGTTCGCCGCCGTCGCCGACGAACTGCACTTCACCCGCGCCGCCGCCCGCCTGTTCGTCGCCCAACAGGCGCTGAGCCGTGATGTCCGGCGCCTGGAACGGGAGCTGGGCACCGAGCTCTTCGTGCGCACCACCCGGGCCGTCTCGCTCACGGCGGACGGGGCGCGGCTGCTTCCGTACGCCCGCAAGGTGCTCGCCGCCTACGACGAACTGCGTACCGCGCGGGCGGGCGGCGGCTCCGAACGGCCGCTGCTCGTGGACATCTCGGCGCCCGTCGGCACCGGGGCACGGGTGCTGGCCGAGGCCCGCGAACAGGCACCCGGCGTCGAGTTCGTGGCCCGGTTCATCAGCGGGCTCACCGGGGCGGCGGCCGAGATCCTGGCCGGGCGGCTCGACGTCTCCTTCGGCCGGGTGGCCGGGCTCGACCCGGCGGTGCTCTCGGGGCTCGGCCACCAGCCGGTGCGCTATGAACGGATGGCCGTGCTGCTCGACGCGGGGCACCGGCTCGCGGGCCTGGCCGAGGTGCCGTTGGCCGCGCTGGCCGGCGAGACGCTGTACGCGGCGGCGGGAAATCCGGCCACTGCCGAATGGACCGACCTGGCGGAGCGACTCTTCGCGGGTCGCGGCATCGCGATGGCCGCGCCGTTCCCGGAGATCGCGGGGGAGGAGGAGTTCGTCCGGGTGGTGCGCAAGCAGGGCTGGTCGGTGCTTGCCAGTACCGAGTTCATGGACGTGCCCGGCATGGTCGTACGCCCGCTGACCGGCCCCGTGCCGCTCGCACCCGTGTCGCTGGTGTGGCGCAAGGGGCTCTCGCATCCCGGCGTGGATGTCCTGCGGAGGGTCGCCAACGAAGCCTCGGGGGCGCACGGCTGGCTGGAAAAGCCCCCCGAAAGCTGGCTGCCCGAGCCCGACATGTCCCTGATGGTGGCCGATGCCCCGCATGTGGCCCGTAGAAGGCGAACATCGCGCGATACGTGAACACATGTCCACAGCCGCGTGCGCTACATTCATCGCCCGGGTGCGGCGGGATAGTGGGGGCGCTCGGAACGGGTGGGGTTTCCCCGTTCCGGATGGTGGTGCCCGGGAGTCGTGCGCGCAACCCGCGAAACACATTCAGGGAGTGCGTACGAAAATGGACAGTCGGATAACCAACGGGCCGGGCGGACAGCCCCGTCCCGGCCACCCGGTGGATCAACAGCCGCCACGCGACGCGACGATGCAACTCGGCGTGTTCGCCGAGGAATTGACCACGCCCACGCGGCGTCTGACCAAGCCCGAGGCACAGGCGGCCAAGCCCGAGCCGCGGCTGACGATGCCCGATCCGCGTCTGACCAAGCCCGAGCCGCGGGCGAGCGTGCCCACGCAGCAGTTCACCAAGCCCGCACCGCAGGCGGTCAGGCCCGACCCCGAGCCCGTTTCGCGGTCCATGACCCAGAAGATCCCGATCTTCAAGCCGCTGCGGGCGGCCTCGGCCGAGCAGGCCGTGTTCGTCGACGCCAGCGGAAAGCGCGGCAAGAAACTGCGCTGGCTCGGCTGGCTCTTCGGGCTCGCGGCCACCGGCTTCGCCGTGGCGCTCGTCGGCTCGCTGCTCGGCGGCAGCGCCCGTGCCCCCGGTCTCAACCTCCCCGACAAGGCCGACGCCGTGACCGCGCCGCCCCAGGCGACCGCCTCACAGGCCCCGCAGCCCAAGGCGTCGCCCTCGAAGAAGGCCGCGGCCCCCGCGCACAGCGCCTCCAAGGCGCCCTCGCCCAAGGCCTCCAAGTCCGTGCCGCACAGCGCCACCCCGGTGACGGGGCACAGCCCCGTGAACACCAAGGTCTCCCCGCGCCCCGGCACCTCGCACAAGCCGGCCGCGCGGCCCGTCACCCCCTCCGCCGGCAAGACCGGCGCCTGACCCCGCCGTCCAGGCCCGCCCGCAGTGGCCCGGACAGCGGCCCCAGCACCAACCCCGTACGGCGCCCCCGACGTCGTACCGGCCCGAAGGCGTAACGACACCTGCCATGAGAACCACCAAGGCCAAGCCGCGGCCAACGCGGCGCAAGCGGCTGCCCATGCGCTATCTGCTGCCGCTGCTCCTGCTCGTCGCGCTCGTCGCGATGCTGATGCTGCGCGGCTATGTGCACAGCGAGATCCAGGCGGACCACCGCGTACGCGACCCCGCGCCCACCGACAAGGTGCCCGAGAAGATCATCGACGGCGGGCCGGTCATCGACGCGCGCAACGCCGCCAAACCGGTCAGCCTGCAGATACCGGACCACAAGATCGTCATCACCTTCGACGACGGCCCGGATCCCACCTGGACGCCGAAGGTCCTGGACGAGCTGAAGAAGTACCACGCGCACGCCGTCTTCTTCGTGACCGGAACCAACGCCTCGCGCTACCCGGACCTCATCAAGCGCATGGTCGCCGAGGGCCACGAGGTGGGCCTGCACACCTTCAACCACCCCGACCTGTCCTACCAGTCGAAGTCGCGCATCGACCGCGAGCTCTCCGAGAACCAGCTCGCGCTCGCGGGCGCCGCGGGCGTGCACAGCTCGCTGTTCAGGCCGCCGTACTCCTCGTTCGCCGACGCCATGGACAACGACACCTGGCCGGTCGTCCAGTACGTCGGCAGCAAGGGCTACATCGTCGCGCTCGACTCCACCGACAGTGAGGACTGGCAGCGGCCCGGCGTCAAGAAGATCATTCACAACGCCACCCCGGAGGACGACAAGGGCGCCATCGTCCTGATGCACGACTTTGGCGGCGACCGCTCGCAGACCGTGGCCGCGCTCGACAAGTTCCTGCCGGACATGCAGGAGTCGGGCTACAGCTTCGTCAACCTCACCACCGCGCTGGGCGCTCCGAGCGCGCTGACGCCGGTCACGGGCATGGACCTGTGGAAGGGCGAGGCCTTCGTCGGCGCCGTCCAGGTCGCCGAGCACACCACCGACTTCCTGGTCGTGGGCCTCGCCATCGTCGGCGTGCTGGTCTTCGCCCGCTTCGGGCTGATGCTGATTCTCTCCTTCGTGCACGCCCGCAAGGTGCGCAAGAAGGACTTCCGGTGGGGGCCGCCGGTCACCGAACCGGTCTCGGTCCTGGTGCCCGCGTACAACGAACGCGAATGCATCGCCAACACTGTTCGTTCGCTCATGGCGAGCGATCATCCGATCGAAGTGATCGTCATCGATGACGGTTCGAGCGACGGCACCGCCGACATCGTCGAGGCGCTGGGCTATCCCAACGTGCGCGTGGTGCGCCAGGAGAACGCCGGCAAGCCCGCCGCCCTCAACAACGGCATCGCGCACGCCCGTTACGAACTCGTCGTGATGATGGACGGCGACACCGTCTTCGAGCCGTCCACCGTCCGCGAACTGGTGCAGCCCTTCGGCAACCTGCGGGTCGGCGCCGTCGCGGGCAACGCCAAGGTCGGCAACCGCGACTCGCTCATCGGTGCCTGGCAGCACATCGAGTACGTGATGGGCTTCAACCTCGACCGCCGCATGTACGACCTGATGGGCATCATGCCCACCATCCCCGGCGCGGTCGGCGCCTTCCGCCGCCAGGCCCTGGAGCGGGTCGGCGGCATGAGCGAGGACACCCTCGCCGAGGACACCGACATCACCATGGCCATCCACCGCGACGGCTGGAAGGTCGTCTACAGCGAGAACGCCCGCGCCTGGACCGAGGCCCCCGAGTCCGTCCAGCAGCTCTGGTCGCAGCGCTACCGCTGGTCGTACGGCACCATGCAGGCGATCTGGAAGCACCGCGGCGCCATCAAGGACCGCGGCGCCTCCGGCCGCTTCGGCCGCTTCGGCCTGCCCCTGGTCGCCGCGTTCATGGTGCTGGCCCCGCTGCTCGCCCCGCTGATCGACATCTTCCTGCTGTACGGAGTCGTCTTCGGCAAGACCGAGCAGACCATCGTGGCCTGGCTCGTCGTACTGCTGATCCAGGGGATCTGCGCGGCCTACGCCTTCCGGCTCGACAAGGAAAAGCTGACGCACCTGCTCTCGCTGCCCCTCCAGCAGGTCATGTACCGGCAGCTGATGTACGTCGTGCTGCTCCAGTCCTGGATCACCGCGGTGACCGGCGGCCGGCTGCGCTGGCAGAAACTGCGCCGCACCGGCGTGGTCGAGGCGCCGGGCAACCCGGCCCTGCGGAAGGCGGCGGGATGACCTCGTACGTGGATGTTCCTGGAGCGGCGGCCACCCCCGCCGCCCCGGCGCCCCGGGCGCCCGTGCGCGACCGGTACTTCGACTTCCTGCGCGCCCTCGCCCTGTTCCGGGTGGTGCTCTACCACCTGATGGGCTGGGCCTGGCTGCCGCTCGCCTTCCCCTCCATGGGCGTGATGTTCGCGCTCGCCGGAAACCTGATGGCCCGCTCCCTGAAGCGCCCCGCCGTCCAGGTCGTACGGGGCCGCCTGCGCCGGCTGCTCCCGCCCATGTGGCTGCTCGGCGCGGTCGGCATCACCGGCATGCTCGCCCAGGGCTGGGGCCCCGACTCCGACGGACACCCCGCCTGGTGGTGGGGGCACCTGCTGTTCTGGGTGGTCCCGCTCAGCGACCCGCCGTACGGGGCCGACCTGCCCGGCATCCACCACGTACTGGGCGACAACTGGGGTGCCAACCTGGCCGAACCGCTCTGGTACCTGCGGGCCTACCTGTGGTTCGTGCTGCTCTCGCCGCTGTTCCGGATGCTGCTTCGGAGGCTGCCCTGGCTGACGATCCTCGCCCCGGTCGCGATCGCCGCGCTCGTGGACTTCGTGGACCTCGGCCTTCCCGAGCGCATCGACTCCGCGCTCACCGACTTCGCCACCTTCGGCGCCTGCTGGATCCTCGGCATGGCCCACCAGGCGGGCGTCACACGGAAGTTGCCGAACTACCTGATCCCCTCGCTCGCCCCCATCGTGATGGCGCTCGGCTACTGGTGGGCGGTGCGCGGCGGGTACTCGATCACCGGGGACACCGAGCTCGACTCGATCCCGCTCGCGCAGACCCTGTGGTCGCTCGGCGCGGTGCTCCTGCTGCTCCACATCAGCCCCTCCTGGGAGCAGTGGCCGGCTCCGCTGCGCCGCTGGGACCGCCTGATCACCCTGCTCAACTCGCGGGCCGTGACGGTCTACCTCTGGCACAACCTGTGCATCCTGGTCGCCGCCACCGTCTGGGACGACCTGTGGAGCATCGACGCGCTCGCCGGCGCCGGCAAGTTCCTCAACAGCTCGTGGCCGGTACTCGCCGTGACCTGGGTCCTCATCGGCCTGTGCGTGCTGTGCTTCGGCTGGGTCGAGGACGTCGCCGCCAAGCGCCGGCCCCGGCTCTGGCCCGCCTGACGGACCCGGGCGGCGGCGGTCTCACCGCTGCCGCCCGCACCCCGTGAAGACAAGGTTGCACCCCGGTCATCCGGCGGCACGCGGCCGAAACCCTCCCTCCCTACGGTCGCTGTCACGTGAAGCGAACCGACCGTGGAGGCATGATGGCTGGCCGTTGGATCGAGCGGTGGGACCCGGAGGACGACACCTTCTGGCGGGAGACCGGCGAGCGCGTCGCCCGGCGCAATCTCTTCCTGTCCGTGTTCTGCGAACACGTCGGGTTCTCCGTCTGGAGCCTGTGGTCGGTGATGGTGCTCTTCATGGGCCCCGGCTACGGAGTGGACCCCGCGGGCAAGTTCTTCCTGATCTCGGTGGCGACCCTCGTCGGCGCCCTCGTCCGCATCCCGTACACCTTCGCCGTCGCCCGCTTCGGCGGCCGCAACTGGAGCGTCTTCAGCTGCCTGCTGCTCCTGGTTCCGGCCGTCGCCGCCTGGCTCGCCATGGAGCCGGGCACCTCGTACACCACGTTCCTCCTGGTCGCGGCCCTCGCCG
This sequence comes from Streptomyces mauvecolor, assembly GCF_039532965.1. Classification (NCBI taxonomy): domain Bacteria; kingdom Bacillati; phylum Actinomycetota; class Actinomycetes; order Kitasatosporales; family Streptomycetaceae; genus Streptomyces; species Streptomyces mauvecolor. The sequence goes on along the minus strand of NZ_BAAASQ010000023.1, from coordinate 462,592 downwards.
GGGTCGGCGGGGGCAACTTCGCCTCCTCGATGACCAACATCAACGCCTTCTTCCCGCTGCGCAAGAAGGGCTGGGCGCTCGGCCTGAACGCGGGCGGCGGCAACATCGGCGTACCGGTGGTGCAGCTCGTCGGGCTGCTCGTCATCGCGACCGCCGGGGCCACCCACCCGCGCATCGTGCTCGCCGTCTACATCCCGCTGATCGTGATCGCCGGGCTGTGCGCGGCCCTCGGCATGGACAACCTGGCGCCGGTCCGCAACGACACGGGCGCGGCCAAGGAGGCGCTGCGAGACGCGCACACCTGGATCATGGCGTTCCTGTACCTCGGCACGTTCGGCTCGTTCATCGGCTACAGCTTCGCCTTCGGCCTCGTACTCCAGACCCAGTTCGGCCGGACCCCGCTCCAGGCCGCCTCGCTCACCTTCGTCGGACCGCTGCTCGGCTCCGTGATCCGGCCCGTCGGCGGCCGCCTCGCCGACGTGTACGGCGGCGCCCGCATCACCCTGGGGAACTTCGCCGCGATGGCCGCCGCCACCGGCGTCGTCCTGTACGCCTCCGTCCAGAAGTCGCTGCCCGTCTTCCTCACCGGGTTCATCGCCCTGTTCGTGCTCAGCGGGCTCGGCAACGGCTCCACGTACAAGATGATCCCCGGCATCTTCCAGGCCAAGGCGCTCGCCCGCGGTCTTTCCGGCGAGGCGGCGGCGGCCTACGGGCGGCGGCTCTCGGGGGCCGCCATGGGGTTCGTCGGGGCCGTCGGCGCGCTCGGCGGGCTCGCCATCAACCTCGCCTTCCGCCAGTCCTTCCAGACGGCGGGAAGCGGCACCGCCGCCTTCGCCGCCTTCCTGGCCTGCTACGCCGCGTGCTTCACGGTGACCTGGGCGGTATACGTCCGCCGGCCTGCCCGGACACCGGTCTCCGCCGCACCGGCGCCCGCCTACGCCGAGGTGTGATCCTTGACGGTGGGGAGTGACGTAACACCCGGGAAACCATGGTGAACCCCAGGCGTCACGCTCCGTTGGCAGGCTCGGACGTCCCCGCACCACCTGGAGAGTCATGTCCGCAGAAGCACAAGCGGCCGCACCGCACGGGCCCCTGGCCGGCTTCACCGTCGGGGTCACCGCCGCCCGCCGGGCCGACGAGCTCGCCGCGCTGCTCACCCGTCGCGGGGCCGCCGTGCTGCACGCCCCCGCGCTGCGGATCGTGCCGCTCGCCGACGACAGTGAACTCCTCGCCGCCACCAAGGAGTTGATCGCCAGAGTGCCGGACACGGTGGTGGCCACCACCGCCATCGGGTTCCGGGGCTGGGTCGAGGCCGCCGACGGCTGGGGGATAGGGGACGCGCTCCTGAAGACCCTCAAGGGCGTCGAACTCCTCGCCCGCGGCCCCAAGGTGAAGGGCGCGGTACGGGCCGCGGGGCTCACCGAACAGTGGTCGCCCTCGTCCGAGTCGATGGCCGAGGTCCTCGACCGGCTGCTCGCCGAGGGCGTCGAGGGCCGGCGCATCGCGATCCAGCTGCACGGCGAACCGCTGCCGGGCTTCGTGGAGGCACTGCGCGCGGGCGGCGCCGAGGTCGTCGGGGTGCCGGTCTACCGCTGGCTGCCGCCGCAGGACCCGGCGCCGCTCGACCGGCTCCTGGACGCCACCGTCTCGCACGGCCTGGACGCGCTCACCTTCACCAGCGCCCCGGCCGCGGCCTCCCTCCTGGACCGGGCCGAGGAACGCGGCATGCTCGCGGAGCTGCTGCTCGCCCTGCACGACGACGTCCTGCCCGTCTGCGTCGGCCCGGTCACCGCGCTGCCGCTCCAGGCCCGCGGCGTGACCACGCTGGCCCCCGAACGCTTCCGCCTGGGCCCGCTCGTCCAGCTCCTGTGCACCGAACTCCCGGCACGTTCAAAGGTGTTGCCCCTGGCGGGCCACCGTGTCGAGATCCGCGGCCACGCGGTCCTGGTGGACGGCGAGCTGAAATCCGTCCCCCCGGCCGGCATGGCCCTGCTTCGTGCCCTCGCCCGCCGCCCCGGCTGGGTGGTGGCCCGCGCCGAACTGCTGCGCGCGCTGCCCGGCTCGGGCACGGACGAACACGCGGTGGAAACGGCGATGGCCCGCCTGCGCACGGCGCTCGGCGCCCCCCGGGTCATCCAGACCGTGGTGAAACGCGGCTACCGGCTCGCCCTGGATCCGGCGGCGGACGCCAAGTACGCGGAGGGCTGAGCGGCCCCCGGCGCACCGTCCGCCGCAACCGGCTACGGCCTCTTCTTCAGCCCGTTCACGACGTCGAAGGCGTGCCGGGGGCCGGGCCGGGGCGAGAACTGGCCGACGAGTTCACGGAAACAGACCAGGGCGGTGATCGGCGGAATTCCGACCACGACCATCGCGAAAAGTGAATGCGGTGCCTGGCCGATGCACATGGTCACCGCGGTGCCGGAAGAGATCAGCATCACCGCCCAGGACCGCCGGGCGGTCCGGTGCTGAACGGAGGCCCGCAGGATGGAAAGACCCGCAAGGAGCCACGGCCCGTACACCGTCAGCGGCCACCATTGTGCCAACTGCGGCGTCGCCCCGAGGAGCGCAATGGTGCGCAGCTGATTGTACGAATAGGAGATGGACCAGGTCAGTATCGTCACGGCGCAGATGGTGATTATTACGATGAGGACCGAGACGGCGATGATCCTCCGTTTTCCGGCCAGGACGTGAAACCCTGACTTGGGCCGCCGCCGGCTGACCTGGCGGTGCGAGTGCCGGTCGCCGTCCAGAAGGGGAGGCGCCGGATCCACGCTGTGCGTCGGATGCAGGATGCGGGCCAGCTCTTCGTCCGGATCCCAGCCGTCCGACGGGATCTCGGGATCGGGCGTGCGCCACATGTGCTGCACGTCGATGGGCTGGGTGTAATCGGGGTACTGGTCTACCGCGTCGTAGTCGGTTCTCATTCCGCATCCTTTCGGTCTTCGGCTTCTCCGTGAGCGGCCGTGCGGATGTTTCAGTCGGAGTGGGCACCCTGGGCCGGCCAACCTGCCATCGCGGCCTGCAGGTATTCACTCTCCATCCGGCTGATGGTCGCGAAGAAGTCCTCGAGCAGATCCGAGCAGTGCATGAGGCCTGCCGGATCCCTGGAGTCCTCCTGGTGCGAGAGGAGAAGGTGGGTCTTTTCTGCGGTCTTTTCCTTCAAAGTCACGCTCGCCTAACGAGCATCACGCGGCGCGAGGCGTCGTACATTCGGGGGAATATTCGCGGTGAGACCTTCCTGTATATCGGATTACAGTCCCTGGTCGATGAAATTCCGAGACGTATTACAGGGCGTCGCCCAGGGCATTTTCAGCCAAGGCCTTCCGTGGGGCCATGCCGGGCCGGTGCTCGTCGGCTCCACTGCATGATCGTTTCTGCGGGTTCCGGAGGGACCGGCGCGTATCGAGGCCGCGTGATGCAGCGGCTCCGGGCCCGATGACACCACCCCGGGCCATCCGCTCGCCAGGGGTGGTGTCATGCCGGGCCCGGAGGCCAGTCGCCCTCGTGCGGGACCGCGAAGTGCGGGACGAGGGCGGGTGCTTGGCGGGAAGACGTGTGTCGCGGCTGCTCAGCCGACCTTGCTGTTGCAGCCCATGTCCGAGCCGAGGTGGGCGGGCTGCGCGCCCGGGGCGCCCTCGCCGTTGAGCCCGTTGCCCAGCAGGGCGTTGAGGGCGCCGACACTGCCCAGGACGTCGATGTTCATGTCGTGCGAGCGGCACTCGGAGTTCTGCATGATGTCCGTGTCGTGCGCGTCCGCCTCGCCGTGCGCGAAGGCGGTGCCGCCGCCGAAGGCGCCGATGCCGCCGAGGACGGCGACGCCTACGAGGGCGGCCTTCTGGATCTTGCGCATTTCTTCTCCGTTGGTCGAGCTGATGTGGTGTGCGACAGATGGAGTTGAGCGGTGGAGATTCGCGAAGAGGCGATCAGCCGAGCCGGGGCAGGCCCAGCTGGCCGACGGGAGGCGCCGCGAGCTGGCCGAGGCCGAGCCCGGGTACCTGCGGGGCGCTGGCCGGCGCGATCAGCGGGTTGATGAGCGGGTTCACCGTGGGGTTCACCTGCGGGTTCACCTGCGGGGCGACACGCGGCGCGGGCTCCGGGTTGAAGACCTGGGGCATGGCGACCTGGGGGGCGACCTGCGGAGTGACCTGCGGCGCCGCCTGCGGCATGATCTGCGGCTGCGGCCCGGCCTGCGCGACACCCGTCGACTGGGCGTAGGCGGCCGCCTGAGGCGGCGCCGCCGGGGGAGCCATCAGCGGCTGGGCGTACGGCTGCTGGTTGGAGGACTGCATCGTGCTCGACGCGCTGGACACCGAGGTGGCCTGCGCCTGGGGGCGCGGCGGCTGGTACTGCGGGGGCGCGTACTGCGGCGGCGGCCCGTACTGCGGGGGCGCGTACTGCGGCGGCGGCCCGTACTGGGGAGGCCCGTACTGCGGAGGTGCGTACTGCGGCGGCGGCCCGTACTGCGGGTACTGCGGGGCGGGCGCGTACTGCGGGGGAGGCCCGTACTGCATGGGCGCGTAGTCGGGTGCCGAGTACTGGGGACCAGGCGCCGGACCGGGACCTCCGTACCCGTACCCGGGTGAGTCGGCATGGCTGACGCCGACGCCGACGGCGGACAGACCGCCGGCCGCTGCTACAACGAGCGCGGCCTTGTGAAGCTTTCGCATGGAACCCTCGGCCCTTCAATACCTGTACAGGGGAAATCCGTTGCATTCAGTGCAGTCTTGCGTGCGTTCAGTCCGATATTCATATCGCGCCCAAACAGGGGAAATGCTTGCGGACTTCACGCCGGAGTCGACAGCGGATCCCGTTGTCCCTCTCTCCGGTTCGTGGTCGCCGCCTTACTCCCAGCTGGCAACGATGTTTCCGCCGGGCCGGTCACGGGATCCAAAATTCCGTCACCCATTTGCCATGACTCGTAGCACCACGGACGAGTGAGGACTTGCCGCTGCCGTCACGAACAAGTGCGATGCGGCCCCTTGCGAGTTGACGATTCAGGTGATGATTCGCACTCTTCGGCAAATGGGTGACCACGCCTCGGATCCCGTGACGGGACCCCTGCTCATCTCGTTCCGCACAGGGCCAGGACGATGGCCCATCGCAGCCGCACAGGACAGCGGGAACAGGCAAGGCTGCACTGGCTCATCCGCATTCCATACGTTTCACGCACAGGTCAACGAAGGGCCGAGGGTTCCATGCGCAAGTTCCAACAGGTCGCGCTCGTCTTCGCAGCAGCCGGCGGGCTGTCCGCCATCGGCGTCGGCTCCAGCTCAGCCGTCGCTCCCGTTGCGTACAACGGCGCTGCTCCGCCCCCGATCGGGCAGCCGGACACCGCCCACGCCTCCTCGTCCTCGCAGGCCGTCGCGCGCAGTTACACGCCCGCCCCGCAGGGAATGTCCCTGCCGCAGCCCTCCGAGGTCAGCCCGCAGATCAACCCGCAGCTGAACCCGCTGATCTCCCCCCAGATCTCCCCGCAGACGGCGCCGGCGCCGGGCGGCCCGGTGGAGCAGAGCAACCTCTTCCGCCCGTCCCAGGAGTGCAGCCCGCAGAACCTGCTCAACGCGAATCTCCCCATCGCCGTACTCGCCGGCGCCGAGACCCGTGGTGTCAGCTGCACCCAGGCCAACAACCAGGCGAACGCCCTCGCGCACGCCAGCAATTAGGGCTTCGCCCGCCGTGCGGTCGCCGAGACGAGGCCGCGCGTGAGGGTGGTGGATGACGCGGAGGCACTCGCTCGTCGGCGTTACGACTTCAGAGTGCTTCCACAACAACCTCGTGGCACCCGGCGCGTCATCGGGCGGTTTGGGGGTATTTCGTATTAATTTCCGTGACCGTAAGGAATCGATCTGCCACGGATCGTATCCACTTCACTCCAACGGAGATGACATGAACAAGCTTCGCAAGGCTGCCGTTCTGGTCGCTGCTCTCGGCAGCCTCGGAATGCTGGCCGCCGGCACGGCCCAGGCGCACGACGGCGGCAAGGGCGGCGACCAGTTCAAGATCGGGCAGAGCAGCAACTGCAAGTCGCACGACCTGAACCTCGACGTCCTCGGCCAGGTCGGCCTGCTCAACGGTCTGCTGGGCAACGCGCTCAACGGCGAGGGCAACCCGGGTGCGCAGAACACCCACATCGGCTCGAGCATGGGCTGCAACAACAGCGCGTTCTAATCACGAGTCCGGTCGTATAAACGGCCGAAAGCGGAAAACAGGTCCCGGCACCGAGCCCCTGGCTCGGTGCCGGGACCTTTTGCGCTGAAGGGGCCGTGCGGGCCGCTCCGTGCGCTTCTGCCGGGGTGGCAGGGAGGGGTGAAGGTCTTTCTCGGCCGGACTGCCGGGGCGCGTTGTGGCGCGCGCGTGTGCAACTGCACGACAGGGTGTGGAAGTTCATGGGGAATCGACGGGGTTCAACCCCGGTACTCACAGGACTGGTTATTTCGCGGAATCGACCAAGATGGTGAGGGATTTTCTGAATTCGGCGCGCCGCCGGGTGCTTTGGGGATAGGTCGTATTACCTCTGTAACTACACGAAGTCGATCTGCCACAGATCGCGTCCACTTCACTCCATCGGAGATGACATGCAGAAGCTTCGCAAGGCCGCCGTCCTGGTCGCTGCCCTCGGCAGCATCGGGCTCCTCACCGCCGGCGCCGCACACGCCGACGGGGGCAAGGGCGGCCGGGGCGGCGATTTCTTCGACATCAAGCAGAGCAGCACCTGCACGTCGCATGACGGCAACGTCGACATCCTCGGTCAGGTCGGCATCCTCAACGGCCTGGGCGGCAACCTCCTGAACGGCGAGGGCAACGCCGGCTCGCAGCAGACCTCCATGGGCTCCAGCATGGGCTGCAGCAACAGCGCGTTCAGCAAGTAGCAGTCACCACCTTCCTCGGCGCCCCTGCCACCGGCAGGGGCGCCGAGGCGTGTGTGCCGCGGCCCTCCGGCCGGTCAAGTCGCCTGCGTGTCGGTGGAGTTGCAGCGCGGCGCCCCCGACGGTGCGGTCGGGGGCGGGTCGGGAAGGGGCCTGTCCCCCGTGCCGGCGGTGGCCGGCGCGAGGGGTGTCGTGGACCGGTCACCCGGCGAGATCGTGCGGTGCGAGTTCGCGGGCGCGTTGTTCGCGCGCCACTTCGAGGATGACGTCCCCCAACCGCTCCGTGTACAGCCGCATGTTCTTGTACGCGATGTCGGTGTCGGGGTAGCGGCAGGTGAACCACAGGCCCTCGTGGAGCCGGTTCAGCCAGATGCAGACCTGGTCGCCGTAGGACACGCGCACCAGCCCGTAGGCCGCAAGCTCGTCCCAGCGCTCCGCACCGGAGATGCCCCGTGCGTCGACGAACGAGACGATCGAGTACAGGTCGGGCGAGGTCGGGCGGAAGTCCGAGCCCAGCAGGCGCAGCACCCGGGCCAGCGGCATGCGGGCCAGCGACCTGTTGGCCTGCAACTCCGCGCGTACGACCTTCAGGGCGGAGAGGAAGTCGGGCGCCTCGTCGACGGGGACCTCGATGGGCGCACCGCCCACGTACCAGCCCACGGAATCGGACCACTTGGACTTGACCCGGGTGTGGAAGGGGACGACGGCGCGGTAGACGGGCTGTCCGCCGATCTCGTTGACGATGAGGCTGGTGGCGGCCAGCATGCCGACGAGGCTGCCGCCGAAGGGCCGGCAGTAGGCCTCGAACGCCGCGACGGAGTCCGCGTCGACGAGCATCTCGCTCATGAGCTTCTGTGTGGGCAGCGGGCCACCGGGCTCCAGGCCGAGCGGGACGGGGAAGTTGGGCAGTTTCCCGTTGCACCGCTTGATGAACTCCCGCCAGCGGCCCACGATCGCGTGGTTGCCGTCGATCCGGTCCGCGTCCGCCCGCTCGATCTCGCAGAAGTCGACGTAACTGCTGACCGGCGACTGCTTGGCCGGGCGGCCCTCGACGGCGGCGGCATAGAGCTCGCTCATCTCGGCGGGGATGCGCTGGATGGAGTAGGAGTCGACGTTGCTGTGGTCGAAGGCGATGTACACGCTGGTGCAGTCGTCCCGGATGACCGCCGCATAGAGGAAGTTGGGCCAGCGCAGCGCGTTCGCGACGGTGTCGAAACGGTTCTGGAGATGCTCGACGAGCTGCTCCGCGTCGGGGAAGTCTCCGATGTCCTCGCGCTGGAGCGACACGGCCTCGGTGTCGAGCGTGAACCGGCGCATCTCGTCGCCGTCCCAGCGGAAGCCGCTGCGCAGCGTCTCGTGCCTCAGCGTCCAGCCGCGCAGCGCGTCCTGCAGCGCGTCGAGGTCGACCGTGCCCGGGATGTCGAATGCCGTACCGATCCAGGTCGGCACGAACAGGCCGTCCTCGTGCACCGATTGGGCGGTCCTGATGTGCGACTCCTGGAGGTACGCGGGGGGCCGCGGGTCCTCCGGAAGGTCCGCCGCCGCGGCGACGGTCGCCGGACTGAGCGCCCACTCGACGAGCCGTCCGGGCCGGACCTCGCAACGCTGGATGTCGGTGATTCGCACGGGCGTCTCCGTTCGCAGTTGGAGCCCGGATCGGGCGGACCCGTTCAAGGGAAAGCCGCGAGCGCGAACGGAGGCACCCGGAACATGATGTGTTACCACTTTTGAGTGGATTGAGTGATCGGCGGATGTGAGCCAATCGGTCCACCGGGCATCCGGCGGGACCGGCCGACAAGTCTCGGCCCAGGGGCGGTCCGGGGTCGACGGCGTCGCGTTGTTCGAGTGCACGCAGAGTCATTGTCGGCGAGAGGGCGCACCCTCTGGGGAGATGCATCGTTACTGTTTGTGTTCAACCGGTAACGGTGGGCAATCAACCTCGATGTACAGGCAATGGAGGACCGAGGTTCCATGCGTAAGTTTCAGCAGGCCATGATCGCAGCAGTGGCGGCGGCTGGCGGCCTGGCCGCAGTCGGCGCCGGCGCCGGTACCGCCTCCGCCAATGAAGGCGTGCACCAGAACGACCACTACCGCCCCTACCAGGAGTGCAGCCCGCAGGCGGGGGCCGAGGCCAACACCCCGCTCAGCGTGCTCGGTCTCTCCGACACCTTGGGCACCACCTGCGGCCAGTTCAACAACGCGTTCACCAGGTGAGGTCGGTGGCGTAAGCGAGCCCGACGCTTTCCGCGGGCCCCTTCGGGGTCACCCCCGAGGGGGCCCGTTCCTGTGCGGCCACCCGGAGCGTGAGGCCGCCGACTGCAGTAACCGTGCCTGCAATAGGCAAGCCCTTCACTTCGTAAGCGAAACGGACCCGAACGTCCCGGACATGGGTCGGACGCTGGAGCCCGGCTCTCCGGCCTGCCCAGGGCCCGGCGCGGACGGTTCGCGGCGCCCCGGCGCCCCTCACAAAGGAAAACGCATCACATGTTCAGTGCGAAGAAGATCGCGGCCGTCTCGGGGCTTCTCGGCGGCCTCGTCGTGACCTGCGCCGGCGCCACTCAGGCGTACGCCGCGGAGGGGGCGGGCGTGTGCAGCCACGACTCCCAGGGCAGCACCACCTGCATCCAGCGGTTCGTCGGCAGCGCGCCCGACGGTGGCGGGTACATCCTCCGCCAGGCGCAGGGCTGCGTGCCGACCGAGCCCCTGTCGCTGCCCGTCGTGGGCCTGCTGAACCGCGGGAACATGCAGATCGGCCCCCAGGTGACCTGTTCCCCCAACAACCCGGGGCCCGAAAGGGGCGAGGAGCCGGGCATCAATCCCCTTGGCCTGATGAGCTGAGTGCGGAGTCGGAATCCTCCGACGCCTTCCTCGCTTTCTCGACAGCTTTTCGACGGCGGATGGCCGGACCGGGCGACCGGGTCCGGCCATCCGCCGTTTCCGGTCCGGCGGGCAAACGAGTGACCGTCCTCCGCTGCCCGTGACTCACCCCCGGGGAAATGTCGTTTCCCGGGGGAGCGGTGAGCGCGACCGAGCTCCCTCAATTCCCTTCGTCCGGGGTGGACGAAGGGCGCCTTGCCATGGCCGACACGGCTCACAGAAAGGGGCCAAAGATCCCAGATGACCACACTCCGTGTGTATATGCTCACATTAAGTAGTCCGGTCAGGGCTTCACACCCAGATAAGGAAGAGTCGAATTATGCGCAAGTTTCAGCGGGCTGCGGCCGTAGCCGCAGCGGTAGCGGGGCTGTCCATCCTCGGTGCCGGCGTCAGCTTCGCCCACGACGGCGGGGTCACCGCGGTCGCTTCCTCGCAGGCCAATGCGGTGGCCAACAACGGTGGCGGCGGCTGGGACGGCGACGAGCACCACGGCCGGGGCAGCGGGCCGGTGTTCGCCCCGGAGAACGGTGCCGGCGTCAGCTACGGCCAGGACCACGGCGACCACGGTGGGGACCACGACGGTGGCGACCACGGCCCGGACGGCGAAGGTCAGTAAAGAAATTCCCCGAGCTCGGTGCGCACATTTCGGGGAGCTGCGGCCGTAGCCGCAGCGGTGGCGGGTCGGGACATTCCCTGCCCCGCGCCGCACTGAGCCCCACAAGGCGTATCGATATCCGGCAGAACACCGCAATGCGGGTCGCGCGATTCGAATGTCCGTCTCCTGGACCGGCTCGAATTGCTCGACGGTGTGCCGGACAACACCCTCAACGGCAAGGGCAGCCCGGACGCGCAACAAACCCACCAGGGTGCGCGCCCGGGCTGCACCGCTGCCGTCGCCGCATTTCGAATTCCCCCAAGGCTCGGGTGCACGCCACATCCATGGCGCAGGCGCCCGGGCCTCGACTGCAAAGGAACGCAGCACATGTTCAGTCGGCAGAAGATCGCAACCGTCTCGGGGCTCATCGGAAGTCTCGCCGTGATCTGCGTCGGAGCCACGCAGGCGCACGCCGAGCCGCCCAAGCCCAAGGGTGAGTGCAAGACCTCCCCCGCGGGTGAGACCACCTGCATCCACAAGAGCGAGACCGTTCACATCGACAAGAAGAACGGCAGCTACAGCATCAAGCAGACGCAGGAATGCTCGACGACCGACCGGCCGAACGTGGTGATGCCCGGGGACGCCAAGGTGAACCAGGCCACCATGCAGGTCGGGCCGACCGTGGACTGCTCCAACAACGTGAAGCTGCCCAAGGGCGTCAAGGTGCCGCACTTCGAGTTCTGAGGCGCCGCCGGTGAAGGGTGCGGCTCCGCTGCGAGGGAGCGGACGCGGACGTCGGTTCCCCTCGCACCGGCAACCGCCCGGTAGGAGGGGTTCCGGGGGAGGCCCCGGGCGGGCACTCTGGGGGGTGGCACTCACCGGTAACCCCCTAGGCGGTGACAGGCGCATGGTGCGGTTCGATCCGGGGCGGATCTGTCTGGATCTGCTGGCGACCGGGGCGTACGAGAGGGAACAGCTCGACAGCACCGCACAGTTGGGCCAGTGGCTGCTCCGCTCCGGTCTGGTCCCGTGCGGCACACCGCTCACCGGGCTGGGCCGCGACTGGCCGGTCCGATTCATCGAACTCCGGTGCTGCATCAGCCGGTTGATCCACGCCGAACTCGGCGGCCCCGCCGACGGCGCGCCCGCTGCCCTCGACCGCGTCAACGCACTAGCGGCCGCCGCGCCCCCGGGCGTCCGCGCGATCCGGGGCGCCGACGGCGGACTCGTACGCACCCTGAACCGCGCCCCCGAATGCGGCGCACTGCTCGCCGCGGTCGCCCGGGACGCCGTCGACCTGCTCACCGACCCCGAGGCCCGGGCCCGGCTCCGCCAGTGCGAGGGCGACAACTGCCGGCTGCTCTACCTCGACACCTCGCGCGGGCGCCGGCGCCGCTGGTGCTCCAGCGAGGTGTGCGGAAACCGCGAGCGGGTGGCCCGGCACCGGCGCCGCGTCGCCGCGCCTTGAGGGACCCGCGCGAAGAAAGTCGTCCCGCGTTTGAATGGATCCCGACAACCGCCCGTATGGAGAGATGAACCGGCTCGCAGCCGCGCGCCGGGATGGTCTCGACCTGGAGGTGCCGGTTGCGCAAGGATGCCGCCGTGGCCGATGACCGTCCTCGCGGGGCCAAGCACCGCTCCGTGCCCGACGAGGAGCTGATGCGGGCGCTGTACCGCGAGCACGCGGGGCCGCTGCTCGGGTACGTCATGCGCCTCGTCGCCGGCGACCGGCAGCGGGCCGAGGACGTCGTGCAGGAGACGCTCATCCGTGCCTGGAAGAACGCCGGTCAGCTCAATCGGGCCACCGGTTCGGTCCGCCCCTGGCTGGTGACGGTCGCGCGCCGCATCGTCATCGACGGCCACCGCAGCCGGCAGGCCCGGCCGCAGGAGGTCGATCCGTCGCCGCTGGAGGTCATGCCCGCGGAGGACGAGATCGACAAGGCGTTGTGGCTGATGACCCTCTCCGATGCGCTCGACGACCTCACCCCGGCCCACCGGGAGGCCCTCGTCGAGACGTACTTCAAGGGACGTACGGTCAATGAGGCGGCCCAGGCGCTCGGCGTACCCAGCGGGACCGTGCGGTCCCGCGTCTTCTACGCCCTGCGCTCCATGAAACTCGCACTGGAGGAACGGGGGGTGACGACATGACGACCGGGGACTACGCGGAAGGCTCGCTGCACGAGGCTGTCGGCGCGTACGCGCTCGGCATCCTGGACGACGCCGAGGCCACCGCCTTCGAAGCGCACCTCGCGGGCTGCGACCTGTGTGCCGCGGAACTCGACGGCCTGGCCGGCATGGAGCCGATGCTGGCCACCCTCAAGGAGTTCCCGGGCCCCGCCGCCCAGCCGCTGCGCCCGGCGCCGCCCAGCATGACCACGACCCTGATCAACGAGGTCGCGGCCCAGCGCGCCAAGCGCCGCCGGCGCACCACGTACCTGGTGGCGGCCGCGGCCGCGCTGATCGTCGGCGGCCCGGCGATCGCGGTGGTGGCGACCTCCGGCGACACCGGCACCCACCAGAGCGCCGAGGCGCACCCGACCAGCCCGGCCGAGGACGCCTTCTTCAACCACATGACCCAGAAGGTCTCCGCGACCGACCCGAAGACCGACGTCACCGCGACCGTCGGCACCGAGGCGAAGGCGTGGGGCACCCACACCGTCCTGGAGCTCAAGAACGTCAAGGGCCCGCTCAAGTGCAGCCTGATCGCGGTCGGCAAGAACGGAGACCAGGAGACCGTCACGTCCTGGGCGGTGCCCAACTGGGGCTACGGGATCAAGGACAGCCCGCACGAGTCGGCGAAGTATCCGCTGTATGTGCACGGCGGCACCGCGATGAACCGCGACCAGATCGACCACTTCGAGGTCCGTACGTTCGACGGGAAGGCGCTCGTGGACGTCCCGGCCTGAGCCGTGCGGCGGGACGACCGTCCCGACATGCGGTTCGGCACCAAATTGTGGCCTGACATCGGGTCCCCCTTCGCGTACGGTTGACGGCTGCCCAATGCACGTCAGAAGGGGGCCTCGGTGGCCGCGCAGGATGCCGCTGTCGATACCGCTTCCGGTACCGCCGAATCCGCTGTGGATTCGGTCCGGGAACGCGAGATCGCTGGGGAACAGGTACATCTCGACCAGGTGTACCGCCGCCTGGAGGAGAAGATCCACGAGGCGGAGTTCCTGATGAACGACGCCGCCAAGCGCGGGCAGGTCGGCACGCCCGGCGCGCTCGCCGAACGCGATGCCCAGGTCTTCCGGGCGGGGGTCCACCTCAACCGGCTCAACAACGAGTTCGAGGACTTCCTCTTCGGCCGGATCGACCTGCTGCTCGGCAAGGACGGCAAGAAGGGCCCGGACGGCGCGTACACCTCGGTCGACCCGGCCGAGGACGCCGTGCGCCCCGACGGCACGGCCGACATCGCCGAGACCCTGCACATCGGCCGGATCGGCGTCCTGGACGCCGACTACTCGCCGCTGGTGATCGACTGGCGGGCGCCGGCCGCGGCGCCCTTCTACCGCTCGACGCCGGTCGACCCGGGCCGTGTCGTACGCCGCCGGGTCATCCGCTCCAAGGGCCGCAAGGTGCTCGGCGTCGAGGACGACCTGATGCGCCCGGAGCTCAGGGCGACCCTGAACGGCGCCGAGCTGCCCGTGATCGGCGACGGCGCCCTGATGGCCGCGCTCGGCCAGGCCCGCAGCCACACCATGCGGGACATCGTCGCCTCCATCCAGGCCGAGCAGGACCTGGTCATCCGCGCGCCCGCCGCTTCGGTGACGTACGTCGAGGGCGGTCCCGGCACCGGCAAGACGGCGGTCGCGCTGCACCGCGCGGCCTACCTCCTCTACCAGGACCGGCGCCGCTACGCGGGCGGCATCCTGATCGTCTCGCCGACGCCGCTGCTCGTCGCCTACACCGAGGGCGTGCTGCCCTCGCTCGGCGAGGAGGGCCAGGTCGCGATCCGCGCGGTCGGCAACCTCGTGGACGGCGCGGAGGCCACCGAGTACGACGACCCGGCGGTTGCCAGGATCAAGGGCTCGTCCCGCATGCTCCACGTCCTGCGCAGGGCCGCCAGGGGCGCCCTGGAAGGGCAGGGGGAGCAGCCCAGGCGCTCCCGTCGCCGCGGCGGGGAGCAGCTCGCTCTCGGTGGTGACGAGGCGCCCGCCCAGCAGCCCGCCCAGCGGCTGCGCGTCGTCGCCTTCGGTGCGCGCATCGAGCTGGAGGGCGAGGAGCTGCGGCGCATCCGCCAGAACGTGCTCGGCGGCACCGCTCCCGTCAACCTGCTGCGCCCGCGCGCCCGCAGGCTGCTGCTCGACGCCCTGTGGTCGAAGTCGGGCGCGAACGGACGGCACACGGACCCCGAGCTGGCCGCCGAGCTGCGCTCCTCCTTCGACGACGACATCGCCTCCGAGGACTCCTTCGTCACCTTCCTCGACGCGTGGTGGCCCGAGCTCACCCCGCGCGGGGTGCTCGCCGCGATGGCCGACGAGAAGCGCCTGTCGCGCTGGGCCCGCCGGGTCCTCAACCAGGGCGAGGTGCGGCGCCTGGCCCGCTCGCTCGCGCGCACCGCCGACGGTGCCTTCTCCGTGCACGACGTGGCCCTGCTCGACGAGCTGGAGACGCTGCTCGGCGCCCCGGCCCGGCCGAAGAAGAAGCGCGAGTACGACCCGCTCGACGCGCTCACCGGCCTCGAAGAGCTGATGCCGCACCGCGAGGAGACCCAGCGCGAACGCGCCGAGCGGCTCGCCCAGGAACGTACCGAGTACGCGCACGTCATCGTCGACGAGGCGCAGGACCTGACCCCCATGCAGTGGCGGATGGTCGGCCGGCGCGGGCGCACCGCCACCTGGACGGTCGTGGGCGACCCGGCGCAGTCCTCGTGGTCCGACCCGGACGAGGCCGCCGAGGCCCGCGACGAGGCGCTGGGCAGCCGCCCGCGCCGCCGTTTCGAGTTGACCGTCAACTACCGCAATCCGGCCGAGATCGCCGAACTGGCCGCCAAGGTGCTGGCGTTGGCGATGCCCGGCATGAAGTCCCCGGCCGCCGTCCGCTCGACGGGAGTCCAGCCGCGGTTCGCGGTCGTACGCGACGGGGACCTCGCCCGCTCCGTGCGGGAGGAGGCGGCGCGGCTGCTCGACCAGGTGGACGGAACGGTCGGCGTGGTCGTCGCGATGCGCCGCCGCGAACAGGCCGCGCGCTGGCTCGCGGGGCTCGGCGACAGGGTGGTGGCGCTGGGCAGCCTGGAGGCCAAGGGCCTGGAGTACGACGCCACGGTGGTCGTCTCCCCGGCCGAGATCGCGGACGAGTCCCCGGCCGGACTGCGGGTGCTGTACGTGGCGTTGACCCGGGCGACGCAGCAGCTCACGGTCGTCTCCGGCGAGCGGGACGAGCCCGACACGGACGGGGTGCCCGACCTGCTCCGGGATTAAATTCGGGGTCAACTCGCGATGCGGGGATCACTTGCCGGGGTGGTTTGTTAGCCTGGGTGTGGCACCGGCTCGATCCAAGCCCCCGGGCCCAACCTTAGTCGCTCAGAGCGACCACTTGCCGCGAGGCGAGCATGGCGGGTCGGTGTCATTAACGTGAGCGACAGGCCCACGTCATCTTCGGATGGCGTGGGCCTGTTGTCGTTGGTGCGGGCGCCCGCAGGTCTCCGGAAGGGTCTTCCGCCGGACCGTGACTTTCTCGTATGGTGGAAACAACTTTCCGAAAGGGGTCGTCCATTATCGGCTACCAGCCAGTAGGTGCGACCATCGGATGGCACCGCCGCGCCACAGCCGGGGCGGTGCTAGCAACGAAGCTAGGGAAAGCAGAGGAACACGGTCATGGCAACGGCGCCCAGCGTCTCGTACTCGATGACGGTCCGTCTTGAGGTGCCCGCCAGCGGCACGGCGGTCTCCCAGCTCACCACCGCCGTGGAGTCCTCCGGCGGGTCGGTGACCGGCCTCGACGTGACCGCCTCCGGCCACGAGAAGCTGCGGATCGACGTCACCATCGCGGCCACCTCCACCGCGCACGCCGACGAGATCGTCGAGGAGTTGCGCGGCATCGAGGGCGTCACCCTCGGCAAGGTCTCCGACCGTACGTTCCTGATGCACCTCGGCGGCAAGATCGAGATGCAGTCGAAGCACCCCATCCGCAACCGTGACGACCTCTCCATGATCTACACCCCGGGCGTGGCCCGCGTGTGCATGGCGATCGCCGAGAACCCCGAGGACGCCCGGCGCCTCACCATCAAGCGCAACTCCGTCGCAGTCGTGACGGACGGCTCCGCGGTACTCGGCCTCGGCAACATCGGCCCGATGGCCGCGCTGCCCGTCATGGAGGGCAAGGCGGCCCTCTTCAAGCGCTTCGCCGGCATCGACGCGTGGCCCATCTGCCTGGACACCCAGGACACCGACGCCATCGTCGAGATCGTCAAGGCGATCGCCCCCGGCTTCGCGGGCATCAACCTCGAAGACATCTCCGCGCCCCGCTGCTTCGAGATCGAGGCCCGCCTGCGCGAGGCCCTCGACATCCCCGTCTTCCACGACGACCAGCACGGCACCGCGATCGTGGTGCTCGCCTCGCTGACCAACGCACTTCGCGTGGTGGGCAAGGGAATTGGCGACGTACGCGTCGTCATGTCCGGCGCCGGCGCGGCCGGTACCGCCATCCTCAAGCTGCTGCTCGCGGCCGGTGTCAAGAACGCCGTCGTCGCCGACATCCACGGCGTGGTGCACGCCGGGCGCGACGATCTGATCAGCGCGAGCCCCGAGTCCGCGCTGCGCTGGATCGCCGACAACACCAACCCCGAGGGCCTGACCGGCACGCTCAAGGAGGCCGTGGTCGGCGCCGACGTCTTCATCGGCGTCTCCGCCCCCAACGTCCTTGGCGGGGACGACGTCGCGGCGATGGCCGACGGCGCGATCGTGTTCGCGCTCGCGAACCCGGACCCGGAGGTCGACCCAGCGATCGCCCGCCAGAGCGCGGCAGTTGTGGCCACCGGCCGCTCGGACTTCCCCAACCAGATCAACAACGTGCTGGTCTTCCCGGGCGTCTTCCGGGGCCTCCTGGACGCCCAGTCCCGCACGGTCAACACCGAGATGATGCTGGCCGCGGCCGGCGCGCTCGCGGACGTCGTCGCCGAGGACGAGCTCAACGCGAACTACATCATCCCGTCGGTCTTCAACGACAAGGTCGCCGGAGCGGTCGCGGGAGCCGTCCGCAACGCCGCCAAGGCCGCCGGGGGCGCTGTGACGGCGCCCACGTCGGCCTGAGCTCCGGCGCGTCGCGGGATGCGGGCCAAGTAACGCCCCCTTAGGGTGACGGACCATGACCCGCATCCGCACCGGCCCCGGCCCGGGAGTTCTCACCCTGTCGACGGAGCGTCACCTCGATGAGGCAGTGGCGCTTTTCGTGTGACTCAGGGTGACTCGGGAGGGTGCCGGATTGGCTTTCCCGCCGTAGGTGGGGGCAGGATGCTTCCCCAAGGACTTCGTCCAGGGGGGACCCCCATGGACGCGAGGGTCGTGACCCGGGTGCGGGGACTGTCCGAGGGCCCTGGCAGCATCGGCTTCGCTGTACCCAACATGCGGCTTCCGCCGCGTGGCACGCCTCACAGGCAAGAAGAACACGGGAGTAAGAACATGAACCGCAGTGAGCTGGTGGCCGCGCTGGCCGACCGCGCCGAGGTGACCCGCAAGGACGCCGACGCCGTGCTGGCCGCTCTCGCCGAGACCGTCGGCGAGATCGTCGCCAAGGGCGACGAGAAGGTCACCATCCCCGGCTTCCTGACCTTCGAGCGCACCCACCGTGCCGCTCGTACCGCTCGTAACCCGCAGACCGGCGACCCGATCAACATCCCGGCCGGCTACAGCGTGAAGGTCTCCGCGGGCTCGAAGCTCAAGGAAGCCGCCAAGGGCAAGTAAGCGTTCCTTGCTCTGCAAGGCCGCTTGGCAGCAACGCTGAGGGCGGCCACCCTGGGAACAGGGTGGCCGCCCTTTTGCGTGCGTATCGCTCCGCGGGAAGCGAGGGGTTTCGACCGCGGGCCGTCGGTGGCTGGTCGCGCAGTTCCCCGCGCCCCTGGCGGGATGCACCCTGCCAGGGGCGATACGGGGCCTGGGGCAATCCCCGGGCGGAGATCAGACCAGCGAACCGTTGGGGAGCTCGACCTTTGCCCCGAGACTCTCCAGCTTCTCCATGAAGTTCTCGTAGCCGCGGTTGATCAGGTCGATGCCATGGACGCGGGACGTGCCCTGGGCCGCCAGGGCGGCGATGAGGTACGAGAAGCCGCCCCGGAGGTCCGGGATGATCAGGTCGGCGCCCTGGAGCTTCGTGGGGCCGCTCACGACCGCGGAGTGCAGGAAGTTGCGCTGGCCGAAGCGGCAGTCCGAGCCGCCCAGGCACTCGCGGTACAGCTGGATGTGCGCGCCCATCTGGTTCAGCGCCGAGGTGAAGCCGAGCCGCGACTCGTACACCGTCTCGTGGACGATGGACAGGCCGGTGGCCTGGGTGAGGGCGACGACCAGCGGCTGCTGCCAGTCGGTCTGGAAGCCGGGGTGCACGTCCGTTTCGAGGGCGATGGACTTGAGCGAGCCGCCGGGGTGCCAGAAGCGGATGCCCTCGTCGTCGATCTCGAAGGCGCCGCCGACCTTCCGGTAGGTGTTCAGGAACGTCATCATCGAGCGCTGCTGGGCGCCGCGGACGTAGATGTTGCCCTCGGTCGCCAGCGCGGCGGACGCCCACGAGGCGGCCTCCAGGCGGTCCGAGAGGGCGCGGTGGGTGTAGCCGCCGAGCTTGTCGACACCGGTGACGCGGATGGTCCGGTCGGTGTCCATGGCGATGATCGCGCCCATCTTCTGCAGGACGCAGATGAGGTCCTCGATCTCCGGCTCGACCGCGGCGTTGGAGAGCTCGGTCACACCCTCCGCGAGCACCGCGGTGAGCAGCACCTGCTCGGTCGCGCCGACCGAGGGGTAGGGCAGCCGGATCTTGCAGCCGCGAAGGCGCTGGGGGGCCTCCAGGTACTGGCCGTCCGCGCGCTTCTCGATGGTCGCGCCGAACTGGCGCAGCACCTCGAAGTGGAAGTCGATGGGCCGGCCGCCGATGTCGCAGCCGCCGAGGCCCGGGATGAAGGCGTGGCCCAGCCGGTGCAGAAGCGGGCCGCACAGCAGGATCGGGATCCGCGAGGAACCCGCGTGCGCGTCGATGTCGGCGACGTTGGCGGACTCGACGTGGGACGGGTCGAGGATCAGCTCGCCCGGCTCGTCGCCTGGGCGGACGGTGACGCCGTGCAGCTGCAGCAGGCCCCGTACGACGCGCACGTCGCGGATGTCGGGCACATTGCGCAGTCTGCTCGGGCCGCTGCCGAGAAGGGCGGCGACCATCGCCTTCGGCACGAGGTTCTTCGCGCCGCGGACGCGGATCTCGCCCTCGAGCGGGGTTCCGCCGTGGACAAGCAGTACATCGTCTGTGCCGGTCATGAATCTCGCGTTCCGGAGTGGTCGGGCAAGGGGCAGGGATAAAGGGTAAGGGGCTTTCACCCCTGCCCCGTAAGGCCGAGGAGGGTTCACGAAGGTAATGAATTCGCTACAGCACGCTCCGCGCAGGGAGTTCAGCGCAGCGTCACCTGTCCCGGTGCTCTTCCGGGGGCGCACGAGGGAAGACGCCCTCCTGCTGCCGTGCGCCCTCGTGTCACCCGGCCGCTGCCCCTCAACGTCGCGCTTCGCCCGGCGCCTTCCTATCCGAACGGCCCACTTATGCGGGATCATGTCCGCATGACCGAGGTGTCCTCGCTCACCGGGCGGCTGCTCGTCGCGACCCCCGCGCTCGCGGATCCGAACTTCGACCGCGCGGTGGTGCTGCTCCTCGACCACGACGAGGAGGGCACGCTCGGCGTGGTCCTGAACCGGCCGACCCCGGTCGGCGTCGGCGACATCCTGGAGCCCTGGGCGGGACTGGCCGGCGAGCCCGGTGTGGTCTTCCAGGGCGGCCCGGTCTCGCTCGACTCGGCCCTCGGCGTGGCCGTCATCCCCGGCGACGAGGGCCCGCTGGGCTGGCGGCGGGTGTACGGGGCGATCGGCCTGGTCGACCTGGAGGCGCCGCCCGAACTGCTCGCCGCCGCCCTCGGCTCGCTGCGGATCTTCGCCGGGTACGCGGGCTGGGGCCCCGGCCAGCTGGAGGACGAGCTCACCGACGGCGCCTGGTACGTGGTCGAGTCGGAGCCCGGTGACGTCTCGTCCCCGGAACCCGAGAGCCTGTGGCGGGCGGTGCTGCGCCGCCAGCGCAGCGAGCTCGCGATGATCGCCACCTATCCGGACGATCCCTCACTCAATTGACGCCCCGGCGACGCGCCTCCACTCAATCCGGTTGCCTTCAGTACCCTTGGTGGTTATGAGCACTCTTGAGCCCGAGCGCGGGGCAGGTACGGGGACCCTCGTAGAGCCGACACCCCAGGTGTCGAACGGCGACGGCGACCACGAGCGCTTCGCCCACTACGTCCAGAAGGACAAGATCATGGCGAGCGCGCTGGACGGCACGCCCGTCGTCGCGCTCTGCGGCAAGGTCTGGGTGCCGGGGCGCGACCCGAAGAAGTACCCGGTCTGCCCGATGTGCAAGGAGATCTACGAGTCCATGGGCGCCGGTGGCGACAAGGACAAGGGCGGCAAGGACAAGAAGTAGCCTCCGGACCGGATGGCCTCAGCGGCCCCCTGGGTGTGCGTGACGCACACCCAGGGGGCCGTTTTGTGTGTGCCGGGTTGTCCAGACCTCTTGCCGGGGGCTTTGCCTCCGCCATAACCTCCTCCCTGTTGTGCAGTATGCGAAACGCGCGTTGCGTATGTTGCAACGGCCATGGGGAGGATCTCTGCCGTGAAGCTCACTGCCCGAACCGCCCGAACCACCCGAGCCGCTCTGACCGCCCTGCCAGTGGCGGCACTCGCCCTCGCCGGCCTGGCCGCCTGCGCCCCGCAGACGTCCGACAACAGCGCCAGGAGCGACGACAAGAGCGGCACCCTGCGGGTCTGGCTCTTCCAGGAGGTGAGCAACGGCCCCAAACAACAGGTGGTGGACAAGGCCGTGGCCGCCTTCGAAAAGGCGCACAAGGGCGCCGACGTGCAGGTCGAGTACATACCCGTCGACACCCGCGCCCAGAAGATCAAGGCCGCCTTCAACGACCCCGCCTCCGCGCCCGACCTGATCGAGTACGGCAACACCGACACGGCCGGCTATGTGAAGGACGGCGGACTCGCCGATGTGAGCGCCGAGTTCGCCGCCTGGACCGAGGCGAAGGACACCGACCCGACGGCGAAGCAGTCCGTCACCGTGGGCGGAAAGGTCTACGGTGCCCCGCTGTTCGTGGGCGTACGCGCCCTCTACTACCGCACCGACGTCCTCAAGGACCTCGGCCTCGCCGTGCCCGGAACCCAGGACGAACTGATCGCGACCGCGAAGAAGATCCACCAGGCGAAGCCCGACCTCTACGGGCTGGCGGTGGGCGGCGCCTACACGTACGGCGCGCTGCCGTTCCTGTGGGCCGACGGTGGCGAACTGGCCACCGAGAACGGCGGAAAATACACCTCGGCGATCGACGGCGAAGCCTCCCGCAAGGGCATCGCGGCCTACACCTCGCTCTTCGGCGACGCCAACTGCCCCGCCGCCAAGTGCGCGCAGATGGGCGGCAACGCCACCGTCACCGCCTTCGCGAACGGCAAGGCGGCCATGGCGATCGGCGGCGACTTCAACCACGCGGCCGTCGAGGCGGGCACCGTCAAGGGCAAATACGCGGTCGTGCCGCTGCCGGGCATCGCGCCGGGCTCGGTCGCCCCGGCCTTCGCGGGCGGCAACAACATCGGCGTACTGAAGAGCAGTTCGCACCGCACGCTCGCGGTCGGGCTCATGGAGCAGCTCGCCGGCAAGGCCACCCAGCGCGAGCTGTTCGACGCGATGGGCTTCCTGCCGACGTACACCGACGTACGGGCGGAGGTCGCGAAGAAGCAGCCGTTCGTCGAGCCGTTCGTACGCAGCCTGGCGGCGGGCGCCAAGTTCGTTCCCGCGTCGCCCGGTTGGGGCCAGATCGACTCCTCGCTCGTGCTGCCGACGATGTTCCAGGAGATCGTCAGCGGCAAGAAGGACGTCGCGAAGGCGTCGGCGGACGCGGCGAAGAAGATGAACGACGTGTTCGGGGCGGCGGGTTGAGCCCCGCGACCGCCACCCGGGACGCCGTACGGATGCCGGTGGCGAAGTCGGCGCCGGGCCGCCGCTCGCACCGGCAGGCGGGTTGGACCCCATGGCTCTACCTGGCCCCGGCCCTCGCCGTCCTCGGCGCGCTGCTCGTCTACCCGATCTACCAACTCGGCCTGATCTCCTTCCTGGAGTACACCCAGGCCCAGGTCAGCGGCGGTGAGCCGACCAGCTTCCAGGGCCTTGGCAACTACTCCGCGCTCTTCTCGGACAGCCAGTTCTGGTCGGTGCTGCTCGCCACGGTCGTCTTCGCGGCGGCCTGCGTGCTGAGCACTCTCGCGGTGGGCTGCGCGCTCGCGGTGCTGCTCACACGCGTACGGGCGCTGCCCCGGCTCGCGCTGATGCTGGCCGCGCTCGGCGCGTGGGCGACGCCCGCGATCACCGGCTCGACGGTGTGGATGTTCCTGTTCGACCCGGACTTCGGCCCGGTCAACCGGGTCCTGGGCCTCGGCGACCACTCGTGGACGTACGGCCGCTACAGCGCGTTCCTGCTCGTGCTGCTCGAAGTGGTGTGGTGCTCCTTCCCGTTCGTGATGGTCACGGTGTACGCCGGGATCCGCGCGATCCCGGGCGAGGTCCTGGAGGCGGCCGCGCTCGACGGGGCCTCGCAGTGGCGGATCTGGCGGTCCGTCATGGTCCCGATGCTGCGACCGATCCTCACGGTCGTCACGATCCAGTCCGTGATCTGGGACTTCAAGGTGTTCACGCAGATCTACGTCATGACGAACGGGGGCGGGATCGCGGGCCAGAACCTGGTCCTGAACGTGTACGCGTACCAGAAGGCGTTCGCGTCCTCGCAGTACAGCCTCGGCTCGGCGATCGGCGTGGTGATGCTGCTCATCCTGCTGGCGGCGACGCTGGTGTATCTGCGGGTGCTGCGCGGGCGGGGGGAGGAGCTGTGAGCTTCGTACGTGTTCAACGTGTGCGACGTGTGTCAAGTGCCCGCAGTGCGCGCTGTCTTCCACGGGCTCCGCGTGCTCTACGTGTTCGCCGGCCGGGGCGGCTGGCTGCCGAGGCGGTGGCGCTGGTGGCGGCCGTGGTGGTCGCCTTCCCCCTGTACTGGATGGTGCTGTCGGCCTTCAAACCGGCGGGGGAGGTGCAGTCGGCGCACCCCAGGCCCTGGACGCTGTCCCCCTCCCTCGACTCCTTCCGCCGGGTCTTCACGCAGCAGGACTTCGGGCGGTACTTCCTCAACAGCCTGGTGGTGGCGGGCTCGGTGGTGCTGCTCTCGGCCCTGATCGCCTTCCTGGCGGCGACGGCGGTGACGCGCTTCCGGTTCAGGTTCCGCACCACGCTGCTGATCATGTTCCTGGTGGCGCAGATGGTGCCGGTCGAGGCGCTGACGATCCCGCTGTTCTTCCTGATGCGGGACCTGGGCCAGCTCAACACCCTCGGCTCGCTGATCCTGCCGCACCTGGCCTTCTCGCTGCCCTTCGCGATCTGGATGCTGCGGGGGTTCGTGAAGGGGGTGCCGGTGGCGCTGGAGGAGGCGGCGGCGCTGGACGGGGCGAGCCGGACGCGGTTCCTCTGGCAGATCCTGTTCCCGCTGGTTTTTCCGGGGCTGGTGGCGACGAGCGTTTTCTCCTTCATCTCCGCCTGGAACGACTTCCTGTTCGCGAAGTCGTTCATCATCAGCGACACGTCGCAGTCCACGCTGCCCATGGCGCTGCTCGTCTTCTTCAAGCCGGACGAGAACGACTGGGGCGGGATCATGGCGGCGTCGACGGTGATGACGCTGCCGGTGCTGGTGTTCTTCGTGCTGGTGCAGCGGAGGCTGGTTTCGGGGGTGGGGGGTGCGGTCAAGTGACGCTTGGCTCCGCCGGTTTCGGAGGATGGGCGGGTCGGGCTGGGCCCCCGTTGCCCAGCGTGGAAGGTGCTGGCTTTCTGGGGCTGCGCCCCGGGCCCCCGGGGTTTGCCCGCCCGCCCGTGCCCCGGCCCTGGAAGGCCCGGCTCCGCGGGGCTCCGCCCCGGACCCCGGGGGCGCTGGCCCACCCACCCGGCCGTGCAGGGGATTGGACGGTCCGGCTCCTGGGGCTGCGCCCCGGACCCCCGCGGGGACTTCGTCCCCTGCACCCCTTTCGCGGACTCCGCCCCGGACCCCAGGGTGCGCTGACCCACCGCCTGTGGCAGGGGAGAGGCTGAGTCTCCTGGGGGTTGCGCCCCAGAGCCCTGCGGGGGACTCCGCCCCTTGCCCCCACTCGGAGGCTCTGGCTCACCGGCTCAGGTGTGACGAGGGTGGAGAGCGTTCAGCTCTGGGGCTGTGCCTCAGGCCCAGATTCCGCCGTAACGGCGCGTTCGTCCTCGCCTGCCGGACAGGCTGGGTATGCCGCCATGGGCAGCGCGAGATGGGCTGGGAGGGGGCGAGGTGGGTGCGCCTGTGTCGGGCTGGTGACCTCGTCCCGCCAGGGGCGCGGGGAACTGCGCGACCAGGGCCCCACGAGCCGCCGCCCATGAACTCACCCAGCCCCTCCCGCGTTTGAGGAGCAGGGCCGCCGGCCTGTCAGCCACGCTGAATCCCCCCGGGAGGGTCTCGGGAAGGGGCGGGGTGGGGAAGGACAAAAGCCGCACCGTACGCACAACGCATGCACCGCATCGCCCCGCACTACACCGCACCACACCCGCACGAAAGGAACCCCATGGACAGCGCCCCGGACACGGACAGCCCCGACAGCCCCCACTGCCTCATCCCCGCCCCCACCAGTACCAGCACCCCCCACACGCCCCAAGGCCCCCCCACCCGCCACCCCCTGCACCCCCACACCACCCTCCACACCACCCCCGGCACCGAACCCCTCGCCGCCCTTCTGCGAGGGGGTATCGGGGCCGCCACCGGGCTGGCGCTCCCCGACGGCTCCGTCGGGCGGGACCGCATCGTGCTGCGGACCAGCCCGGAGGTCGCGGGGCGGCACGGCCCGGAGGGATACCGGCTCTCCACGGACCGATCCGTCGACGACGTCGCCGTACTCATCGAGGGCGGCAGCGCGGCCGGCGTGTTCCGGGGGATGCAGACGCTCCGTCAGCTGCTCGGGCCGGACGCCTTTCGCCGGGCCCCACTGGAGAGCACCCGGCAGTGGGACCTCCCCGGGGTCACCGTCGAAGACGGGCCCCGCTTCGCCTGGCGCGGGCTCATGCTCGACGTCTCGCGGCACTTCATGCCCAAGGACGGCGTGCTGCGCTACCTCGATCTCATCGCCGCCCACAAGCTCAATGTCTTCCACTTCCACCTGACGGACGATCAGGGGTGGCGGATCGAGATCAAGCGGTATCCGCGGCTCACCGACGTCGGAGCCTGGCGCAGTCGTACCAAGTGGGGGCATCGCGCATCGCCCCTGTGGGACGAGAAGCCGCACGGGGGCTACTACACCCAGGAGGACATCCGCGAGATCGTCGCGTACGCCGCCGAGCGGCATATCCGCGTGGTCCCCGAGATCGACATCCCGGGACACTCGCAGGCCGCCATCGCCGCGTACCCCGAACTCGGCAACACCGACGTCATCGACACCGCCTCCCTCTCCGTCTGGGACACCTGGGGCGTCAATCCGAACGTACTCGCCCCCACTGACAACACCCTCCGCTTCTACGAAGGGGTGCTGGAGGAGGTCCTCGAGATGTTCCCCGAGGAGACCTCGCCGTTCATTCACATCGGCGGGGACGAGTGCCCCAAGGAGCAGTGGCAGAAGTCCGACCTCGTACAGGAGCGGATCCGCGAGCTCGGGCTCGCCGGTGAGAACGAGCTCCAGTCCTGGCTCATCCGGCACTTCGACAGCTGGCTGAGCGCGCGCGGGCGGCGGCTCATCGGGTGGGACGAGATCCTGGAGGGCGGCCTCGCGCCCGGCGCCGCCGTGTCGTCCTGGCGGGGCTACGGCGCCGGGATCGCGGCCGCCGAGGCCGGCCACGACGTCGTGATGTGCCCCGAGCAGCACGTCTACCTGGACCACCGCCAGGCCGGCGGCGAGGACGAGCCCATGCCCATCGGATACGTACGCACCCTGGAGGACGTCTACCGGTTCGAGCCCGTGCCGCCGCAGCTCGGCGCCGAGGCCGCCGCCCACATCCTCGGCACCCAGGCCAACGTGTGGACCGAGGTGATGGAGAACCAGTCGCGCGTCGACTACCAGGTGTTCCCCCGGCTCGCCGCCTTCGCCGAGGTGGCCTGGAGCGCCCTGCCCGCCCCCGCCGACCGCGACTTCGCCGATTTCGATCGGCGAATGACCGCCCACTACAAGCGACTTGACGCGCTCGGCGTCGACTACCGTCCGCCCACCGGCCCGTTGCCGTGGCAACAGCGCCCAGGTGTGCTCGGACGCCCGATCGAGGGGGCGCCCCCAAACAGGTGAGCCCTGGCCCAAGGGGGTGCTCGGAGGCCGTGTCCCTGGGAGCGTGACCCCAGGTCACGGCCGCCCCGGCCGCGTCCGGCTGCGAGGAAGACCGCTGTGACGAACACCCGGCGTGCGGAACAAGGCGTACCGCATAAGTCGTACAAGGCTTTCCAAACCGGAACATTCCCCAGGTCGGGGACGGAAGCGTGCTTCGCGGACCCTCCCGTCGGCCGGTCCGGAAGATGTGCCAGAGTTGCCACGTCCGGGCTGTGAGCACGTACGGTACGGCCATCAGCAGGTGGCTACAGACGGCACAGTCGGTACGGCCGGGACACCGGGAAGGGGCAGCTGGGTTGACCACGCACGCACCGCAGGCGGCGCAGTCCGTGACGCTGCCTGCCTCACTGGACGAGGCCGTGGCGGCGCTCGCGGCCATGCCTGCCGCCGTGCCCGTCGCGGGCGGCACCGATCTGATGGCGGCCGTGAACCGGGGCCTGCTGCGCCCCGCGGGCCTGGTCGGACTCGGCCGGATCAACGAGATCCGCGGCTGGCAGTACCAGGACGGCCACGCCCTGCTCGGCGCCGGTCTCACCCACGCCCGTATGGGGCGCCCGGACTTCGCGGCGCTCATTCCGGCGCTCGCCGCGGCCGCGCGCGCCGCGGGCCCCCCGCAGATCCGCAACGCGGGCACCCTGGGCGGCAACATCGCCTCCGCCGCCCCGACCGGTGACGCGCTGCCCGTGCTCGCCGCGCTCGAAGCCACCCTCGTCATCGCGGGCCCGGACGGCGCCCGGCGGGAAATCCCCGTGTCGCACCTGCTGGCCGGCCGGGACATGCTCGCCCCGGCCGAGTTGATCGGATATGTCCGGGTGCCGCTGCTGCACGCTCCCCAAGTTTTCCTCAAGGCGACCGGCCGCACCGGCCCCGGCCGCGCCACCGCCTCGGTCGCCGTCGTCCTGGACCCGGCCCGGCGCGGGGTGCGCTGCGCGGTCGGCGCCATCGCGCCGATGCCGCTGCGGCCCCTGGAGGCCGAGCGCTGGATCGCCTCGCTCATCGACTGGGACGGCGAGCGCGCGGCGCTGGCCCCGGAGGCGCTCGGCGCGTTCGGCGAGTACGTGGCCGCCGCCTGCATCCCGGACCCGGCGCCATCCGAGGACGGCACACCGCCACCGCCCCTCTCGCCGGCCGTACTGCATCTGCGGCGCACCGTCGCCGCGTTGGCCCGACGAGCACTGGGGAGGGCGCTGTCGTGACCGACCAGAACAACGAGCACGAGCCCGAGCGCGGACACGAGCACGGCTACGGCCAGGTGCCCCGGCACGGCGGCTGGGAGCCCGTTCCGCACGGCGGCGAGTACGAGCCCGACGCCACGGCCTTCGTCCAGCTCCCCCCGGACATGGACATGATGGGCGCCCCGCTGGCCGCCCCCGGCCACGGCTACGTACCGCCGATGATCGTGCCGCTCACCCCGGCCGCCGCGACGGACCCGGGCGCGACCGGCGTCTGGCGCATCCCGACCGAGCTCACCGGGCAGCCCACCCCCGACGCCGACCCCGCGCCGGGTGCGCAGACCGTGGTGTGGCCGGAGCCCGCCGCGCCCGCCCCCGCGCCCGCGACCCCGACGGGGCCCGCCCACGACCCGGCCGCCACGGCCCAGTGGAACTTCGCCGACGAGCCCTCCCTCGCGGGCACCGGCCAGTGGACCATCCCGGTCGCCGAGGGCGAACTCCCGGAAGAATCAGGTGAGTTCACGACCTCCTCGCTGATCGAGCAGTGGGGCTCGACCCCGCCCGCCACCCTCCCCGGCGGCGCGCCCGCCCCCTGGGCGAACCAGCTGCCCGAGGCCCGGCAGCCCGAGCGCCGGCCCGAGATCCAGGAGCCCGCGGCCCAGGAGCCCCCGCCGCCCGCCGCTGACATTCCGGATGTACGGGACGTATCGGATGTCGCCGGGCCGGCGGGCGGCGCCGCCCGGCAGCCGCACCCGCAGTCGCATCCGGAACCGCAGCCGCAGTCGCATCCGGAACCGCAGCCGCGGCCGGAACCGGAAGCCGTGCGAGCGCCCGAGCCCCTGCCGGAAGCATCCGCCGCCGAGCCCGTACCCGAAACGGCCGAAGCGCCCGGAACGCCTGAAGCGGCCAAGTCGCTCGAAGCGCCTGAAACGCGCGAAGCGCTCGAAGTGCCCGAATCGGCCGAACTCCCCGCGCCCCAGACCGAAGCCGAGCCCGAGCCGGGTTCCCGGCTCGCGCCCGAGGCCGCCGCCGACCCCGGGACCGTCGCCGACCCCGCCCCCGAGCCCGTCGTGGAAGCGGCGCCCGCGCCCGACCTCGAACACCCCCGCGCCTCCTACGTGCTGCGCGTCAACGGTGCCGACCGGCCCGTCACCGAGGCCTGGGTCGGGGAGTCGCTGCTCTACGTGCTGCGCGAGCGGCTCGGGCTCGCCGGGGCCAAGGACGGGTGCTCACAGGGCGAGTGCGGGGCCTGCAACGTCCAGGTGGACGGGCGGCTCGTCGCCTCCTGCCTGGTGCCCGCGGCGACCACCGCCGGCAGCGAGGTCCGTACCGTCGAGGGGCTCGCCACCAACGGCGAACCCTCCGACGTCCAGCGGGCCCTCGCCGAGAGCCGCGCCGTGCAGTGCGGCTTCTGCATCCCCGGCATGGCCATGACCGTGCATGACCTGCTCGAAGGCAACCACGCCCCCACCGAGCTCGAAACCCGCCAGGCGCTCTGCGGCAACCTGTGCCGCTGTTCCGGCTACCGTGGCGTCCTCGATGCGGTGAAGGATGTCGTGGCGGGCCGCGAGGCGGCCGGTGCGGCCCCCGCCGAAGAGGCCCGCATCCCGCACCAGGCACCCCCCGGGGCCGGCAGCGCCAAGCCCCCGCACACGCACGACGGAGGCATGGCGTGAGCAACGACGCAGCCACCGCGACGGTCGACGGCGCCATCCCGGCGGCGGCGCCGGAGCAGCAGGCGCCCGCGCACGGGATCGGCGCGTCGCTCGCGCCCGTCGACGCGCGCGCCAAGACCGAGGGCACCTTCCCCTACGCGGCCGACCTGTGGGCCGAGGGCCTGCTGTGGGCGGCCGTGCTGCGCGCCCCGCACGCCTGCGCCCGCATCGTCTCGATCGACACCTCGGCCGCCGTCGCCATGCCGGGCGTACGGTCCGTGGTGACCCACGCCGACGTGCCGGGCGACCCGGCGTTCGGCCGACGCGTCGCCGACCGGCCCGTCTTCGCCGCCGAGTTCGTACGCCACCACGGCGAGCCCATCGCCGCCGTGGCCGCCGACCACCCGGACACCGCGCGCCTCGCGGCCGCCGCGATCGCCGTCGAGTACGAGGTGCTCGAACCGGTCACCGACCCGGAGAAGGCGTTCGCGGCCGAACCGCTGCACCCCGACGGCAACCTGATCCGGCACATCCCGCTCCAGTACGGCGACCCCGAGGTCACCGGCGACGTCGTCGTCGAGGGCCTGTACCGGATCGGCCGCCAGGACCCGGCCCCGATCGGCGCCGAGGCGGGCCTCGCGGTGCCCCGGCCCGACGGCGGCGTCGAGCTGTACACCGCCTCGACCGACCCGCACAGCGACCGCGATCTGGCCGCCGCCTGCTTCGGCCTGGAGCCGGACCGCGTCAAGGTCGTCGTCACCGGCGTGCCCGGCGCGACCGGCGACCGCGAGGACCTCGGCTTCCAACTGCCGCTGGGGCTCCTGGCGTTGAGGACGGGCTGCCCGGTCAAGCTGACCGCGACCCGTGAGGAGTCCTTCCTCGGCCACGCCCACCGCCACCCCACCCTCCTCCGCTACCGCCACCACGCGGACACCGAGGGCCGCCTCGTCAAGGTCGAGGCGCAGATCCTGCTCGACGCGGGCGCGTACGCCGAGGCCTCCTCCGAATCCCTGGCCGCCGCCGTCGCGTTCGCGTGCGGCCCGTACGTCGTGCCGCACGCCTTCGTCGAGGGCTGGGCGGTGCGCACCAACAACCCGCCGTCCGGACACGTCCGGGGCGAGGGCGCCATGCAGGTGTGCGCGGCGTACGAGGGCCAAATGGACAAGCTGGCAGCGAAGCTGGGCCTCGACCCGGCCGAGCTGCGCATGCGCAACGCGCTGGCGACCGGCGACCTGCTGCCCACCGGCCAGACGGTCACCTGTCCGGCCCCGGTGGCCGAACTCCTCGCCGCCGTACGGGACTTCCCGCTCCCGACCCTCCCCAAGGACGCCCCCGAGGACGACTGGCTGCTGCCGGGCGGACCCGAGGGCGCGGGCGAGCCGGACGCGGTCCGGCGCGGCGTCGGCTACGCGCTGGGCATGGTCCACATGCTCGGCGCGGAGGGCACCGACGAGGTCTCCACGGCCACCGTCAAGGTCCAGGACGGCGTCGCCACGGTCATCTGCGCGGCCGTCGAGACCGGCCAGGGCTTCACCACACTCGCCCGCCAGATCGTCCAGGAGACCCTGGGCATCGACGAGGTCCACGTCGCCCCCGTCGACACCGACCAGCCCCCGGCGGGCCCCGCCACCCACGGCCGCCACACCTGGGTGTCCGGCGGCGCGGTCGAGCGGGCGGCCAAGATGGTCCGCACCCAGCTGCTCCAGCCCCTTGCGCACAAGTTCGGCATGTCCACGGAGCTGCTCCAGATCGCCGACGGCAAGATCACCTCGTACGACGGCGTGCTGTCCACGACGGTGACCGAGGCGATGGACGGCAAGGAACTCTGGGCCACCGCCCAGTGCCGCCCGCACCCCACCGAGCCGCTGGACGAGACGGGCCAGGGCGACGCGTTCGTGGGCCTCGCGTTCTGCGCGATCCGCGCGGTGGTCGACGTCGACATCGAGCTCGGCTCGGTCCGCGTCGTCGAACTCGCCGTGGCCCAGGACGTCGGCCGCATCCTCAACCCCCGCCAGCTCGCGGCCCGGATCGAGGCCGGTGTGACCCAGGGCGTGGGCGCGGCCCTCACCGAGAACCTCCGTACGGTACGCGGCCAGATCCGCCACCCCGACCTCACGGGCTACGCCCTGCCGACCGCGCTCGACGCCCCCGACATCCGCATCGTGAAACTGGTCGAGGAGCGCGACGTGGTGGCCCCCTTCGGCGCGAAGGCGGCGAGTGCCGTCCCGGTGGTCACCTCGCCGGCCGCGATCGCCTCCGCGGTCCGCGCCGCGACCGGCCGCCCGGTCAACCGCCTCCCGATCCGCCCCCAGGCGGCGGTGGTCCAGCAGGGCTAGCGGGTTCGGTCAGCGCGCGAGGAGGTCGACGACGCCGGTCAGGTCCTCATCGCCGCCGCCTTCGTCGAGGCGCCGTCGCATCAACGCGAAGTACGGAACGAGCAGTTCGGGGCTGACGCCCTGCTGCTCGGCGGTGTCGAGGAAGGTCGGGGTGCCGGCCACCTGCATGCCGAGGTTGGAGACGACCCCCTTGGTGTAGTCGCCGCTCTTCAGGTGGTCGGCCGTCCGGTGCACCGACGGCGCCATCGCGACGAGCCAGTCGGCGAGCAGTGTGGCGAGCGAGGCGGGGTCGATGTCCTCGTTACGGATCAGGGCGAAGGCGTGCGCGGCCCCCGCGAACATCCCGTACATGGCGCTGAGCAGCGCCACGTCGTGCAGCGCGGCGAAGCCCGCGTCCTCGCCGACGTAGGTGGTGCCGGCCGGAACGGCCAGTGTCTCCCGGTGCCGCTCGAACAGCTCGGGCGAGCCGCTGTAGAAGACGTAACCGCCCGCTTCGGGTACGCCGATCATCGGCGGTACGGCCATGATCGTGCCGTCCAGGTAGCGCCCGCCGCGCTCGCGCGCCCACGCGGCGCGAGCCCGGGCCTGGGCCGGGGTGCTGGTGGTCAGATTGACGAGGTCCTTGCCGTCCAGATCGGTTCCGGCGAGCGCCTCACCGACGGAGTCGTCGTCCAACAGGCAGGCAATGACAAGGGAGTTGGCCGCCAAGGCCTCGGCGGCGCTGCCGGCGACCCGCGCGCCTTCGGCGGCGAGCGCGGCGGCGCGGGCGGGGCTGCGGTTCCAGACGGTGAGCGGGTGACCGGCGGCCAGCCAGGTGCGGGCGAGCGCGGAGCCCATGGCGCCGAGGCCGAGGAGCGCGAGGGAGGGCTTCTCGGGGTGATGGGGGTGATCGGGGTGCTGTGTCATGCGGTTCAGGCTCGTCGTGGCCTGACGCATGATCAAGTACGCACTTGCAAGTGGGTGGTTACCCTGGGGTGAGTGAGCAGGTCGGGGCTTTCGCAAGGGGGTGGGTCGGGGCATGGCGACGCTGAACCGGCCGGGCGCGCCGGACGGGCACATCTGCGGGATCGACACCGCGATGGAGGTGATCGGCGGCAAGTGGAAGGTGCTGATCCTCTGGGCCCTCCATGAACACCCCTGTCGCCGCTTCGGCGAGCTGCGCCGACTGCTGCCCGGGATCACCGAGAAGGTCCTCGCCTCGCACCTGCGCGAGATGGAGGCGGACGGCGTGGTGAGCCGCATCTCGTACGACGAGGTGCCGCCCCGCGTCGAGTACGCGCTGACCGAGGACGGGGCGCGCCTCAACGAGGCGCTCGAGCCGCTGGCGGCGTGGGGCCGCGAGCGGGCGACCGGCCCGGCCGAGGTGAGTCCCGGGACATGAGTACGGCCGCCGATTCACCCCTGGGTGCCCGCTGACGCGGAATCCGTGCGGCTCCTTCCCGTACGCTGACGGCAAAGATTCCGTAATGCGCGTGCACAGAACGGGAGTTGGGGATGGCGTTAGGGGCGGCGGCGCAGGGTTCGGGCGGCGGGGATCTCGTCGCGCACGCCGATGATCTCGGGGTGATCGGCTCGGACGCGTACAAGCTGTACGACGGATTCCGGCGCGACGGCGACCATGCGAGAGCGGCCACGTTCGAGGCGGCGCGGGCGCTCGGCGCGGACAACTTCACCAGTGGCGCCGCCCTGATGAAGGTCCACGACACCTGGCAGAGTCAGTACACGACGCTCCGCGACGCCTGCGCGCAGATCTCGAACCACCTCGACTATTCGGCCGCCCGGCACGGGAAGGACGACGCGCGCGTGCAGGGCGACCTGGCGGCCGTCTCCGTGATCAGTAACTACATCAACTAGTCGACGGGGGACGGCAGTTGCTGAAATACGCGGATGTGGTGAACGCCCCGGTCGACAAGCTCAAAACGGCGGTGGACGACTGGTCGGACATGGCGCGCAGGCTGAAGAGGCTGTCCGACGAGGCGCACGACGGCATGCGGGTGCACGCCGAGACGGCCAGGTGGGCCGGGGTGAACGCGGGGGTCACCCGCGAGTTCGTCCGCAAGACGGTGAAGGAGTTCGCGGACGCCGAGCAGGAGGCAGAGGGTGTGCACCGGCTCCTGCTCGACGCGTACACGGAGTTCAAGAAGGCGAAGGACGGGCTGCGGGCCATCCTCGACGGCGCGGAGCAGAACGGCATCGCGGTCGACGCGAAGGGCCGGGTCGTGGCCCGCCACCCGGTCGTGGACGACGCTGCCAGGCGCCACGACCCCGCGTACGCCGACCTGGCGAAGGACATGAAGGCCGAGCAGGAGCATGTCGCGGCCTGGCAGCGCAGGGTGGACGCGCTGATCGCCGCGTGTGACGCGGCGGACGAGTCGCTGCGCCTGGCCCTGACGGCGAACGTCCCGCACGAACACGACTTCAGCGCGCCGCGGTTCGCCTCCCTGGACGACGAGGAGGCCGCGCGGGCGGTCGACCTGGCGAAGCGCGTCACGGGCGAGGGCGGCACGGCCCGCAACGTGGAGGAGCTCAAGCGGCTCCAGACCCTGCTGGACGCGAACGCCCAGGACCCCGAGTTCTCGACGTCCTTCTACCGGCGGCTCGGCCCGCAGGGAACGCTGGAGTTCTACACCCGGCTCTCCCTCGACGCGACGGGCCTCGGCCCGGCGGGCCTGGACCGGGCGGCGATGGTCCGCCACGTCCAGGACGACCTGGGCCCGATGCTGGGCCTCGCCACGAACCGGCACACCCCCGGCCACCTCGACGGCCCCTGGACGACCGACCTGATGCGGGCGGGCCGCCGCCCGATCGACGTCAGCGGTTTCGCGGGCGCGGGGGCGAAGGTGTACGGGTACCAGGCGCTGGGGGCGATGCTGCGGCACGGCACGTACGACAAGGAGTTCCTGCTGCCGGTCGCCCGCGACATGGTGGGGTTCGAGCACCAGAACCCGAAGATCTTCGAGCAGGGCGTACCGCAGGTCCCGGGCATGGCCCTGAACCTCGACCCGTCGGGCGGCCGGGGCTTCGACCCGCTGACCGGCCTCATGTCGGCGATGTCCAACAACCCTGAGTCGTCAGCGCAGTTCTTCAACGAGCCGGTCCGTGCGGACAGCGACGGCAACGGCCTGGTGACGGCGGACGACGTGGCGGTCCGGGCCCCCGGGGGCGGCGAGCTCAGCATGGTCGACCACCTCCTGGACAAGCCCCCCACGGACGACCGCTACGACACCCTCCCCGACGCCCGCACCCCCTACCAGTCCGCCCTGGGCAACGCCCTGGAAGCAGCGGCCACGGGCCGCGTCCCGGGCGACGATTCGGCGAAGCCGGTGGAGCACACGGCGGCGATGGCGAGCGTGATGGAAAAGGTGGTCGCGAAGATCGGCGCGGATCCGTCGTTGATCCTGGGCGAGGACGACGCACCGGGGAAGCTGGAGGGGCTTTCGGGGAACTTTGGGAATATGGCTGCGGAGTATATGGCCGACATTCAGGCGCGGGTCGAGAACGGGGCGGATCAGGCCAAGCCCTTCGGGGTGCTGGCGAAGTTCGCCGACGCCGGCCAGCTGGTCCACTTCCTGGGAGCCGTGGCCCAGGACCCTGATGCGTATGGCGCGATCACGAATGCGCAACAGGCTTACACCACGCTGCTGGTACGCGACGTGTTCGCCCACCCAGAGAACCACGGCTCCGATGTGGGGGAGGCCATTCGCAATGCGGTGTACCCGGGGGGTGAGATCGCGGGGATTATGACCCAGGCGCGCGTCGAGGCGATTTATGAGAAGCATTCGGCAGCGGATGCCCAGTTCAACACCGCTGTCGAGGAGAACGTCGAATGGACGAACCGTATCATCGACGCGGTGGGCGCGAAATACGTGGAGATGATTCCGGTCGGGGGCGACGCCGTGGAATGGCTAAAGGAGGAAATCTCCAAGTCTTCCCTTGAGAACGCTCAGCAGGACTCCTCGGCGTTGGCGGCCCAAGAGGCGGCGACCGCGTACTCGCAGGCTGAGGAGAAGGTCAAGCGATCCGCGGCGGACGCCGTGTCGACCGCCGGCAGGAGCGCGGGTGTTGCGGGGCATGACGTCCAGGAGTACCGGGGCACGGCTTCCACCGGTGCCGCGGCGGGCCATGTCGTGGGCCGCAGCGTCATGGCCAGCTCGACCGCCCCCGGCGGAGGAAAATGACCCGCCGTCAGCGGGGCTCGCGTTCCGTGGGCCTCACCCGTGGAGGCAGGAAGATCAGGACGGCAGCGATATCGCTCGCCTTCGCGCTGATCGCGATACCGGCGCTCGGCGGATGCTCGGGCGGTTCGGAGGCGGGCGACCACGTCATAGCCGCGCTGCCGCCGAAGGTCTGCTGGCGAGCGTTCGACGGGACCGCGGTTGCCGCTCTGCTGCCGAAGGCCAAAGACCCGAACGCGGAGATCAAGGGTGACCCGGTCTTCGACCTCTACGGGCGCTTCAAGTCCGTCGGCTGTCAGATCCATGTCGACGGGGAATCTCGGTTCACCGCTTGGGGAGACCGCTCGTGGTCGGCGGGAAGCGATCTGGAGAAGCACGTCTGGAGCTCGCTGACACAGCTCGGGCCAACGCCCATTGCGGCGGGGGACAAGGGCATTGTCTTCCGCGGCGGCGCCAGGGCCTACTTCCGCTGCGAGCGCCCCGGCCTGCCACCGTCACCGAGCAATGTCTCCTCGGCAGAGATCGAGATCGTCGAGCTGGGCTTGAGCGCGAACAGTGCACCCAGCACGCAGCATGTCACGGTCGGACTGACCACCCTGATGAAGCAGTACGTCCAGTTCGCCAAGCGAGAGCTCAAGTGCCGGAAGTGATCCGGCTGTTGGAGGCCGTGACCGGAATCGAACCGGCGTAACTCGCTTTGCAGGCGAGCCCCTCAACCACTCGGGCACACGGCCATGTGCTGGTGCGTTGTGACGACCGTAGGGGCGGGGAAGCGGGGAGGGGAAGGGGAGGGCGGGGGCTGCAATGTGACTGCCATGTGGTGTTCACGGGGGTTCATGGGACTACGACCATCGACGTAGCCGCACTCCCTTCTTTTGACAGGGGTCAGTGCGCGGTACGCCTCTTACTCTGGGCGGATGAGTGCCCTTGAATCCTCCGAACCCCGTACGGATGCCCCGACCGCCGACCTCCCCGGCGGGGGCGCCGAAGGGGGGATTCTGGGGCGCGAGTACCGCGCGCTGAGCTTCGGGATCGTCACTGTCGTGCTGCTCATCGCCTTCGAGGCGACCGCCGTGGGGACGGCCATGCCTGTCGCGGCGCGGGAGCTCGACGGGGTTTCGCTGTACGCCTTCGCCTTCTCCGCGTACTTCACGACGAGCCTGTTCGGGATGGTCGTCGCGGGGCAGTGGGCCGACCGGCGCGGGCCGCTCGGGGCGCTCGGGGTCGGGATGTCGGGGTTCGCGGCGGGGCTGCTGATGTCCGGGACCGCGCTGAACATGTGGACGTTCATCGCGGGGCGGGCTGTGCAGGGGCTCGGCGGCGGGCTTGTGATCGTCGCGCTGTACGTCGTCATCGGGCGGGCCTACCCCGCACGGCTCCAGCCGACGATCATGGCGGCGTTCGCGGCGGGCTGGGTGGTGCCCTCGGTGGTGGGCCCGCTCGTGGCGGGGACGGCCACCGAACAGCTGGGCTGGCGCTGGGTGTTCATCGGGATTCCGGCGCTCGTCGTGTTCCCGCTGGCACTGGCGCTGCCCGCGACGCGGCGGATGGCGTCGGGGCCCGCCGATCCGGCGGCGCCCGTCGAGCCCTTCGACCGGCGCCGGATCAAGCTGGCGCTGGGGATCTCGGTCGGCGCCGGGCTGCTGCAGTACGCGGGGCAGGAGCTGAGGTGGCTGTCCGTGCTGCCGTTCGTGGCAGGCGTGGCCCTGCTCGCCCCGGCGGTCGCGGGACGGCGCGCCCTGCTGCCGCACGGCACCTGGCGGGCGGCGCGCGGGCTGCCCGCGGTGGTGCTGCTGCGCGGGGTGGCGGCGGGGTCGTTCATCGCGGCGGAGTCGTTCGTGCCGCTGATGCTGGTCACCCAGCGCGGGCTCACGCCGACGATGGCCGGGCTCTCGCTGGCCGTGGGAGGGGCGACCTGGGCGCTGGGTTCGTATGTGCAGGCCCGGCCCCGGATGGAGGCGTACCGGGAGCGGCTGATGGTGGCCGGGATGGTCCTTGTGGCCCTCGCGATCGCCGCCGCGCCGAGCGTGCTCGTCGCGGCGGTGCCGGTGTGGGTGGTCGGCGTCGCATGGGGCGTGGGCTGCTTCGGCATGGGCATGGTGATCGCCTCGACCAGCGTGCTGCTCCTGAAACTGTCGGCCCCCAAGGAGGCCGGCGCGAACTCCGCCGCCCTTCAGATCTCGGACGGCCTGTCCAACGTGCTGCTGCTCGCGGCGGGCGGGGCGGGGTTCGCGGCGCTGGGCGGCGGCGCCGTCTCGGGTGCGACGGCCTCGCACCCGGGGGCGTTCCTGGTGGTGTTCCTGCCGATGGCGGTGGTGGCGCTGAGCGGGGCGTTCGTGGCGGGGCGGGTGGGGGAGCGCGGCTGAGCGGGGGAGGGAGGGGCCCCACCCCTCCTGTGAGGCGGGTCTCAACCCCGGCCCGCCGGGAGGCATTCCGCCGGGGTCCGCCGGCCCGCGCCGGTAAGGTGGCCCGGTTGTCGTACGTAAGCGCCGGTGTCCGAACCCGCCCCGGCCCGCCGATCCGGACGGAGTTCAGCCTCAGCCCCAAGCCGGCCGGTGCCGATCCGGACGGAGCCCAGCCCCGAACCCGCCCGAACCATGCTCGGGCGCCCGCTCACAAGCCAGCTCCCCCGGGCTCCGCCCCGGATGCCCCTGACCCCGTACCACCGAGAGCCCCGAACCGGAGACCGTGACTACTACCGCCTCCCACCACCTCTCACCCGCCTTCCCCGGCCGCGCCCCCTGGGGCACCGCCAACAAGCTGCGTGCCTGGCAGCAGGGTGCCCTGGAGAGGTACGTCCAGGAGCAGCCGCGCGACTTCCTCGCCGTCGCGACGCCCGGCGCCGGCAAGACGACCTTCGCGCTGACGCTCGCGTCGTGGCTGCTGCACCACCACGTGGTCCAGCAGATCACCGTCGTCGCGCCGACCGAGCACCTCAAGAAGCAGTGGGCGGACGCGGCGGCCCGCGTCGGCATCAAGCTCGACCCGGACTACAGCGCCGGGCCGCTGAGCCGCGAGTACCACGGCGTCGCCGTCACCTACGCCGGTGTCGGCGTGCGCCCCATGCTGCACCGCAACCGCTGCGAGCAGC
Organism: Streptomyces mauvecolor; assembly: GCF_039532965.1. Classification (NCBI taxonomy): domain Bacteria; kingdom Bacillati; phylum Actinomycetota; class Actinomycetes; order Kitasatosporales; family Streptomycetaceae; genus Streptomyces; species Streptomyces mauvecolor. The sequence goes on along the minus strand of NZ_BAAASQ010000023.1, from coordinate 423,236 downwards.
GCAAGACCCTGGTGATTCTGGACGAGATCCACCACGCGGGGGACAGCAAGTCGTGGGGCGAGGCCTGCCTCGAAGCCTTCGACCCCGCCACCCGGCGGCTCGCGCTCACCGGTACGCCCTTCCGGTCCGACACCAACCCCATCCCGTTCGTCACGTACGAGGAGGGGAACGACGGCATCCGGCGGTCCTCCGCCGACTACACGTACGGATACGGCAACGCGCTCGCCGACGGGGTCGTGCGGCCCGTCATATTCATGAGCTACAGCGGCAACATGCGCTGGCGCACCAAGGCCGGTGACGAGATCGCGGCCCGGCTCGGCGAGCCCATGACGAAGGACGCCGTCTCGCAGGCCTGGCGCACCGCGCTCGACCCGCGCGGCGACTGGATGCCCAACGTGCTGCGGGCCGCCGACCAGCGGCTCACCGAGGTCAGGAAGGCCATTCCGGACGCCGGGGCGCTCGTCATCGCCTCCGATCAGGACTCCGCCCGCGCCTACGCCAAGCTGATCCGCGAGATCACCGGTACGAAGGCCACCGTCGTGCTCTCCGACGACACCGGCGCCTCCAAGCGGATCGACGAGTTCAGCGAGGGCGACTCCCGGTGGATGGTCGCCGTCCGCATGGTGTCCGAGGGCGTCGACGTGCCGCGCCTGGCCGTCGGCGTGTACGCCACCACCATCTCCACCCCCCTCTTCTTCGCCCAGGCCGTCGGCCGTTTCGTGCGATCAAGGCGGCGCGGTGAGACCGCTTCCGTTTTCCTCCCCACCATTCCGATGCTCCTCGGCTTCGCCAATGAGATGGAGGTCGAGCGCGACCACGTGCTCGACAAGCCGAAGAAGGACGGCGAGGAAGAAGACCCGTACGCCGAGTCCGAACAGGAAATGGACGACGCGAACAAGCAGCAGGACGAGGACACCGGGGACGACATGCTCCCCTTCGAGGCCCTCGAATCCGATGCCGTCTTCGACCGGGTCATGTACAACGGCGCCGAATTCGGCATGCAGGCCCACCCGGGAAGCGAGGAGGAGCAGGACTATCTCGGGATTCCCGGGCTCCTCGAACCCGACCAGGTGCAGATGCTGCTGCAGAAGCGGCAGGCCCGGCAGATCGCGCACAGCCGCCAGAAGCCGGCCGAGCAGGCCGATCTCCTCGAAATGCCCGCCGAGCGGCGCCCCGTCGTCTCGCACAAGGAGCTGCTCGAACTGCGCAAGTCGCTGAACACGATGGTCGGCGCGTACGTCCATCAGAGCGGCAAGCCGCACGGTGTCATCCACACCGAGCTGCGCCGGGTGTGCGGCGGGCCGCCGAGCGCGGAGGCCACGGCCGGCCAGCTCCGCGAGCGGATCAAGAAGGTCCAGGAGTGGGCGACCCGCATGAAGTAGCGGGTGCACACAGCGAACGGGGCCCGGCGTGCGTTGCCGGGCCCCGTTCGATCCCATGGATACGGGATGCGTACGAGGACCGGCCCCCACGGACGCCCCTCGGACGACTGCCACAGTAATGTCCCGGTAAATCCATTCCGGTCGCCCAAGGTCCTCGCCAAGACGGACTTAGGTCCTGAACGTGATCGAACGGGGATCAAATTCGTCCTCCGCGGACGCCCACGGACATTATTTGTCCATCTGTTGGGGATGGTTCGCCCATTCCATGGGGCTCGGAATTCTGATCGCGCCCGGATTCTGGACGAGGTCTTCCGCTGAGCGGTGTCCGCTCGCTACTGTCCCGGCCATGCAAACGCCCCGTGGCAGCGTCGCCGCGGAGCGCAGCCGGTGCCTTGGCCTCGCCGGCGGGCTCTGCGCGCGATGCCGATGGGACCGGCGCCGCGAACCACGTGAGAGTGCCGCCGCGACTCACCACTTAAGGAGTGGGTGTCGTGACCGCGGAGACCTCCCAGACGCTCGACCGGGGACTACGCGTCCTCAAGCTGCTCGCCGACACCGACCACGGTCTGACGGTCACCGAGTTGTCCAACAAACTCGGCGTCAACCGCACGGTCGTCTACCGCCTGCTCGCCACCCTGGAGCAGCACGCCCTGGTCCGACGTGACCTGGGCGGCCGCGCCCGGGTCGGGCTCGGGGTGCTGCGCCTGGGCCGCCAGGTGCATCCCCTGGTCCGCGAGGCCGCGCTGCCCGCGCTGCGCTCGCTCGCCGAGGACATAGGCGCCACCGCCCACCTCACCCTCGTCGACGGTTCGGACGCGCTCGCGGTCGCCGTGGTCGAGCCGACCTGGACCGACTACCACGTGGCCTACCGGGCCGGGTTCCGTCACCCCCTCGACAAGGGCGCCGCGGGCCGGGCGATCCTCGCGGCCCGCCAGGCCGGGGGCCTCGCCGAGCCCGGATTCACCCTCACCCACGGCGAGCTGGAGGCAGGCGCGAGCGGGGCCGCGGCGCCGCTGGTCGGGGTCACCGGGATAGAGGGGAGCGTCGGCGTGGTGATGCTCGCCGACGCCGTGCCCGAACGGGTCGGGCCCCGCGTCGTGGACGCGGCGAGGGAAGTCGCCGACGCCCTGCGCTGAGCCGACGCCCTGCGCCGAGCGGAACCCTGCGCCGGGCCGGGAGCCCCGTGCCGAGCCGACGCCCCGGCCCCTTGTGCGGACCCGGCCGCCCGGGCCCGTGCCCGGGGCCGGCGGGTGGGTACGGATAGATTGGGGCCGTGCTCACTCGTCACCCCCGCCTCCGCAACCTCGCCATCGGCGCCGCTCCGGTCGTGGCGCTGCTCGCCGTCGCCTGCTTCGCGCCGCTGCCGTTCGCGGTGGCGCAGCCGGGGCCGACCGCGAACGTACTCGGCGACGACGAGGGCAAGCCGGTGATCACCATCTCCGGCGCGCCCACCCGCCCCACCAGCGGGCAGCTGCGGATGACCACCATCGTGGCGACCGGGCCCAACGCGGACGTCGGCATCTCCGACGTCGTCGACGGCTGGTTCCGTACCGACCGGGCCGTGATGCCGCGCGACTCGGTCTATCCGGGCGGCGGCAGCGAGAAGGAGATCTCCGAGCACAACCAGGCCCAGATGAAGCAGTCGCAGGACGCCGCGTCCGTCGCGGCCCTCGGCTACCTCGGCCTCAGCCCCGACAGGGTCAAGGTCGACCTCCACCTCGCCGACGTCGGCGGGCCGAGCGCGGGCCTGCTCTTCACGCTCGGCATCATCGACAAGCTGAACGGCAACGGCTCCGGCGGCGACCTCACCGGCGGCCGCACCATCGCCGGTACGGGGACGATCACGGGCGACGGTGACGTCGGCGCGGTCGGCGGGGTCGCGCTCAAGACGCAGGCCGCGGCCCGGGACGGGGCGACCGTCTTCCTCGTACCGAAGGCGGAGTGCTCGGACGCGCAGTCCGAACTGCCCAAGGGGCTGCGCCTGATCCCCGTGACTACGCTGAAGGGTGCGGTGTCCGCGCTCCAGGCGCTGCAGAAGGGCGCCCCGGTTCCGTCCTGCTGACGGCGCCCGCGTCCATGTCCTTCCACGCCGGGAACACCAGCGGGCTCAGCGTCGCGAGCAGATAGACCCCGCCGACCGCGAGCAGCGCGCCGCGCACCCCGGCCGCCTCCACGAGGAAGCCGGCGGCGAGCCCGCCGAGCGGCATCGCCAGTTCGCAGCCCGCCGTGAGCACCCCGGCGACCCGGCTGCGCAGCTCGTCCGGCACCTTTTCGTAGATCACCGTGGTCAGGATCGGGTTGAGCGCGCCGCTCGCCAGCCCGGCGACCAGCATCGTGACGGCCAGCGGCAGGGTGGTGCCGGTCAGCGCGGCGACCGCGTACCGGGGCGCCCCGCACAGCAGCACGCAGACCGTGAAGACCGTACGGCGCGAGAAGCGGTGGCCGACCAGGCCGTACAGGAGCGCGCCGGACAGGCCGCCCGCCCCGAACAGGGCGGCGAGCAGGCCGAGTCGGGTCGCGCCGCCCAGCTCCTGCTCGGCGTGGACGGGGAGCAGTACGGCGGTCCAGCCCTGGTCGGTGCCGTTCATCAGCATCACCATGGTGACCACCGCGAGCAGCAGCCGGGTACGCGCCAAGTAGCCGTATCCCTCGCGGAGTTCGGCCTTGTAGGTGCGCAGGGAGACCGGTGGCGCGTCGCGCCGGGGGCGGCCCTCGCGAACCCCGCGCAGGCCGGTGGCGACCAGCACCGCCGAGACGGCGAAGGTCGCGCCGTCGATGAGGAGTACGTCGCCGGCGCCGGTGAGCGCGATGAGCACGCCGGCCAGGGCCGCGCCGGTCATCCGGGAGCCGCGCGCGACGGCGTCGTACACGCTGGCCGCGCGCGCCAGGGTCGTACCCGACTGGCGGGCGAGGTCCGGGAGCAGGACGTAGCGGGCGGTGACGCCCGGGGTGTGGGCGAGGCCGCCGAGCGCCATCAGGGCGCACAGCATCCAGAACGCGAGGAGCCCGGTGTGGTGCAGGAGCGGGATCGCGGCGACCGCGAGCCCGCAGACGACATCGGAGCCGACCGAGACCCGGCGGCGGCCGATGCGGTCGATGACCGGGCCGCCGATCAGGGCCGAGACCACGATCGGCAGCGTCGCACAGAAGGCGACGACCCCGGCCCGGCCCGCGCTGCCGGTGGTCTCAAGGACGAACCACGGCACCCCGATCAGGGTGAGTGAACTGCCGGCCGCCGAAACGGCGTTGGCGGTCAGTACGGCCGCGAGCGGCCTTCTGTCGCGGTGTCCCCCCGGCCCGCTCATGCGAGGCGGGCTTGCCGGTGCGGCGCCTGCTGGGTCAGGCGGAGGCCCAACTCGACCAATATCCAGCCCAGTTGGGCCCGGAGGGCGCGGGGCTCGCGGGGGAGCGCGGTGCGGGACTCGGCCGCCAGCTCGGCGGCGCGCAGGTGGTGCAGCAGGAGGTGGGTGTCGCTGTGCACGGCGGCGGTCCTTTCAGCGGGACGGGTGGGAGCGCGGGAAGGAGTGGAGATGGACGCGGACCTGCGCGGCGTCGGCGGTGTCGTCCGGGGTGATGGTGCGGTACGTCTCCACGACCGCGTGCAGCTTCTCGTTGAGCTCGTGCAGCTGGGCCGCGGTGAGGTTCAGCGTGAAGTCGCTCAGGTCGCCGCTGGTGGACCAGGGCTCGGGCCAGTCGTGCATGGTGGCGAGCCAGGTCGAGAGTTCCTGGGTGTGGATGCCGGCGATCTCGTGCAGGAACAGGTTGGCCGCGCCCCGCACCTCCGGGTCGGTGCTGGTGTGCAGGTCGTCGGCGAACGAGGTGCCGTTGTGCACGGCCTTCCACCAGCGCTCGCGGCCCTTGCCGCGGCCGGGGTCGTCCTCGACGAAGCCGTGCGCGGCGAGCTGGCGCAGGTGATAGCTGGTCGCGCCGCTGGACTCACCGAGCCGCTCGCCGAGCTGGGAGGCGGTGGCCGGGCCGTCGTGGCGCAGCGACTTCAGGATCCGGATGCGCAGGGGGTGGGCGAGGCCGCGCAGGGAGCGCGCGTCGAGGATGCGCTCCCCGGCCGCGTTCAGGGCGGGGGCGGCGCCGGGGCCGGGCTCCGGGGCGGGCTGCTTGTTCTCGGGCATGTTCCCAAGGTAGCTATGCAAAGAGAATGTTGCAACGTTTTCTTTGCATCAACCTCTTTGCATGGGGTTCTTTGTAAGTCGCCCGCGGTCCCGGCCCGCTCACCCCTTCTCGGTGGACCCCGGGACGGAGTCCTGGGCCGCCTGCTCCACCAGCGGGATGATCCGCAGCGGGACCGGGTTCTCCATGACGATCGCCGTGGAGGCCCGGACGATGCCGTCGAAACCGACAACCCGGTCGATCACCCGCTGGAGATCGGCATTGGAGCGGGCCACCAGACGGCACAGCATGTCGCCGTGACCGGTGGTCGTGTGCAGCTCCAGGACCTCGGGCACGGTCGCCAGATGGGCCCGTACGTCCGCCCCCTGGCCCTGTTTGATCTCCAGGGTGGCGAAGGCGGTGACCGGGTAGCCGAGCGCGGCCGGATCGACGTCCGGGCCGAAGCCCCGGATGACTCCATTCGACTGGAGCCGGTCGAGCCGCGCCTGGACCGTGCCGCGCGCGACCCCGAGCCGCCGCGACGCCTCCAGGACCCCGATCCGGGGCTCGCGTGCGAGCAGCACGATCAGCCGCCCGTCCAGATGATCGATCGACATCGTGGCCTCCGGATGGTCATCATGTACAGAACGCCCTCCCATACTGGCCAGTCGCTGCACACATTGACCAGTGAAAACGCGAACTATTGCGCAGCTTGCGGTACGGAGGGAATCTCCTCGCATGACTGAGACCATCCATCACACCCCCGAATCCGCGCGGCAGGCCGACCCCTTCCCGGTGAAGGGCATGGACGCGGTCGTCTTCGCCGTGGGCAACGCCAAGCAGGCCGCGCACTACTACTCGACGGCCTTCGGCATGAAGCTCGTCGCCTACTCCGGACCGGAGAACGGCAGCCGCGAGACCGCCAGTTACGTGCTGACCAGCGGCGCCGCCCGCTTCGTGTTCACCTCCGTCATCAAGACCGCCACCGACCGCGGCCGGTTCCTGGCCGAGCACGTCGCCGAGCACGGCGACGGCGTGGTGGACCTCGCCATCGAGGTGCCGGACGCCCGCGCCGCGTACAAGTACGCCACCGAGCACGGCGCCACGGGCATCGAGGAGCCGCACGAGGTCTCCGACGAGCACGGCACCGTCGTCCTGGCCGCGATCGCCACGTACGGCAAGACCCGGCACACCCTGGTCGAGCGCAGCGACTACACCGGCCCCTACCTGCCGGGCTTCGCCGCGGCCGAGCCGATGGTCGAGACGCCCAAGAGGTTCTTCCAGGCGATCGACCACTGTGTCGGCAACGTCGAGCTCGGCAAGATGAACGAGTGGGTGGCGTTCTACAACAACGTCATGGGCTTCACCAACATGAAGGAGTTCGTGGGCGACGACATCGCCACCGAGTACTCCGCGCTCATGTCGAAGGTCGTCGCCGACGGCACCCTCAAGGTGAAGTTCCCGCTCAACGAGCCGGCCATCGCCAAGAAGAAGTCGCAGATCGACGAGTACCTGGAGTTCTACGGCGGCCCCGGCGTCCAGCACATCGCGCTCGCCACCAACGACATCGTCGCCTCCGTGAAGGCCATGCGGGCCGCGGGCGTGCAGTTCCTGGACACCCCCGACTCGTACTACGACACCCTCGGCGAGTGGGCCGGCGAGACCCGGGTGCCGGTCGAGACGCTGCGCGAGCTGAAGATCCTGGTCGACCGCGACGAGGACGGCTACCTGCTGCAGATCTTCACCAAGCCGGTCCAGGACCGCCCCACCGTCTTCTTCGAGATGATCGAACGACACGGTTCGATGGGCTTCGGCAAGGGCAACTTCAAGGCGCTCTTCGAGGCGATCGAGCGCGAGCAGGAGAAGCGCGGCAACCTCTGACCTGCAACTGGTCACGTTCGTGCGGTAATTGAGTTACCGTCATCAGTCTGCGGCCCCACGGACCTGACCCGTGGGGCCGCGACTCTTTTCCGCGTGCCTCCGCGTGCCTCCGCGAGGCTCAGTGGCGCCGCCTGGCGGGCTTGCGCGGCTTGACCGGGCGCTTCGGCCCGGAGTTCGAGCTCGTCCCCGAACCGGACGAGGAGGAGCTCGTGCTGGAAGAACCGGATCCCGAGCCGGATCCCGAGCCCGAGCCCGAGTCCGACCCCGTGTCGGAGCCCGAACCCGCCTGGGCCGCGGCCGCCACATAGCCGTACATGTCCCTCGGGCCGCCCTCCGGCGGCTCGCCGAGCGCCGTGAGCGCCTCCCTCGCCTTCGGCGCGAGCACCGGAGAGAAGTACGGGTTGGTGCGCAGCGCGTCCTGCAGGTGGCGGCGGGCGGCGCCCGACTGGCCGAGCTCCCGCTCGATGATGGCCTGGTGGTAGGAGAACAGGGCGTCGCGCACCCCGGAGTCGGTCGCCTTGCGGGCGTGGATCAGCGCCTCCTCCGATTCGCCCGCCCGGTACATCGCCCAGCCGAGCGCGTCCTCGGTCGCCGCGCTGGGATGCACCCTCCACTCGGCTTCGAGCCGGTCGAGCGCCGCGTGCGCGGCACCGTGATCGGTCTCGAACCGGCCGAGCACCAGGGCGTCGTCCACCCCGTTGGCACCGTCCCGCGCGGCGAGCTCGCGCAGCTTGTCGAACCAGGTCCGCGCGTCGCCGTCCAGGCCCTGCGACTCGTACAACTCGCCCAGTTCCAGAAGGTATTCGGGACGCGGCAGGACGGAGATCGCAGCCTGGTAGTCGCGCTGGGCATCCGCCTTCTGGTCGAGCGAGGCCTTGGCCCGGGCCCGGCGTGCGAGCGCCGCGTGTGCGCCCGGATCGGTGCGCAGCGCCGCGTCGTAGTGGGTGATCGCCGTCTGCGGCTCGCCCCGCTCCCACGCGAGATCGCCCACCGCCACCAGCGCGGCCGCCTTCTGAGCGGGCGTTGTGGCGTGCCCGACCGCCTCGTCGAGGGCGGCCGAGGCGTCCTCGCGCCAGCCGTGCTCGCGGTAGACCTCGGCCGCCTGGGTCAACGCGGCGAAACCGCCCCGGAGTTCGAGCAGCTGCTCCACCGCCGTGGCCGCGGACTTCGGGTCGCCGAGCCCGTTGTACGCCTCGATCAGCGCGGGGTAGAGCGTCCACCGGTTCGCCTTGCGGGCGCGTACGCCCTCGGCCAGGGTGCGTGCCGCCGCGTAGTCGTGCCGGGCGTTGGCGAGCGCCGCGAGCCCGGTCTCGGCGTCCAGGTTGTCCTTCGGACGCACCTGGAGCGAGCGCTTGAGCGCCGACTCGGCGCGCGGGTAGAAGGAGGAGTCGGCGGCCCGCACGCCCTGCTCCAGATAGGCGGAGCCGAGCACCGCCCACGACGCGTCGTCCGTGGGGTGGGTGCGCACCCACTCGGACCGGTCGGTGATGAGCGCCGTCAGATCGCCCAGCGAGGCCGGCGCCCCGGCCGTGACCGCCGACAGGGCCCGCGCGGCCGGACCCGGGGCGGGCGGCGGCGCCTTCGCCACCTCGCCCTCGGGCATGATCAGCAGCACACCCCCGATCAGCACGGCCGCGGCCAGCGCCACCAGGCCGGCCCGCTTCAGGGCACGCGGCGGCCCGGACGGCGGCGAGGTCCGCTGGGCCGCGGCCGAGGCGGCCAGCCAGGCCGCCCGGCGTGCCGCGTCCACATCCTGTTCGGTCTTCGCGATCTCCATGGCGCTCACTGTGCGTCAATAGGAAGAGCGCACCCGGTCCCGCCCGACCGACCGGGGAAAGGGTTCACACCGATGGCCCCCGGGTGCCAGGCTGAAGGCATGGACGATCTTCTCGAACGGCTGCGCGAGGAACTCCCGGCGGACGCCGTCATCACCGACCCCGACATCACCGGTTCGTACGCCCACGACATGGCGAGCTTCTGCGCCGCGGGCAGCCCGGCGGTGGTCGTGCTGCCCCGCACCGTCGAGCAGGTCCAGCACGTGATGCGCACGGCGACGGCGCTGCGCGTGCCCGTCGTGCCGCAGGGCGCCCGCACCGGCCTGTCCGGCGCGGCCAACGCGAGCGAGGGCTGCATCGTCCTGTCCCTGGTCAAGATGGACCGCATCCTGGAGATCAACCCGGTCGACCGGGTCGCGGTCGTCGAACCCGGCGTCGTCAACGCCGTACTGTCGCGCCAAGTCCACGAACTCGGGCTCTACTACCCGCCGGATCCCTCCAGTTGGGAGATGTGCACCATCGGCGGGAACATCGGGACCGCGTCCGGCGGCCTGTGCTGTGTGAAGTACGGGGTGACCGCGGAGTACGTCCTCGGCCTGGAGGTCGTGCTCGCCGACGGACGGCTCATGAGCACCGGGCGGCGCACCGCCAAGGGCGTCGCCGGATACGACCTGACCCGGCTGTTCGTCGGCTCCGAGGGCAGCCTCGGCATCGTCGTGAAGGCGGTCCTCGCCCTGCGCCCCGCGCCGCCGCCGCAGCTCGCGCTCGCCGCCGAGTTCTCCTCGGCCGCTGCCGCCTGCGACGCCGTCGTACGGATCATGGAGCGCGGCCACACCCCGTCGCTCCTCGAACTCATGGACCGCACCACCATCGAGGCCGTGAACCGCATGGCCAACATGGGTCTGCCCGACAGCACCGAGGCTCTGCTGCTCGCCGCCTTCGACACCCCGGACGCGGCCGCCGATCTCGCGGCCGTCGGCGAGCTGTGCACCGCCGCGGGCGCCACCCAGGTCGTCCCGGCGGAGGACGTCGCCGAGTCCGAACTGCTGCTCCAGGCGCGGCGGTTGTCGCTCACCGCACTGGAGACGATCAAGTCGGCCACGATGATCGACGACGTGTGCGTGCCGCGCTCCCGGCTCGCCGCGATGCTGGAGGGCACCTCCGCGATCGCCGCCAAGTACGGCCTGACCATCGGCGTCTGCGCGCACGCCGGAGACGGCAACACCCACCCCGTGGTCTGCTTCGACGCCGCCGACGAGGACGAGTCGCGGCGCGCCCGCGAGTCGTTCGACGAGATCATGGCGCTCGGACTGGAACTGGGCGGCACCATCACCGGCGAACACGGCGTCGGCGTACTCAAGAAGGAATGGCTGGCCCGCGAGCTCGGTCCGGTGGGTATCGAGATGCAGCGCGCGGTGAAGCACGCCTTCGACCCGCTCGGCCTGCTCAACCCGGGCAAGCTGTTCTGAGCCGGGCCCCTCACGCGCCCTCCTCCGGACGGGACTCGTCGGAGGGCCACGGGTCGTTCAGCCACAGCTCGTCCGCGCGGCCGGTGGCCGGTGCGAGCAGCTCGGCCAGGCCGTCGTCGATGCCGAGCTGTTCGGTCTCGGAGCCGGGCGGCACCACCCGCAGCGTCCGCTCCAGCCACGCCGAGACCTGCACGGACGGCGCTTCGAGCAGCGCGTCGCCGTCCGGCGAACTGAGCGCCATCAGGACCACGCTGCGGCCCTCGACCTTGGTCGGCCAGATCCGCACATCGCCGTGCCCGCACGCCCGGAACACCCCCTCGACCAGGAGCTCGCGCGCGAACGTCCAGTCGACGGGGGTCTGTGAGCCGATGTGGAAGGTGATGTGCACGGCGTACGGGTCGTCGGTCCGGTAGGTCAGCCGGGCCGGCACGGGGATGCTGCGCTCGGGCGACAGCACCAGTTTGAGCTCCAGTTCGCGTTCCACCACGGTGTGCATGAGGGGTCTCTCTTCCCTTTCCCTGTACGGGTTCGCGGGACGAACCCGTACGTGCGGTACGGGGCCCGGGGGCGGGCCGTACAGGGTGAGAGCGCGTTCCCCCGCGGGCATGACGCGACTTCGGGAAGTTTTTCCGAAGAACTTTTTTGAGCGCCGCGGCGGGCCGGGGTTTCCCGGGCCCCGGCTCGTCCTACGGCGGGCCCGAGCCATTGAGCCAGCTCGCGCCGTACACCGCCGAGCCGAGCGCGAGGACGGCGACCACCCCCGCCGCCCGCGCCACCCGCACCCGGGACAGCGCCAGCGCCACCGGGAGCAGCAGCGGGAAGGCGGGCAGGAGCAGGCGGGGCTTGGAGCCGAAGTAGCCCGATGAGCAGAGCGCCAGGGCCATCACGATGCCGGTGTAGACGAGCAGCGGGAGCGGCTGGCGCTGCCGCACACACGCCCCGTACGCCCAGAGCGCGAGCGCCGTGCCCGCGATCAGGCCGATCCCGGCGAGCGCGACGGGCCAGCCGCCGAGGTGGGCCACGATGAACTTCCCGTACGCCAGGCCCCCGTCGAAGCCGTTGCCCCACTCGGCCTGGACGTCGAGATAGGCCAGCGGGCTGCCCCGGCGCAGGCCCACCCACAGGATGTAGCCCGCCGCGCCGAGCGGGGCGATCATCGCGCCGGTCAGCATCCGGGCCCCGACGTGCCGGGTGCGCCGCGCCTCGACGGCGGCCCCCGCCCACAGCGCGGCCGCGACCGCGAGCCCCACCGGGCGGGTCAGCCCCGCGAGCGACGCGAGGAGCCCGGCCTCGATCCAGCGGTGCCCGAGGACGGCGTACAGCGCCCACGCGGCGAGCGCGACGAAGAGGGCCTCGCTGTACGCCATCGACTCGACGATCCCGACCGGCACCGCCGCCCACAGCGTCACCAGGAGGAGGCCGGCCCGATGACCGTGGAGCTGATGGCCTATCAGATACATGCCCCAGGCGGCGGCGACCCCCGCGAGGCCGCTGATCAGCAGTCCCGCGTCGCCCGGGCCGAGCGGGCTCACCGCGGCGACGGCCTGCTCCAGCCAGGGGAGCAGCGGGAAGAACGCCATGTCGGACAGGACCCGGCCGTCCGGCGCGGTCAGGGTGAAGTCGTACCCCGACTCGGCGACCCGCACGTACCAGAGCGAGTCCCAGCGCGCGGAGAGCAGCTCATGGGCGTCGCTGTCGTTGACGCGGGACCAGAGGGCGAGGACCAGCAGACCCAGCGCGCGGACCGCCGCGAAGGCCGCGACCGCCGTCCAGGCCCGCCGTAACGCGGATGCCTGTGCCAGGGAACCGTCGGCCGGTTCGTCGTGACCGGTTCGGCCGGGCCCCACGCGCATTGCTCACTCACTTTCCTGACCGGCCGGGCAGGGTGCACCAGTTCGATCCGCCACGACTTTACGCACTGGCAGGACCCTGGGGCGCAGCCCGCTCCCCGGCCGCGCCGCGCCGTGTCCCCGTCGCCCGTACGCAGGCTTCCTCCGCGGCTTCTTCCTAAGGAGCCGGGGTTCTTGGCTAATGTCCTCCTGGGACAAGCGGAAGCGGCCGGTCGGCGTCAGGGCCGGGTGGCGTACCGCGGTAGAGATCAAGAGTGCTGGATCGGAACGGAGTTGGGGACATGGCGACGGTTCCTCCTGACGGCGGCGGGAGCGTAGCCCGGGAAGGGTATTACCCGGACCCCTCCATTCCCGGATATGTCCGGTACTGGAACGGGGCCTCCTGGGTGCCCGGCACGAGCCGGCCCGCCCCCGCCGCGGGTGAGGCGCAGCCCACCCCGCCGCCGGGCGCCGCCCCCGCGCCGGCCCCCTCCCTCGCGTCCGCGCCGCCGGTCACTCCGGCGCCCGCCGAGGAGACGGGCCCGGTCTTCCTCGACGAGCCCGAGGCCTCGCCCCCGCCCGCCGCGCGGGGCCAGGGCGCCCGGCCCCAGCCGGCCTGGCACGCGGACGCTGCCCATCAGTCCGGCTTCGGCGGCGACCAGGACCGCCGGGTCTCCTGGGGCCGGCCGGTCGATCCGCGCGGCCTGCCCGAGGCGGCCGACCCGCGTCGCCTCCCCGACCCCCGGCGGCCCGAACCCGTACAGCCGACGCCCCCGGCGGCACCCGCGCGGCCCGGCGGCTCGGTGCCGCAGCAGCAGTCCGGGCGGCTCCCGGGGGCGATGCCGCCCGCCGCCGTCGAACCGCCGCCCGCGCGGCCCCAACTCCCCGCCCCGGCCGACCCGGTCCGCCCGGCGACGCCGCCCGGCCGCGTGGACGGCGGCTACGCCGCGCCCGCCCAGGCGCAGCCGCCGCAGCTGCCGCCCGCCCGGCTCATGCAGCCGGGCGCCGCGCAGCCCGCTCCGCTGCCGCCGCACCCCGCGCAGCCGCACGCCGCCGTGCCCGGGTCGCCCATGACGGCGGGGCCCGGGGGAGGCGCCGCGTCCTGGGCGCAGCAGGTGCACCAGCTCGCCCAGCCCGAGCCGCAGGCAAACCAACCGGTCGTGCCGTGGAAGCCGCCGGTCGCCGACCCGTTCCTCCAGGCCGCCCAGGCCCAGGCCGCGGCCAGGCCCGCCGGTCTCGGCAGGCGGCTGACCGCGCGGCTCGTCGACACCGTGCTGCTCGGCGGCGCCGTCGCGGGTCTCGCCGTGCCGCTGCTCCCGGGCGTCACCGACCACATCCAGGACAAGATCGACGCGGCGAAGCTGTCGGGGAAGACGGTCACCGTCTACCTCCTCGACGGCACGACCGCGGGCTTCCTCGGCATCGTGTTCGGCGCCTTCCTCGTCCTCGGCCTGCTGTACGAGGCGCTGCCCACCGCCAAGTGGGGTCGCACGCTCGGCAAGAAGCTGTGCGGGGTGCAGGTGCGCGGCATCGAGTCGTACGAGCCGCCGACGTTCGGTCAGGCGGCGCGCCGCTGGCTGGTCCACGGGGTGCTCGGGCTGCTCGCGGTGGGCGTCGTCAACGTGGCGTGGTGCCTGTTCGACCGTCCGTGGCGCCAGTGCTGGCACGACAAGGCGGCCCGTACGTTCGTCGCGCAGGGCTGAGGTCCGGCGGATTCCGCCCGGCCCGTCCCCCGAACGGCGTCCGTACCGTTGCGGGGGTCTCGCGCGCGCTGTGCACTACCGGCATGAGCACCGATCAGCCGCCGCCCGGTCAGCCGCCCGAGGACGATCCGTTCCTCAAGAAGCCGTCAGAGCCTCCGCAGAGCGGTTCTCCCTACGGCGGCTCGGAGCCGCCGCCCGGTGATTCGCCGTACGGCACGGGCCCGCCGCCCAGCGGCGCGGGCCCCTACGGCACGCCCCCGCCCCCGGTCGGCTCGGGCGCAGGCGGCGCGTACGGCGGGCCGCCTCCCCCCGGTGGCGGCTCGCCGTACGGCAGCGCCCCGCCACCGCCCTCCGACCCCTACGGGGGCGGGTACGGCGGTGTCGACCCGCTGGCCGGGATGCCGCCGCTCGCCGACTACGGCAAGCGGTTCCTGGCCCGGTTCATCGACTTCCTCATCATCGCGATCCCGCTCGGCCTGATCGAGTGGGGGACCAGCAACCGGATCGTCATCTCCACGAACGACAGCGACTCCGGCACCGAGGTGATCAGCAAGGCGTACTCCGGCAGCGGGCTGCTGTGGCTTCTGATCTCGCTCGTCGCCTACATCGGCTACGACACCCTGATGGTGTCCAAGTCCGGCCAGACGCTCGGCAAGAAGTGGCTGGGGCTGCGGGTCGCGATGCTCAACGACGGCAGTGTGCCCACCACCAACGCGGCGCTCGCCCGGGCCGCCGTGCTGTGGGCGCCGTTCGTGATCTGCTGCTACTGCCTGTGGGACATCATCCTGATCATCACGATCGTGGCGGACAAGCCGTACCGGCAGGGCTGGCACGACAAGGCCGGCAAGACGGTGGTGGTCTCAACCACGCAGTGAGTGCTCGCGCTCGGGAACCCGCAGCGCGGCGGACGTCTCGACGACGGCCGCACGGTTCACCGGTGCCGCACCAGCGGCCAGGACCGTGCGGTCGTCGGCGTTCGCGCGCGTCCGGCGGGGCAGCGGCATGGGGACGGTGACGGCGACGAGCAGGCCGAGCAGGAGCGCCGCGAGCACGATGACGGCCACGCCGACCCCGGACTCGGTGCGCGAGAGCAGCAGCATGGCGACGGTCGAGAAGACGACGGTGGCCGAACCGTAGGAGAGCTGTGCGGCAGTGGGACGCGGCATGGCGTTATCCGTCCTCATGGTTCGGATAGGGGTGGGCCTCTCAACCGTTCTCAACCGGCGGACCTGGCAGCCGGATCGCACTGTCAAGCGACTCTACGACGGTCCATGCCCGAGCGGAACTGTTGGTAAGCGTGACCTAACCCACGGTGCCGGTGCACAGGGGGCGCACGGAGTCATTCGGCGAGGTGGCCCCGTCCGAATGGTGAGACATGCGCACCGCTTGTCCCGGTCTGTTAGCACAACTGTCACGTTCGGATAGCGGAACTCGCCTTCTGCATAATGTACTTGGCACGAACAAGTCAAGATCTGTCTTTTCTTTGGCAACTCCGGTCCAATGTCGTCACTTGAGACGCGTGTCGCGCACCGGAACCAGCCCCTCACCCCCCGGTTCCTGCCGGCCGCGGGGGAGGAAAACATCAAGTGACCAGCAGCAGGAAGGCGGCAAGAGCCGCCGCCGTGCTCGTGGCTCTCGCCACGGCCGGCGCCACGGGCTCGGCATACGCCACGGCCCAGGCGGACTCGAAGGCTCCGGCACCCGTCGTCCGCCAAGACCCGTCCACGGCCAAGGGTCAGGAGCACAACCTCAAGGGCCCGTTCAGCGACCAGCAGGCCCAGCAGCGCCAGGCGGCGCTGGAGCAGGTCATCTCCGGCAAGAAGAAGGTCGAGAAGAAGGACGGCTCCGACGTCGTCAAGCTCGACGACAACAAGTACGTCGAGCTCGGCCGGCAGAAGACCGACAAGATCTTCACGATCCTCGTGGAGTTCGGCGACCAGGTCGACAACACCACGATGTACGACCCGGACGGCCCGGACGGCCCCAAGCCGCCCCAGCCCAAGTACGGGGGCACCCCCGGCCCGGCGCACAACCAGATAGCCAAGCCCGACCGGGCGAAGGACAACTCCACGGCCTGGCAGGCCGACTACAACCAGAAGCACTACCAGGACCTGTACTTCGGTACGGGCCAGGGCGTCAACTCGCTGAAGACGTACTACGAGAAGACCTCCTCGGGGCGCTACTCGGTCGACGGCCAGGTCACCGACTGGGTCAAGATCCCGTACAACGAGGCCCGTTACGGCTCCAACTACTGCGGCCAGACCAACTGCGCCAGCGTGTGGGACACCGTCCGCGACGGCGTCAATGCCTGGGTCGCCGACCAGAAGGCCAAGGGCCAGACGGACGCGCAGATCAAGGCGACCCTGGGTCAGTACGACCAGTGGGATCGCAACGACTACAACAACAACGGCAACTTCAACGAGCCCGACGGCTACATCGACCACTTCCAGATCGTGCACGCCGGCGAGGACGAGTCGGCGGGCGGCGGTGCCCAGGGCACCAACGCCCTGTGGGCGCACCGCTGGTACGCGTACGGCACGGACGCGGGCAAGACCGGCCCGGCCAACAACAAGGCCGGCGGCACGCAGATCGGTGACACCGGGATGTGGGTCGGCGACTACACGATGCAGCCGGAGAACGGCGGCCTCGGTGTCTTCGCCCACGAGTACGGCCACGACCTCGGTCTGCCGGACCTCTACGACACCACCAACACCGCCGAGAACTCGGTCGGTTTCTGGTCGCTGATGTCGGCGGGCTCCTGGCTCGGCACCGGCAAGGACTCCATCGGGGACATGCCCGGCGACATGACCGCCTGGGACAAGCTCCAGCTCGGCTGGCTCAACGCCGAGACGGTGAAGGCCGGTACGGACAAGACGGTCAAGCTGGGTGTCTCCGAGTACAACACCAACGACAAGCAGGCGCTTGTCGTGGAGCTGCCCAAGAAGGAAGTCACCACCACCGTCGTGAAGCCCGCCGAGGGCTCCAAGCAGTGGTGGAGCGGCATGGGTGACAACCTCAACAACACCCTGACCCGCAGCCTCGACCTGACCGGCAAGTCCAAGGCGTCCCTGGACCTCTCGGGCTGGTGGGACATCGAGAAGGACTACGACTTCCTGTACACCGAGGTCTCCACGGACAACGGCGCCAGCTGGAACGCGATCGACGGCACCGCCGACGGCAAGGCCATCACCCGCGACTCCAGCGACAAGCCGGCCCTGACCGACGCCTCGGGCGCGTACAAGAAGCTGTCGTTCCCGCTCGACAAGTACGCGGGCCAGAAGATCCAGCTCCGCTTCCGCTACCAGACGGACGGCGGCGCGGGCGGCAAGGGCTTCACGGCCGACGCGATCACCGTCACCGCTGACGGCGCGGCCGTCGTGACCGACGGCGCCGAGGGCGACGACAACGGCTGGACGGCGAAGAACTTCACCCGCATCGGCGAGTCGTTCACCAACGACTACCCGCAGTACTACATCGCGGAGAACCGCCAGTACGTCTCGTTCGACCAGACCCTCAAGGTCGGCCCGTACAACTTCGGTTTCTCGGGCACCCGTCCCAGCTGGGTCGAGCACTACCCGTACCAGAAGGGCCTGCTCATCTGGCTCTGGGACACCTCGCAGAAGGACAACAACGTCTCGGCCCACCCGGGCCAGGGCCTGATCCTGCCGATCGACGCGCACGCCAAGCCCCTCAAGTGGGCCGACGGCACGATGCTCCGCAACAAGGTCCAGCCCTTCGACGCGCCCTTCAGCTGGTACCCGACGGACAGCTTCACGCTGCACAAGGCGGACGTCGCCACGAAGATCAAGTCCCAGATGGGCGTGCCGATCTTCGACGACCACCACGGCACCTACTGGTACGCCGAGAACCCGACCGGGAGCGTCAAGGTTCCTGACACCAAGACCCGGATCTCGATCGTCAACCAGCCGCTGGACGGCTCGACGGTCACCGTGAAGGTCGGCTCCTCGATCAAGTAATTCTAAAAACCGCAGGTCAAACCATGATCGGCCGTCGCCCTCTAGCGGGGCGGCGGCCGGTCGTGTTTAGGTGCGTCCTACGAGTCCTTATTGACAGCGGGTCCAACGCGTCGTCTTACAGGGGGAGTGGTCCGGCATGCCCGGCGGAGGTTATTGCAAGCTGCCAGGGGGCAGCGTGGTCGTCGCGCTCACGCTGCCGAACCCGGCCGCACCCGGCACGAACGTGCGCGTCCTGGTGCACGCCGTCAACCGAGCCCGCGCCCTGACCAGGCTGCGGAACCTCGGTCTGCGGGCGGTCTATCTGCGCGGCCAGACCGAGCCGCCCACGCTGGACGAGATCACCGCCGTCCTGCACCATCCGGACGGCCTGCTGTGGCGCACGGCCCCGGAGACGACGGAAGAGCTCTGGCACCCGATACGCGCGCTGCTCAGGTAGGCCCTAGACGACCGGCTTGCCCGACAGCTCGACCCCGGCCGCCCGCATCTCGTCCAGGGCCGACGAGGTGGTGTGCTCCGCCACCCCCGCCGTCAGGTCGAGCAGCACATGCGTGGCGAACCCGGCCCGCACCGCGTCGAGCGCGGTCGCCCGCACGCAGTGGTCGGTGGCGATGCCCACCACGTCGACCTCGGTGACCTGGCGGGCCCGCAGCCAGTCGGCCAGCGAGACGCCGTTCTCGTCGAGCCCCTCGAAGCCGCTGTACGCGGCCGCGTAGGCGCCCTTGTCGAAGACCGCGTCGATCGCCCCGCAGGCGACCGCCGGTGCGAAGTTGGGGTGGAAGCCCACGCCCTCCGTGCCGGCGACGCAGTGCGGCGGCCAGGAGTGCTCGAAGTCGGGGGCGTCCGAGAAGTGCGCGCCCGGGTCGATGTGGTGGTCACGGGTCGCCACCACGTGGCGGTAGGCGGACCCGGCCGCCTGGCCCACCAGGTCGGTGATCGCGGCGGCGACGTCCGAGCCGCCCGCGACCGCGAGGGAGCCGCCCTCGCAGAAGTCGTTCTGGACGTCCACGACGATCAAGGCGCGGTGCATGTCGGCTGTCCTTCGGTCTGCGGGCCCGGTGAGCTGTTCTTCGAGCGGGCTGTTCTTCGAGCGTAGAGACTTCGATCGGCGCGCGGCAGGGGGCAAACGGGGGCGGAAACCCTGCCGCGCGCTTGAGCCGTACGGCTCGGATGCCCTCAGACGTACTCGGTCGGGATGACCGGCTCGCCGCGCGAGAGCTGGCTCGCGGACATCGGCAGCGCGGCCAGCGCGTCGATGTGCCGCTCCCGGGCGCTCTCCAGCGGCTCGCGAGCCACCACCGAGCCGCCCTTGACCAGCTCGACCAGGAGCTGGCGGTCGGCGAGCGCGGTGGGTACGGCACCGGTGCCGATGACCTCGGCCTCGGCGATCCCGTACGCGTCCGAGCGGCGCGCGGCCCACTTGCGGCCGCCGATCGAGGTCTTCGCCCCGAGCGACTTCTTGGCGACGGGGATCAGCGGGGCCTTCGGGTCGGCGGACTGGGCGCGGGCGACCAGCTTGTAGACCATCGAGCAGGTCGGGTGCCCGGAGCCGGTGACCAGCTGGGTGCCGACCCCGTACGCGTCCACGGGGGCCGCCGCCAGTGAGGCGATGGCGTACTCGTCGAGGTCGGAGGTCACCACGATCTTGGTGTTGGTCGCGCCCAGCTCGTCGAGCTGCTGGCGCACCCGGTGGGCGACCAGGAGCAGGTCGCCGGAGTCGATGCGGACCGCGCCGAGCTCGGGCCCGGCGATCTCGACGGCGGTGCGCACGGCCTCGGCGACGTCGTACGTGTCGACCAGGAGGGTCGTGCCGCGGCCGAGCGAGTCGACCTGGGCCCGGAAGGCGTCCCGCTCGCTGTCGTGGAGCAGGGTGAAGGCGTGCGCGCTGGTGCCGACGGTCGGGATGCCGTAGCGGAAGCCGGCCGCGAGGTCCGAGGTGGAGCTGAAGCCGCCGACGTAGGCGGCCCGCGAGGAGGCGACCGCGGACAGCTCGTGGGTGCGGCGCGCGCCCATCTCGATGAGCGGGCGCCCGCCGGCCGCGGCCGACATCCGCGAGGCCGCGGCCGCGATCGCCGAGTCGTGGTTGAGGATCGAGAGGATCACGGTTTCGAGCAGCACGCACTCGGCGAAGGAGCCCTCGACGCGCAGGACCGGCGAGCCCGGGAAGTAGACCTCGCCCTCGGGGTAGCCCCAGATGTCGCCGCTGAAGCGGTACGAGGAGAGCCAGTGCAGGGTGGGCTCGTCGACGATCTTGTTCTCGCGCAGGAAGCCGAGCACGCCCGCGTCGAAGCGGAAGTTCTCGACGGCGTCCAGGACGCGCCCGGTGCCGCCGACCACGCCGTACCGGCGGCCCTCGGGCAGGCGGCGGGTGAAGACCTCGAAGACCGAGCGCCGCCCGGCCGTGCCGGCCTTCAGGGCGGCCTGGAGCATCGTGAACTCGTACTGGTCGGTGAAGAGCGCGGTCGACGGCACGTCCACCGGCAGCCCGAGGTCCGGGGCATTCACAGCGAGCCACCTCGCACTTTCGTCCGGGCCGGGCACACTCCGGCCGGGGGTTTCGGGGACCGCCCCCGAAAGAGGGGGCATGTGGGGGATGCTACCCCGAATACTCGTCACTTTGACGATTTCTAGGGGCCCGTTTGTGCGATGACCCGCCCCGGGTGGCAGCATGGAGGCCGTGGCTGTGATTTCCGGGGGTGCCCCCGGACCACTGGCAGAAGAGACGAAGGTCGCCCAGAGCCGTGAGTGTTGCCCCCGTAGAGATCGAACGCCCCGAGTCGGCGGAGCAGAGCCGGCCCGTCGCCGAACCCGACGTGCCCTGGGTGACGCTCGTGCACAACGACCCCGTCAACCTCATGAGTTATGTGCAGTACGTCTTCCAGTCCTACTTCGGCTACTCGAAGGACAAGGCCCACAAGCTGATGCTCGACGTGCACCACAAGGGACGGGCCGTGGTCTCCAGCGGCAGCCGCGAGGAGATGGAGCGCGACGTGCAGGCGATGCACGGCTACGGGCTCTGGGCGACGCTCACCCAGGACCGCGGCTGATGGCCGGTCACTTCGAGGCCCTGCCCCGCGGCGGCGCCGCCGTCGCGCTCGACGAGGTCGAGATCGCCATCCTGCGCTCGCTCGCCGTCCAGCTGCTCGAACTCATCGGGCCCGGCGACGAACCGGCCGAGGACGCGGACCCGCTGGCCGCCCTGTTCGCCGAGGGCCCGAGCGAGCCGCCCGCCGACCCGGCGCTCGCCCGCCTCTTCCCCGAGGCGTACGCGAGCGAGGAGAGCGACGAACTGCGCGCCAAATCGGCGGAGTTCAGGCGCTTCACCGAGAACGACCTGCGCGCCCGCAAGCGCACCGACGCCCTCGCGGTCGTGCACGGCCTCGACGCGCTGAGCCCCAAGGGCGACGGCGGAGCCGTCCTCAAGCTGACCGCCGAGGATTCACAGCACTGGCTGGGCGCGCTCAACGACCTGCGCCTGACCATCGGCACCCGCCTCGACGTCACCGACGAGGAGGAGAGCGAAGAGCTGTACCGGCTGCCGGACGACGATCCGCGCAAGCCGATGGTGATGGCTTATTTGTGGCTGGGTGTGCTCCAGGAAACACTCATCGAGACGCTCATGCCCTGACCGATCGTCCGGCGGATGGCCGTTCGCTCAGCGGACGCTCAAATCCGTATAACGATCCTGTCACCACAACGACCTGCTTTGTGGCGCAAAGGGACCTTTGTCCGCTTCTTCCTGTGGTGTGCGCCACAGTGGCCGATAGGGATCACCCATAAGGCCGTGATAAATCTTCACGACCACCCGGGGACGCCACCCATGTCCCCGGGGGCGCTTTGACCGGCTGACCGCCGGTGGCACTCCATCCACATCCGGGGGGATCAGGACCTGATCCGTCGCTTCGTGACCGAGGCGGACGGGTCAGCATGGAGAAAGGCGCACCACCATGACCTCAGCGCAGGTCGACAAGCACGACGACCGTCCTGCCGGCAATGAGGCCGCGGGGACCGCCCACAGTTCGAGCGAGGGCTCGGGCGAGGGATACCAGCGGGGCCTCGGGGCCCGGCAGATCCAGATGATCGCGATCGGCGGTGCCATCGGCACCGGCCTCTTCCTCGGCGCGGGCAAGGCCATCTCGAAGGCCGGCCCCAGCCTCATCCTGGCCTACGCCATCGCCGGCCTGGTCATCTTCTTCATCATGCGCGCCCTCGGCGAGCTGCTCATGTACCGCCCGGTGTCGGGCTCCTTCTCGGAGTACGCCCGGGAGTTCGTCGGCCCGTTCTGGGGCTTCGTCACCGGCTGGACGTACTGGCTCTTCTGGGTCGTCACCGGCATCACCGAAGTCACCGCGGCCGCCCAGTACATGGCCTTCTGGACCCACAGCAACGTCCCGCAATGGCTGTACGCGCTGGTCTTCACGCTCATCCTGTACGCCGTGAACCTCATCTCCGTGAAGCTCTTCGGTGAGCTGGAGTTCTGGTTCTCCATGGTCAAGGTGACCGCCATCGTCGGCATGATCCTGATCTGCGCCGGCATCCTGACCGTCGGCTTCTCCGACGCCGCGGACACCGCCACCGTCGCCAACCTGTGGAACGACCACGGCTTCTTCCCCAAGGGCATCGGCGGCACGCTGATGACCCTGCAGATCGTCATGTTCGCCTTCCTCGCCGTCGAGCTGGTCGGTGTGACCGCGGGCGAGTCCAAGGACCCCGAGAAGACCCTGCCCAAGGCCATCAACACCGTGCCGTGGCGCATCGCCGTCTTCTACATCGGCGCCCTGATCATGATCCTGTCGGTCGTCCCGTGGCACGAGTTCCAGCCGGGCGTCAGCCCCTTCGTCGCGGCCTTCGAGAAGATGGGCCTCGGCGTCGGCGCCGCCATCGTCAACTTCGTCGTCCTCACCGCGGCGCTCTCCTCCTGCAACTCGGGCATGTACTCCACCGGCCGCATGCTGCGCGACCTCGCGCTCAACGGCCAGGGCCCGAAGGTCTTCACCAAGCTCACCAAGAGCGGCACCCCGCTGGTCGGCACCACGGTCTCCGCGGCGCTCATGCTGGTCGGCGTGTGGATCAACTACGTGGCGCCCGGCAAGGCCTTCGACTACGTGGTCTCCTTCGCCACCATCTCCGGCATGTGGGCCTGGATCATGATCCTGGTCTGCCAGATCCGCTACCGCCGCCTGTCGGACACCGGCGCCCTGCCGCAGTCCAGCTTCCGCGCCCCCGGCGCCCCGTACACCAGCTGGTTCGCGCTGATCTTCATCTTCATGGTCATCGTGATGATGGGCATCGACAAGGACTCCCGTGTCTCCCTGTACTGCGCGCCGCTGTGGGGCCTGATCCTGGGCGTCTCCTACCTGGTCCTGAAGGCCAAGAACCCCGAGAACAAGGCGTTCGAGAAGCGCAGCTAATGCTCTGACCTGGGCGTTCTCACCATTCGGGCCGGTACGTATCGACTGTCGATACGGACCGGCCCGTCTGCTTATCCTTGCCGACATGCTGACCATCACCCAGGCCCTGTACGACCAGCTCGTGGCGCACGCCCGCGCCGACCACCCCGACGAGGCGTGCGGTGTGGTCGCGGGCCCGGCGGGCACCGGCCGCGCCGAGCGCTTCATCCCGATGCTGAACGCGGCCCGCTCGCCCACGTTCTACGAGTTCGACTCGCAGGACCTGCTGAAGCTGTACCGCGAGATGGACGACCGCGACGAGGAGCCGGTGATCGTCTACCACTCCCACACCGCGACCGAGGCGTACCCCTCCCGCACGGACGTGACGTACGCGAACGAGCCCGGCGCGCACTACGTCCTGGTCTCGACGGCGGACACGGACGGGGCGGGGGAGTTCCAGTTCCGCTCGTACCGGATCGTGGACGGCGTGATCACGGAGGAAGACGTGAAGGTGGTAGAGGCGTACTGACCCTCAGGGGTCGACCCGTACCATCTATACGCAATCTCGAACATTCGGGCGGCAGGACCCAGGAAGCCGGTGTGAATCCGGCACGGTCCCGCCACTGTGACCGGCCCCGTGGAAACCCGCGGGGCCGGAAGCCAGGAACTGACCTGCCGCCTTCTCCCGACGACAGGGGACGTGGAAATCCCCTTGGAGGAGCTCAGCCATGCTCTGGCGCCGCGCGGCCCTGGCCGCCGCCCTGCTGTTCCCACTGGCCGCCTGCACGACACAGGCGCGGCCCGAGGCCCAGGGCCGCTCGGCCCCCGGCTTCCCCTACACGGTCACCAACTGCGGCGTGACGACGGCCTTCACCGCCCCGCCGAAGCGAGCCGTGACGATGAACCAGCACGCCACGGAGGTGATGCTGGAGCTGGGCCTCGCCAAGTCCCTGGTGGGCATGGCCTACCTGGACGACAAGGTCCTCCCGGAATACGAGCAGGCATACCGCTCGGTCCCCGTCCTGGCGAAGGAATACCCCTCCTACGAAAAGCTCCTCTCGGCCAATCCGGACTACGTGTACGGCGGCTACGCGTCCGCCTTCGCGGCGAACGAGGGCCGGGGCCGCGAGGCTCTGGCCAAGAGCGGCATCAAGTCCCGCCTGAACGTGGAGAACTGCCCCAAGGGCGCCGCGACGACGATGAACGAGGTGTACGACGAAGTCCGCGAGGTGGGCCGGACGTTCG
Organism: Streptomyces mauvecolor; assembly: GCF_039532965.1. Taxonomy (NCBI): domain Bacteria; kingdom Bacillati; phylum Actinomycetota; class Actinomycetes; order Kitasatosporales; family Streptomycetaceae; genus Streptomyces; species Streptomyces mauvecolor. The sequence goes on along the minus strand of NZ_BAAASQ010000023.1, from coordinate 398,484 downwards.
GCGTGCCGGAGCGGGCGGAGTCGTGGGTGAAGGCGGCGGAGGCCACGAACGCGCGGACACAGGCGGCCCGCAAGGGCGCGGCCCCCGTCCCGGTCTTCGTCTACGACAGCGGGGACAAGACGGCGTTCACGGTCGGCGGCAAGGGCATCGGCAACGACATCGTGACGCGGGCCGGCGGCCGCAACGTCTTCGCGGACGACCTCAAGGACACGTCCTTCGGCGACGCGAGCTGGGAAAACGTGGTCGCCCGCGCGCCGGAGGCGATCCTGATCCTGGACTACGGCGGCACGAGCGTGGAAGCGAAGAAGCAGCGCCTGCGCGACGACCCGGCCCTGGCATCCGTCCCGGCCGTCAAGAACAACCGCTTCGCGGTCCTGCCGCTGTCGGACATGGTGACGGGAGTCAGAGCACCGGACGCGGTGGCGAAGCTGGCGAGCCGGCTCCGCCCGGGGGCGGGGGAGTGAGCGGGGTGACCCCGCGTTGGCGGTACCCCCTTGTGATCGGGGGGCTCGCAGCCGTTCTGGCCGCCGGCGTCGTCGGCGGGCTCGCGCTCGGGTCGGTGCGGATACCGGCCCACGAGGTGCTGGGGATCGTCACCGGTTCGGCGGAGCCGGGACCGTACCGGACCATCGTGCTCGACGTCCGGCTGCCCCGCGTCGTGCTCGGGGCCGTCACGGGGGCCGGGCTCGCCGTCATCGGGACCGTGCTCCAGGCCCTCGTACGCAACCCCCTCGCCGACCCCTTTCTGCTCGGCGTGTCCAGCGGGGCCGCCGCCGGGGCCGTCGCCGTGATCGTGCTCGGGGTGGGGGCCGGGGTGGCCACCACCGTCGCCCTGCCCGCCGCCGCCTTCGCGGGGGCGCTCGCCGCCCTGGTCCTCGTGTACGCACTGGCCGGGCGCGGCGGCTCCATGACGGGCGGCCGCCTGGTTCTCGCCGGGGTCGCCGTCTCGTACGTCCTGTCCGCGCTGACCAGCCTGATCCTGGTGACCTCGGCCAGCGCCGAGCACGTACAGGAAGTCCTGCACTGGACGCTCGGCGGACTCGGCGGCGCCCGCTGGGACATGCTCGCCCTGCCCGCCACGGCCCTCACCCTCGGCACCCTCGTCCTGATCGCCCTGGCCCGCCCCCTGGACCTGCTGCTCGTCGGCGAGGAGGGCGCCACCGTGCTCGGCCTCGACACCGGCCGGTTCCGGGCGGGAGTGTTCGTGCTCGCCTCCCTGCTCACCGGCGTCCTCGTCGCGTACAGCGGAGCCATCGGCTTCGTCGGCCTGATGGTTCCGCACGCCGCCCGCATGGCGGTGGGCGCCTCCCACCGCACCCTGCTCCCCGTCGCGGCCCTCGGCGGCGCCGCCTTCCTCGTCCTGGCCGACCTCGCCGCCCGCACCGTCGCCGCCCCGCAGGACATCCCCGTCGGCGTGCTCACCGCCCTCACCGGCGGCCCGTTCTTCCTCTGGATGCTGCGCGGCCGCCGGGCCGGCGCGGAAGGCAGCCCCGCGTGACGACCCTGCGCACCGAGTCGCTCGCGTACACCACACCCCAGGGCCGCGAACTGCTCTCCGGCATCACCCTGGACGCCACCGACGGCGAGACCGTCGCCCTGGTCGGCCCCAACGGCAGCGGCAAGACGACCCTGCTGCGCTGTATCTACGCGACCCTGCGCCCCACCACCGGCCGCGTCCTGCTCGACGGCGCCGACCTGCACACGATGCCGGCCAAGGCCCGCGCCCGCCGCATCGCCACCGTCCCGCAGGACGCCGACGCCGGCGGCATCGAGCTGACCGTCCGCGAGATCGTCGCCATGGGCCGCTCTCCGCACCACCGCTTCTGGGAGGCCGACACCGCCGCCGACGACACCCTTGTGCGTGAGGCCCTCGCCCGCGTCGGCATCGCGGACCTGGCCGCCCGCCCCTTCCCCTCCCTCTCCGGCGGCGAACGCCAGCGCGCGCTGGTCGCCCGGGCCCTCGTGCAGCAGCCGGACGTCGTCGTCCTGGACGAGCCGACCAACCACCTGGACATCCGCTACCAGCTCGAAGTGCTGTCCCTGGTAAGGGAGTTGGGCACGGTCAGCCTGCTCGCCCTGCACGACCTGAACCTCGCCGCGTACTACTGCGACCGCATCTGCGTCCTGGCCGGCGGCCGCATCGTCGCCGCGGGCCCGCCCGCCGACGTCCTCACCGCGGAACTCCTGAAGGAGGTGTACGGAGTGAACGCCGAGGTCGGCGTCCACCCGGTCACCGGCGCACCCACCGTCGTCTACCTGCCGCCCGCAAGGCCAAGGACCACACCCTGACCGCATCCTGAGCGGAATCCGTCCAGGATGCGAGATCACATTCCGGGAAGCGGACCGGGAATCTATACGATGACCCCATGGTTTCGAACGACGTGAGCGACAAGACGCCGAGCAGCGGCCCCGCCCTGCTGCTCGTGGCGCGGCTGCACGTCGACCTGTGCCGTCTCGCCAGCGCGATCTGTACGGCCCGCGCAGCCGCCGTCTGACGCCGCGCGCCCCGCGGCAACGCACCGAACGCACCACCGCACGCCCGACGGCGTGCGGCGCGCGGACCCGAGCCCGACCCGCGCCCACCTGCCTCTCCCTTTCAGATCAGGAGCCCACGCCATGGCCATCGAGGTCCGCATCCCGACCATCCTCCGCACCTACACCGACGGCGCCAAGGCCGTCGAAGGCAGCGGTGCCACCCTCGCCGACCTGTTCAACGACCTCGACGCCCGGCACACCGGCATCCGCGAGCGCATTGTCGACGGCGACAGCCTGCGCCGCTTCGTGAACGTGTACCTCAACGACGAGGACGTCCGCTTCCTCGACGGCATCAACACCAAGCTGGCCGACGGCGACAACGTCACGATCCTGCCCGCCGTCGCCGGAGGATCTGTCGCGGCGCAGCCGCGTCCGGCCGGGGTGGTGGCCGGGCGACGGGCGGGAGCTGTCTGACATGCGCTACGACTCCGCTCTCGCCGCGGTCGGCAACACCCCGCTGGTCCGCCTCCCGCGCCTGTCCCCCTCGGACGACGTACGGATCTGGGCCAAGCTGGAGGACCGCAACCCGACCGGTTCGATCAAGGACCGGCCGGCCCTCCACATGGTCGAACAGGCCGAGAAGGACGGCCGGTTGACGCCCGGCTGCACCATTCTCGAACCCACCAGCGGCAACACCGGCATCTCCCTCGCGATGGCCGCGAAGCTCAAGGGCTACCGCATCGTGTGCGTGATGCCGGAGAACACCTCCCAGGAGCGCCGCGACCTGCTCGCGATGTGGGGCGCGGAGATCGTCTCGTCCCCGGCGGCGGGCGGCTCCAACACCGCCGTACGGGTCGCCAAGGAACTGGCCGGACAGAACCCCTCCTGGGTGATGCTCTACCAGTACGGAAACCCGGACAACGCGGGCGCCCACTACGCCACGACCGGCCCGGAGATCCTCACCGACCTGCCCTCCATCACCCACTTCGTGGCCGGCCTCGGCACCACCGGAACGCTGATGGGCGTCGGCCGCTACCTGCGCGAGAACGTCCCCGGCATCCAGATCGTCGCCGCCGAACCGCGCTACGACGACCTGGTCTACGGCCTGCGCAACCTCGACGAGGGCTTCGTACCCGAGCTGTACGACGCCTCCGTCCTCACCACCCGCTTCTCCGTCGGCTCGGCCGACGCGGTGACCCGCACCCGCGAGCTCCTGCAGCAGGAGGGCATCTTCGCGGGCGTCTCCACAGGGGCCGCGCTGCACGCCGCGATCGGCGTCGGCAAGAAGGCCGTCAAGGCGGGCACCCCCGCCGACATCGTCTTCGTCGTCGCCGACGGAGGCTGGAAGTACCTGTCGACCGGCGTCTACACCGCACCGACGACCGAGGCCGCGATCGAGACCCTCCAAGGCCAGCTCTGGGCCTGAGGCCCCTCCTGCACGGGACCGGGCCGCGTCACCCCGCCAGGTGGCGGACCTGGTCCCACAGGGTCGGGTCCACCACGCCCACCCGGCGGCGGAACGCCCACACCCCGACCTCGCGCAGCTCGTCGGTCTCCAGGAAGCTGGGCCGTCCGTGCGCATCGGCCACCGTGCCGGGCGGCAGCGGAATGACCCCGGCCCGCTCGTCGTGGTACTTGCTGGTGATCTTCGCGACCGTCACCGCGTCACCCCGCACCCGCAGCACCAGACACGGACGGTCCTTGCCGCCCGGAACATCCTCGTAGGGCACCTCGGCCCACCAGATCTCCCCGGCCTTCGGCAGCCGCCCCGCACCCCGGCCCGTCCCCTCCGGGCGGCCCGGCGGCCGGGTCCGCCCACCGGGCCTGCGCGCGGAACGCCCGCGCCCGTCCATGGCGGCCGCGACCAACGCGAGAGCCACCACGGCCCCCAGCGCCAGCCACCACGACGTGTCCATATCCCAGACGTTACCGGCGCACCACCCACCGCGCGCGCTCCGTGCCAACACCATCCGAACCGGTGACAGCGCAGGTGAGTTCCCCCACAACGGCCCGCTCCAAAGGAGCGAGGGGCCTTGTGGCGCCTTACGCTCGACGCACCGCAGCCCTTCCCCGCGGCCGCCCCGCCTGCCCCGTCCGCCCCCTTCAACGACAGGCTTCGCCTGGCCCCGCCCGCCCGCCCGTCGCCCGACCACCGCCCCTCAACGACAGGCTTCGCCTGGCCCCGCCCGCCCGTCGCCCGACCACCGCCCCTCAACGACAGGCTTCGCCTGGCCCCGCTGTTTCCGGAGGTTCACGCTCCATGAAGCTCACCGTCGTCGGCTGTTCCGGGTCGTTCCCGTCCGCGGAATCGGCCTGCTCCAGCTACCTCGTCGAGGCAGACGGCTTCCGGCTGCTCCTCGACATGGGCAACGGAGCCCTCGGTGAGCTGCAGCGCCACATCGGCCTGTACGACCTCGACGCGATCTTCCTGTCGCATCTGCACGCCGACCACTGCATCGACATGTGCGGCTACTTCGTCGCCCGCTACTACCGCCACGACGGCGGCCGCTGCGCGCCGATGCCGGTGTACGCGCCGGAGGGCGCCGAACAGCGCCTGACCACGGCGTACGCGGACACGCCCTCCGCGTCCTCGATGAGCGAGGTCTTCGACTTCCACACCCTGAAACCGGGCACGTTCGACATCGGCCCCTTCTCGGTGCGTACGGAGCGGGTCTGCCACCCCGTCGAGGCGTACGGCATCCGCATCGAGCACGGCGGCAGCACGCTGGTCTACTCCGGCGACACCGGGGTCTGCGCAGCCCTCGACGAACTGGCCGAGGGCGCCGACCTGTTCCTGTGCGAGGCCTCCTTCACCTACGGCAAGGAGGACATCCCGGCGCTGCACCTCAACGGCCGCGAGGCGGGCCAGATCGCGGCACGCGCCGGGGCGGGCCGCCTGGTCCTCACCCACATCCCGCCGTGGACGGACGGCGAGGTCAACCTGACGGACGCCCGAGCGGCCCACTCCGGCCCGACGGAACTGGCGGCGCCGGGCGCGGTGTACGAGCTCTGACGCTGCACGAGGAAGGCCCCCGGAACCTTTGCGGTTCCGGGGGCCTTCGCATGGCTTCGAGCGGGTTACTTCGCCTCGGCCTTGAGCAGCTCCGCCAGCTCTTCGTCGGACTCGCGGCCCGGCGTCGGCAGGTTGAACTTGGTGATCGCGAACCGGAAGATCACGTAGTAGACCACCGCGAAGCAGAGGCCGACCAGGACCAGCAGCCAGGGCTTGTGTGCGATGCCGAGGTTGAGGAAGAAGTCGATCGCACCGGCCGAGAAGCCGAAGCCGTCCTTCATGCCGAGCGCCCAGGTCAGAGCCATGGAGACACCGGTGAGCACGGCGTGGATCGCGTACAGGACCGGCGCGATGAACATGAAGGTGAACTCGATCGGCTCGGTCACACCGGTCACGAAGGCGGTGAGCGCGAGCGACAGCATCATGCCGCCGACGACCTTGCGGCGCTCGGGGCGGGCGCAGTGCGTGATGGCGAGGCAGGCCGCCGGGAGGGCGAACATCATGATCGGGAAGAAGCCGGTCATGAACTGTCCGGCGGTCGGGTCGCCCGCGAGGAAGCGGTTGATGTCGCCGTGCTTGCCCTGGAACTCGCCCGCCTGGAACCAGGGGAAGGAGTTCAGCAGGTGGTGCATGCCGACCGGGATCAGCGCACGGTTGGCGATGCCGAAGAGGCCGGCGCCGACGGCGCCCGAACCGACCAGCCACTCACCGAAGTTGTGCAGACCGGCGCCGAGGACGGGCCAGATGTAGCCGAAGACGATGCCGATGAGCAGGCCCGCGAAGGCGGACAGGATCGGGACGAGACGGCGGCCGCCGAAGAAGCCCGCCCAGTCCGGCAGCTTGGTCCGGTAGAACTTCTGGTAGAGCAGCGCGACCACGATGCCCATCACGACACCGCCGAGCACACCGGCGTCGACCGGGGCCGCGTTCTGCACGATCTTGCCGTCGACGACGGCGGCGACCTTCGGGAGCTTGTCGTCGGTGAAGGTGGCGAGCACCTTCTGGAAGACCAGGTAGCCGGTGACGGCCGCGAGCGCGGTCGAGCCGTCCGACTTCTTGGCGAAGCCGATCGCGATGCCCACGGCGAACAGCAGCGCCATGTTGCCGAGGATGGCGTTGCCGCCCGCCGCCATGAAGCCGGCGATCTTGGTGACGGCGGTCGGGAACGAGTCCCGGCCCAGCATGTCGTTGTTGCCGAGGCGAACCAGCAGCGCTCCGGCGGGCAGTACCGCGACCGGCAGCATCAGGCTGCGGCCGATGCGCTGCATGACAGCCATCACGCCGGCACCCTTTTTCTTGGCAGCCGCGGGGGCGGCGCTAGCCGTACTCACAACATCCTCCAGTAGGCAAGGCGCCGCCCGGGGGCATGGGAAAATACGGGGGGACGGCGGCGTCTCGGGGGAACGCGGTCAAGCCCGCGTGGTCTACACCATTGAGTGGTGTAGACCAGTTGTAGCACGGTGAGGGATAGATAAGGAACCTTCGTTTTTTGTGGTCTGAGCCATACCCGGCAATACGGGCAAGGCCGACACCGCGCCGTCTCCCCGCCGTGACCATTCCGTAGCCCTCGCCGTGCCCGAACGACCCGCGAAACAACACGCCAAGGCCCCCGGACCGGGCGGTCCGAGGGCCTTGCGGATCCGGGCCGAAAGGCCCGGCGTGCAGAGGTGAGCGGGGGTACGGAGAAGGGCTAAGCCTTGATGTTCTCCTTCTCCAGCTCGTCCTCCTCCGGCTCCCGCCCCGGCGTCGGCAGGTTGAACTTGGTGATCGCGAAGCGGAACACCGCGTAATAGACGACGGCGAAGCACAGACCCACCGGAATGATCAGCCAGGGTTTGGTCGCCAGGCTCCAGTTGATGACGTAGTCGATCAACCCGGCCGAGAAGCTGAAGCCGTCCTTGATGCCGAGCCCCCAACTCACCGCCATGGAAACGCCGGTGAGAATCGCGTGGATCACGTAGAGCAGCGGCGCGATGAAGACGAAGGAGTACTCGATCGGCTCGGTGATGCCGGTGACGAGCGAGGTCAGGCCGACCGACAGCATCATGCCGCTCACCTCCTTGCGGCGGTGCGGCCTGGCGCAGTGCGCGATCGCCAGGGCCGCCGCGGGCAGCGCGAACATCATGATCGGGAAGAACCCGGTCTGGAACTGCCCGGCCGTCGGGTCACCCGCCAGGAAGCGCGGGATGTCGCCGTGCACGACCGCGCCGTCCGGCTTGGTGAAGTCGCCGAACTGGAACCAGATGAAGGTGTTCAGGAACTGGTGCAGACCGATCACCAGCAACGCGCGGTTGGCGACACCGAAGATGCCCGAACCGGCCGCACCCAGGTCGACCAGCCACTTGCTGAAGCTGGTCAGCGCGTCACCGACCGGCGGCCAGATCCACAGACACAGCACCGAGAACACGATCGCGACCCCGGCCATGATGATCGGCACGAGCCGGCGCCCATTGAAGAACCCGAGCCAGTCCACCAGCTTCGTACGGTGGAAGCGCTGCCAGAAGTACGCGGTGAGCAAGCCCATCACGATGCCGCCGAAAACACCCGGATTCTGGTACGTGGCCAGAACGGCCGAGCCGTCCTTGGCGACACAGGCGCCCGCCGCGAGCTTCGCACCGGCGGCACAGTCCTTCGGGAACTGCTGGAGCACCCCGAAGTAGACGAGGAATCCGGCCACCGCCGCGAGCGCGGTCGAGCCGTCGGCCTTCTTCGCCATGCCGATCGCGACACCCACGCAGAACAGCAGAGGCAGCCCGAGCGCGCCGTTGAGCAGGGCGCCGCCCGCGCCGTTGAACACCTTGGCGACGTCGTTCCAGCCGAGCCCGGTCTTGCCGAACACGTCGTCCTGGCCGAGCCGGTTGAGAATGCCCGCCGCGGGCAGCACGGCGATCGGCAGCTGGAGGCTGCGGCCCATCTTCTGCAGCCCCTGGAACAGCCCGTTCCACCACTTGGGCTGCGGCACTGCGGCCGCGCTGCTCGCACTCATCGGCAACCTCCAGGCCTGTGGAAACAGGCCCGCTCGGACGGTCGTTGCACACTGGTGTAGACCAGTTGCGGTATCGTCCGGAGAGGCCCCTCGCGGGACATGGCTCCGGTGATCGCCATCCTTGGCCAGGCGCAATGCGCTCGCGCGCATAGCTGGGCCAAACGTGGGTTAACGTGACAAAGCGGACCTACCGTGGGCCGACACAGCGTTCTTCAAGAACCAGGAGAGACACATGGCCAGCAAGGCTGAGAAGATCGTCGCCGGCCTCGGCGGTATCGAGAACATCGAGGAAGTCGAAGGCTGCATCACCCGCCTGCGCACCGAGGTCATCGACCCGAGCAAGGTCGACGAGGCCGCCCTCAAGGCCGCCGGCGCCCACGGCGTCGTCAAGATGGGCACGGCCGTCCAGGTCGTCATCGGCACGGACGCGGACCCGATCGCCGCGGACATCGAAGACATGATGTGAGCAACCCGCTCAGCGAAGGCCCCTCCCGGCTTCGGGAGGGGCCTTTCGCATGAGGCGAGCTTTCGCACGGAGCGCCCCGCCGCAATGGGGAGGGGCCTTTCGCATGAGGCGAGCCGTCGCGCGGAGCGCCCCGCCGCATGAGGCGAGCCTTTCGCCCGGAGCGCGGTGCGCCCCGCCGCCTCGGAGCCCTCCGCCCCGACGCTTCCCGCCCCCGGCGCCCCCGGGGCTCTGGCTCCAGCCCTCCGACTCCTCAGGCCCCCGTACCCCCCCCGGCCCTCCGGCCCCCGGCCTCCCCCCTCCCACCTTCCTCCCCCCCCGTGTGGGCAATCGTTCCGTAGGGCGATGGGGGTCCCCCTGGCCCTGAAGGCCTTGGGGGAGGGTGGGCACAGGGAACCACCGGCCCGCAGCCGAAGGGGGGTCTGGGGCGCAGCCCCAGGAGCGAGCCGGCCACGGGCTAGGCTCATAGCCATGTCTCGTATCGACGGCCGCACCCCCGAACAGCTCCGCCCCATCACCATCGAACGCGGATGGAGCAAGCACGCCGAGGGCTCCGTCCTCATCTCCTTCGGCGACACCAAGGTCTTCTGCACCGCCTCCGTAACCGAAGGCGTACCCCGCTGGCGCAAGGGCAGCGGCGAAGGCTGGGTCACCGCCGAATACTCCATGCTGCCCCGCTCCACCAACACCCGCGGCGACCGCGAATCCGTCCGCGGCAAGATCGGCGGCCGCACCCACGAGATCTCCCGCCTCATCGGCCGCTCCCTGCGCGCGGTCATCGACTACAAGGCGCTGGGCGAGAACACCATCGTCCTGGACTGCGACGTCCTCCAGGCCGACGGCGGCACCCGCACCGCCGCCATCACCGGCGCCTACGTCGCCCTCGCCGACGCCATCACCTGGGCCCAGGGCAAGAAGCTCGTCAAGCACGGCCGCAAGCCGCTCACCGGCACCGTCAGCGCCGTCTCCGTCGGCATCGTCGACGGCACCCCCCTCCTCGACCTCTGCTACGAGGAGGACGTGCGCGCCGAGACCGACATGAACGTCGTCTGCACCGGCGACGGCCGCTTCGTCGAGGTCCAGGGCACCGCCGAAGCCGAGCCCTTCGACCGCAAGGAGCTCAACGCGCTGCTCGACCTGGCCACCGGCGGCTGCGCCGACCTCACCGCCCTCCAACTCCGCGCCCTGGCCGCGGTGTCCGGAGAGTAAAGAAGCAACCAAGGGGAACGCTTCCCGCGTCATCACGAGTACGGGCGTACGGGCCAACCGTGCGCCCGTCCGTCACTTCCGGAAGCCCTTCCGGAACTCTTGGGGGAGGACCCGACCGATGCGCCGAACCGTGCTCGCCGTCGCCACCGCGGCCCTGGCCGTCACCGTCACCGCCGGATGCGGCGCGGTCGACAAGGCGATCGACTGCGTCAAGACCGCGGACGCCATCGGCAACAGCGTCGACAACCTCGGCAAGGCCGTGAACAACGCCACCGACAACCCCACCCAGGCCGACCAGGCGCTCAACGACATCGACAAAGAGCTGTCGTCCCTGAAGAACAAGACGGACAACGCCGACCTCTCCAAGGCCGTCGACGACCTCAACAAGGCCGTCGGAAACGTCCGTACGGCCATCAAGAACGGCGACAACACCCCCGACATCAGCGGCGTCACGAGCGCCGCCAAGGAAATCGGCAAGGTCTGCACGCCGTAAGCCCGCGGGAGCCGTGCCCGCCGCTTCCCCTGATACTGGGGTCATGACGCGCCTGATCCTCGCCACCCGCAACGCCGGCAAAATCACCGAACTCCACGCCATCCTCGCCGAGGCGGGGCTGCCCCACGAACTCGTGGGCGCCGACGCGTACCCCGAGATCCCCGACGTCAAGGAGACCGGCGTCACCTTCGCCGAGAACGCCCTCCTCAAGGCGCACGCCCTGGCCCAGGCCACCGGCCTGCCCGCTGTCGCCGACGACTCGGGCCTGTGCGTCGACGTCCTGAACGGCGCCCCCGGCATCTTCTCGGCCCGCTGGTCCGGCACCCACGGCGACGACAAGGCCCACCTCGACCTCCTCCTGGCCCAGCTCTCCGACATCGCCGACGAACACCGAGCCGCCCACTTCGCCTGCGCGGCGGCCCTCGCCCTCCCGGACGGCACGGAGCGCGTGGTGGAGGGCCGCCTCCTGGGCACCCTGCGCCACACCCCCGCCGGAACGGGCGGCTTCGGCTACGACCCGATCCTCCAGCCGGAAGGCGAGACGCGCACATGCGCGGAGCTGTCGGCAGAGGAGAAGAACGCGATCAGCCACCGGGGGCAGGCGTTTCGGGCGCTGGTGCCGGTGGTGCGGGAGTTGTTGGGCTGAGCGCCCGGGTACGGCGAAGGGCCACCTGCAAGGGTGGCCCTTCTTGAGTGCGGCCGGTGGGATTCGAACCCACACGGGATTTCTCCCACTGCGATCTAAGCGCAGCTCGGCTGCCAGTTACGACACGGCCGCCAGCCGCCTGCCATGGTAGCGGGCAACGGGGGAGCCGTCATTGCTAGGCGCGTCTCCTGCCTCCCCGGCACCAGGTACTGGTGATCGCGTGGCAGTTGGGGCAGAGCAGCCGCAGGTTCTCGCGCCTGTCGTCGCTCCAGTCCCCGTTGACGTGGTCAACCTCCAGGGTCATGGGCCTGCCCAGCCACTCCGGCCCGGTACCGCACTCGTCGCACCGCTCGAGGACACCGATCTCGTGCAGTGCCCGGCGCAGGTGCACGGTCTTCGTGCGACGCTTGTTGTCGTGCTTCGTCAACACGTCCTCGGCCCGTTTCCTCGGGGTGGTGGGTGGCTTGCCCAGCTGGTGTACCTGTCCGAGGAAGTGTTCCGTGGGGATGGCCTCCTCGGCTATCCACTTGCGCAAGGCTGTCCGCTGGCTCGTCCTGTCCGGTCTGGCGAGGTGCCTGAGGACGCCGGCAAGTGACGTAGAGGCAGCAACCGCGCTGCGAAGTTCCGTACTGGAAGGGCGGTCGCCTACCGGCTGACAACTGCGACGCCGAAAGTGCGAGATGTCGATGCCGTAGTGCGCGAAGCGCTTGAACAGGTAGCGGCGGAGCTGTCCGTGCGGTCGGATGTTGAAGAATGCGATGACCTCGTCGATGTCTCCGCAGGCCTGCGCCGCCTCCGCGAGCCGCTCACGTGTGTAGCGCGGAGGCGAGTTCACTTCGCACCCGCCTTCCTGCCCTTGCCCCGGCCCCGGTAACTGTCCGTTGTGGAATGGCAGTTGGGGCATAGGAACCGCAGGTTCTCGATCCGATTGTTCCGCCAGTCCCCGTCGACGTGATCGACTTCGAGGGGGAGCGGATACCCTCGCCACGTCGGTTCGGTGCCGCACATCGCGCAGCGTTCGGTGATGCCCAGGGATGCCATCGCACGCTTGAGCCGATCACTCGGTATCCGCCGTGCCTTGGCCGGTTCCTGTTCGACGAGCAGCGCTTCGGGCGCCCGCTGCCGGGTCTCCCCGGAGCGCGACGGAGGCCTGAAGTGCGAAGTGTCGATCCCGTACGCCTTGATGCGCCGAGTGATGTTCGTGTGATGACCGCCGACCACCTCGATCCCCAGCCGCCGCAGCACCTCGCACACGCTGGTCGAGGCCGCGACCACCGGCTCAAGAACGTCCCGTGTCCAGCGGGCGCCTTCCCGCTCGAAGTGACCGGAGTCTATGCCCAGCTTCCGCATGCGCTCGCGTATGTAGCGCCGTGATCCGCCCTGGGGGTCGACCCCCAGCTTGGTCAGTGCTTCCGACAGGGTCCGGGACGAGGCGGCCGCTTCGGCCAGCCTCTCCCGGGTGTACGGGCTCGTGCCCATGGTTCCCTCCGCCCCGGCCACGCGTTCGCAGCCTCGTACGGAGTAACGATCCGCATTCCGGACAGTCACACCCGGAATGCGGAACGGCCCGCCCCGCTTAAGGAGGCGGGGCCGTCCCCGGCGCGGGTGGGGTCAGATGCCGAGGTCCTTGATGATCTTGGCTACGTGGCCCGTCGCCTTCACGTTGTACAGGGCCCGCTCCACCTTCCCCGCCTCGTCCACGACCACCGTCGAGCGGATGACGCCCGTCACCGTCTTGCCGTACAGCTTCTTCTCGCCGTACGCCCCGTACGCCTCCAGGACCTCCTTCGAGGGGTCGCCGACCAGCGTGACCTTCAGGGACTCCTTCTCGCGGAACTTCGCCAGCTTCTCCGGCTTGTCGGGGGAGACGCCGATGACGTCGTACCCGGCGCCCGCGAGCAGCTCCAGGTTGTCCGTGAAGTCGCAGGCCTGCTTGGTGCAGCCGGGTGTCAGGGCGGCCGGGTAGAAGTAGACGATGACCTTGCGGCCCTTGTGTGCGGCGAGCGAGACCTCGTTGCCGTCGGCGTCGGGCAGGGTGAAGGCGGGGGCGGTGTCGCCGGGCTGAAGTCGCTCGCTCATGGGTTTCCTCCGGGGAAGGCCGAGGGTGTGGCGTACACCAACAGAGCCTAATGGGGGCCTGTGACAGTGCATCGGCGACGGAGCTGACAGACTGTGGATGACGGATGACCCCATACGACCACCGGAGGCGGCGCAGTGTCGGATGCCAGGACCCCTGCGCAGATCGAGGCGGACATCAGGAGCCGGCGGGACCAGCTCGCGGTGACCCTCGACGAGATCGGGGTGCGGCTGCACCCGTCCACGATCGTCGGCGACGCGAAGGCCAGGTTCGCCTCGGCCGTGGACCACACGGCGGGCCGGGCGTATGTGGCGGTGAACCGTACGGTGAACGATGTGAAGGCGCAGTTCGTGTCCGAGGACGGGGCGCCCCGCGTGGAGCGGATCGTGCCGGTCGCGCTGGTCGCGGTGGGCCTGGTGGGGCTGCTCGCGCTGTCGGCGAAGAAGCGGCGGGCCTGACCCTTCTGCGTACGTCCGGCGCCGGGGCGGGTAGGTTCGACCCGTGAGCGAGAACACCCACGACAAGCTGCCCATCCGGATGCTGCACGACCGTGTGCTGGTCCGGTCAGACTCCCCCGAGGGCGAGCGGCGTTCGGGCGGCGGCATCCTCATTCCGGCGACCGCCGCCGTAGGCAAACGGCTCGCCTGGGCCGAGGTGGTGGCGGTCGGCCAGAACGTGCGCACCGTCGAGCCGGGCGACCGGGTCCTGTACGACCCGGAGGACCGTGCCGAGGTCGAGGTGCGGGGCGTGGCGTATGTGCTGATGCGCGAGCGCGATCTGCACGCCGTCGCCTCCGAGCGGGTGTCGGTGGATGCCACCGGGCTGTATCTGTAACCCCTGGTTCAAGGGCTGGTGACCGTCGTCACCAGCCCTTTTGTATGCCTTTTGCTACTGTGGTGGGACCCCGACGAGACGCGTCGTACCGGGTCAGGACAAGACGACGCACCCCGTATGTGTTCGCGTCTTTCGGAGGTGCCGTCATGGCATGGGTCCTGCTCGTCGTCGCCGGTCTGCTCGAAGTGGGCTGGTCGATCGGGATGAAGTACACCGACGGTTTCACCCGGCTCGTGCCCAGTGTGCTGACCGGCGCGGGGATCGTCGCTTCGATGCTGCTGCTCTCGCAGGCCGCCAAGACGCTGCCCATCGGTACGGCGTACGGCGTGTGGGTCGGGATCGGTGCGGCCGGTGCGGCGGTGCTCGGCATGGTGGTGCTCGGTGAGCCGGCCACCGCTGCCCGGATCTTCTTCGTGTGTCTGCTGCTCGTCGCGGTGGTGGGGCTGAAGGCGACGAGCGGCCACTAGGCGCTCGGGTCCTACGGCCCCGAAAGCCGTGTGGGCCTCACGGGCTTCTCGATCCCCGCGGCCGGTCGGCGGCGCCCGTGGTCGTGCCGGCCGTTCCCGTGGTCGTGCCGCTGTTGTCGGTGCCTCCGGTGTTGGTGCCTCCGTCGGTGGTGCCGCCCTGGGTCTGGCCTTGGGTCTGCCCCTGGGTCTGGCCCTGGGTCTGGCCCTGTGTCGATCCTTGGTTCTGCCCCTGGGTCTGGCCCTGGGTCTGCCCTTGTGTCGATCCTTGGGTCTGGCCCGTGGTTTGACCCTGGGTCTGGCCTTGGGTTTGGCCCTGGGTCTGGCCCTGCGTCGATCCTTGGGTCTGGCCCTGGGTCTGCCCCTGCGTCTGGCCCTCGGTCTGGCCTTGGGTCTGGCCTTGGGTGCGGCCGGGGGGCTCGGACTGGGACGGGTTCGGGGGTGGTGGCGGTTCGACCGGGACGCTCGCGCCGTCCTGGAGTTCCAGGTCGAAGTCCTTGGGGTCGCTGCCCTGGAGGGCGCCCTTGGTGTATTGGGCCCAGATCTGGGCGGGTGGCCCGCCGCCGTTCATGCGGGGGAAGCCGAGTGCCCCGTACAGCGGCTGCTGGACGGCCGTTTCGGGGTCGGCGCCCATCAGTGCGACGACGGTGGCGAGGTCCGGGGTGTAGCCGGCGAACCAGGCGGCCTTGTCCTGTTCGGCGGTGCCGGTCTTGCCGGCGGCGGGCCGGCCCGAGGCCTGGGCCGCTGTGCCCGTGCCGCCTTCGACGACGCTCTGCAGCATCGATGTCGTGGTGTCGGCGGCCTCGCGGCTGACGGCCTGCGTGGTGTCCTGTGAGGGCAGGTCGGTCTTCGTGCCGTCCTTGGTGACGGATTCGACCATCGTGTACGTGCCGTGGCGGCCGTGGCCGGCGAGCGTGGCGTACGCCTGTGTCATGTCCAGGACGCTGGCGGTCGCGGTGCCGAGCGCGATGGAGGGGCCGTTGGGCATGTCCGGGGTGCCGGCGGGGATGCCGAGGTCGATCGCGGTCTGCCTGACCTTGGAGGGGCCGACGTCGACGGCCATCTGCGCGTACACCGCGTTGACGGACTTGTCGGTGGCGGTGCGCACGGTGATCTGCCCGTACGAGGTGTCGTCCTCGTTGGCGGGGTTGTACGGCGTGCCTTTCCAGCCCTGCACGTAGCGCTTGTTGGTGCCGTCGTAGACGGTGTTCGGGGTGATGGGGCGCCCGTCCTGGGTGGTCGAGTCGTTGACGACGGCCGAGGTGAAGACGAACGGCTTGAAGGTGGAGCCGACTTGGAAGTCGTGCCGGGTCGCGTTGTTGACGTACTGCTTGGTGTAGTCGATGCCTCCGTACATCGCGAGGACCTTGCCGGTCGACGGGTCGATGGAGGCGCCGCCGACGCGGACGTTGCGGTCGGCCTTGCGGTCGGGGCTGAGCTTGGAGTTGACCTTGTCGTCGACGGCTTTGACGAAGGCGTCCTGCTTGTCCTTCTCGATGGTGGTGGTGATGCGGTAGCCGCCGGTCGCGAGGGTGTTCTCCTCGATGATCTTGTTGCTGGTGAGGTAGTCCTTGACGGCTTCGACGAGGTAGCCGCGCTGGCCCGCGAGTCCGGCGCGCGGCTTGACCTTTCCGGGGACGGGGAAGGTGGTCGCGGCCCGCTCGGGGGCGCTGAGCCACTTCTTCTTGACCATGCCGTCGAGCACGTAGTTCCAGCGGGCCAGCGCGCGCGGCTTGTTCTCGGGGTGGGCGATCACGTCGTACGCGCTGGGGGAGTTGAGCAGGGAGGCGAGGTAGGCGCCCTCGGCGGTGGTGAGCTTCTCGACGTCCTTGCTGTAGTACGCCTGGGAGGCGGCCTGGATGCCGTAGGCGTTGCGGCCGAAGTAGCTGGTGTTCAGATACCCGGCGAGAATGTCTTCCTTGGTCTCCTCGCGATTGAGTTTGATCGCGATGAAGAATTCCTTCACCTTGCGGGTGACCGTCTGCTCCTGGCCCAGGTAGTAGTTCTTGACGTACTGCTGGGTGATGGTGGAGCCGCCCTGGGTGCCCTTGCCGGTGAGGGTGTTCCAGGCGGCGCGCACCATCGCCTTGGGGTCGACGGCCCGCTCGGAGTAGAAGTCCCGGTCCTCGGCGGCCAGTACGGCGCGCTGCACGGTGAGCGGGACCTGGGAGAGCTGTACGTTCTCGCGGTTGATCTCCCCGTCCGAGGCGAGCTGGGTGCCGTCGGCGTACAGGAAGACGTTGGACTGGGCGGTGGCCCCGGCGTTGGCGGCCGGGATCGACACGAGCGTGTAGCCGGCGATGAAGGCGCCGATGAGCAGCAGGGCGAAGAGCAGGACGATGCCGAGCACGATGCGCCAGCGGGGGACGAAGCGGCGCCATCCGGTCCGCTTGGGGCGCTTGTTCTTGCCCTTGCCCTTGCCCTCGCCGTTGTCCTTGCCGCTGCCGCCCGCCGCGGCGGTGGGTACCGGTCCGGGTCCTTCGGCGGCGGGATCCCGGCGCGTCCACTTCTGCGGCGCCTCGTGTCCGGGCTTCGGGGGCTCCGGCTGCTCGTCGTCGCTCATGTCTCTCCGGCCGTTGCATCTCGGGTCGTTTGCGAAATGTATGGGGTGATATGCGGTGTAAGGACATCTTGCATGCCGCACCGCGGAAATTCCGTCGCGAAGGGCCGTGGGGCTGGGCTAGGCTCCTGCGCTTTGGTGTCCATGGCGGTGGGGGGGCGTTTGTGCGGCTGTACGGAGTCGTGGCCGCGGGTGGGTTCCGGCGCTATACGACGTACCGGGTCGCCACCGCGGCCGGGGTGTTCACCAACACGGTCTTCGGCGTGATCGTGGCTTACACCTATATAGCCCTGTGGGACCAGCGCCCCAACCTCGGAGGCTACGACCAGTCCCAGGCGCTCACCTATGTGTGGATCAGCCAGGCCATGCTGATGACGGTCAACCTGTTCGGCGGTGGCTTCGCGGACGAACTCGTCGAACGCATCCGTACGGGTGACATTGCGATCGACCTCTACCGTCCGGCCGACCTCCAGCTGTGGTGGCTGTCCGCCGATCTGGGCCGGGCGCTGTTCCACTTCCTGGGGCGCGGGGTGGTCCCGCTGGCCTTCGGCGCGCTGTTCTTCGACCTCGCGCTGCCCGCGGACCCGCTGACCTGGCTGGCCTTCCTCCTCGCGGTGCTGCTCGGCGTGGTGGTGAGCTTCGCGCTGCGCTTCCTGGTGGCGCTCTCGGCCTTCTGGCTGCTGGACGGGGCCGGCGTCGCCTCGCTCGTCTCGATCGCGGGCCTGTTCTTCTCCGGGATGCTGCTGCCGCTCAACGCCTTCCCCGGTCTGCTCGGCGAGGTGGCCCGCGCGCTGCCGTGGTCCTCGCTGCTCCAGATCCCGGCGGACGTCCTGATGGGCCGGCACCGGGGCTGGGGCCTGCTCGGTGCGTACGGTTTCCAGCTCGGCTGGGCGGCGGTGCTGCTCGGGGCGGGCCGGCTGCTCCAGTCCGCGGCGGTACGGAGGGTGGTGGTGCAGGGTGGCTGAGACGGTGACCGAGCGGCGGCCGGCGCCGGGTGTGTGGGCTACGTACAGGATGATCGCCGGAATGTGGATCCGCTCCACACTCGCCTATCGGGCGTCGTTTGTGATGATGCTGGTCGGGAACTTCCTGGTGACCGCGTTCGACTTCGTCGTGATCGCCCTGATGTTCTCGCAGGTCCGCTCGCTCGGCGGGTACTCCTTCGCCGAAGTGGCGTTCCTGTACGGGACGTCGACGACGGCATTCGGGCTCGCGAACGCGGTGCTCGGCTCGATCGACAAGCTGGGTGCGCGCATCCGCGACGGCACGCTCGACACGCTGCTTGTGCGCCCGGCGCCGGTGCTCGCGCAGGTCGCCGCCGACCGCTTCGGCCTCCAGCGCCTGGGCCGGCTCCTGCAAGGCGTCCTGGTTCTGACGGGTTCGCTGCTGTCCCTGCATGTCCACTGGACGGTGCTGAAGGTGCTCCTGGTGCCGGTGATGCTGCTCAGCGGCACCGCGATCTTCTGCGCGGTGTTCGTGGCGGGCGCGGCCTTCCAGTTCTGGGCGCAGGACGCGGCGGAGGTGCAGAGCGCGTTCACGTACGGCGGCCAGACGCTGCTCCAGTACCCGCCGACGGTGTTCGCCAAGGACATGGTGCGTGGCGTCACCTTCGTCCTGCCCCTGGCCTTCGTGAACTGGCTGCCCGCGCTGTACGTCCTGGGCCGCCCGTACCCCCTGGCCCTGCCTGCCTGGCTCGCCTTCACGCCCCCGCTGGTGGCGGCCGCCTGCCTGACGCTGGCGGGCCAGGCGTGGCGGGTGGGAATCCGTTCGTACCGCAGCACGGGGAGTTGAAGTGAGCGATTTGATCGAACTCGACGGCGTGGAGAAGGTTTTCGAAGTACGGCGTAAGACGGGCCGCCTGCGTCGCGAGAAGCGTGAGGTCAGGGCGGTGGACGGGATCAGTTTCCGGGTGCCGCGGGGTGAGATGGTCGGCTACATCGGCCCGAACGGCGCCGGAAAGTCGACGACGATCAAGATGCTGACGGGCATCCTGACCCCGAGCGCGGGCCGCCTCAGGGTGGCGGGCCTGGACCCGTCCCGGGAGCGTACGAAACTGGCGCAGCGCATCGGCGTGGTCTTCGGCCAACGCACCACTCTCTGGTGGGACTTGCCGCTGTACGACTCGTACAAGCTGGCTCACCGCATGTACCGCATCCCGGATGCCCGCTTCCGCGAAAACCTGGACAGATGCGTCGAACTCCTGGACCTGTCAAGCCTGTTGGACGTACCGGTTCGCCAACTCTCCCTGGGCCAGCGCATGCGAGGCGACATCGCGGCAGCACTCCTCCACGACCCGGACGTCCTGTACCTGGACGAGCCGACGATCGGCCTGGACGTCATCAGCAAGGCAAAAGTCCGGCAATTTCTGCGCGACCTGAACGCGGAACGCGCCACCACGATCCTGCTCACCACACACGACCTGACCGACATCGAGCAGCTCTGCAAGCGGGTGATGGTCATCGACCACGGGCGCCTGATGTACGACGGCGCGCTCGCCGGGCTGCACGAGGCGGGCGAGAGCGAACGCACCCTGGTGGTCGACCTGGAGCGCGAACTCCCGCCGGTACGGGCGGAGGGAGCCCGTGTGGTGAAGGTCGAGGGTCCCCGCCAGTGGCTGGCCTTCCCGGCTTCGGCGTCGGCGGCGCCGTTGGTGGCGCACATCGCTCAGGCGTACCCGTTGGCGGACCTGTCGGTGCGCGAACCGGACATCGAGGCAGTGATCGCGAGAATGTACGAGGACCGCACCCTTCACTAGGCTTCGAGGCATGACGAGTGAACCAACGGGCGGGCTGCCTGAGATGCGGGCTTCGGATGCCGAGCGGGAGCGGATCGCGGAGACGCTGAGGGACGCGGTGGCCGAGGGCCGGCTCGACATGGAGGAGTTCGAGCAGCGCCTGGAGGCGGCCTACAAGGCGCGTACGCACGGGGAGTTGGAGCCGCTCGTCCGCGACCTGCCCGCGCCGGGCACGGCGGGTCCGGCGGCCCCGGTGGCCCGCCGCACGGAGGACGAGACCGAGGTCCACTGGCCCTCCCGCATCGGCCACCCGCCCACCTCCAAAGGAGGCTTCGCCCTGTGGGGCGGCTTCCATCGCAAGGGCAACTGGACGGTGGCGAAGAAGTTCACCGCGTTCGCGATGTGGGGCGGCGGCGACATCGACCTGCGCGAGGCCCGCTTCGAGGACCGCGAGACGGTGATCCGCCTCTTCACGATCATGGGCGGCATCGGCGTGACGGTCCCGCCGGAGCTGAACGTCCAGGTGAAGGGCTTCGGAATCATGGGCGGGGTGGGCGGCAGCAAGGCCAACGGCGAGGGCACACCGGGCTCGCCCCACGTCACGATCGTGGCGTTCGCCCTGATGGGCGGGGTCGGGGTGGACCGGAAGCTGCGGAGGGTGCACAAGGAGCGGCTGAGGCTGGAGAAGCGGGAGGAGAAGGGGCGGAAGGAGCTGGGCTGAGGCCGCCGATCCGCCGGGCCGGGCGCCCGTGCCGGATTGCCCCCGGGCCCGTGTGTCCTCAACTCCCTGCGGATCGGACCCTGTTGAGCGGGGCCAGGTGGCGGGGCGGGGTGTGCGCGCCGGCCCAGCACCGGCACGTCCAGCCTGTCCGGCGTTTGAGGACGAGGGCCTTTAAGGCGCGAACGGGGTCTGGGGCAGAGCCCCAGGAACGCCCGGGCCGCACTGACGAACTCCCCGGAGGGTCTCGGGAAGGGGCGGGGTGGGGAATGTTCCGCCGTAGGCGCCCACCCACCCCGCGCCGAGCGCCCGAGCGCGCCTCGCACCGAGCCGCCCGCCCTCACTTACCCGCGCCCAGCCCCACCTCACAGCACCCCCAAATCCACCCCCCGCCCCATCGCCAGATACCCCGCGTCGGAGGGATGCAGACGATCCCCGGAGTCGTACGGCCCCCACAACGCCATCGGCGCGTACGGATCCCGAAGCACCCGGTCTATGTCGACGACCCCGTCGTAAACCCCACCGCCACGAATCGTGGAATTCACGAACCCCCGCACCCGCTGAACCGAACCCGTACACCCCCGAACCCCGCCGCACGGCGAAAGCGTCGTGCCCAGGACCCGCACCCCCCGCGCATGCCCCGCCCGCACCAACTCCCGCATCCCCGCAAGCAGCGCACCCGCATCCCGCTCCCCGCCGAGCAGGTCGTTGATCCCGAGCTCGACCACGACCGTTCGGACCCCGGCCCGCGCAAGGGCATCCCGCTGAAAGCGCTCGACCCCGCTGGGCCCGGCGAAGCGTGCGAGCAGCGCGTTCCCGCCGATCCCGGCGTTGAGCACGGCCCGCGGCGCGGAACCGCTGTCCGGAGAGAGCGCGGCGTGCGGCCCCCGCAGCCGCCCGGCCAGCACATCCGTCCACCTCCGGTCGGCCCCCGGTGTGGACCCGACGCCCTCGGTTATGGAGTCCCCGAACACGACGACGCTGCCGGCCGTGGCCCCCGCCGCCCCCTGGACATCGAGGGCGGTGACATATCGCCAAGCGCCGGTGACCTGTGCAAACTCCCGGGGATCGGCAGCGCGGTCGACGTCCCCCCGGGCCACGAACGAGGTCTGCTGAGCCCCGGGATGCCAGGTCACGGGGCCGGCCGCGTACACGGTCACGTACACATCGCCGGAAGTGGGCACCTCGAAGGCGAGCGGGTCGCTGACGACCTCCGAGCCGGGCGGGACGGAGACCCGCGCGAGCCCGCGGAAGGTCAGCGTCCGCATGGTCCGCGCGGGGTCGGCCGCGGTGGCGAGCGTGGTGTGGCGCAGGTCGAGCGGGGCGTGCCCGAACAGATTGGAGACGGTGACGCGGGCCCGGCTCCCGCCGAGCGAGGTGTGCACGACATTGCGTACGGTCCGCCCCGCGCCGCCCCCGGGCTCGACGCCGACGGGAGCGGCGTACCAGGTCCCGGCCCAGTCACCGTCGTCGGAGCCGGCCCCGGCCCCGGCGCGCCCGGGCACGACCACGGCGTAGACGGTGGCGGCGAGCAGCACCACCACCGCGAGCAGGGCAAGCCGCCCGGCATGCGACCGAAGCGTCCGCATGGACATGATCCGAATGTACGGAGCGAAGGCCCGGGGGGCCACGCGAACGAGTGGTCGTACGGGTGCACGGGAACTCGGCGTGCGCGCCGTAAGTACTTCATGTAGAGGTCGTACGCGCGCGATCGATCGATCGTGGCCGTACGAGACCGATCGGGGTCGTGCACAGGCACGGACGGGTGGAGCGAATGGAACGCAGGAGATCGGGGCCCGACGCCGAGGTGGCGGTCGAGGCGGACACGGCCGCGCGTACGCCCCGCTCGTCCCCGTTCGCCTACACGGCGGCGGACGAGGAGAAGCGCCGGGGCGTGCGCCGCATGAAGGCGACGGCGACGGGCCTGCTGCTCCTGGTCGCGGTGGTCTTCGGCCTCGCGACCTGGGCGGACCGCTCGGGAGCGGGCGCCTGGGCGGGGTACGTCGCGGCGGCGGCCGAGGCGGGCATGGTGGGTGCGCTTGCGGACTGGTTCGCGGTGACGGCGCTGTTCCGCCGCCCGCTGGGCCTGCCGATCCCGCACACGGCGATCATCCAGAACAAGAAGGACCAGTTCGGCGCCACACTGGGCTCGTTCGTGGGCGAGAACTTCCTGTCGACGGCCGTCGTACGCACCCGCCTCCAGGCCCTGGGCATCGGCCGGCGCCTGGGCACCTGGCTCGCGGAGCCCGATCACGCGGAGCGGGTCACATCGGAGCTGGCCACGGCCCTGCGCGGCGCGCTGACGGTGCTCAGGGACTCCGACGTCCAGGCGGTGGTGGGCGAGGCGATCACGCGCCGGGCGGACGCGGCGGAGATCGCGCCGGGCCTGGGCAAGGCGCTGGAGAAGATCGTCGCGGACGGCAGCCACCGCAAGGCCGTGGACCTGGTGTGCGTACGGGCCCACGACTGGCTGGTGCTGCACGGGGACTCGGTGATGGACGCGGTGCAGGGCGGCGCCCCCGGCTGGACGCCGCGCTTCGTGGACCGCAAGGTGGGGGAGCGTGTCTACAAGGAGCTGCTGCGCTTCATAACCGAGATGCGCGACATGCCGGCCCACCCGGCGCGCGGCGCCCTGGACCGCTTCCTGGCGGACTTCGCGGCCGACCTCCAGTCGGACTCCGAGACCCGGACCAGGGTGGAGCGCTTCAAGTCGGAGATACTGGCCCGCCCCGAGGTCCAGGACATCATCGCCTCGGCTTGGTCCTCCGTCCGGTCGATGATCATCGCGGCGGCGGAGGACGACCACAGCGAGCTGCGCCTGCGCGCCAGGGCGTCCCTGCTCTCCCTGGGCACCCGCCTGTCCACGGACGACCGCCTCCAGTCCAAGGTGGACGGCTGGCTGGAGGACGCGGCGGCGTACGTGGTCTCGACGTACCGAGCGGAGATCACCTCACTGATCACCGACACGGTGGCATCGTGGGACGCGAACGACACGTCCCGCAAGATCGAGGCGAACATCGGCCGCGACCTGCAGTTCATCCGCATCAACGGCACGGTGGTCGGAGCCCTGGCGGGGCTCCTGATCTATACGGTGTCGCACGCGCTGGGAGGGTAGGGGGCGCTGGCAGGGTTCCTGTTTCCTGTCGGAACCCTGGGGATCTCTGGAATCTCCGGGGTCCCTGGAATCCATCGGGCGCATGACCGCCAGGCCTGTCCCTGCCGTACGGCCATGCGCCCGACCACCGTGGGGAGTTGCCCCTAGGTACGGATGCGGGGCGGACTCTGCTCAACGGACCGGGAGATTTCTCCCCGGCTTTCTTCCGCTCGCTTACTCGGCGACGTTACGAGTAACAGCCCAGGAGGCGACGGCAACGGCCCCGGCCACGCCGAACACGGAGGGCCAGGCGCCGACCTTCTTGGCCAGCGGGTGGGACCCGGCGAAGGCGGCGACGTAGGCGGTGGTGAGCCCGACGGCAGCCTTCGTCCCGGCCGCCTGCTGCCACTGCCGAGCCGCGACGGCCCCAGCCGCAGCAAGCGCGACCCCACCGAGCGGCCGCTTCTTGGTCCACCGGGCAACCCCATAACCCCCGATGAGCCCGCCGGCAGCGATTGCAGTTGCGGGAACCTTTGCCATGGTTTGCCTCCTGGAGTGCGGTTTCCTTGAGGCTAACGCGCACACCCTGCGGGGCTTCTAGGGGGTCTGGGGGTGTGCGGGGTGGTGAGGAGCCCCGCGTGCCGAAGCCCTGCCTTAGCTGAGCTGCTCTGCCCGTACGGCATCCACAAATGCACCCCAGGCGCCATGGCGGAACATCAGCCGGGGCCCCTCGGCCCACTTCGAGTCACGTACGGCACAGCTCGCACCGAAGCCGAAGGACGCCTCAACGCACTCGCCTCCCGACCCATTGCTGTAGCTGCTCCTGAACCATCCGTCGGCGCTGCACGGGCGGGGCTTGGTGTTCATCGGGAGTGCTCCTCCATCGCGCTTCTCATGAGGTGCGTCGAGCGGGACGGGCTCAACGCGAGGGCCCGAAGGTTGTCGAAGGCCTTGGTGTACTGCGCTACATCATGCAGCGTGTCCAGGTACGTGGCATCGGTCATGCCATCGCGATACACGAGGTCGGGATCTTCCTGCTCGGGAAATCCGAGGATGGTGAAGGCGCCCGTGGCTGGATAGGTCCCGGCAGTGAAGGGGAGGACCTGAAGCGTTACGTTCGGCAAAGCGCTTACGACCAGCATGCGTTCGAGCTGATCACACATCAGCTTGATGTCGCCGACGACGTGACGCAGTACGGCCTCATGGACGATGAACCACGCATCCGGCGCGCCCTCCTGCGTGAGCAGGGACTGCCGCTCCATGCGCACCGTTACGGCTCGTTCCAGATCCTCGGGCGTCATCTGGTTGGTCGCACGGTGTAGTTCTGCTGCGTATTCGGCGGTCTGCATCAGCCCGGGCACGAACTCGCACTGGTACTGCCGCAGATCCGAAGCCGCCTGCTCGAAGCCGACGTACCCAGCGAACCAAGGCGGAACCCCCGTGCCGTGCGCCTGCCACCAGCCGCGGACCTTCGAGTCCTTGGCCAGCGCCATAAGGAGTTCACGCAGTTCCTCGGAGGTGGAGTAGAACCTGCACAGGGCATCGACATCCGAGGGCTGAACGCGCCCGTTGCCCGTCTCAAGCCGGTTCACCTTGGAGCCGCTCCAGTGCAGAGCCTCGCCGATCTGGTTGCAGGTCAGGCCACTCTCCTCGCGGAGCTTCTTGAGTTCGATCGCCAACCGGCGGCGGCGAGCAGTGGGCGAACCAGCTATCTCAACTCCTAGGTGCTTAGGGGAAGTTCCATCCCATCGGAAGTCCAGCGGATCGCCAATCACTCGATGGAGCGAATCCCTGTGTGCACATTGCATGGCGGGATGGGCAGTGCGATCGTCTCACTCGGAGTTACGGATGGCGACGTTGGTCATGAGCCATCCATTGGGGCGTCGATCTTGCGGCGTCGTCGGGTCAGGGAGGTAGGCGGGCGTGATCTTCTACGACAGTGAATGCATGCGGCGGAAGCCGTGGGATCTCCCTTTCAGTGCGGAGCCCTGCGAAGTCGCCGGACTGCGAAGGGTGTTGAGCCTGCACCTGTCCCTGTGGGGGCTGCCGGATGTGGTCGAAGCTGCCCAGATGTGTGTCACGGAGTTGGTTACCAACGTCATCAACCACGTCGGTGTAGGGACGCCCACGACTCTGGCTGTCTCCATGAGCGATACGCGCCTGCGCATCGAGATCCATGATCCGGATACGCGGGCACTTCCCACGCTCCTCGCCGCCCAGGAAGCGAGCGAGGGCGGCCGGGGCCTGGCCATTGTCGATGCCCTCGCGCTCTGTTGGGGTGTGATCCTGCGCGCGGACTCCAAGGTGGTGTGGTGTGAGCTGGCCACGGACCTGGCGACCACGGGTGGGCATGTGGGGGGACCCAGGGTTGCGCGGGCAGAGCAGTGCCTCTCGCGGTACGACTCGGTACGTCAGGTGCGCTCAAGTGGCCTCGGTCGGCTCAGCGTTGCGGTGGCGGAGGAGGCTGCCATCGGCCTGATCGTTGATCTCCTGCACTGGCTGCGAGCCCATGGCTGTGACGCGGATGACGCTCTGGTTCGCGCACAGGTGCACTTCGAGGCGGACGCGCCGGGCAGCTAAGTGGTGGTTGCTTTGGTTGAACTCGCGGGGGCGGTCGGGGCTTTGTCTTCTTGCTCCCTGCGGTATGCCGTGGGCATGAAGTACGCGAGTGGTGACGGGTTGACTGCCAGGGCAGGTGCGCTGCCAACTCTCCTTGCGTTCCCTCGGCATTGAGAAGCGGGTGGCCGTTGGTGATCAATATCGAACACAGGGCCTCGGGCTCTCGACTAGATTTAGCGAATGGGGATACGCGAACTGCTCAGTGAGGTTGCGAACAAGTACGACCGACGCGCGGGGTCGCGCAGGGAGGTTCCTGGGCAACGGGTGCTCCGGGAGGTCGCCAAGCGGACTGACTTGCTCCTTCCACCAGGGTTCGCCGCAGAAGGCCACGGCGGGCAGACCACCCCTGCGGCTACTCCCTGGATCGGGCTGTTTGATTCACGGGGTAACAGCGATCCGAAGCGGGGCCTGTATTTGGCGTACATCTTCAGCGCGGACTTGAGGGACGTGGCCCTGACCTTGCAGCAGGGCATCACTTCGCTGGAGAAGCGCCTAGGCAAGGGTCGGGCGCGTGAGGAGCATCTGCGACGCCATGCCTCGCGACTTCGACGGGCGGTGGCGACCCAGCGGCGGCAGGGATGGGTAGATGAGCCTTCTCTCCGTGACGGAAGTACCAGACCGAGGGCGTACGAGGCCGCTAGCGTCATCGCACGGACCTACGCGACGGATCAGCTGCCTGACGAAGTCGTTCTGCAGGGGGATTTGATGCACGCCGTCGACCTTCTTCGAAGTGCGGAGTTGGCCAACGAAGCGTGGTGGTTCGGGGACAGTAGCCAGACTCTTGAAGTTGGCTACGAGGCATCTAGCCACGATGGCAACAATGATCCGTTGGCTGGGTTCAAGCCGAAGGACAGTTCTGACTACGTAGCCAACATCAAGGCCAAGCAGCAGGTGAAGCGTCGGAGCCACGAAAGACTCATTGAGGACTTCGCCATCCACTCCGCGTCGTGCGGGTATGCCGCGAAGACGGATGGTCAGCACCCCAAAGACCTCGTTCTCTCACGTCATGGGGCGGAGGCTGAGGGTGCTGACGAGTGGTTGGTCGAGGCGAAGATTGTCCGGAACGGCAACCCTACGGAAGCCGTCCGGCAAGCGGTTGGGCAACTCTACGAGTACAGGTATTTCTTGTATCCGCAACAGCGGAGTCCTCACCTCATTGGTCTCTTCTCGGAGGAGATAGGGGTGTACTCGGGATATCTGGAGGATCACGGCATCGCCTCTGTCTGGCAGACCAGCGAGGCGTGGGGTGGGTCTCCACTGGCCCGCGAGTGGGGACTGGCTAGGTAGCTGGCAGCCAGCCCAGCGGCCGGTGGTCTGGGCTCACCGGCCGCACCAGGGTCTTTAGCCAGCCCCGTGGCAGTCCCCATAGTTGACCCCCGACCCGCACCAGCAGTCCGCCCCCCTGCCCGGCGGCCACGCCACTGCTCGGCCGCGGGCTGCCAGCGTCGTCGCGTACTGGGGGAGGAGGTCCGCGTTCGCCGGGGAGGAGGATTCCGAGGCGGCGAAGGCCTCGTAGGAGGGGACCGTGGCTGTCACGATGCCCAGGTTCGGGGTGCCGGCTGCTGCCAGTTCACGCAGGGACGCCTCGATGTCCAGCAAGTGGGCCGCGTGCGTGGGGTATTCGGACTGGAGCTCCGGGTACGCCGTCAGGAGTTCGTCCAGTTCCGGTTCCGGCCAGTGCAGGACGGCTACCGGGAACGGGCGGGACAGGGCTGCCCGGTAGCTGCCCAACTCCGCGCGCAAGCGGGCAAGTTCCGCTTGGAGCTCGGCCGGGTCCTCCGAGCCCAGCGACCACAGGCGCTTCGGGTCGTGGAGTTCGTCCAGGGTGATCGGCGCCGTGTGCAGCTCGTCCGCCAGGGTGTCCCATGTGTCGTGCGCGAGCGCGAGCAGGCGGCGTACTCGGTGGCGGGTCGTCAGCAGTGATTGCGTGCTGTAGGGGATGCCTGTTACGTCCACCACCTCCTCGCCGACTCCCAGCATGGTCAGCGCTGTTGTCAACGAGGCGTGGGCCAGGTCCAGTTCGTCGTGGGCCTCCAGCGTCTCGGCGACGATCTCCCACGCCGCCGGGTCCAGCGGGGCCGCCGCCCGGATGCCCTCGATGATGGCGCGGGCCTCCGGCTCGTGGCCGTACTCCCACAGGTTCGCGGCCTTGAACGCCTTCACCAGGTGGGGGTGATCCACCTTCGAGGCCAGCAGACGGTCGTAGAGCGTGGTCGCCTTCGGGCGGTCGCCGGCGAGTTCCAGGTGGGCCGCGGCCTGCAGGAGCAGGGGCTCGTGGTCCTCCGGGTACTGCGCCGCGGTGCGCAGCAGACGCTCGGCTTCGGCAGTGTGATCGGCAGGCGTGTCGGGGCGCATGAGGGACACCGTACTGCTGTACGGGGGCCCGGCGGAGGGCGCTTCCGGCCCTGGTGGGTGGAGTTTGTGCCGTTGAAGGCCTGGTGAGTTGTGGTGGCGGCACCTACTCTGCGCCCGTGCGCACAGGGATACCGGTGATGGTGCAGGGCGGACGCGCCCGGCGGGCCTGGGCGGCCCGGGGGCTGTGGGCCGGGGCCGAGCTCGCCGTAACGTTCGGGCTGCTCGTGCTGCTGCTGGTCGCGCACCAGCTCTGGTGGACCAACCGGGAGGCCCGCGCCGAGGCCGGGCGCACGGTCCATTCCCTGGAGCGGGAGTGGGGAGCATCCCCGGCATCCCCTCGTCCGGCCCCTTCGAGCTCGACGCCGGACGAGCAGGTCGCCGTCGGGGACGACCCCGGCGCCCCTCACCCCTCCGGGGGTAAGGCCGTCTCCGGTGCGAAGATCACCCCGCACGGTGACCAGGCGTACGCCGTCATCCGGATTCCCCGGATCGGGGTCACCGCGCCCGTCGCCCAGGGGATCAGCAAGGCCGGTGTGCTCGACAAGGGGTACGTCGGGCACTACGTGCAGAGCGCCCAGCCGGGGCAGGTCGGCAACTTCGCGCTCGCCGGGCATCGAAACACCCACGGGGAGCCCTTTCGCTACATCAATGAGTTGAGGGCGGGTGACCAGGTGATTGTTGAGACTCGGGATAGCGTTTTTACGTATGTTGTCGACTCTGTGCTGCCCCAGACTTCCGCTCGCGACAGCGGGACCATAGCCGCCGTTCCCCGTAGTGACGTCAAGCCCTCGTACGGGTACAGCGCGCCCGGGCACTACATCACGCTCACCACCTGCACGCCCGAGTTCACCTCCACCTACCGGCTTGTTGTGTGGGGCAAGTTGCGGGCGAGCCGTCCGCGCTAGCGTTCGGACATGCGTCGTCGTCGATCTCATGTGCTCTGGCTGGGGGTGCCCTACCTGCTGTACCTCGGGGCGCTGCCCTTCGTGAACAAGGTGCGGCCCGTGGTCTTCGGGCTGCCCTTCCTCTTCCTCTGGCTGCTGATCGCGACGCTGGTCACCCCACTCGCCATCTGGCTCACCTGGAGGGGCGACAAGAGGGGGAGCGCCCGATGAGCAACGCCGGTGTCGCCACTTCCATCTTCGGTGGCTTCATGGTTGCCACCGTCGCCCTCGGGCTCTTCGCGGTCCGCGGGCGTGGGGGCGGCGGGGGCGGGCTCGCCGAGTGGTCCGTCGGTGGGCGGAGCCTCGGGACAGGGTTCATCTGGCTGCTCATGGCGGGCGAGAGCTACACCAGTTTCAGCTATCTGGGTGCCGCGGGCTGGGGCTACAACTACGGCGCCCCGGTTCTGTATGTGGTCGCCTACCTGTCGTGCGGCTATGCCGTGGGATATGTGGTCGGGCCCATGTTGTGGGACTACGCGAGGAAGCACGG
Source organism: Streptomyces mauvecolor (assembly GCF_039532965.1). Classification (NCBI taxonomy): domain Bacteria; kingdom Bacillati; phylum Actinomycetota; class Actinomycetes; order Kitasatosporales; family Streptomycetaceae; genus Streptomyces; species Streptomyces mauvecolor. The sequence continues at coordinate 368,310 of NZ_BAAASQ010000023.1, read as the reverse complement.
GCTTGTGGGGATCACCGACATGGTGGCTCACCGGTACGGGCGGCCCTGGGTCGGTGCGCTCGTCGCGCTGCTCGCCACCGTCTTCCTGCTGCCGTACATCCAGTTGCAGATCACCGGCATGGGCGTGGTCGTCTCGACCATGTCCTACGGTGCTGTCTCGCTCAACTGGGCCTATTTCATCGCCTTCGCCGTGACCACCGGGTTCGTGGTGGTCAGCGGGCTGCGCGGCAGTGCCTGGGTGTCCGTGCTCAAGGACGTGCTCGTCATCGCGACCCTGGCCTTCCTCGCGATCTATGTGCCGCTGCACTACTTCGGCGGGTACGGGGACTTCCTCGACCGGGTCGTGAGCGAGAAGAGCGACTGGCTCACGTTGCCGGGACACGGCGGAGCCTTCGGGGAGGCGTGGTTCGCCACCACGTCTGTTCTCAATTCCCTCACGGTTGCTATTTTTCCGACCACGGTGGCCGGGTATCTCGGGGCGCGCAGTGCCGATGCCCTGCGGCGCAACGCCATGCTGCTGCCCGCCTACAACGTGCTGCTCTTCGTGCCCATGCTGCTCGGCATGGCGGCGGTCTTCGTCGTGCCGGGGCTTGCCGGGGCCGACTCCAACCTGGCGCTGTTCAAGCTGGTCGTCGACTCGCTGCCCGCCTGGACCGTCGGGGTCGTCGGGGTGGCCGCGGCGCTCTCCTCGATCGTGCCGATGGCGGTGTTCATGCTGGTCATCGGCACGATGTGGGGGCGCAGTGTGCTCTCGCTCGTGCCCCGGCTCCGGGAGCGGCAGAAGGGCGCATCGCAGGTCGTGGTGGTCGTCGCGGGCGCGCTCGCCCTGCTCATGACGTACACCGCGCCCAACACCCTCGTACGGCTCTCGCTGATCTCGTACGAGGGGATGGCACAGCTTCTGCCGATGCTGCTTCTGGGGCTTTTGTGGCGGAAGTTGACTCTGGTGGGCGGGCTCGCGGGGCTTGCGGTCGGGGTCGGGACGGTGTGCGGGTTCGTGTTCACCGATCACGATCCGGTGTGGGGAGTCAACGCCGGGATCATCGCGCTCGGCCTCAACCTCCTTGTGGCGCTTGCCCTTTCGTACCTCGGTCCGAAGGGGGCGCCGGTCGAGGGCGACGTGCTGGCTCGCGATCCGATCCTCGACGAGGAGCCCGCGACGGTACGGGCGTGAAGCCCGCGACCGTACGGACGTGAAGCCCGCCTCCCTGCGGGCATGAGCGGTCTCAGTGCCGTGAGCGCAGGGCCGTCGTCAGCGCGGCCGCGGCCACCGCCAGGGCCGCCGACACCGCGATCACCGTGTCCGGGCCCGCCGGCGCCACCGCGATCGTGAGGGCGACGCCCGCCGACGAGCCGATGTAGCGGGCCGTGTTGTTGGCGCCCGAGCCCATCGCCGCGCGGTCGGCCGGAACCGACTCGACGGCGAGGCGGGGGAGCGCGGCGTTCAGGAGGCCGCTGCCGATGCCCGCGACGAGGAGGCCGGGGAGCAGGCGGAGCAGCGGGCCGGAGGCGAGGGCGCCGAGCATGGCGAGGACTCCGGCCGCGTGCAGGACGAAGCCGATGGCGAGCTGGTGGCGGGCGGCGACCTTGCCCGCCAGGCGCCTGGCCTGGAGCGCCACCACGAACGCGGTGCCGGACCACAGGACGAACAACCAGGCCGTGTTCATCGGCGAGACGCCGAGCAGCCGGCTGAGCAGGGCGGGCAGATAGCTGAAGAAGCCGATCACCGAGAGGCCGGTGAACAGGGCGCCCGCGGAGGACGCCAGGAACTCGGGACGGCGGAACAGCGCCAGGTCGATCATGGGGGTGGTGGCGCGGCGCTCCACGTGCACGAAGGCGGCCGTCAGGGCGGCGGCGGCGAGCAGCAGGGCGAGCACGGAGGGGCGCAGCCAGCCGTCGCGGCCCAGGGTCAGCGCGCCGATCAGGGTGGTGAACGCGAGGCCCAGCGTGAGCGCGGCCGGGACGTCCGGGCGGCCGCCGCGCGGGGCCCGCGACTCGGTCAGGGCGCGCAGCGCGAACCCGGCGGTGACCAGCGCCGGGACGGCCAGGACCCCGTACACCAGACGCCAGTCGAGGGTGGCGAGGCAGCCGGCGAGGAGGGGGCCGAGGGCTATGCCGCCGCTGACGAAGGCGCCCCACACTCCGGTGGCGCGGATACGTGCGGGGCCCACAGGGAAAGCCGCGACCAGCAGGCCCAGGCTGCTCGCGAGGATGGCGGCGGACGCCATGCCCTGGGCGACGCGGGCGAGGGTGAAGGTCAGGGTGGTGGGCGCGAGCGCGCCGAGCGCCATGGTGAGGCCGAGGGCGAGGGTGCCGGCGAGGAAGACCCGGCGGCGGCCGTGGTCGTCGGCGAGGCTGCCCGCGATCAGGAGGAGTGCGGCGAGGCCGAGCGGTGCGCCGTTGAGCAGCCAGGCCTGGGCGGAGAGCGCGGTGTGGAAGGACGCGGTCATGCCGGGCAGCGTGAGCATCGGGGCGGTGTAGTTCATCAGCGCGACGGCGGTGGCGGCGCTGGTCACGGCGAGCGTGGCGCCGGGCCGGCCGCCGGTCCCGGGGGCCTGGGCGGGCGTCGTGGCGGTGCGTACTGCCTGCGTCATGGCTTCCCTCGGGGCGAGTCGGAGACCTTGTCCATGGCTGGTTCAGTGAATGAACCTTCGCTGTGTCCGACCTTAGCATCGAAGGTTCGTTCAGTGAACCCACCCGAGTAGACTCGGACGCATGGCTCTCGGCAAGGACTACGACTACGCCGCGCAGGAGTGCTCCATCGCCCGCGCGCTGGAGATCGTCGGCGAGCGCTGGACGCTGCTCGTCGTGCGGGACGCGCTCTACGGCGTGCGCCGCTACAACGACTTCCTGGTCCATCTCAAGATCCCGCGGGCCGTGCTCGCCGCCCGCCTCCAGTCGCTCACCGAGGCCGGGGTCCTGGAGAAGCGCCGCTATCAGGAGTCGCCGCCGCGCGACGAGTACGTACCGACGGAGCTCGGGCGTGCGCTGTGGCCGGCGCTGCGGGCGCTCGGGCTCTGGGGGCGGGCCTTCAACCCGGACGCGCGGCCGATGCGGACCTTCCACCACGCCGAGTGCGGGACCGAGCTCGGGTCGTACGGGGAGTGCCGGACGTGCGGGCGGGCGATCGACCCCGAGGACGTCGAGATGCGGCCCGGCCCCGGGCTCGGCCCGGCCGCGGACCCGGTGAGCCGCGCGCTGCGAGCCCCCCGGCGACTGCTGCAGCCCCTCGAAAATCAGCCGCAGTGACGTGATCCGCTCGGGTGGAGACCCCCGGCAAGGCGTCGTGTATAACGGCTGGAGGGAAATCCGCAGCGCATGAGTGCCTGCGGCTGAACGACTGCGGTCGAGTGAGGGAGGGCAGCATGGGCGGCGTACTGACACGTTCCGCACGCATTGCCCGGCCGCTGCTCGGCCTCTTCCTCTTCCTGCTGGCCCAGGCCGTCCTCGTCGAGGGCGGCATGCTCTCGGCCGCCGTCGCGCTCGCCGCGACCGCAGCCGCCGGCTCCGCGCTCGCCGTGTGCGCGACGCTCGCCTCGCGCGCGGTGCCGCAGGTGGCCCGCACCAGGGTGCGTACCGCGATCCGCGACCGGGAGCGGCGCGCCGCCTTCCTGTCACAGCGCGACCCCGACGCCTCCGGGCGGCCCCGGCCCCGAGCGCCCGGGGCTCTCGTCCCGACGGCCGCGTAGGGGCACCTTCGTAACGCTCTGCCCTTCCCCGGCTCGTCACGCCGACATCCGTGTCACCGCACGGGTTGTGCCGTGCATTCCTGACGAGACGCCCCGGAGGGCTCCCTCATGTTCACGTCCCTTTTCAGTGCTTTCGCGAGCCTCGCCGAGCACCTCGCGAGCCTGCTCGAACCGGTCTTCCACGGTGCTTCGACGGCCGCCGCGATCGTGCTCTTCACCGCTCTTGTACGTCTCGCGGTGCACCCACTGTCGCGGCAGGCGGCGCGGGGTCAGAAGGCGCAGGCCAAGTTGCGGCCGCAGATGGCGGCGCTGCGCGAGAAGCACGGCAAGGACAGCAAGGCACTCCAGAAAGCGGTCATGGAGCTGCATGCCGCAGAGAAGGTGTCGCCGCTGTCGGGCTGCCTGCCCAGCCTGCTCCAGATGCCCGCGTTCTTCCTGCTCTACCACCTGTTCTCCAGCACGCGGATCGGCGGCAGGGCGAACGCCCTGCTCGACCACACGCTCTTCGCCGCCCCGCTCGGCGTGAACTGGACGGCCGCGCTCGCGCACGGCGGGGTGTTCGGGGCGCGCGGCCTGGTCTACCTCGTGCTGTTCGCGATCGTCGCTGCCGTGGCCACCTTCAACTACCGGCGGATGAAGCGGCAGATGGCGGCCACGCCGCTGCCCGTCGCCGCGCCGGGCGGGCAGGACGCGGTGCCCGGGATGGCGGCGATGAGCAAGTTCATACCGCTGCTGTCCTTCGCCACGCTGTTCACGGTCGCGGTGGTGCCGCTCGCCGCCGCGCTGTACGTGGTGACGAGCACCACCTGGACCGCCGTCGAGCGGGCCTTCCTCTACAAGGACATGCTGCCCGCGCCTGCTGCCCTGGCGACCGCCGCATAGCACCCCGGACCCTGGTTACGGTCCAGTTTGTGAACGGGGTCTTGCGGAGTGGACGTCTTCCTTGGAGGATCGGACGATCCTCCGATGGCCGCTACCCATCGGCCGGGCCCGGCTCGACCAAGGGAGACTGACCATGAAGCTGCTGCGTGCAGGCAACGCCGGCGAAGAGCGTCCGGCGCTGCTCGACGCCGACGGGACCCTGCGGGACCTGTCCGGCCTGGTGACGGACATCGACGGCGAGCTGCTCGCCGACGAGTTCGCCCTGGACCGGATCCGGGCCGCGGCCGACACCGGCGTGCTGCCCGCACTCGACGACGCCGGGGTACGCATCGGTCCGCCGGTGGCGCGGATCGGCAAGGTCGTGTGCATCGGGCTGAACTACCACGACCACGCCGAGGAGACCGGCGCCGCGATTCCGGGCGAGCCGGTCATCTTCTTCAAGGCGGCGGACACCGTGGTCGGGCCGAACGACACGGTGCTCGTGCCGCGCAAGTCGGTCAAGACCGACTGGGAGGTCGAGCTCGCCGTCGTCATCGGGCGCACCGCGCGCTACATCGGCGACGACGAGGACCCGCTGGCGTACGTCGCCGGGTACGCGGTCTCGCACGACGTGTCCGAGCGCGAGTTCCAGATCGAGCGCGGCGGCACGTGGGACAAGGGCAAGAACTGCGAGACGTTCAACCCGCTCGGCCCGTGGCTGGTCACCCGGGACGAGATCCCGGACCCGCAGGCCCTCTCGCTCAAGCTCTGGGTTAATGGGGAGCCGAAGCAGGACGGCTCGACGGCGCAGCAGATCTTCCCCGTGACGGAGGTCGTCCGCTACGTCAGCCAGTTCATGACGCTGTACCCGGGCGATGTCATCAACACGGGGACCCCGGCGGGGGTGGCCATGGGGCAGCCGGAGCCGAAGCCGTATCTGCGGGCGGGGGATGTCGTAGAACTGGAGGTCGAGGGGCTGGGACGGCAGCGGCAGGCCCTGAAAGACGCTTAGGCTGGAATCCTTAAGGAGGGCACGATGACCGTTGCGCAGTCCGAAATGACGCTTGAGGAGTTCGAAGCGTTCGATGCCGCGGCGCCGGAGGGCTACCACGTCGAGCTGATCAGCGGGAGGCTGCTGGTGACGCCGGCACCGGATGGCGACCACTCAGAGGCTGCGCGGGTCATCGCACGCCAGATCATCGCCGAGCGCCCCGACCTCTGGCTGTACGAGGAGCGGGGCTTGGCCGTTCCCGCCTATCGGGCGGGGCGCATCAGGGCCGACGGCGCGGTTGCGCGTGACGGGTATTTCAAGGGGCAGCCCTCCTGGGCAGACCCCTCGGGCGTCCTCCTCGTTTTGGAGGTGACATCCGGGCGCGAGCAGGACGCCGACGTGGACCGGGTCGACAAGCGCGACGCGTATGCCCAGGCCGGGCTGCCGGTCTATCTGCTCGTCGACCGCCACCGGGGCGAGGCTGCCGTGCACTGGGAGCCCGAGGGCGGCCGCTACCTGCACGTGGCCAAGGCCGCCTTCGGTACGAAGCTCGCCCTCCCCGAGCCGTTCGGCTTCGACCTCGACACCTCCGAGCTGGCCTGACGGCTCGGTCGGCCGGTGCGGCTCCGCGTCCCCGCACCGGCCTCAGCCCTGCTTGAGCCTCCCCAGCGCCTCCACCACCAGCGCGTGATCCTCCGCCTGCGGCAGCCCCGACACCGTGACCGTGCCCACGACTCCGACCCCCTCCACCGTCACCGGATACGAACCCCCGTGTGCGGCAAAGGAGTCGGGGTCCAGGCGGGACGACTCCTCGAACGTCGTGCCCTTGGCGCGGAAGCGGGCGCCCACCAGGAACGACGGGGCCGCATAGCGTTCGGCGACCCGGCGCTTGCGGTCGATCCAGGCGTCGTTGTCGGCGCTGGAACCCGGCAGCGCGCAGCGGAACACCTGCCGCGTCCCGTGCCGTACGTCGATCGCGACCGGCGCTTCCCGCTCCACCGCCAGGGTGCGCAGCAGCATGCCCAGCTCCCAGGCGTCCTCGTAACTGAACTGCCGCAGTACGAGCCGCTGTTGCTCGGCCTCCAGGGCGGACACCGTGTCCGCCACCGGGCCCCCTTCCCCCGCCTCCCGGTGGGCCGCCGTGTCCCGGGCCCTCACAGCGCCGGCTCCACCGTGACGCCCTCGCGGGCCGAGCGGCGGGCCGCCTCCAGGACGTCCAGGGCCGCCGCCGCCTCATGCGCGGTGACCGGGGGTTCGCCGCCCTCGCGCAGGGCCTTCGCGATCGCCGCGTAGTACGCGGGGTAGTCGCCCGGGATCGTCCGCAGGGGGCGGCCGCCGCCCGTCTGAGGGGATTCGCCCGAGCCCACCCGGCCCCACATCGACTCCGGCTCCACGCCCCAGGGCTCGTCCGCCGAAGGCCGCTTGCCCTCGCGCAGGGCGGCTTCCTGCGGGTCGAGTCCGTACTTCACGAAGCCCGCCGACGAGCCCAGCACCCGAAAGCGCGGGCCGAGTTGGGCGGTGGTCGCGCTGACGTAGAGGTGGGAGCGGACGCCGCTCGCGTGCGTGATCGCGATGAAGGTGTCGTCGTCGGCCTGGGCGCCGGGGCGGCGCACATCGGCCTCCGCGTAGACGCGCAGCGCCGGGCCGAACAGGACGAGCGCCTGGTCGACGACATGGCTGCCCAGGTCGTACAGGAGCCCGCCGATCTCGTTCGGGTCGCCCGACTCGCGCCAGCCGCCCTTGGGCTGGGGCCGCCACCGCTCGAAGCGGGACTCGAAGCGCTGGATCTCGCCGAGCTCGCCGTCCGCGAGCAGCGCCTGGAGGGTCAGGAAGTCGTTGTCCCAGCGACGGTTCTGGAAGACCGAGAGCAGCAGGCCGCGCTCCTCGGCGAGGGACGCGAGGTCGCGCGCCTCGGCCGCGGTGCCGGCGAGCGGCTTGTCCACGACGACCGGCAGGCCCGCCTTGAGCGCATCGGTCGCGATCGGGACGTGCGTCTTGTTCGGCGAGGCGATCACGATCAGGTCGAGGCCGGCGTCGTACAACTCCTCGGGGGAGTTCGCGACGCGCAGGTCCTCGCCGTGCTCGGCGCGGGCCTGCGCCCGGCGCTCGGGGTTGGAGGTGACGACCGTGTCGAGGACGAGGCCGTCGGTCGCGGCGATCAGCGGGGCGTGGAAGACGGAGCCCGCCAGGCCGTAGCCCACGAGTCCCACGCGGAGGCCGTCGGTCTGGGGAGCGTTCATGGGATCCTTCATGCCAACCACTTAAGCAACGCTGTTGCCAAAGTGCAAGCAAGAGGGACAATGGGTCGGTGAACAGGAGCAATACGGGTGCGAATCTGCCGGCGCTGCGCAACCACAACGCCGCGCTGGTCCTCGACCTGCTGCGGGCCGCGGGCGAGGCGGGCATCAGCAGGCTGGAGCTGGCCGAGCGCACCGGGCTCACCCCGCAGGCCGTCAGCAAGATCACCGCGCGGCTGCGGGACGAGGGCACGGCCACCGAGGCGGGCCGCCGCGCCTCCACCGGGGGCAAGCCGCGCACCGTGCTCAAGCTGGTGCCGTCCGCCGCGCACGCCATCGGCCTGCACCTGGACCGCGACGAGCTGACCGCGGTCCTCGTCGACCTCGCGGGCACCCTGGTCGGCGCCAGGACCGTACCGCTGGACCTCGGCGCGGAGCCTTCGTGCGTGGTGGAGGCGGCCGCCGCCGAGGCTGAGGCGCTGACCGGCGGGCGGCGCGTGCTCGGCGTCGGCGTCGCCATGCCGGGCCCGCTCGACCACGACAGCGGGGTGCTGCACCGCGTCACCGGCTTCCCGCACTGGAACGGCTTCCCGCTGCGCGACGCGCTCGCCGAGCGGCTCGGCCGGAAGGTCTTCCTGGACAAGGACACCAACGCCGCCGCCCTCGGCCTCGCCCTGCGCGCCGTCACCCGGGCGGGCTCGTTCGCGTACCTCCACCTCGGTACGGGACTCGGCGCCGGGCTCGTGCTCGGCGGGGCGCTGCACCGCGGCGCCCGTACCGGAGCGGGCGAGTTCGGGCACCAGACGATCCTGCTCGGCGGGCCGGCGTGCGGCTGCGGCGGGCGGGGCTGCATCGAGGCGCTGTGCCTGGCCTCGGTCGCCCGCGGGGACATCGCGGCGGCGGCCCGCTTCCTCGGGGTGGGCGCGGCCAACCTCGTCGGACTGCTCGACATCGACGAGATCCTGCTCGGCGGCCGCACGGTCACCGCCGACCAGGACACGTTCGTACGGGGTGTGGCCGCGGTCGTCGGAGAACGCGCCCGGCGCGGCGGCGCCCCCGAGGTCCCGGTCCGCCCGGCCGCGGGGGGCCCGCACGCCGTCGCGGAGGGCGCGGCCCAGCTGGTCCTGGTGCCGGTCTTCGGGCGGGCGAACGTGGCGTACCCGCGGGCGTAGGGCCGATGCGCCCCCCCACGAGAACGCACCCGTCCGGAACGCCCATACGAAGGCCCGATATTGGGCTGATAGGGCGGTCTTCCCCGGCGTGTCCCGGCGTTCCCGGGCGGGGTGCGCGAGGCGGGGCGCGGACGCGTGGCAGGCTCGCGGGCCACGACCGGGTCCGACCGACCGGGAGGCGCCTGCTCCGGACGGGCGGCGCCCCCGAGCCCCGAACGCCCCGAGCAGCAAAGGCCCCTCATGCGACTGCGCACTGCCCTCGTCACCGCAGTGGCCGCCGCCACCATCGCCCCGCTCGCGGGGGCGGCCGCGGCCGACGACGGCGGCGGGCTCCCGTCGGGCCGGCACAATGTCGCGCCGCTCAAGCCGGTCGTCACCGCGATGCCCGTCGAACCGCCGCTCAACGTGAAACTGCCCTTCTGCGCGGGCCGGACCGGCTCCGCGTTCCCGCTGGACACGAAGATCCACGGCGGGCCCGCCGAGTACCACCCCGGCGGCGCGAGGCAGTCCTGGTCCCTCGACCTCACCAACACCTCGCACGAGGACTGCGACAGCATCCATCCCGTCCTCGTCCTGGTCGACCGGGACCGCACCCTCAAGAACGACCGGATCCGGATGGAGTTCGACGACCCGGCCACCGGACGCAAGCACTCCGTGGCGTTCCTCAAGACCGACGAGGACGAGCACATCGGCGTCTTCGACGACGGCTTCCCCGGCTTCGTCATCGGCGCGGGCAAGACGCTCACCGTGCCGGTACGGCTCGGCTTCACCGCCGACACCGTGGCCGACCGGATCACCGCCAACGCCGCGATCGTGCAGCGCCGCGGCACCAACGGCCAGTGGGTGGGGGAGTCCGCCGACTACCGCTTCGACATCGTCGCCGAGGACGACCTGCTGCACCAGATCGACACCGAGCTCGCCGAGACCGGCCGGGGCAGCGCGCTCGCCCGCCTCGGCCTCGTCTCCGCGGTACTCCTCCTCGCGGGCGGAGCCCTGGTGGCCGCGCCGCGCCGGTTCCGCCTCCGGCGCCGCCGCTGAGCAGGGCGGCGACCCCGGCTGTTCACGTGCTCATGCGAGCATCGCCCCTGTGGAAAACCCGAACGACGCCCTGAACGACTCCTTGAGCTCGCTGAGCGACACCCCGTACGACTCCCTGACCGGCTACCCCGAGAATCAGGCGCCCGGCGCCCCCATCCGCTCCGGCATCCCGGAGCACGGGCGCATCCCGAAGTACTACGCCGTCAAGGCCCAAGTCGCCCTGCTCATCGACGAGTTGGGGGAGGGCGACCTGCTGCCGACCGAGCGCGACCTGGCGCTGCGCTACGAAGTCGCCCGGGAGACCGTCCGTCAGGCGCTGCGCGAGCTGCTGCTCGAAGGGAGGCTGCGCCGCCAGGGCCGGGGCACGGTGGTGGCCGGTGCCAAGCTGGAACAGCCCCTCTCGCTGGCCAGCTACACCGAGGGCGTGCGCCGCCAGGGCCGTACGCCCGGACGTCACCTCATCACCCTCGAACGTTTCCCCTGCCCGCCCGCGCTCGCCGCCGAGACCGGGCTGAGGCGGGGCGAGCCGGTCTGGCACATGGAGCGCGTGCTGCTCGCCGACGACGAGCGGATGGGTCTGGAGAGCACGTACGCGGCGGTCTCGCGGATGCCGGACCTGGACAGGGAGTTCACGCCGGACTCCTCCTTCTACGCCTACCTGCGCGACCGGCTCGGGGTCACGCTCGGGGACGTCGACGAGCGCATCGAAACGGTGCTTGCCACGCCGCGGGAGGCCCTGCTGATCGGCACCCCGCCCGCGCTGCCGATGCTGCTGATCCACCGGGTCTCGCGCGACGCCGACGGCACTCCCCTGGAGAGGGTTCGCACCCTCTACCGGGGCGACCGGTTCTCCTTTACGACCCACCTTGGGCGGTAGCGGCGCGGCGGGGGGCGGGGTTTGGGCGGGGTTTTCGACTGCGGGCCGTCGGGGGCGATCGCGCAGTTCCCCGCGCCCCTGGCGGCGTCGGTGCTGGCCGGCACGGGAGGCATTTCAGCCCGTCCGGCGTTTGAGGACGAGCGCCCTTCAGGCGCGAACGGGGTCTGGGGCGGAGCCCCAGGAGAACCGGCTTCACCCTTACTCCAACCCCCGGCGGGTTTCGGGAAGGGGCGGGGTGGGGCTTCCCGGGGTCTGGGGGCGCAGCCCCAGGGGAGTGCGGCATCCCGAGGCACCCGGTAACGGAAACGTAACGGGTCTAGGCCAAGCTTGGGGGGCCGTTCACCCGGGCGTTGCCGGATGGACCGGCGCGGGACACCCGCCCCGAGGACCGTTGCCGCCGTGAGAGTCATCGTCGTTGGAGCCGGCGTGGTGGGAACCATGCACGCCTGGCACGCAGTGGAACGCGGCCACGAGGTCGTACACATCGAGCGCGAGAGCGAGGCCCGCGGCGCCTCGCTCCGCAACTTCGGCCAGATATGGGTCAGCGGCCGCGCGGGCGGCGAGGAACTGGACACCGCGCTCCGCGCCCGCGAACTCTGGGAGGGGATCGGCGAGCGCGTCCCCGGCCTCGGGTTCCGGCCCAACGGCTCGCTGACCCCGCTGCGCACCGACCTCGAACTCGCCGTCGCCGAGGCCGCGTTGGCCCGCGAGGACGCCGCCGCCCGCGGCTACAAGCTCCTCGGCGCCGACGAGGCCCGCGCCCTCAACCCCGCCCTGCGCGGCGCGTTCTCCGCCGCCCTGTGGTGCGAGCGCGACGCCGCCGTCGAACCCCGTACCGCTCAACTCGCCCTGAAGGAAGCGCTGTTGGCGTCCGGCAGGTACACCTACCTCGGCGGACGAGAAGTCCGCGAGGTCATGGGAGGCAACGCCGTCCGGGACGATCACGGGGACGTGCACCGCGGTGACGTCGTCGTCCTCTGTACGGGGGCCTGGCTCGGCGGGCTCGTGCGGGAGCTCGTGCCCGACCTGCCCGTGCGCCGCGTACGGCTCCAGATGATGCAGACCGCGCCGCTCGGCGAGCCGCTCACCACCTCCGTCGCCGACGCCGACAGCTTCCGCTACTACCCGGCGTATGCGAGCGATGCCCTCGACGCGCTCAACGCCGGGCAGGCGCAGGACCCCACCGCCGCCGCGCACAGGATGCAGCTCCTCATGGTGCAGCGCAAGGACGGCGGGCTGACCATCGGCGACACCCACGAGTACGAGCACCCCTTCGCCTTCGACGTCCTGGAGGAGCCGTACGAGCACCTCGTCCGGGTCGTCGAGTCCTTCCTCGGCCGGCCGCTCCCCAAGATCCAGCGCCGCTGGGCCGGGGTCTACGCCCAGTGCACCGACACCTCGCGCGTCGTGCACCGCCAGCAGGTGCGGGACGGGGTGTGGCTGGTGACCGGGCCCGGCGGACGCGGCATGACGTGCTCCCCGGCCATCGCCGAGAAGACCGCGAACGAGCTGGGCTGGTAAGGGAGTTGACCACCATGAAGGAGTCCACCGCGAAGGTGACGGCAGTGAACGCGTACAACTTGGTCGTGCTCGACATGGCGGGCACCACCGTCGCCGACGGCGGACTCGTCGAGCGGGCCTTCGCGAGCGCCGCCGGGCGGCTCGGGGTGGAGGCCGGCTCGGCCGAGCATGCCACCATGCTCGACTACGTCCGCGCCACCATGGGCGAGTCCAAGATCTCGGTCTTCCGTCACCTCTTCGGTGACGAGGCCAAGGCGCAGACCGCGAACACCGCCTTCGAGGAGGCGTACGGAACGCTCGTCGACGGCGGGCTCATCGCGCCGGTCCCGGGCGCCCGCGAGGCCATCGAGCAGCTCAAGGCGCAAGGGCGCACGGTGGTGCTCTCCACCGGTTTCGCCCGTGTCACCCAGGACGCGATCCTCAAGGCCCTCGGCTGGCAGGACCTCGTCCCGCTCACCCTGTGCCCGGCCGACGCCGGAGGCCGCGGCCGCCCGTACCCCGACATGGTGCTCAGCGCCTTCCTGCGCACCGGCGCGGTCGACTCGGTGCGCGACGTCGCGGTCGTCGGCGACACCTCGTACGACATGCTCAGCGGCGTACGGTCCGGGGCGGGCATCGTCGCGGGGGTGCTGACCGGCGCCCACGGGCACCAGGCCCTTGCCGAGGCGGGCGCCTCCCATGTCCTCGGATCCGTCGCTGAACTCCCGGATCTGATAGGCGAGTTGGAGGCCGGGAAGTGAGCGGCGCTGCTCCGCCGGGTGCCGTGCGCAGCGGCATCCGCTTCGACGGCGTCACCGTCGCCTACCACGGCAACGTCGTCCTCGACTCGCTCGACCTCACCGTCGAGCCCGGCGAGGTCATGGCCCTGCTCGGGCCCTCCGGCTCCGGCAAGACCACCGCGCTGCGCGCCGTCGCCGGGTTCGTCCGGCCGGTGCGGGGGCGGGTGTTCATCGGCGAGCGCGACGTGACCCACCTGCCGCCCCACCAGCGCGGCATCGGCATGGTCGTCCAGCAGTACGCGCTCTTCCCGCACATGCGGGTCGAGGACAACGTGGCGTTCGGGCTCAAGGCGCAGAAGGTCGCGAAGGGGCAGATCCCCGGGCGGGTCGCCGAGGCGCTGGCCATGACCGGGATGGACTCGTACGCCAAGCGCTATCCGCGCGAGCTCTCCGGCGGGCAGCAGCAGCGCGTCGCCATCGCCCGCGCGCTCGCCATCCGGCCCGACGTGCTCCTGCTCGACGAGCCGCTCTCCGCGCTGGACGCTCAGCTGCGTTCGGGGATGCTGACCGAACTGGCCAGGCTGCACCGGGAGTTGCCGGACGTCTCCATCCTGTACGTCACCCACGACCAGGTCGAGGCGCTCACCCTGGCCGACCGCATCGCCGTCATGGACCAGGCGCGGCTCCAGGACTGCGGGAGTCCGCAGGACCTGTACCGGCGGCCGCGTACGGAGTTCACGGCGTCGTTCGTGGGCAACGCGAACCTGCTTCCGGTGCGGGTGGGGGCGGGGTCCGTGCTGTTCGGGGACACCGAGCTGTCCGTCGCCACGGAGGAGGCGGCCTGGGGGGCCATGGCCACGCTGTGTGTGCGGCCCCATCTGGTCGGGCTCGGGCCCGGGCCCAATGCGCTGCGGGGGAAGATCGCGGAGGTGCAGTGGCGGGGGGCGACCCATCGGCTGTACGTCGATGTGGCCGGCCACCGCGTGAAGGCCGATGTCCGCGAACTCCGGGTCACCCCGGCGCTGGGGGACGAGGTCACCCTGCACTTCGCGCGCGAAGACGCGGTGCTGCTGGGCGCGGGGGTGGCCGGTGGGTAGCGCGGGGCGCGGGAAGCCGGCGGGGGCTGTGTCCACCCTCCCCCGAGGCCTCAAGGGCGGGGGAGGGGTCCCCATCGCCCCGCGGAACGACGGCCCGCAGCAAGGCGGGAAGAAGCAAGTGCCCACCCTCCTGTGGGCGTTGCCCCCCGTCGCCGTCCTCGCTGCCGTCTTTCTCTACCCCCTCGCCCTCGTCGTTCAGCAGTCCGTCACCCCGGACACCGGCGGCACCTCGCTTCAGCCCTACGCCGACGTATTCGCCTCGTCCGCGTTTCGGGAGGCGCTCGGGACAACCGTCTGGCTCGCCGTCGGGGCGACCGTCGGGTGTCTCGTGCTCGGGTTCGTGCTCGCGCTCGTCATCGCGTTCGTGCCGTTCCCGGGAGGGAAGGCCGTCGCCAAGTTCATCGATGTGTTCCTGTCCTTCCCCTCTTTTCTGATCACGCTCGCGCTGCTCTTCATCTACGGCACCGTCGGCATGGCCAACGGGCTGTGGACGGATGCCACCGGTGCGCACAGTGGGCCTTTCCAGTTCCTGACCACGCCCTGGGGGGTGCTGCTCGCGGAGATCACGTACTTCACGCCCTTCGTGATGCGCCCGCTGCTCGCCGCGTTCTCCCAACTGGACACCGCCCAGCTGGAAGTGGCGTCCTCGCTGGGGGCGCGACCGGCCAGGATCGTACGGTGGGTGATTCTTCCCGAGGCGCTGCCCGCGCTCGCGGCGGGCGGCTCGCTGGTTCTGGTGATGTGCCTGAACGAGTTCGGGATCGTGCTGTTCACCGGCGCCAAGGGGGTCACCACGCTCCCCATGCTCGTCTACAGCAAGGCGATCCTGGAGTCCGATTATCCGGCCGCCTGTGTCGTCGCCGTCGTCAACATCGCGATCTCCGTTGGCCTTTACGGCCTCTACCGGGTGGTGAGCCGTCGTGTTGGTGCATAGCCGGGGTGGCCGCTGGGCCACGTACATCGTCTTCTTCGTCCTGTTCCTGCCGGTCTTCGCGCTGCCGCTGCTCGTCATCGTCGCCGCGTCGTTCGCGACGAGCTGGTCGAGCGCCTTCCCGTCCGGGTTCACCACCGGCAACTACGGTGCGGCGACCACCGGAGACTCCCTCCAGGCGCTCACCACCAGCCTGATCACCGCGCTCGCGGCCAGCGTCCTCGCGCTGACCGTCGGCTCGTGGGCCGCGCTCGCCGCGGCCGCCCTGAAGAAGGGCGGGCGGCGGTTCATGGACGCCCTTTTCGTGCTGCCGGTCGCCGTGCCGTCGGTGGTCGTCGGGCTCGCGATCCTCGTCGCGTTCTCCAAGCCGCCGGTGCTGCTCAACGGGACGCGCTGGATCGTGATCCTCGCGCACACCGTTCTTGTCATGGCGTTTGCCTACCAGTCGGTTTCGGCTGCCATCCTGCGTCTGGACCCGATGTACGAACAGGCCGCCGCCAGTCTGGGCGCCCGGCCGTACCTGGTCCTCTGGCGGGTGAAGCTGCCGCTTCTGCTGCCGTCCCTGACGGCCGCCGCGGGTCTCTGCTTCGCCCTGTCCATGGGCGAGTTGAGCGCCACCATGATGCTCTACCCGCCGGACTGGACCCCGCTGCCGGTGCAGATCTTCGCGGCCACCGACCGCGGCTCCCTCTTCACCGGCGCGGCCGTCGCCGTGGTGCTCATGGGGACCACGCTGCTCGTCCTGCTCGCCGTCTCCCGCATCCGTACCAAAGCCTCCTTCCGCTGACCCGAGAATCCCAGGAGTCCCGAACGTCATGCACAGAAACACCCTCACCGCGCTCAAGCCGGTCGCCGCCGTCACCGGCAGCCTCGTCCTCGCCGCCACCCTGTCCGCCTGCGGCGGCGACTCCTCCGCCGACTCCAGCGCGAAGACCGTCACCGTCTACAGTGCCGACGGCCTCAAGGGCGAGAAGGGCGACGGCTGGTACGACAAGGTCTTCAAGGACTTCGAGGCGAAGACCGGCATCAAGGTCAAGTACGTCGAGGGCGGCTCCGGCGAGATGGTGCAGCGCGCCGTCCGCGAGAAGTCCAACACCCAGGCCGACGTGCTCGTCACCCTGCCGCCGTTCATCCAGCAGGCCCAGGACAAGGGGCTGCTCCAGAAGTACGTACCGGCCGGCGCGGACAAGGTCGACGGCGGCGCCAGGTCGCCCGACGGCATGTGGACCGCGGTCGTCAACAACTACTTCGGGTTCATCTACAACAAGAAGGACCTGAAGGAGGCCCCCAAGAACTGGGAGGACCTCCTCGACGCCAAGTACAAGAACAAGATCCAGTACTCCACGCCGGGCGTCGCGGGCGACGGCACCGCCCTCGTCATCAAGGCCATGCACGACTTCGGCGGCAAGGAAGCCGCGATGGAGTACCTGCGCAAGCTCCAGGCCAACAACGTCGGCCCGTCCGCCTCCACCGGCAAGCTCGCGCCCAAGGTCGACAAGGGTGAGCTCCTCGCCGCCAACGGCGACGTACAGATGAACTACGCCCAGGCCAAGACCATGCCCAACCTCGGCATCTGGTTCCCGGGCACCGCGAGCGGCACCAAGCCGTCCTCCTTCGGGCTGCCGTACGCGGCCGGTCTGGTCAGCAAGGCCCCGCACAGCGCCAACGGCAAGAAGCTCCTCGACTACATGCTCAGCGAGGAGGCGCAGAAGGAGGTCAGCGAGATCGGCGGCGGCTTCACGGCCCGCACCGACATCAAGGCCACCGACGCCAACGCGGTCGCGCTCGGCAAGCTGATGCAGGGTGTCGACATCTTCCAGCCCGACTGGATGGACATCTCCAAGAACCTGCCGGCGTACGTGGACGCGTGGAAGTCCGCCACGGGAAGCTGAACGGTCCCGAACCCGAACGGCCTCGGAAACCCGACGGCCCCGGAAGCCGAACGGTCCGGACGGTGATCGACCAGGTCGGGATCGGCGGATCCTGACTAGGCTGGGGGCGCCGGCAACGCACAGCGCGGTGCGCCGGCGTCCCCAGCTCACCGCTCAGCAGCGCGCGAAGACCGCGCAGAACGCAGGAGTCCGCACCCATGGCAGAGCGCAAGCCGATCGAATCCTGGCTCACCGACATGGACGGTGTCCTCATCCACGAGGGCACCCCCATCCCCGGTGCGGACGCCTTCCTCAAGACGCTCAGGGAGTCGGGCCGCCCCTTCCTCGTCCTCACCAACAACTCGATCTACACCCCGCGCGACCTGCACGCCCGCCTGATGCGCATGGGCCTGGACGTGCCGGTGGAGAACATCTGGACCTCGGCGCTCGCCACCGCGAAGTTCCTCGACGACCAGCGCCCCGGCGGCACCGCGTACGTCATCGGCGAGGCCGGCCTGACCACCGCGCTGCACGACATCGGGTACGTCCTGACCGACCACGAGCCGGATTACGTCGTTCTGGGCGAGACGCGTACGTACAGCTTCGAGGCGCTCACCAAGGCGATCCGGCTGATCAACGGCGGGGCCCGGTTCATCTGCACCAACCCGGACGAGACCGGCCCCAGCCAGGAGGGCCCGCTGCCGGCCACCGGCGCGGTCGCGGCCCTGATCACCAAGGCGACCGGCAAGAAGCCGTACTTCGCGGGCAAGCCCAATCCGCTGATGATGCGCACCGGCCTCAACGCGATCGGCGCGCACTCCGAGACCAGCGCCATGATCGGCGACCGGATGGACACCGACGTGCTGGCCGGCCTCGAAGCGGGCATGCAGACGTTTCTGGTCCTGACCGGGCTGACTCGGCCGGAGGACGTCGAGTCGTACCCCTTCCGCCCGTCGAAGATCGTCGACTCGATCGCGGACCTGGTGAAACTGATCTGACCCGTCCGGGCGGATGGTGCCGCCGTCCGGCTCAGCCGCCACGCCCTCGGGGTGCGGAATGCGGGGGCGCACGGGAATCTCGGTTGCAAGGAGGTTCACGATGCGCATTCGTACCATCACATTCTGTGCGGCCATGGCGGCCGCCGCCCTGACCGTGCTGCCCGCGTCCCCCGCGGTGGCCGAGTCCGAGCCGCACGGATCGGTGCGGGTGAGCCCGGGCGCCACGGCTCCCGGTGGGGAGGTGGATCTGCGGGTCAGCGTGTGCAGCGGCCGGGAGGCGACCGCCACCTCCGAGGCCTTCGTCGCGGAGGCCCGCTTCCACCCCGCCAGCGACGGCGGCCTGTTCGCCCGGGGCCGGATCCGTTTGGACGCGCAGGACCGCGACTACGACATCTGGGTCAACTGCAGGGACAGCTCCGGCAAGGCGAGCGGCCGTCTCACCGTCGTCCATGGCGACCGGGACCGGGACCACGATCGCGACCACTCCCACGCCACTCCGTTCCGGCCCGTGCACGCGGGCGGCGGCGGTGCGGCGACGCAGGCCGCGGCCGAGGCGAAGGAGCAGGGCCCCGGCACCCGGCACGCGGTGATCGGCCTCGCGCTCGCGGCCGTCGCGGCGGTCGCCGTGGCGTCCCGCAGCGTGCGGCGCCGGCGCGGCGGCGGCGACTGAGATGTCCTCGGCACGGGGCAGCGGGCGGTCGATCACCGGCCTCGCCTGGGCCGTGCTGCTGCTCGGCCTGTGGCTGTGGGGCCGGGACGCCTCCGCCGGCTCCGGCAGTACGTCGGCGCCCACCACGGGCGACATCGCGGCCGTGGGCCGCCCGCTCGGCGTGCCGCTGCCGCCCGCGCACGCACCGCTCAAGGGCGCGCCGCCGCAGCGCGTGGAGATCCCCTCCATAGGCGTGGCCGCGCCGGTCGTGCCGCGCGGCCTGGACGGCGACGGCGCGGTCGACCCGCCGCCGTACGACCGGCCCGGCACCGTCGGGTGGTTCGACAGCGGGATCCGGCCCGGCGAGGTGGGTGCGGCTCTCCTGGTCGGGCATGTGGACACCAAGAGCAAGCCGGCCGTCTTCTACGGCCTGAGCGCGGTCCGCGCGGGCCAGCACATCGAGGTGTACCGGGCCGACGGCTCGGTCGCCGAGTTCACCATCGACGACATCCAGGTCTTCCCGCGCAGCCACTTCGACGCGGCCAAGGCGTACGGACCCCGGCAGCGCGGGCGCGCCGAGCTGCGTCTGATCACCTGCGGCGGAACGTACGACCAGCGGACGAAGGCCTACACCGCGAACGTGGTGGTCTCGGCCTATCTGACCGACGTGAGGGACGCGGCCCCTTCGAAGTCGCCGAAGCCCTGAGCGCCCCGCGCGGGAGGCCGGGCCCCGGCCCCGCACGGCCGCCGGGCACCTGGCCCGGCCGACGGCCCGCTCCCCCCGGAGCCGCCGGCCGGGCTGGTCCTCGACCGCCGGTGCACGGGCTGCGGGAGAAGCCCGGCACCGCCGCGGGAGGTTCGGGGCCTGTGTTCGAACGCAGGCTGCCGGCGTGGTCGGGAGCTTGTGAGGCGACCGGGGCGGGGGTCGACGCCCCCACTCTAGAACCGATGTCCGCCCCCGGCCTAGGTCCAGTTAACGCCAAGTCCCTGTGCCGACACGCTGAGTTGAGAGCCGACAGGGGTGGCGGGCCCGAGATGCGTTCCGGCGGCAACTCGGCCTGCACGCAAGGAAGTTGGGCCCCATCCGGCCTGCGCGCCTGGGTGCCGGCCGCCGCGGCAGCCCTCCTCGCCGCGGGCTGCGGCGGCCCCGGCAAGGGGCCGGCCCCGAGTGCGACACCTTCCCGCGCGTCCCAACTGCTCGCTGCCGCAGGGTAGTTCTGGGTGAACCCGGACACCGGAGCGGCCCGCCGCGGTCGTCCTCGAACCGGACGCGGTCGTGCACCTCGTCGACGGCTGCACCCCGAACGCGCTCCACGAGGCGCGGTACGCGCTCCTGAAGGGCGCCGTCGAGCGGCTCAAGCGGCAGCCGGTCACCAAGGTGTACGTGGGCGCGGGCAACGCGGGGTGGCGATCGCCCGAGACCCTGGACGAGCCGCTGCGGCGCGCGGGCGTCGAGAGCGCCGACGGGTTCGCGGTGAACGTCACCAACTTCCAGACCACACGGGCGAGCCGGGGGTTCGGGGAGCGTCTGTCGGCGAAGGTCGGCGGCAAGCACTTCGTGATCGACACGAGCCGCAACGGCAACGGCCCCTATACGCAGGGCGACCCCGCCGAGAACTGGTGCAACCCGCCGGGCCGGGCACTCGGCGAGCGCCCGACGACGGACGCGGGGGGCGACCCGGTCGACGCCTACGTCTGGGTGAAGCGCCCCGGCGAGTCGGACGGCCCATGCCGTGGCGGCCCCCGGGCGGGCGAGTGGTGGCCGGAATACGCCCTGGGCCTGGCGGGCAACTCGCGCTGAGTGGTCCGGCGGGCGGCGGGAGCGACGGGCGAGGGCAGCCGCACCGGGCTCGGGGAACGACCGAGGCCCCCTCGCGCTGGGCGAGGGGGCCTCGGTGGTGCGTGCGCCGCCAGGGACTCGAACCCCGGACCCGCTGATTAAGAGTCAGCTGCTCTAACCAACTGAGCTAGCGGCGCCTGCTGACTCGGAAAACTTTACCGGACTCCAGAGGGTGGTTTTGACCAGCGCCACGCTGTCAGATGTTCGTTTTATCCCTTTCGTTCCGTCAAACTGCGACTCATTATGACAATCGCGACACAGTTGTCCGTGCGGAAGTGCGGAAAAAATCTTCGAAGTCTCCGAGAGCGGAACGAGCGCGAGGGGGAGCGGATGAAGGCCAGTGCATCGGGGCCGGTGTTCGAGGACTACGAGCCCGCGGGGGAGTGCGGGTGCCCCGGCTGCGCGGACCGTCGGCGGCTGCGGCTGCTCCCGGTGCGCGACGGCGGCCACCCCGCGGCGAGCGGCGGCGCCCGGCGCGCGCTGGTCGCGGCCACCGCGGCCTCGGTGGTGCTCGGCGGCTCGGGACCGGCCGCAGCCGTCCCCGTACCGCTGCCCGGCGGACCCGGCGCCAACCTGGCCGCCGACCCCGGGCCGCCCACCGAGCAGGGCGGCCCGAGCGGGCTGCACGGCGCGCCCGGCCAGCCCGCGCACGGGCCCGTCAAGCTGCGCCCGATCACCCGGGCCGAGATCATCAACCGGGCCAAGACCTGGGTTGCCGCATCGGTCCCGTACAACATGGAGGCTTACTGGACGGACGGGTACCGGCAGGACTGCTCGGGCTATGTGTCGATGGCCTGGAACCTCGGCACCAACGAGTGGACGGGGAGCCTGGACGAGTTCGCGGTGCGGACCACGCGCGATGCTCTCCAGCCCGGCGACATCCTGCTCTTCCACAACCCGAGCAACCCGAACAAGGGGTCGCACGTCGTGATCTTCGGTGGCTGGACGGACCACACGCACAACTACTACACGGCCTACGAACAGACCCCGCCCCGCACCCGCAAGCAGGCCACTCCGTACGCGTACTGGAAGAACTCGGCCAAGTACGTGCCCTTCCGGTACAAGTCGGTGGCCGGCGGTGGCGGTGGGGCGGCCGCCGCGGAGCCCGGCACGCAGCCCGGCACGCAGCCCGGCACGGAGCTGCAGAGCCTGGCGTTCCCGGGCGCCGCGAAGTTCGGCCCCGGAGCCGACAACAGCTATGTCACACGGCTCGGCCAGATGCTGGTGCTGCGCGGCGGAAGCCGTTTCTACAGTGAGGGGCCGGGGCCGCGCTGGACCTCGTCCGACCTGAACGCGACCCGCGCCTTCCAGGAGGCCCAGGGCTGGTCCGGCGCCGAAGCCGACGGGATCCCGGGGCCGCAGACCTGGGCGCTGCTCGTGCAGGGCGGCGGCAAGGACATCCCTCCCGTGGAGGGCCAGGCTCCGGCGAAGCCCTCGGCCGCGGTCCCGGCTCCGGTCCCGGTCCCGGCCAAGCCCGAGGTTCCGGCCAAGCCCCCGGCTCCGGCTCAGGACCCGGTGTCGGTTCCGGCGCCGGTTCCGTCCCCGGCGCAGGCCCCGGTTCCGGCCCCTGTCCCAGTTCCGGCGCAGGCGTCGACCCCGGCTCCGGCGCAGGCCTCGAACACGGTCCCGGCGCAGGCTCCGGCCCTGGCCCCGGCACCGGCTACCGCCTCGGCTCCGGGCGGTTCGCAGGCGATGCGGCCCGCTTACCCCGGCATGCGCTACTTCCGGCCGGGCCAGAACAGCCCGTACGTCACCCAGCTCGGCCGGCAGCTCGTGAAGAAGGGGTTCGGCAGGTACTACACCGCGGGGCCCGGGCCGCGGTGGAGCGAGGAGGACCGGCGCAACGTCGAGGCGTTCCAGCGGGCCCAGGGCTGGTCCGGCGCGGAGGCCGACGGCTACCCCGGCCCCGAGACCTGGCGACGGCTCTTCGCATGACGGCGGCACGGCAGGACGGAATCACGGCGGCACGGCACGACGGAATGACGGAATGACCGCAGCACGGCAGCACGGCACGACGGAATGACCGCAGCACGGCACGACGGCACGGACGGCACGACGGAATGACGGAATGACCGCAGCACGGCAGCACGGCATGACGGAGGGAACGACGAGCATGCAGACCCCCACCCCGACCCCGCCCGACGGCGCCGAACCGCCCCGGATCCCCGCGATCGCGATGCCGGGTGCCGGGCGCAGGGTGACCGTGATCAGCGGACAGAACACCGCCGCGATCCCGCTCCACCTGCTGTTCCGCGACGGCACCCGGCGCAACCCGCTCGTCCCCGCAGCGGATCGGGCCGTCCCCCGCCCGGCCGCGAGGCCGCCGAGGCAGGCGGGCGCGCGCACCATCGTCGCGGCCCCGGCCAGGCCCGCGCCCCCGGTCGATCCGGGCATCGCGGAACGGCCGGGCCCGACGCTGCCAGGCGGGGCGGCCGTCGCCGCCGGAGCCCTCGCGCTCGCGGGCTGCGCGGCGCTGATCTGGCGGACCGGCGCCCTGCCCTCGCCGGTGGCGGTGCTGCTGCGGCTGCCCTCGTACCCGTACCACGGGATCGGCCTCGGACAGTGGGTGCTGCTCGCCCTCGGGGTAGCCGTGGCGGTGCTCGCCTTCGGCGGGCTCGGGCGCGGGCACGTCGGGTACGCCTGGGTGCTCTCGCTGTTCGGCGACTACCGGGGGACCGTGCGGCGCACCGGCCTGGTGTGGATGAGCCCGCTGCTCCTGCGCCGCCGGGTCGACCTGCGGCTGCGGCACTGGCGCAGCGAGCCGATGGCCGCCGTCGACGCGAACGGGACCGCGCTGCGGGTGGTGGTGCTGGTGGTGTGGCGCGTCCGGGACACCGCGCGGGCCGCGCTCGCCGTCGCCGACCACGAGAGGTATCTGCGCCAGCAGGTGGAGGCGGCGCTGGTCCGGGTCCTCTCGCAGCTCCCGGCCGACGCCTTCCACGAGGACGCGCCCACCCTGCGCGACGCGGAGGCCGTCGGCGACGCGCTGACCCGCCTGCTGAAGTCGGAGGGGGAGCCGGTCGGCATCGAGCTGTACTCGGCGCAGCCGACCCTGATCGAGTACGCGCCCGAGGTGGCGGCGGCCATGCGCCGGCAGCGGGTCGCGGCGATCGACGCCCGTCACCGGGACGCGGTGCTGACCTCGGTGGTGGACGCGGTCGAGGACACCGTGCACCGGCTGACCTCGCGGGGCCTGGTGGAGCTCGACGACTACGAGCGCAAGGCCCTGGTGAAGGACCTGACGGTGGCGTTCTACACGGGACGGGGGACGGGGGAGGGCGGCTGAGGGCACACCGGGCACACGGGCCGAGCGCACAGGGGGCGCCGGGGGCGCCGGGAACGCCTGGGGGCGCCGGGGACGACAAGGGGGTGAATCCGATGCGTCGCTTGGCCTGGACACGTCCAACTCCCATCAATAGTCTGGGAGTTGGTCTAGACCGGAACATGAGATACCGCACGCGTGCAGCTCCATCCAAGGAACTCCCCCACGTTCTCCAGGAGTGGTCAGCATGCGAAAGAAGCAGCGGCTCGGTGCCGCTGTGGTGGGGCTCGCCGTCGCCGGCGCGTCCCTGCTCGCGACCGGCAGTGCGAGCAGCCACGGCTATACCGACCAGCCGATCAGCCGGCAGAAGCTGTGCGCCAACGGCACGGTCGCCAACTGCGGTGACATCCAGTGGGAGCCGCAGTCCGTCGAGGGCCCCAAGGGCTTCCCTGCGGCGGGCCCCGCCGACGGAACGATCTGCGCGGGTAGCAACAGCAGATTCGCCCAGCTGGACGACCCGCGCGGCGGCACCGGCTGGCCCGCAACCAAACTGACTGGGGGTCAGACCTACACGTTCCGCTGGCAGTTCACCGCTCGGCACGCCACGACCGACTTCCGCTACTACCTCACCAAGCAGGGCTGGGACCCGACCCGGAAGCTCACCCGGGCCGCGCTCGACACCCAGCCGTTCCTCGTCGTCCCGTACGGCGGCAAGCAGCCCCCGGCCACGCTCTCGCACGACGGCACCATCCCCGCCGGCCGGACCGGCCACCACGTCATCCTGGCCGTGTGGACGATCGCGGACACCGGGAACGCCTTCTACGCGTGCTCGGACGTTCAGTTCTGACGGTACGTCAACTACGGTGCGGCGCCATGACCGCCATCAAGAAGAGTGCGTCGACCGTATCGACCGTGTCGGAGTACGTGCAGCGCCAGTGGGGCGACCGGCGGACCGGGTTGCGGTACGGCGATCTGGAACTCACCCACCACCAGATCGCCGCGGGCGCCGCCGCCCGCGCCGCGCTCCTGACCGAGCTGCTGCCCCGAGGTGTCGAGCCGCACCTCGGGGTCCTGCTCGACAACACCCCCGAATTCCCGCTCTGGCTCAGCGCTGCGGCGCTGGCCGGGGCCGCCGTGGCGGGCATCAACCCCACCCGGCGCGGCCCCGAGCTGGCCCGCGACATCCTGCACACCGAATGCCGGGTCCTGGTCACCGGGCGCGTACACCTTCCCCTGCTCGACGGTCTCGAACTGCCGGGCGTACGCGTCCTGGTGACGGACACGCAGGAGTACGAGCGGCTGCTCGCGCCGTACGAGGGAGCGAAGCCGGGCGAGTCGACGCTGGGTCCGGTGACGCCGGCCGGCCGTCTCCTCCTGTACTTCACCTCGGGCTCGACCGGCGCCCCCAAGGCCGCGATCTGCAGCCAGGGCCGGCTCGCCGCGGCGGGCGAGGCGCTGGTGAGGCAGTTCGGGACGGGCCGGGACGACGTCCACTACATCTGCATGCCGATGTTCCACGGCAACGCGGTGATCGCGAACTGGGCTCCGGCGCTGACGGCGGGCGCGACGGTGGCACTCAGGGACCGTTTCTCGGCGTCGGGGTTCCTGGACGACGTACGGGCGTATGGGGCGACCTACTTCACCTACGTGGGTCGGGCGATCCAGTACGTGCTGGCAACTCCCGAGCGGGCGGACGACCGGGAGCATGGTCTCCGCGTCGGGTTCGGGACCGAGGCGGGGGCGGTGGACGCGGACCGGTTCGCGCGGCGGTTCGGGGTGCGGCTGGTCGAGGGGTACGGGTCGTCCGAGGGTGGGGCCGCGATCCAGCGCACGCCGGGGATGCCGCCGGGGGCGATCGGCAGGCCCGCGCCGGGCGGGGACCTGGCGGTGGTGGACCCGTCGACGGGCCGAGAGTGCGAGCGGGCGCGCTTCGACGAGGCGGGCCGCCTCCTCAACGGGGCTTCCGCAATAGGGGAGTTGGTGAACCGGGGGCCGAACCCCTTCGAGGGCTACTGGCGCAACGCATCCGCGGACGCGGAACGCCGCCGGGGCGGGTGGTACTGGACGGGCGACCTCTTCTTCCGCGACACGGAAGGCTTCCTGTACTTCGCGGCCCGGGCGGACGACCGGCTCCGGGTGGACAGCGAGAACCTGGCGGCGGCGA
This sequence comes from Streptomyces mauvecolor, assembly GCF_039532965.1. NCBI lineage: Bacteria > Bacillati > Actinomycetota > Actinomycetes > Kitasatosporales > Streptomycetaceae > Streptomyces > Streptomyces mauvecolor. The sequence continues at coordinate 342,393 of NZ_BAAASQ010000023.1, read as the reverse complement.
TGATCGAGAGCATCCTGGCGCGGTGGGAGCGGGTGACGGGGGTGGCGGTGTACGCGGTGCCCGACCCGGTGACGGGCGACCAGGTGATGGCGGCGCTGTCCCTGAGCGGCGGATTCGACCCGGCGGCCTTCGCCGAATTCCTGTCCTCCCAACCGGACTTGGGTACGAAGATGGCGCCGCGGTTCGTGAGGGTGCTGAGGCGGCTTCCGGTAACGGCGACGAACAAGGTGCACCGGGCCGGTCTGCGGCGGGAGGGGTTCTGGGCGGGGGAGGGGGAGGTGTGGTGGCGTCCGCCGGGGGCGGAGTCCTACCGGAGGCTGTCGGCGGCGGACGCAACGGGCCAGCGGCCCGGGCCCCGGGGAGTTCGCCCACCCACCCGCCCGTGACGGGGGTGGGATGATGCGCCCCTGGGGCTGCGCCCCGGACCCCCGCTCCTCAAACGCCGGAGGGGCTCGATACGAGTACGGCCGCAGGCCGGTGGGTGGCTGGTCGCGCAGTTCCCCGCGCCCCTGGCGGCGTCGATCCTGGTCGGCATCGGGGCATTTCAGCCTGTCATGGGGGTCCCCCTGGCCCTTGAGGCCTTGGGGGAGTTTGAGGACGAGCGCCCTTGAGGCGCGAACGGGGTCTGGGGCGGAGCCCCGGAAGCTCTTTCACCCCCGGCGGCCACGCGGCGGAGCCGCAGAGTGTCACAGCGGGAAGGGGCGGGGTGCGGGCTTCCCGGGGTCTCGGGCGGAGCCCCAGGGCAGCACCCCGCTCGGGGCGTCCGGGGCGGGTCGGCCCAGCCGTACCTGATCCCGCGCCCGGGTGAATCATCGGCCAGGGTCCCCCGGCACCCCGCCCCGCAATGCGTGGATAGGCGCGTGAATCCCCGCCTCCTCCTCACCACACTCGCCCTCACCACCCTGCTCACCGGCGCGGCCACCCCCGCAGAAGCCACCCCCCACAAGCCCCCCCGATTCCACGAATACGTCGCCCTCGGCGACTCCTGGTCCGCCGATGTCACCTTCCTCGGCATCGATCACACCCACGCCCCCACCGGCTGCGCCCAGAGCACCTGGAACTACCCCAAGCAGGTCGCCGCCCGGCTCGGTGTGACGACGTTCCGGGACGCGACGTGCGGAGGCGCGACCACCGCCGAGATGACCGCGCCGCAGAACGTCGGCCAGGCGCTGCTGCTCTCGCAGGGCGTGAACCCGCCCCAGTTCGACCGGCTGACCCCCACCACCGACCTGGTCACCGTCGGCATCGGCGGCAATGACGCCGGGCTGGACGGCGCGGTCCTCGGCTGTATCAACCCGCTGCCCGCCCCGTTCGCCGGCCCGTGCCGGACCAGGTTCGCCCGGCCCGGCGGCAGGGACCTGATGTCGCAGCAGATCGCCGCCACCAAGTCGCGGATCACGGGCGTACTGGAGGGCATCCATGAGCGCTCGCCGCACGCCACCGTCCTGGTCGTCGACTATCTGGCAGGGGTCGCCACCGACCGCGGCTGCTATCCGCGGGTGCCGGTCCTCGACGAGGACCTGACCTGGTTCGGCGCCCGGCTCAAGGAGCTGAACGCCATGCTCGCCTCCGCCGCGGAAGAGGGCGGGGCCCGGTTCGTCGACACGTACCGGGGAAGCGTCGGGCACGACATCTGCAAGCCCGCCGATACACGCTGGGTCGAGGGCTTCATGCCGGTGTCCAGCAACCCGCCGGGGCCCGCCGTCCCGTTCCACCCGAACCGCCTGGGCGCCGACCACCAGGCCGCAACTGTCCTTGAAGAACTGGACAGTTGACCCCCACCGCATGCCCCGAAGGGCCGGCCATCAGATGGCCGGCCCTTCGGATATCTCGGGGGACAGGTGCGTACGGGGTTCACATCGCCGGTTCCGCGACCCTGGCCGGGGCCACCTCGCCCTCCGCGCCCTGCGCCCGGGCCGCGGCCTTCGCCGCCGCGGCCGGGCCCCGCAGCATCCCCGCCGCGAGCACCGCCGCGATCACCAGGATCAGCGTGCCGCCGACCGCCGCGTACTGCATGCCGTGCACAAAGGCCTCCTGGGCGATGCCCGCCAGGGCCCGGTCGGCGCCCGCGACCGCCGCGCCCAGGGTTTCGCGGGCGGCGGCCGGCGCCGAGGCCGGCATGTCGGAGCGGTAGACCGCGGTGCCGATCGAGCCGAGCACCGCCATGCCGAGCGCCCCGCCGAACTCCTGCCCCGTCTCCAGGAGCGAGGCCGCCGAGCCCGCCTTCTCGGCGGGGGCCGAGGCCATCGCCATGTCGGAGACCAGGGCCATCACCGTCACGATGCCCATGCCGATGACGGCCGCACCGGCCAGCACGGTCCACAGCGAATCGGTCCCGGCGAGCGTCAGGAGTGCGTAGCCCGCAGCGCCGAGCGCGAAGCCCGCGGCGATGACGTACGCCCGGTTCACCTTCTGCGCCACGGCGGTCGCGGCGGGGGCGGTGGCACCGATGGCGAGCGAGGGGGCGACGCTCCACAGCGCGGCCCGCATCGTGCTCATGTCGAGCACCGACTGGAGGTACTGGGTGGTGAAGTAGGCCGAGCCCATCATGGCGAACGCGGCGATGGTGTTGAGCGAGATCGCGGCGCCGAAACCCCGGCCGGGGCGGAACAGTTCACGGCTGATCATCGCGTCGCGCCGGGTGAGCTGACGGCGTACGAAGACCGTGCCGAGGACGAGACCCACCGCGACGCAGACCGCGCTCTTCAGCGAGAAGCCGTCCGCCGCGAACTCCTTGAGGCCGTACACCACCGGCAGCACCGCGCCCATCGACAGCGGCACGCTCAGCAGGTCGAACCTGCCGGGCGCCGGGTCCTTGAACTCCGGGACGAGCAGCGGCGTCAGGATCAGGAGCAGCACCATCGCGGGGACGTTGATCAGGAAGACCGAGCCCCACCACAGGTGCTCCAGCATGATCCCGCTCATCACCGAGCCGAGCGCGACACCGCCGGCCATCGCGCCGGACCAGATGCCGATCGCCTGACCGCGCTGCTTGTCGTCGCGGAACATGTTGCGGACCAGGCCCATGGTCGACGGCATCAGGGTGGCCCCGCCGATCCCGAGCAGCGCCCTGGAGGCGATGAGCATCTCGGCACTGGTGGCGTACGCGGCGGTCACCGAGGCGATGCCGAACGCGGCGGCGCCGAACATGAGCAGCTTGCGCCGGCCGATCCGGTCGCCGAGCGAGCCCATCGTGATCAGCAGCCCGGCGAGCGCGAAGGCGTACACATCGATGATCCACAGCTGCTGGGTGGCGGAGGGGTCGAGCTCGCGGCTGATGGAGGGGAGCGCGAAGTAGAGGACGGAGACGTCCATCGAGACGAGGAGAAGGGGGAGCAGGAGGACCACGAAGGCGGTCCATTCCCTGCGCCCGGCGCGGAGGCCCGCTCCGCCGGTGGTGCTCGCTGTGGTGCTCGTCGAGTTCGTCATGGCATTAATGTACGAGCGTCTTAAACGCCTGTCTAGTACTTACGTTTAAGACGTCCGTATAAATCTTCCGGGCGCTGGAGCGATGGAGCCCCGGACCGCTGGATCCTCGACGAGCCGTGCCGTCGCGGGCCGGGGTCAGCTCTCCGGCTCCCACGGCGGGGTCTGGTTCCACCCCCACTTCGGTACGGGGGCGTCGGCGGAGGGGGCGGGCGGGTTCGGGCCGGAGTAGAGCAGCGCCATCCGCGTGCCCCACTCGATGTAGTACGCGAAGACCGCGCGGAACTCGGGGTCGTTCGGCAGCTCCGCCTCGTCGGCCGCGTCCATGAGGAGGGCGATCCAGCGGCGGCGCTGCTCCTCGGTGATGCCCCGGCCCAGGTGCATCGTCGCCATGTGGGCGTGCCCGCCGTGGTGCGCGCTGTACTCGGCGGGGCCGCCGAACACCTCGGCGAGCCAGACCGCCACGTGATGGGGGTGGTCGGGGCCCGCGTCCGCGAAGACCGGGGCCAGGACGGGATCCTTGTGCACCTGCCGGTAGAACACCTCGGTCAGCCGGTCCAGGGCGGCCTGACCGCCCATCCATGCGTACGGGGTCTGGGTCATGCGGGGTCCCTCCGGGAAAGCGGCGGTATCCAACGCCTCCCAGCCTCACACGGCACCCGCCGGCGCGTGGGGAAAGTCTGTACGAAGGGCGCGTGCGGAGAACGCATACGAAAAAGCCCCCCGCTTCCGCGAGGGGCTTTCTCCGTCTGTGCGCCGCCAGGGACTCGAACCCCGGACCCGCTGATTAAGAGTCAGCTGCTCTAACCAACTGAGCTAGCGGCGCCTGCTGACAGAGAAAATACTACCTGGTCCCTCGGGGTGCTCCTGACCACCTCGGGACCGGGATGCGCCGGGGCGGTCAGATGGCCAGGGAGAGGACCACCGGGGCGGCCCTGCGGTTGAGGGTGTCGGCCGCGGCGCGCAGCCGGTGGGCGTGCTCGATCGGCATCGACAGGGCCAGGCAGCCCACGGCCGAGCCCGCGGTCAGCGGGACGGCCGCGCAGACCGTGCCCACCGCGTACTCCTGGAGGTCGAGCACCGGCACGGTGGCCGGCTGGCTGTCGAGCTTGGAGAAAAGCACCTTCTCGCTGGTGATCGTCCGCGAGGTGAGCCGGGCGATCTTGTGGCGCGAGAGGTGGTCGCGGCGGCCGTTCTGGTCGAGCTGGGTCAGCAGGCACTTGCCGACCGCGCTCGCGTGCGCCGCCGACTTGAAGTCGACCCACTCGTTCACCTTCGGCGCGGTCGGCCCGTCCGCGTACTGGGTGATCTTGACCTCGCCGTCGATGTAGCGGCTGATGTAGACGGCCGCGCCCACCGAGTCGCGCAGGGCCATCAGGGTGTCCTGGAGCTTGGTCTCCAGGGCCTGCTGGCGGGCGGCGCCCGAGCCGAGCAGCACCATCGAGTCGCCGATCACATAGGCGCCGTCGGCCACCTGCTCGACGTATCCCTCGCGCCGCAGCATGAGCAGCATCGAGGTCAGATGGGCGGTGGGCAGGCCCGTCTCGCGTGCGATCTGGACATCGGTCACACCTCCGCCGTGCCTGGAGATCGCCTCCAGGACCCGGAGGACGTACTGCACCGAATGGAACGGCGCGGTCGGCTCTGGCTTCAGCGCCACGGTTTCCCCCTAGCAGGTCGAACTGCGAAGGTGGCAGGTCTGCCGTTCCACGATAGCCGCCAAGACCCGTTTCCGGTGGGGGTGTTGACAAGATTCGTGGCGCGTTCCAGGGCCGTACGCTGGGGCGCGCCACCGTGGCATATGCCAGAGTCATGATCGGGGGCGCTCGGATGGCCGGAATGTGAGGTCAGCGTCGTGCACGGCGCGTGCTCAGGCAATTGCGCCCAGGAACTCACGCGTACGCTCGTGTTCCGGATCGCCGAAGATCTTCTCGGGCGGGCCGGACTCGATGACCTTCCCCGCGTCGAACATCATCACCTCGTCCGAGATGTCCCGCGCGAAGCTCATCTCGTGCGTGACGCAGAGCATCGTGATGTCGGTCGTACGGGCGATGTCGCGCAGCAGATCCAGGACGCCGGCGACCAGCTCCGGGTCGAGCGCGGAGGTCACCTCGTCCAGCAGAAGCACCTGCGGACGCATCGCGAGCGCCCGCGCGATCGCGACGCGCTGCTGCTGTCCGCCGGACAGCTGGGCGGGCTTCGCGTCACGCTTCTCGCCCAGGCCCACCAGGTCGAGCAGCTCGCGCGCCCGTGCCTCGGCCTCGTCGGGGGACAGGCCGAGCACCCGCACCGGAGCCTCGGTGATGTTGCGCAGCACGCTCATGTTGGGGAACAGGTTGAACTGCTGGAAGACCATGCCGATCTTCTTGCGGGCCTCCCGGCGCTCCTTCTCGTCGGCCGGGTGCAGCCGCGTCCCGTTGACCTGGATGATCCCCGAGTCGGGCGTCTCCAGAGTCATGAGCAGCCGCAGGATCGTGGTCTTGCCGGAGCCCGACGGGCCGATCAGGGTGACGTGCTTGCCCTTGCGGGCACTGAAGCAGAGGTCGTCGAGGACGGTGTTGTCGCCGAAGCGTTTGGTGACGTTCTCGAAGCGGATCAGCTCGGCGCCGCTCTGCTTCTTCACGGGCAGGTCGATCTGGGTGTCAGCGGACAAGGCGGCGCTCCAGGGCTCGTACGAACAGCGAAGCCGGATAGGCGATGAGGATGAAGGCGACGCCGACGACGGTCAGCGGCTCCGTGTACTGGAAGGTGCTCGCCCCCGCCAGGCGGGACTGCTGGAGCATCTCCAGGACGCTGATCCCGGCGAGCAGCGGGGTGTCCTTCAGCATGGAGATGACGTAGTTGCCGAGCGCGGGCGCGATGCGGCGCACGGCCTGCGGCAGGATCACCGCGAACCAGGTGCGGTGCGCGGGCAGGCTCAGCGCGGTCGCCGCCTCCCACTGGCCCTTGGGCACCGCGTCGATGCCGGCCCGGTAGACCTGCGCGGTGTACGTCGAGTAGTGCAGGCCGATGGCGAGGACGCCGGTGGTCAGCGCGGAGAACTTCACGCCCCACTCCGGCAGCACGAAGAACAGGAAGAACAGCTGCACCAGTAGGGGGGTGGTGCGGATGAACTCCGTGATCAGGTTGACCGGCCAGCGCACGAAGCGGGTCGGCGCCCTGAAGGCCAGCGCCCACACCAGGCCCAGGCTGAAGGAGATGAGCGAGCCGAGCGCGAGGATCTGCAGCGTGGTGAGCACGCCGTCCCCGAAGCGCGGCATGAAGTCCCAGACCGCGGACCAGTCCCAGTTCACTGTGAGGCCACCCCCAGATTCGCCTTGGTGCGGCGTTCAAGTGCCTTCATTCCACGGGTGATTCCGAAGGCGAGGACGAAGTAGATGACCAGCGTGACGGAGTAGATCTGTGCGCTGTCCTGCGTGGCGAGCCGCACCAGGTACGCCGCGAACGACACGTCGCCCACCCCGAGCAGCGAGACCAGGGCGGTTCCCTTCAGCAGCTCGATCAGCAGGTTGCAGAACGGCGGGATCATCTCCGGCACCGCCTGCGGCAGCAGTACGAGCCGCATCCGCTGCCAGGGCGTGAAGCTCAGCGCGATGCCGGCCTCGCGCTGGGCGGGCGCCACCGCGTTCAGCGCGCCGCGCACGATTTCGGCGCCGTACGCACCGTAGGAGAGGCCGAGCGCGAGGACGGCCGCCCACATGGGGACGAGCTGCCAGCCGGCGAGCGGCGGCAGCACGAAGAACAGCCAGAACATCAGGACGAGCGCCGAGGTGCCGCGGAAGATCTCCGTGTACGCGGCGGCAAGGAAGCGCACCAGGCACGAGCGGTGGGTGCGGGCGATGCCGACGCCGAAGGCGACCGCTGCCGCCAACGCGGCGCTGTACACGGTCAGCTGGACCGTGATCCAGATTCCCGGCAGCACCCAGTGCTGCCACAGTCCCGCCGTCATCGGCACAGCTCCTTGGCGGTCAGGGTGGTCATCTCGGCCTGCGTGAAGCCGAACGGCCTGAGGATCCGGAAGAGCTCGCCGCTCTGCTTCATGCGGTGGATCTCGGTGTTGAAGGCGTCGCGCAGGGCGCCGTCGGTGGGCCGGAAGGCGAAGCCGCCGCCGTCGATCTTCTTCTTGCCGTCGACGACCGCCGCGAACGGCTGGGTGGCCTCGGCCTTCGCGCTCTTCTTCACCACCTCGCGCACGGTGAGCGAGGTGCCCGCGAAGACGTCGACGCGCCCCGACTCGACCGCGTTCAGGCCCGCGACCTGGTCCTGGAGGATGACGATGCTGCTCTCGGGGTATCCGGCGGCGGTCGCGTAGCCGATCTCGGCATAGCCGGTGCCGGTCGCGAAGCGCGCCTTGCTGCGGACCACGTCCTCGTAGGTGTGCAGGTTCTTCGGGTTTCCCTTGCGGACGATGAACGCGTCCAGCATCTGGTACTCGGGGTCCGCGAACAGGACCTGCGCGCAGCGGTCCTTGTTGATGTACATCCCGGCGGAAACGACGTCGAACTGCTGGGAGTTGAGCCCCGGTATCAGCGAGGAGAAGTCGGTCGCCACGGGCTGTACGTGGCCGATGCCGAGCCGCTTGAAGATCACCTTGGCGAGCTCGGGGGCCTCGCCGGTGAACTCGCCCTGGTCGTTCACATACCCGTACGGGACTTCACCGGCGATGCCGAGGCGTACCGCGCCCTGCGACTTGAGACGGGCCAGGGCGCCGCCCTCGGGGACGCGGGAGCAGGCGGCGGCGCCGGTGAGGGCGACGGCGGCGGCGCCGGTGAGCAGGGTTCGCCTGGGTATGGAGGGTCTGGGGCGTGAGGTAGCTCGGGCCATGGCGGCGCGGCTACCCCCCTTTACTCGGCCCATGCCCCCTATTTTTCGGGGCGCCGCCCGGGCCCGCCCGCCGGACTCACCTCGACGGGCGCTCCGGGAAGGCCGCGGCCGCCCGCAGCACCACGCCGTCCTGGTGGCGCGCCGCGATCAGCTGAAGGCCGATCGGGAGGCCGTCCGCGTCCGTGCCGACCGGGACCGTGGCGGCCGGCTGCTGGGTCAGATTGAACGGGTATGTGAACGGGGTCCATCCGGTCCAGCGGTGCAGGGCGGAGCCTGCCGGAGTCTCCCGGCCCGCCTCGAACGCGGTGATCGGCAGCGTCGGGGTGACCAGGACGTCGAAGCGCTGATGGAAACGGGCCATCCGGCGGCCGAGCTCCAGACGGGCGGTCTGCGCGGCGAGCAGTTCCAGGGCGGAGAGCCGGGCGCCCCGGACGGCCGTCTGCCGCAGACCGGAATCGAGCAACTCCCTTTGTTGTGGGTTCAGCCGATCGACGATACGCGCGGCTCCGGCGCTCCACAGGGTGTGAAAGGTGTCGACCGGATCCGCGAAATCGGGGTCGGCCTCCTCGACATGGGCGCCGAGTCCGGCGAGCCGGGCCACCGCGGCCCGCACCGCCGCCGCGACCGCGGGGCGCACGGCCACCTGCCCGCCGAAGGAGGGCGAGTAGGCGATACGCAGCCCCTTGATCCCGGTCGCCGCGTCCTCTGCGAGGGCGGCCGCGTACGAGTGGGCCGGGGGCTCCAGGGCGGTGGGGTCGCGCCAGTCCGCGCCGCTGATCACGTCGAGGAGCAGCGCCGCGTCCGCCGCGTCCCGGGCGATGGGACCCACGTGCGAGAGCGCGCCGAACGCGCTCGCGGGGTGCAGCGGGACCCGGCCGTACGTCGGCTTGAGGCCGAACACCCCGCAGAACGAGGCCGGAATCCGGATCGAGCCCCCGCCGTCCGTGCCGAGCGACAGCGGCGCCGCCCCGGCCGCGACGGCCGCCGCGCTGCCCCCGCTGGAGTCGCCCGCCGTGCGCGCGGGGTCGTGCGGATTGCGGGTGATGCCGGTGCGGGGCGAATCGGTGACGCCCTTCCACCCGAACTCGGGGGTGGTCGTCTTGCCGACCAGCACGGCCCCGTGCTCGCGAAGCCGGGCGACGGCCGGGGCGTCCTCGCGCCAACTCCCGTGCTCCGACGTGGTGTTGGACCCTCTGAGCGTGGGCCCGCCCGCTTGCAGGAGCAGGTCCTTGACCGACACCGGCACCCCGTCGAGAAGCCCCTTCGGCTCCCCGGTGCGCCATCGCTCGGTGGCGGCGCGGGCCTGGGCGAGGGCGGGTTCGGCGTCGATGCGTACGTACGCGTTGAGGCGGGGCTGGACGGCCTCGATCCTGGCGAGTACGGCGCGGGTGGCGTCGAGGGGGGAGAAGGTGCCCGCCCGGTAGCCGGCCAGGAGTTGACGTGCCGTCAGGTCGAAGAGTTCGCTCGGCTCGGTCATGAATGATGTCGTACCCATGTTGGTGCGGGGTCACGTCGGCTTCACCGTGCGAGGGGGATCGGCCCCAGCCCCGCGCCCCTGAGGGGTCCGGTTCGCCGGTATCGCGAAGGTCCCGCCCCGCGCCCCTGAGGGTTCGCCCGGAGTCCCCGCGAAGAGCGGGGAATAAAGTGGAGCCACCCTCCTTTTTGGCTCCACGTACGCAGAACGCGTACGACCTGACGAGCTGGAGGCGCGGACCGGTGGACGTGGATGCGATTCGAGGGACGGCGGCCGGAACCGCCCCGGTACCCCTGTCCGTACTCGACCTGGTGACCGTCGGCAACGGCTACACCGCGAACCGCGCCCTGCGGACCAGCGTGGAGATCTCCCGGCTCGCCGAGCGGCGCGGCTTCCACCGGCACTGGGTCGCCGAGCACCACTCCATGCCGGGTGTCGCCTCGTCCGCGCCGGCCGTGATCCTCGCCCACCTCGCCGCCCACACCTCCCGCATCCGGCTCGGCTCGGGCGGCGTCATGCTGCCCAACCACGCTCCGCTGGTGATCGCCGAGCAGTTCGGCACCCTTGAGGCGATGGCCCCGGGCCGCATCGACCTCGGGCTCGGGCGGGCGCCCGGCACGGACGGCGCGACGGCCGCCGCCCTGCGCCGCACGGACCGGCTCAACGAGGGCGCCGAGGACTTCCCGCAGCAGCTCGCCGAGCTGACCCGCTTCCTCGACGACGACTTCCCCGACGGGCACCCGTACGCCCGCATCCACGCGGTGCCGGGTCCCGTGCAGGGCCCCTCGGCCCGCCCGCCGATCTGGCTGCTCGGCTCGTCCGGCTTCAGCGCCCGCCTGGCCGGCACGCTCGGTCTTCCCTTCGCCTTCGCGCACCACTTCTCGGCGGCGAACACCGTTCCGGCGCTGGACCTGTACCGGGATTCCTTCCGGCCGTCGGCGATTCTGGACGCGCCGTACGCCCTGATCGGCGTCTCGGCGCTGGCGGCGGACGACGAGAAGGAAGCCCGGCGCCAGACCCTGACCAATGCGCTGTCGATGGTCCGCCTGCGTACGGGCCGGCCGGGTCTCGTGCCGACCCCGGAGGAGGCCGAGTCCTACCCATTCAGCGCGCTGGAGCGGGAGTTCGTGGACAGCTGGCTGGCGAACGTGATTTCCGGGACGGCGGGAGAGGTGCGGGCGGGGCTCGACGCCCTCCAGAAGCGCACCGGTGCGGATGAGCTCATGATCACGGCCAACGCGCATGGGCCTGAGGTGAGGGTGCGTTCCTACGACCTGATCGCCGACGCCTACGGGCTGCCTCGGCTGTAACTCCCTAGGGGCGCGGGGCTGTGACATGTGCGGCTCCGCCGCGTGGGCGCGACCGGCCCGCGACGGCCTGCGGTCGACCGCAGGCACGCGGAAGCGGCTGTTCCCGACTGGCCCTGGGTGGGCCGGGTCCTTACGCTCCCGCCAGTTGTCGTTCGGGTGCGGGCCGTCCGTGGCTGATCGCGCAGTTCCCCGCGCCCCTTGGCGGCGTGGGGGCTCAACTCGCTCTGGAGCGTGGCGGGTTCCTCACTGCGCCCCTGAGGCAAGGAGCTTGTGGCTCAACTTGATCTCGAATCAAGCTGGTTCGGCTGTCAGCAGGGTGCTGATCACCCCCGCCAGAGCGTTCCGCACGCTCACCTCGGCGACCAACCCCGACCCGGGGTCGATCGCGTCGCGCGGGACCGGGACATGGGCGGCCGCCGCGTCGACGACGAACGCGCCCGTGTAGCCCAGCACCGTCCGCAGCGCCGCATGTGCTCCCGCCGCCCCCGTCGGGGCGACCGACGCGTTGATCCAGCCCACCCGCTTGTCCGTGATCTCGACGCCGCCCACCGTCCAGTCGAGCAGGTTCTTGAAGGAGCCCGGGAGGCTTCCCGCGTACTCCGGGGTGCAGATGAGGATCGCGTCGGCCGAGGCGATCAGGCCGCGCAGCCGCACCACCTCCGCGGGGAGCGGCTCGGTGTCGTCGTCCGGGTTGAAGTGGGGCAGGGAGGCCATGCCTTCGTAGATGACGGCCTTCGCGCGGCCCTCAGCGAGTTCCGCCGCCGTGCGGACCACGGCCGAGTTGGTGGAGGCGCCGCGCAGGCTGCCGCTGATGAGCAACAGGCTCGGGATTTTGGTCATGGCGCCGATCGTATGCCGGTAAAACCTGGGTCGCGGGAGGGGAGTGGTCCAGCTCCGTCCCCCGCCGTCCCCGCCACCGCGCATGGCCAGTCCTCGCCGGGCCCGGGCGGACCGGAGCGCCTCAACTCCGGCCCTGACAAGGGCATTCATCTCCCCATTGGTCTAGTCCTCAATTTGGTTCAGACCATTGACGTGGCCGGGATTCGATCGCTATCACTTCCTCAACCGCCGTTACCCGCACCCCGTGCCCGCAGCCCCCGGAGGCCGTCTTGCACCGCCGCAGACCCTTTGTTGCCGCCCTGAGCACCGCCGTGCTCGCCGCCGGCGCCCTGGCCGCCTTCGCGGGCCTCGGCACCGCGTCCGCCGCCCCGAGCGCGGCCGCCGCGCCCTCCACCGGCGGCGTGAAGATCGCGTACTACGACCAGTGGAGCGTGTACGGGAACGCCTTCTATCCCAAGCACCTCGACACCCGGGGCATCGCGGGCAAACTGGACGTCCTCAACTACTCGTTCGGCAACATCGACCCCACCAACCTCACCTGTTTCGAGGCGAACAAGGCGGCGGGCGACGACAACAACCCCAACGCCGGTGACGGGGCGGGCGATTCGTTCGCCGACTACCAGAAGTCGTTCTCGGCCGCCGACAGCGTCAGCGGCGTCGCCGACACCTGGAACCAGCCGATTGTGGGCGTGTTCAACCAGTTCAAGCAGCTCAAGGCCAAGTATCCCAAGCTGAAGATCAATATCTCCATCGGCGGCTGGACGTACTCCAAGTACTTCCATGACGCCGCGCTCACCGACGCCAGCCGCAAGAAGTTCGTCTCCTCCTGCATCAACCAGTACATAGCCGGAAACCTGCCGGTCGACGGCGGCTACGGCGGCGACGGCACGGCGGCCGGAATCTTCGACGGCATCGACATCGACTGGGAGTACCCGGGCTCGCCCGACGGCCACCTCGGCAACCACTACGGCGCCGAGGACAAGGCCAACTACACCGCCCTGCTCGCCGAGTTCCGCAAGCAGCTCGACGCGTACGGAGCCGCGCACGGCGGCAAGCACTACCTCCTGACGGCGGCGCTCCCGGCCGGCCAGGACAAGATCAAGAACATCGAGACGGACAAGATCGGCGCGTCCCTCGACTACGCCAACATCATGACGTACGACATGCACGGCGCCTGGAACGCGACGGGCCCGACCTATCACCAGTCGCCGCTGGTCTCGCCCGCGGGCGACCCGACGGACGTCATCAAGCCCGGCACCCAGAAGTACTCGATCTCCAACGCGATCGACTCCTGGATCGACGGCAACGCCGCCTACGGCATCGCGGGCGGCTTCCCCGCCAACAAGATCACGCTCGGGTACGAGTTCTACTACCGCGGCTGGAAGGGCGTCCCGGCGGCGGGCAACGGCCTCGCCCAGACCGCGACCGGGCCGTCCAACGCCCGGCCCACCAGCCAGGTCGCGGGCACCGCGCTCTACAAGGAGCTCGGCGGCATCGTCGACAACCCGGCGACCACCTTCTGGGACGCCGACGCGAAGGCCTCGTACTTCTACAAGGACGGCGAGTTCTTCACCGGCCTCGACAAGCAGTCCATCCAGGCCCGCGCCGACTACGCCCACCAGCGCGGTCTCGCCGGCGCCATGATGTACAGCCTGCTCGGCCTCGACGAGAACACCACGCTGCTCAACGAGATCGTGGACGCGGTCGGCTCGTCCCCCTCCTCCTCGCCGGACCCGACGCCGACAGCAACCGGCTCCCCGTCGCCGACCCCGACCGCCACCACCAGCCCGTCCCCGACGCCCGGCGGCTGCACCGCCGCCGCGTGGGACAGCGCCGCCGCCTACACCGGCGGCAACCAGGTCTCCTACGGCGGTCACACCTGGAAGGCCCAGTGGTGGACGAAGGGCGAGCAGCCCGGCACCACCGGCCAGTGGGGCGTCTGGGTGGACCTCGGCGCCTGCTGATCCCCCCCCGCACACGCGGCCGCCCCACTCCTCGCCCTTCGGCGGAGTGGGGCGGCCGTCCGCGTACGGAGCCTCAGACCTTCTGCGGGCTCAGCGCGACCATCTCGGCGATCCGGTCCGGGGTGACCGCCCGGGAGTAGAGCCAGCCCTGGCCCGTGTCGCAGCCGATCCGGGCGAGCCGGGAGGCCTGGTCGGCGGTCTCCACGCACTCGGCGGTGACGGTGAGCCCGAGCCGGTGGGCGAGCTGGACCATCGCCTCGACGATGGTCTCGTCGGCCGGGTTGGGGTGCGCGCCGCCCTCGTCGTACTGGAAACCGCGCACGAACGACCCGTCCAGCTTGAGGACGGAGACGGGGAGCCGGCTCAGATAGGCGAGGTTGGAGTAGCCGGTGCCGAAGTCGTCGATCGCGATGTGCACGCCCATGTCGGACAGCGCCTGAAGGGCCTGGAGCGGGCGGCCCGCCGAGCCCATCACCGCGGACTCGGTCAGCTCCAGCTGGAGCAGATGGGGCGGGAGCCCGGTCTCCGCGAGGATCTCGGCGACGTCCGCCACCAGGTCGGAGTCCCAGACCTGGCGCACCGCCACGTTGACGCTGACGAAGATCGGCGGCACGTCCGGGTGCTCGGTCTGCCAGCGGCGGGCCTGCCGGCACGCGGTGCGCAGCACCCAGCGGCCGAGCTGGACGACCGAGCCGTCTTCTTCAGCAATTCCGATGAACCGATTCGGCGGCAGCATCCCGAACTGCGGGTGGTTCCAGCGCACCAGCGCCTCGACCCCGTGCACCACCCCGTCGGCCATGCCCACCAGGGGCTGGTACTCCAGCGCGAACTCCCCGCGCTCCACGGCGGGGCGGAGCGTGGAGGACAGTGCCTGCCGGGTCATGCGGTGGGCGTTGCGCTCGGGGTCGAACAGGGTCCAGCGGGCCTTGCCGTCGGCCTTCGCCCAGTACAGCGTGGTGTCGGCGGCCTGCATCAGACCGGTCGCCGTGGTGCCGGCGCTGGCCCGCTCCACCACCCCGATCGACGCGGACACCGACAGGCGCTGGCCCGCCAGGTCGAAGGGCTGCTGAAGGGCTTCGAGTACGGAGCGGGCGAGGTCGGCCAGCTGCTCCGTACCCGTGGAGTCCTCGACCAGGACGGCGAACTCGTCGCCGCCGAGCCGCGCCACCAGGTGCCCGCCGCTGCGCGCGTACCCGGACTGGTCGGCGCACTCGGTGAGGCGGGCCGCGACGGCGCTGAGCAGCCGGTCGCCGACCCGGTGGCCCAGGGTGTCGTTGACCGCCTTGAATCCGTCGAGGTCGAGGTAGCAGATCCCGATGCGGCCGGTGCCGCCGTCGTAGGCGGACGTCTCAAGGGCGGAGTTGAGGCGCTCGAAGAAGAGGGTGCGGTTGGGCAGCCGGGTCACCGGGTCGTGCATCTGGAGGTGGCGCAGGCGGGCCTGGAGTTCGCGGCGGTCGCTGATGTCCGCGATCGAGAGCAGCACGCTGGAGCTGTCGGGTACGGGTGCGACGGTGACCTCGGCCCAGAGCGAGTGCCCATCGGGGTGTTTGAGGCGACGGGTGCAGCGGAACCGGTTGCGGGCGCCCCGCAGAACCTCGCGGTAGGCGTGCCAGGTGCGGTTGTCGCCGGCCAGATCGACGAGGTCGGCGGCGTCCTGCTCGTGCAGCGCGGCCGGGTCGGTGCCGAGCAGTTCGGCGAGCGCGTCGTTGGCGGCGACGACGGTGCCCTCGCGGTCGACGACCGCCATCGCGAGGTGGGCGGCGTTGAACGCGGCCCGGTAGTCGCGCAGTTCGGAGGCGCTGAGCCCCGCAGCGAACCGGGTGGCCTGCTCGGCGCGCTCGGCCCGCAGGGCGGCCAGGAGTTCGGCGGCCCGGGCGGCGAGTGATGCCGCGCGCTCGTGTGCGGGGGAGTCCGGCTCCGGGCCGGCCTGTTCCGGCGGATGCTCGGGCGGGGGGTCTCCGGCGCGTTCCGGAGGGCGCTCGGCCAGGGCGTCTCCGAGCCGGTCGATATGACGCTCTGTGACCGGCGACCGGGTGGTCGCGGGTCCTTGACCCGGTCCTTCGGAGGTTCCGCTCACCGCTGGCTCCCGCAGTGCAATCGAGTTGTGCAGAGGTAGTACGGAGGTGCTCTGGTTCTTCGGCCGGGGTGGACGACAGCCTTGGAGGCCGGTTCCACGCAGGAAAGTGTGCCGATCATAGAGGCTGGCGCGCGGCGCGATCCAGCTTCGGCGTCGTGATCAAGGGCACCAGGAGTTCCGGGCCGATCGTTGGCCGATCGTTTCTGCGCGGGTGTGGCCGGGCTCGGGCCCTCGGTGATCGGTCGTGACTTTCCGTAAGTCATCGGGGTGTCGGCCCTCTCACCTTTCTGGGGCAACAGAACAGGGCATATCCGTAGAAACCTGCACAGAGTGGGTGGGATGTCCCGCATCCCGCTCCCGGAGGTCGACGTGCAGCGTCAGCAGACACCCGGGGGAGTGGAGCGTGTCCGGCTGCGCAGTGCCGCGGCGGCGCTCACCTCCCTCTCGGCGCTCGCCGCCATCTCGCTGGCGTCGGGGCCCGCTGTCGCGGCCAATTCCGCCGTGCCCTGCGCCCTGCCCCGGACCAAGGCCCACCACTCGCTCGGCCTCGATACCTGGAACGCCGCCTACCCGCGACCCGTTCGTACCCTGAACGCGGTGATGATCTTCCTGTCCTTCCCGGACTCGAAGCCCGCCACCGCCCCCAAGGACCTGGCCGCCGACTACTTCCCGGCCACCAGCCGCTTCTTCGACCAGGCCTCGTACGGCAAGTTCCGGCTGCACGCCGACCCGCAGCAGCACTGGGTGCGCATGCCGGCCGCGTCGACCTCGTACCGCATACAGCGCGACTGGGACCCGGACCAGCGCACCCGCTATCTGCAGGACGCGATCCACGCCGCCGATCCGACCACCGACTTCTCGAAGTACGACATCGTCTACCTGGTCGCCGACCCGGACGCGCCCGGGGTCGACTCGGACGCCACGAAAGTCGTCAACTTCGACCGGCCCGTACGCGCGGACGGGCGGGACGTCAACCGGGTCGTGACCGTCTTCGAGCACCACCCGCCGGACCGCAACGTGCTGGCCCACGAGACCGGGCACGTCTTCGACCTGCCGGATCTCTACCACCGCCCCCAGGACGGCAAGAGCGGCGACTGGGACACCTATGTCGGCGACTGGGACGTGATGGGCAGTCAGTTCGGCACGGCGCCGGATCTGTTCGGCTGGCAGAAGTGGAAGCTCGGCTGGCTGGACCGGCAGGAGGTCGCCTGCGTGACCGGTGACGGCATCAGCAGGCTCACCCTCGAACCGCTCTCCGCCTCCCCGGCGAAGGCGGGCACGGCCGGCAAGCGCCTCGCCGTGGCCCGTACCGCCGAGGACCGGGCGATCGTCATCGAGGTACGGGACTCGGGGGGCCTGGACCGGGCGAGCTGCAAACAGGGGCTGCTCGTCTACCGGGTCCACAGCGGGTCCGCGTCCGGCGGCGGCCCGGTCGAGGTGCTCGACGCCCATCCGGGCACGGACGCGTGCTGGGAGAGATCGGTGTACCCGGCGCTCGCGGACGCGCCGGTGGCGCTCGGCGAGACGTTCACGGTGCCCGGGGAGGGCATGAAGATCGAGGCCGAGGGCCGGACGAAATCGGGCGCCTGGACGGTCAAGATCTCGCACTGAGCGGTTCCGGCGACGGACGCGGCCGGTCCTCGCCGCGGAGCAGGAAGTCGCGGACACGAGGTCGCGGACACGAAGAAGCCCCCCGCTTCCGCGAGGGGCTTCTTCCGTCTGTGCGCCGCCAGGGACTCGAACCCCGGACCCGCTGATTAAGAGTCAGCTGCTCTAACCAACTGAGCTAGCGGCGCCTGCTGACGTCGTAGACATTAGCATCCTGATCGGCGCGAGGAAAAATCGATATCCGGGGAAGGTCCGAGGGCTCGTTCTTGGCCGCCCGGACACAGGCCCACAGCAGTACGTCGGGCCCCGGCAGCCAGGGGCGGCGGGTGTCGGGAGCCACCAGCCAGCGGGCCGCGCCCGCGCTCTCCCGCTGCGGGCGGACCAGCGCCGGGACGGTGACGGCGTCGCCCGCGCCGTGGCACAGCAGCGGCGGGACCGGGACCCCGGCGCCGTGCCACTCCTCCCACTCCAGGAGCGAGGGCAGCCGCTGCGCCGTGCCGGGCGCGGCGAAGAGCAGCATGCGCCCGCGGTGGATCGCGACCGGCCCGGAGCCCGGCCCCTCGGCCCACAGCCGGTCGAGCATGCGGCGCCCGAAGATCGAGGGAACGTTCACCACGTCGAAGACGGTGCCGCAGGGCAGCACGCCGGGCGCGGTCGGCCGGGCCTCCCAGAGGGAGAGGGTGCTGCGCGCGTGGGTGGCGGCCGACGACAGCCACGCGGCGCCCGCCGCGGTCACCTCGCCGACCTGTTGGCCGTCCTCGTCGCGCAGCGCCTGGAAGATGTCGTACGCGTCCTCACCCCCGGCCGCGCCGCCGCGTCCGCCGACCGCTGTGAGCGGGCCGCTGCCCGTCCTGGTCTCCCGGACGCCGCTGCCACTGCCCCTGCCGTTGTCGCTGCTCATGCTCTACGTCTACCGGCTGGACAAGTTCCGGTTCTGCGAGTTGTCGGAAACCGGGACAGGGCGGGGCGGGAGGGGGTATCTTGCGCCCCGGCATATGCCCGGGGCGCGTGGCTGGGGTGGTGCGCGGGATGTGGGTGGCCGGGGAGGCCTAGGGGAGTTCTCCCGCGCGCATCAGATCGCGGCCGAACTCGATCATCTTCTTCGCGTAGTCCTCGGTCCACTGGGCCCGTTCCGCCACGTCGGCGGGGGTGAGCCGGTCGAAGCGGCGGGGGTCGGCGAGCTGGGCCGCCGCGATCGCCTGGAACTCGACCGCCCGGTCCGCCGCCGCCCGGAAGGCGAGGGCCAGCTCGGTCGAGCGCATCAGGAGCGCCCGGGGGTCCTCGATGGACTCCAGGTCGAAGAAGTGCTCCGGGTCGGCGGTGGCCTCGGAAGGCTCGAAGAGCAGCGGCGCGGGCCTGAGCCGCTGCCGCTCCTCGTTCCGCTCGTGCTCCGGCATGTCTGTCCTCCCAGGGGCAAGGTCGACGCTCAGGGTCCGGGCGCCCGGGCCACCGTCCATTCTCCCGCGCGTACGCAAGGGGGCGTCCGCGGGGCCGCTTCCGGGGACGGGCCGCCCCGGCGCAGGGCTGCCAGGTGCTGCGTCGGTTGGCCGCCTCCGGCGGCGTGCCGGACTCCGTCCGTCAGGGCTGCCACGTGCTGCATCGGTTGGCCGCCTCCGGCGGCGTGCCGGACTCCGTCCGTCAGGGCTGCCACGTCACCCGGTGTTCTGCCAGGTGAGAGAGCACCGCATGGTTCGCTTCCCATCCGTCAGGGAACTTCACCGTCACTCCCAGCTGGACCGGCTCCGTCGACGGGTGGTCGTCCAGGAGGTCCGTCACGCCCGCGCGGCACACCACGATGCAGGCATGCCGGTGGCGGGAGGCGAGCACGCACAGGCGGCCCGTCTCCAGGTGGAAGGCCGTCGCGTCCGGGCGGCCCGAGAGCGGGTGCAGGACGACCGTCACATCGAACTCCCTGCCCTGGAGCCGGTTCGCGGTGTCGACGGCCACCCCCGTCACGCCCAACTCCGCGAGCGCCGCCCGGACCGCGGCGGCCTGGTCGCGGTGCGCGGTGCCGACCGCGATCCGGGCCGCCGTCAGCGGGACCGGCTCCGGCGAGCGCTCGCTGGTCGCAGCCCCGCCCCGGTCCAGGAGGCGGCGTACGACCCGGGCGACGGCGCGGACCGCCTCCGGGTCGGTGCGCGGGGTGTGCCGGGCCGGCAGTTCGAGCAGGGCCCAGCCCGACTCGGCCGCCTCGTCGAGGGCGCGGTCCGGCGCCGAGCCGTCCGAGGCGACGCCGAAGGCGAGCCGCCGGTCGCCGTGGTCCGTGCCGCTGCGGAACGGCGTGAACGGATAGAACGCGTCCGAGACCAGCGGCGCCGCCGACGCCGGCAGCCGCCAGGAGACGGGCAGCCGGTGCTGCGGCAGCTCCGGGTTGTGCGCGAGCAGCGTCGAGACCGCGCTCGCCGACGGGTCGTACGAGAGCCCCGCCCACTGCTCGGCGTCGGCGATCGCGAAGGGATCGAGCTGACCCGGATCGCCCACGAACAGCGCCCGCTCGAAGAGCCCGGCGACCGCGAGCAGCGCGTCGGAGCGCATCTGGTACGCCTCGTCCACGATCGCGTGCCGCCAGGGCCCTCCCGTGTCGGTGGACTTGACGTGCGCCCACTTCGCGGCCGTCGAGATCACCACGTCCAGGCCCGCGAGATCGCCCGCCTTCGACGACTTGCGTACGTTCTCCAGGTCGTCCAGGGCCTTGTCGTACGGGTCGCTGTCGCTGCTGTGCAGGCGGCCGACCGGCAGGTCCGGGGCCTTCTCGGCGAGCCGTACCACCAGGTCGTCGACCTGCGAGTTGGTCTGCGCGACCACCATCAACGGACGCCCCGCGGCGGCCAGTTCGAGGGCTGCGCGCACGACGAGCGTGGACTTGCCGGCGCCCGGCGGCGAGTCGACGACGACGCCGCGGGAGGCGCCGTGCAGGGTGTCGGCGAGGATCGCGTCGGTGGCTCCGGCCGCGGCCGCGCCCGGATCGAAGGAGGTCACAGAAGGTCCTCGGGGGTCTGCGGGTCGGGCTGCTCGGCGGTGTCGGAGCCCGGCGGGCCGCCGTGGGTCCACGGCGTCGCCTCGGGGTCGGGCAGCTTGGGGGCGCCGCGCTGCTCGTGCTCGAACAGCGTCCAGCAGATCCGGTCGCCCTTCTCGGGGACGGAGCCGGGCGCCGGGTCCTTGGCGCGCCCCATCTTGTCCAGGATCCGCAGGACGAGGGCGCCTTCCGGTTCGTACGCCACGAACTCGGCCTTCTGCGGCTTGCCGTCCAGGGTGCGGTAGACCTTGGCGCCCTCGGCGAGGTGCGGGGCGTCGTCCGTGCGCAGGGTGACGAGGGGGCGCGGGCTGGGGCGCTTGGACTCCGTCCACGCCGGGGTCACCTCGACGACCTCGCCCGCGAACGCCTCGCCCGCGAGCCTGCGGCCCGCCATCACGAGCGGGTCGTCGAGTGCCTCGCCCGCCTCCAGCTCGGCCTGGGCGCGCTCGCGCCGCAGCAGCTTGGTGGCGGCCGTCACCGCGTCGTCGCGGCGCGGCTGGGGCGGCTCACCCGCGGCGATGCGGTCCCGGTGGCCGGTGAACGACCAGCGGTCGCTCGTCCAGCGTGCGGCGGCCCGCTCGCCCTCGGGGAGCTCCCGCAGCAGGTCGAGGGCGCGCCACACCGCCGTCCAGGTCGGCATGAGCTGGGCGGCGAGCAGGCGCCGTATCTCCCGTTCCGCGACGGTCAGCCGACCGAGGTGCTCGTCCGCGGCGAGCCCGTCCTCGGCCGCCTGCAATGCCTGGCGGGCCCGGTCGTAGCGCTCCACGGCGGGGGCGAGCAGCCGGTTGTCGAACGCCGGGTCGGTGGCCGGGCCGGCCGGCGGGCACAGCAACTGGCCGTCCGCGCCCCGTGCCAGCTCGGCCCGCAGCGCCGCCTCCGCGCCGGACTCGCCCTCGGGCGGGTCGATCCAGGCGAGCAGCGCGCCCAGGTGCTGGTCCTCCAGGCTGGACTGGCCGCTCGCCCAGTGCCGGTTCAGGAGGTCGGTCGCGGCGAGCAGCAGCGCGGCCCCGGGCGTGCGGGCGCGCTCGGCGTAGTGAGTGAACCAGCGGCCGAGCAGCGGGACCCGGGGCGGCGCCGGATGGGGCGCGTCCGGGTCCTGCTCGGCGGTACGGCGGAACCGCATCGAGCGGCCGAGGAGGCGTACGAAGTCGATACCGGCCCGGCCGGGCACGATCAACTGCGGTGCGTCCGCGCACAGTTCGACCTCGACCCTGGTCTTCTTGCCGGTCTCCGGGTCCGTCTCGGAGCGCTCGGCCGACTCGATGTCGTCGGCGTACGCGTCCAGGTACGGCAGTACGGCCTCGGCGAGGTCGGCCAGGAACGTGAAGCGCAGATCGCGGTCGCGGGGCTGGGGGACCACGAGCAGCGTGGGGGCCGCGCGGTCGCTGCCGACCAGCGCGCCGAGCGGGGCGCCCGCCTCGCCCGCCGTGGTGAGCGGCACGAAGACGAGGGGCCGCTCGGACAGATGGCGGTGGCGGACGGTGGTCAGCGGCTGCGCGCGGCCGGACTCGACGGCCTCCAGGCGGGCCAGGGTGGAGATCAGCGACACGGGGCGCCCGCCTCCGCGCGCAGGGCGGCCGCGCGGCGTACCGCGGCCACCGTCGGATCGGCGGGGTCGCCCGACTCGCCGCGCGCCGCCGACAGGACCTCGCCGATCGTCGTCAGCCCGCCGAGCTCACCCCGCATCGCCCGGCCGAGCGCGGTCACCGCACCCTCCTCGCGGGCCCGGCCCCGGCAGTGGAAGGCCAGCTCGCAGGCTGCCAGGCACTCCGGCGCGTACACCGCGGGAACCGCCTCGACGGCCGAGGCAAGGGACTCGCCGGACTGGCCGTCGAGATCGAAGGTGGTGCCCGGCGGCAGCTCGTCCGCGATGTCCTCGATCCGGGCCAGGCGCGCCAACTGCCGCCGGGTGACGGACAGTTGCTTGCGCACGTCGATGACCGAGGCGGTCGGCAGGTTCGAGAAGTCCTTGGGGCAGACGAGCAGGACCGAGTGGTCCACCGAGGCGCCGTCGGTGAGCGCCGCGACCCGCTCCAGGGCGAGCACGTACACCGCGGACTGGCGGGCGGCGGCGCCCACCTTCGACGGGTCGGCGGCCGCGTCGATCATGGGGAAGGACTTGATCTCGACGACCGTCCAGCGGCCGTCGGGGTGCACCACCACCGCGTCCGGCTCCAGGTAGGCGGGGGAGCCCGCGACCTCCAGGGCCAGCATCGGGTGGTCGAGCAGCGCCCAGGCTCCGGCCGCGGTGGCCTCGCGCAGGGCGAGCGCGGTGCGGGCCGCGCGGCCCTCGGGGCCGGCCGCCGCGAGATCGGGGGCCGTGGCGTGGCCGGGCGGCTCGGAGCCCGCGGCCATCCGTTCGTGCAGCAGGCGGAGCAGCTCGGTGCCGCCGTCGCCCTTCACCTTCGCCTCGAAGGCGTTGCCGCGCATGAACGCGAACTGGGACTGGCCGAACGCGGCCGACGGCGAGCCGATCGCCTCGGCGAGCGCGGCCTTGTCCACCCCGGCGCCGTCCAGGAGGGCGCGTCTGCGGCAGCCCGGGTTCGCGGCGAGGGCCGCGAGCGCCCGTGCGTCCAGCGGCCGGGCCACGGCGGCCGGGCCGCGCAGCTCAGCGAGCCTTCGACGGAGTGCTGTCGCCGGCTTCTGCGGGGGTGTCGGAGGACGTCCGCTGCCCAGGGATTCGCTCACCCACGGAAGTCTCGCATCCGGCACTGACAATCGAGGTGCCCGTGGCGGAAGAGGCGGGCGCGAAGCGGGCGCGCACGCGCTCCGCGAGGCGCAGTACGGGCCTGGAGAGCCACAGGCCGAGGCCCATCACGGCGACGCCCGCGACCGCGTCGAGCAGGTAGTGGTTGGCCGTGCCCATCACCACGAACGTAATGGTCAGCGGGTACGCGACGGCGGCGGTCTTCGTTATTCGGCTGCCGCCGAACTTCCACAGCATCACCCCGCACCACAGCGCCCACCCCACATGCAGGCTCGGCATCGCGGCGAACTGGTTGGTCATGCCGCCCAGGCCCCGTGGCGCGCTCGCCTCGCCGCCCCACCAGCCGTACGAGCCGTACTGGGCCATCGTGTCGGTGAAGCCCTGCACCGCCGGGAGCAGCCGGGGCGGGCAGGTCGGCAGGAACGTGAAGCCGATGAGGCCGAGCAGGGTGGAGGTCATCAGCCAGCCGCGGGCGGCCCGGTACTGGGCGGGGCGGCGGCGGAACAGCCAGATCAGGATGGCCGGTGTGACCAGGTAGTGCAGCGAGGCATAGATGAAGTCGGCGGGTATGCCGATCGCCGGGGTGTGCGTGAACAGCCTGTTCAGCGGGTGCTCGGCATTGAGGCTCAGAGCCTTCTCGATGCGCAGGATGGACAGGCCGTGCTCGACGGCCCGTGCCTCGTCGCCCCGTACGATCAGTCGTCCCAGGGAGTAGGCCGCGTACACGATCGCGATCAGCGGGAGTTCGGTCCACCAGCGCGGTCGCGTGGCTTGCTGCGGCGGCTGCATCCGGCGGGTTCCTCCAACTGGTCCTCGGGTCGCCCGCTGGGGGCCTCCGGTTTTTTGGCGTGCGTTCAACCGTACGGTGTAAGTGATCGCCCTCACGCAGCACCCCGGCGTTCCGGTCAGACGCCAAGATCCGGCGCGGGGTTGCTTCGCCGGATGCGCGATGATGGTGACCGGAACTTTTCTGAACATTTCGTACGGCATCGGGAGAGAACACCCATGGCAGCCGCCGCACCGCGCATCCTGCTGGCCCGGCACGGGCAGACCGAGTGGTCGCTCGCGGGCAAGCACACCGGCCGGACCGACATCCCCCTCCTGGAGGAGGGCCGGCGCGGCGCGAAGCTGCTCGGCGAGCGGCTGCACCGGGAGCCGTGGGGCGGGCTGCCCGGCGTCGAGGTCCGCACCAGCCCGCTCGTGCGGGCGTCCGAGACGTGCGAGCTCGCCGGGTTCGGGGAGCGGGCCGAGCCGTGGGACGCGCTCATGGAGTACGACTACGGGGCGTACGAGGGCATGGCGCCGCCCGAGATCCAGGCGCTGCGGCCGGGCTGGTTCATCTGGCGGGACGGGGTGCCGGACGGGGAGACCCTGGCGCAGGTCTCCGCGCGGGCGGACGAGGTCGTGGCCTGGGCGCGTTCCGCCGGGCGGGACGTGCTGGTCTTCGCCCACGGGCACATTCTGCGGTCCATCGCGGCGCGGTGGCTGGGCGAGGACATCTCCTTCGCGGCCCGGATCCGCCTCGACCCGACGTCGCTGTCGGTGCTGGGGTGGGCGTACGGCGATCCGGCGGTCGAGCGGTGGAACGACACGGGGCACCTTGAGCGGTGAGCTGACCGGGTGCGGGGTGGGCGGGGCTACCTGGGGCTCCGCCCCGGACCCCGGTGGGTTTGCCCACCCGCCCGCCCGTCGCTTTGGGTTGGACGGTTCAGCTTCTGGGGCTGCGCCCCACACCGTGCTGGCCGGCATCGACGCCGCCAGGGGCGCGGGGAACTGCGCGACCGGCTTCCCACGGTCCGCAGTTGAAGTCCGGCCCCCGGAGGGTCTCGGGAAGGGGCGAGGTGGGGAGACGACCGGCTACACAGCCACCGCTGCCCGGCGTTCCAGGAACGCCGCCACCTCCGGGGACGCCCGATGCGGGGCCAGGATGCGGGACGTGTCCGCCAGCATCGCCTGGATCCGGGTGGACTGGACCTGGTTCAGGAGGTCCAGGACCTGCTGCCCCGCCGCCGCGGATTCGGCGGGCGCGCCCGCCCGGGCGAGATCGTCGGCGAGCTCGGCCCGGTACAGCGCGAGGTTGCGGGCGAAGTGGGGGTCCTGCACGGTCGCCGCGCGGTGGGCGTGGCGGGCCGCCCGGGACCAGTCGCCGAGCGCGGACCAGCACTGCGCCTGGAGCATCTCCAGCTCGGCCTCGACGAAGAACGTCATCCACTCCGGGTCGGCGGGCGAGGCGCCCCGCGCGAAGTGGGAGTGGGCCCGCGTCAGGGACTCCTCGCACGCCGAGCGGTCGCCGAGCCCCGCCCAGCCCCCGGCCTCGCGCAGCGCGAGCAGGGAGAGCAGCCGGGGCGAGCCGAGCGGGTGCGCCGCGCGCTCGCCCGCCTGCGCCGCCCGCATCGCCTCGCGCGGCCGGCCCATGTCCCGGGCCAGGAACGACATGTTGCAGAACGCGTGCGCCTCAAGACCGGCGTCGCCCGCGAGCCGGGCCGTCGCGAGGGCCTCCGCGTAGTGCGAGCGGGCCTCGCCGAAGCGGCCCGAGTCGTGCGCCAACCAGCCGACGGAGATGGCCAGTTCACCCGCGCCCGTGTGCAGCCGCTCCTGCGTGGAGCGCCGCGCCGCGCTCGCGTCGAGCAGGGCGTACGCGGTGCGCAGCGGCTGGGCGGCCCGCTGGTAGAGCCCGTCCGCGCCGTGCCGGTCGTCGAGCAGTCTGATCCGGCGCACCGCCTCCTCGACGGCGCTCACCTCGGCCTCGCCGACGCGCTGGACGGGATGTGCGGATGCCGGGCCGAGGCCCAGCGAGACGGCCGCCACCGTGGCGGTGGAGCCCGTCATGAATGCGCGACGCAGCACGTCGCTCTCCTCGTGGTTCTGGTGAATGTGGTGGTTGTCCGACGATTGGCCGGCCCGTTGGCCGGGCGGATCGTCGCGTGGATGGTCGGGGCGGGGCGTGATGTGGAGCAGGGGCGCGGCAGAAAGCGGGCGCGCCCCCCGGCCTCGTACCGTCTCCCTCGCCGAGAACCCCAAGTCGGCCAGGGTCAAACCCGGGAACATGTGCCGGAAGACCCTTTCGTACGCGTAATTGGGGCAGCGGATCTCGCCGTTCTCCACGCGTCCGATGTAGCGGGCGTCGCAGGCGACCTGCTCGCCGATCTCGCGGGCGGCCCGGCGGACCGCGGCCGCGAACTCGCCCGGCGAACGGGCGCCCCTCAACTGCCGGAAGGCCACGTTGGGTTCCCGGGTGAGCCGGCGCGGCGTCTGCGGAGTCCGTGCGTTCACCCGGGGGTCGTCGTGGGGATCTGGTGACGGCGCCATGGCTCGACAGCTCTCTCTGGCGGGGTGGTGCGGAGCAAGAACGTACCTGCTGTGACGAGTCGTTCACGCTCTGTTTGGCTACAAACCGGATATCTCACCCGCGATCCGCCATGAACTGCCATCCTTTGCGGCGGCACGTCGCCGTTCCCCTTGACGCGCAAGGGCGTTGAACCATGTGGAGAGCGCCAACACCGCAGAGACGCGGAGGGCTTGCCTTGTTGGAGGACTGCGTGAACACCGACACCGACATCGACTTCACAGGCTCCGGTACGCAGACGACGGCCGTCCGGCATCCGCATTCACCGCAGGCGGCCGCGCCTCCGGTCCCCGCACGCGCCGCCGAGGAGCCCTGCGACCTGGTCACCGTGCCCGCCCGGCAGGGCCTGGAGGCCGTCGACATCATCCTCCGCGGCGCCGCCCCGGCCGCCGTCGGACCCGTCCTGCACGACGGGACCTGCGACACCCTCGGCTTCCTCGTCCCGTCCGGCACCGCCGCCGCCTGGGACGTGCCGGGCAGCGCCTGTACGGAGACCAACGGGCGCGGCTTGCGCATCGAGGGCCTGCCCGCCGCGCCCCCTGTCACCGGCTCGGGCTGGCTGCTCCCCCCGAACACCACCGAGGTCACCGACCCGGGTCTCCTTCGCGAGGCCCTCGGTGAGGCGGCCCGGATGATCGAGGCCGCCGACGGGATCAGCGAGGGCGAGGGCCGCTGAGCGTCGCCACGGGTGCGGGCGGGCGGCACCCGGCCGACCGGTCGATAATGGCCGGATGGCGAAAAGCAGCAGGCGGCGCGGGCCCGAGCCCGTCGTCGAGACGGTGGACGGCGGCCTCGCCGAGCTCATACCCGACCGGGACGGGACCGGCGGGTGGACGCTGCTGCTCGACGGGGCGCCCCAGTCGCACGTCGACCTCGCCGCCCCGGACCGGCTGACCTTCGAGTACCAGCGCCGCCTGGGCCACGTCATCGACCTCGCGGCCCCGCCCGGCCGGGCTCTGAACGTCCTGCACCTCGGCGGCGGCGCCTTCACCCTGGCCCGCTACATCGCGGCCACCCGGCCCCGCTCCACCCAGCAGATAGTCGAGGTCGACGCCGCGCTCGTCCAGCTCGTACGCCGTGAGCTGCCGCTCGACCCCGGGGCGCGGATCCGGGTGCGGGGAGGCGACGCCCGCGCCGGGCTCGGCAAGCTGCCCGACGGCTGGGCCGACCTCGTCATCGCGGACGTGTTCAGCGGGGCCCGCACCCCGGCCCATCTGACCAGCACCGAGTTCCTCGCGGACGTACGCAGGGTGCTGGAGCCGGGCGGTACGTACGCCGCGAATCTCGCCGACGGGCCGCCGCTCGCGCATCTGCGGGGCCAGATCGCGACGGCCGCCGGAGTCTTCCCCGAGCTCGCGCTCGCCGCCGACCCGACGGTGCTGCGCGGCAAGCGGTTCGGGAACGCGGTGCTCGTCTGCTCGGCCGTGCCGCTGCCGCTGGCCGAGCTGACCCGGCGCATCGCGGGCGACCCGCACCCGGGCCGCGTCCAGCACGGACGCGAGCTGGCCGACTTCACGGGCGGGGCCGTCGCCGTGAGTGACGCGAGCGCGAAGCCCTCGCCGGCACCGCCGGCCGGGGCGTTCCGCTGAGCGGTCAGGTGTTGTTGATCTCCACCGAGGGCGGGTGGCCGTTCCAGGTACAGAACACCGAGACCGTCTCGCTGCCCCGGGTGAAGGTGACCCGTATCCACTCCGTCTGGATCCAGCGCTCCATCTGCCAGCCCGACGCGGGCGTCGCCGACACCAGCTGGGCCGAGGTGTCGCCGAGGTCGAAGACGACCCGGCCGCCCGAGACGTTGTAGCCCTGCACCGCCCCGGAATTGGCCGCACTGCCTGAACTCCCGGACGGCGAAGGCGACTTGGCGCCGGACGGCGACCGGCTGCCCGACGGCTTCCCGCTCCCGGGGGCGTTTTTCGACGGCGCCGGGGAGGGAGAGGACGACGGAGAAGGCGCGCTCTCCCTGGGGCGTCGGGTGGACGAGGCGTCCGGCTTCGAGCCCTGCGTGATGTGCGCGTCGCCGCTGATCGGCAGGGCGCGCGGCGGGTCGTACACCGTGCCCGCGAGCACCGTGTGGACGCCCCACCAGGAGAGCGTGACCGCCGCTCCGGTGGCGAGCGACCACGCCAAACCGTGTACGAGTCCTCTGTGCATCCGGGCCATACTGCACCACGAGCCCCACCCGTGTCCCGCCACCGCCCAGTCCACTCCCGCGGGGGACTCCGGTCCTCCGCATGGCGTACGGTGCGGGCCATGGCAAGTGTGCTCGTGGTCGAGGACGACCAGTTTGTCCGCTCCGCCCTCATCCGCCACCTCACCGAGGCCTCCCACACGGTACGGAGCGTCGGCACGGCACTCGAGGCGCTGCGCGAAGTGGCCCATTTCCGGTTCGACGTGGTCATCCTGGACCTCGGACTGCCCGACCTGGACGGGGCCGAGGCGCTGAAGATGCTGCGCGGCATCACCGACGTACCGGTGATCATCGCCACCGCGCGGGACGACGAGACGGAGATCGTCCGGCTGCTCAACGACGGCGCCGACGACTACCTCACCAAGCCGTTCTCCGTGGAGCACCTCTCCGCGCGGATGGCCGCCGTGCTGCGCAGGGCGCGCGCCAGCGCCGGGGCCGAACCGCCGTCACGCGTGCTCCAGGTCGGCGGGCTCCGCGTCGACCCGCTGCGCCGGCAGGCCGAACTCGACGGCGTACAGCTCGACCTGACCCGGCGCGAGTTCGACCTGCTCGCCTTCCTCGCCGGGCGGCCCGGCGTGGTCGTGCCCCGCAAGGAACTGCTGGCCGAGGTGTGGCAGCAGTCGTACGGCGACGATCAGACCATCGATGTGCATCTGTCCTGGCTGCGGCGGAAGTTGGGAGAGACGGCCGCGCGGCCCCGCTATCTGCACACCCTGCGCGGGGTCGGCGTGAAGCTGGAGCCACCGCAGTGAGGTGGGCCCTGGTCAAGGTCTGCCTCGCCGTGACCGTGATGGTGGTGGTCGCCTTCGCGGTGCCGCTCGGCATGGTCATCAAGGAGATGGCCCGCGACCGGGCGTTCTCCAACGCCGAGCGGCAGGCCGCGGCGATCGGGCCGACGCTGTCCATCACCACCGACCGCGACGCGCTGGAACGCGCTGTCGCCTCCACCCAGTCCGGCGCCGAGGACCGGATGGCCGTGCACGTCCCGGCGGACCCGGCCGTCGCGGGCAGCGCGCCGGTGGAGATCGGCAGGCAGCGGGCGGCGGACAAGGACCTGGAGGCGACCCGCAAGGTCATCAAGGCCTCGACGACCGACGTGTCGGGCGGTTCCGTGCTCCTCCAGCCGACCGCGCTCAGCTCCGGGCAGATCGCGATCGTCGAGGTCTTCGTGCCGGAGGCCGAGGTCACCAACGGCGTGACGACGGCCTGGCTCGTCCTCGCGGGCGTCGGCATCGGCCTGATCATCGGCTCCGTGGCCGTCGCCGACCGCCTGGGTGTACGCATGGTCCGGCCGGCCCAGCGGCTCGCGGGCGCGGCGCAGGACCTGGGCGAGGGGAAGCTCGGGGCGCGGGTTCCGGAGGAGGGCCCCACCGAACTGCGCCAGGCGGCCGCGGCCTTCAACTCGATGGCCGACCAGGTCGTCCAACTCCTGGCCAATGAACGGGAGTTGGCGGCCGACCTCTCGCACCGCCTGCGCACCCCCCTCACCGTACTCCGCTTGAACGCGGCCTCGCTCGGGGACGGGCCCGCGGCCGACCAGACGCGGGCCGCGGTCGAGCAGCTGGAGCGCGAGGTCGACACGATCATCCGCACCGCGCGCGAGGCCAAGCCGAAGACCCAGCCCGCCGGGCCGGGCGCGGGCTGCGATGCCTGTGAGGTCATCCTCGACCGGATGGAGTTCTGGTCGGCGCTCGCCGAGGACGAGGGGCGCGAGGTGCGGCTCGCGGGAGTGGACCGGCCGGTCCGCATCCCGGTGGCCCGGGCGGATCTGGTGGCCGTGCTCGACGCGCTGCTCGGCAACGTGTTCCGGCACACGCCGGAGGGGACGGCCTTCTCGGTGGACGTCCACAACGGGGAGGACGCGGTGATCGTCCTGGTCTCCGACGCGGGGCCGGGCATTTCCGATCCCCGGGCGGCGCTGGCGCGGGGCAACAGCGGGGGCCGGCCCGGCTCGACGGGCCTCGGCCTCGACATCGTCCGCCGGGTCGCGGAGTCGACGGGCGGCGACGTCCGGATCGGGCACTCCGTCCTGGGCGGGACGGAGGTGCGCCTCTGGATCGGGCTGGGGGTCACGCCTCCGGGCCGGCGGGGCCATCGAGTGCGGGGGAGGGGCCGCGCCCGCCGGGGCGCGGATGCCTGATCCCCGCCGGGCGGGGAGGGTGCCCTGGGGCTCCGCCCCATACCCAGCTTTCCCCACCCCGCCCCTTCCCCAGACCCTCCGGGGGCGGCCGGTCTGTGGCCGGTCGCGCAGTTCCCCGCGCCCCTGGCAGGGTTGGTGCCGGCCCGCATCGGGGCAGTTCAGCCCCTCCCGCGACCCACCCCGCCCCCGGAAGCCACGCGGTGGAGCCGCAGCGTGTCACAGCGGGGTGGGGAAAAGGCGGCCGGGCTTAACCTCCCCCCATCCCACCCTTAAGCCGACCCTAAGATCCCCAACCCCCGCCCTGAACTGGGCATTTGTCCGATTCCGCATCGCTAGCGTGCTGCCGCACCCCCGAATTCCCCCGCAACGCAGAGGCAGGCACGGCATGGGCAGCAGGACGCACCGGCGCAGGGCGAGCGGCAAGACCAAGGTGATCGGCGGGGTGGCAGCCGCCGCGGTCGTCGGCGGCGCGGCCTTCGCGCTGACCGGCACCGCGCAGGCCGCCTCGGTCGGCGCGGCGTACACCAGGACCAGCAGCTGGACCGGTGGTTACACCGGGCAGTACGTCATCACCAACGACACCGGCAAGACCCTCCCCGACTGGACCCTGGAGTTCGACCTCCCCGCCGGCACCACGCTGTCCTCCCTCTGGAACGGCGACCAGACCGTCAAGGGCCGGCACGTCACCGTCAAGCCCCCGAGCTGGGACAAGGCCGGGCTCGCCGCGGGCAAGTCGGTCACCGTCGGCTTCGTCACGTCCGCCAACGGCACCGCGGGCGACCCCACGGGCTGTCTCATCGACCAGGAGAAGTGCTCCGCCGACACCGGCGCCACCCCTCAGCCCAGCGGCCGCCCCACCGGGCAGCCCACCCCCAAGCCGTCCCAGTCCGCGAGCACCGAGCCGACAACCAAGCCCACGCCCTCCAAGTCGGCCACCGCCATACCCACCCCCACCAAGAGCACAGGCGGCGGGACCTCGGCCGGCGCAGGGTTCGCCCCGTACGTCGACACCTCGCTCTACCCCGCCTACGACCTCGCGGCCACCGCCGACAAGACCGGCGTCAAGCAGTTCACCCTCGCCTTCATCACCTCCGGCGGCGGCTGCACCCCGCTCTGGGGCGGCGTCACGGGCCTCCCGGGCGACAAGGTCGCCTCGCAGATCGGCGCGCTGCGCGCCAGGGGCGGCGACGTCCGGGTCTCCTTCGGCGGCGCCTCCGGCTCCGAGCTCGGCCTCGTCTGCAAGAGCGCGGACGAGCTGGCCGCCGCGTACGGCAAGGTCGTCGACGCGTACCAGCTCACCAAGGTCGACTTCGACATCGAGGGCGCGGCCCTGCCCGACACCGGCGCCAACACCCGCCGCGCGCAGGCCATCGCGAAGCTCCAGCAGTCCCATCCCGGGCTCGACGTGTCGTTCACGCTGCCCGTGATGCCGGAGGGTCTCACCCAGCCCGGCGTCGACCTCGTCGCCGACGCCAAGAAGAACGGCGTCAAGGTCTCCGCCGTCAACATCATGGCGATGGACTACGGGCCCTCCTACAGCGGCGACATGGGCGACTACGCGATCCAGGCGGCCACCGCGACTCAGGCTCAGATCAAGGGAGTTCTGGGTCTCTCCGACGCCGCTGCCTGGAAGGCCGTCGCCGTCACGCCGATGATCGGCGTCAACGACGTCAACGTCGAGAAGTTCACCGTCGCCGACGCCGCCAAGCTCGTGGACTTCGCCCAGTCCAAGGGGCTCGGCCGGCTCTCCATGTGGTCCGGCGCCCGCGACCAGCAGTGCCCCGGCGGCGCCAAGAACTCCGCCGACCCGACCTGCTCGTCCATCGTCCAGGAGCCCCTCGCCTTCACGAAGGCCTTCGGCGCCTACAAGTAGCCGCCTACAAGTAGCCGCCCACAAGTAGCCGCGGCCAACTGGCCACGTACCAGCAGGCCCACTGACCAGCGTCCCGGCCGGATCGCACCTTCCCCCACGTCGGCCGGGGCGCGTTCAGTGCGTGGTGGACCGTCCGGCCGCCCTCGCCACCAGCGCGAGCACCCCCACCGCGATCAC
Organism: Streptomyces mauvecolor; assembly: GCF_039532965.1. NCBI lineage: Bacteria > Bacillati > Actinomycetota > Actinomycetes > Kitasatosporales > Streptomycetaceae > Streptomyces > Streptomyces mauvecolor. The sequence goes on along the minus strand of NZ_BAAASQ010000023.1, from coordinate 309,423 downwards.
CACCGCGAGCACCACACCCCACCCGATCACCCCGAATGCCGCGAGCACGCACACCAGCGGCACGGTGATCAGAACGAACGGCAACAGTGAGTACTTGTTCATCATGTACTTCCCCTTCATCGCTTCGACCCCGCTCGGGCCGCGTCCAAGTAGTCCGTCAGGCTGTCCCACTGACCCGGTTGCACCGACGCGTCTCCCGACAGCGCTCCCGGGTCCTCGCGCCACGCGGTCCGTACGCCCGCCGAGATCGTCCGGTCGCCGCCGCTGAACAGCGCGCCCAGCTCGTCCATCCGGGCCGCCAGCCTGCGCACGCGCGGGTCGGTCGGAGGGACGCCGGAGGTCCTCAACTCCTCGGCCCGCCGGTACAGTTCGGGCCACTCGATCTCGAGGAGATAGTGCGCGGCCGGGCCGAGGGCCGCGGTGTGGGTGCCGAGCGCGCGCAGCTGGTCGTCGTCGAGATGGCGGCGTACCGCCTGTTCCGCGGCGGGGTTCGCGGCGCCGGTGGCGCGCAGCGCGTCGAGGACCGCGGAGGTCGTCGGGGCCCGGCCGTCCGCCACCTCCTGCTCGATGCGGACGAGCCGGTCGCGCAGGCCGGTCAGCGCCGCCAGGTGCGCCTCGACGCTCTCGCGGTGGTCGCGCAGGACCCGCATCGGGTCGACCCCGGAGTCCAGGCACACGGCGATGGTGTCGAGGCCCAGGCCCAGGCCGCGCAGGGCGAGCACCTGGTAGAGCCGGGCGATGTCGTCCTCGGTGTACTCCCGGTGCCCGCCCGAGGTGCGGCGCGACGGGGAGAGCAGACCGATGGTGTCCCAGTGGTGCAGCGTGCGGACGGTGAGCCCGCTGGCCTCGGCCAGGGGACCCACCTTCCAGGTGGATTCGCTCATGCGCCCACTGTGCATCCTCACGCCGCGTGAGGTTCAAGCCGGCAGGTCCTCGGCTTTCTTCCGCTCCGCCTGAGCCTCTTTCATCATCCGCCGGGCTCGCCCGGTACACCTGAGCGTTGTCCGAAGCGCTGCCCCATGTCGCGGCATGCCGCCGCACCCCGCCACCGGATTCCTCCCCCGCGCTCACCGCGAGGGGTGCCCGTGGCCGCCCTGGCGCCCTGTCACACCTCCGGCAGTGCACCCGTACGGGCCAGCTCCGCGTACCAGTGGGCGCTCGACTTCGGGGTGCGGGCCAGCGTCTCGTAGTCCACGTACACCGCGCCGAACCGCTTGCCGTACCCGTACGACCACTCGAAGTTGTCCATCAGCGACCAGAGGTAGTAGCCGCGTACATCCGCACCCGCCTCCATCGCGCGGCGCACGGCCGCGAGGTGGCCCCGCAGATAGCGGATGCGGTCCGGGTCGTGCACCGCGCCGTCGGGGCCGGGCCTGTCGTCACAGGCCGCGCCGTTCTCGGTGACCAGGAGCGGCAGCCCGGGGGTCTCCTTCGTGTAGCGGAGCAGCAGGTCGTACAGGCCCGACGGGTCGACGGTCCAGCCCATCGCGGTGCGCTCGCCGGGCGGCTGGTGGAAGGCGACCGAGGCGGCGCCCGGCCAGGGCGAGTGGGCGCTCGCGCCGTGGCCGTCGGCGCGGGTGTCCGCCCGGTCGGGATCGGCGGCCGACACCAGGGACGTCGTGTAGTAGTTGAGCCCGAGCGCGTCGAGCGGCTGGTGGATCGCGCGGAGATCGCTGTCGTGCACGAAGGCCCAGTCGGTCACGGAGGCCGTGTCGGCGAACAGGTGCTCCGGGTACGCGCCGTGCAGCATCGGCCCGTGGAAGACGCCGTTGGCCAGGTCGTCGATCCGCCGGGCCGCCTCCAGGTCCGCCGGGTCCTGTGAACAGGGCCTGACCACGGCCGAGTTGAGGCTCACCGCGATCTGGTTGCGCGCGGGCATCGCGGCCCGCAGGGCCGAAGTCGCTTCTCCGTGGGCCAGGTTGAGGTGATGAGCCGCGCGCAACGAGGCCGCCGGATCGGTCCTCCCGGGTGCGTGCACCCCCGATGCGTACCCCAGAAACGCGCTGCACCACGGCTCGTTGAGGGTGATCCACCGCTCGACCCGGTCGCCGAGCGCGGACCCGACCAGCGCCGCGTACTCGGCGAAGCGGTAGGCGGTGTCCCGGGCCGGCCAGCCGCCCGCGTCTTCGAGCTCCTGAGGCAGGTCCCAGTGGTAGAGGGTGAGCGCGGGCGCGATGCCCCGGTCGAGCAGCTCGTCGACCAGACGCCGGTAGAAGTCGAGGCCGAGCTGGACGGCGGGTCCGCGGCCGGTGGGCTGCACCCGCGACCAGGAGACGGAGAAGCGGTACGAGGTGAGGCCGAGCTCCGCCATCAGCGCGACGTCCTCGCGCATGCGGTGATAGTGGTCGACCGCGACATCACCGGTGTCGCCGTCGGCGGTCCGGCCGGGGGTGTGGCTGAAGGTGTCCCAGATGGACGGAGTACGCCCACCCTCGCTTACCGCCCCCTCGATCTGATAGGCGGAGGTGGCGGCGCCCCAGAGGAAGTCGGGCGGAAATCGGTTGGACATGCTGAACTCCCAACGTGCGGCGGAATTGCGGGGATTGGATTGCGCGTTCTGGATCGAGCGGCCCTGGGTGAGGAGCGCTGCCCAGCACCAGCCCCTGCTAGAGGCGCGGGGCTGTGACCATGTGCGGCTCCGCCGCGATGGGGGTCTCCTGTCCGAGGGAAGCCGAGAGCTCGGGGGAGCGACCAGCCCCCACCGGGCCCGCGGATGAGGCCCCCCACCCCGGCGGAGCGGAGCGTCACCCCTTGACCGCGCCCCGCATGATCCCGCCCACGATCTGCCGCCCGAACACCACGAACGCCACCAGCAGCGGCAGCGTCCCGAGCAGGGCGCCGGCCATGATGACCGACTGGTCGGGGATGTAGCCGCGGCCGAGGCCGGTCAGGGCCACCTGCACCGTGGGGCTGCCGTTCTGGGTCAGCGCGATGATCGGCCAGAAGAAGTCGTTCCAGGCCATCACGAACGTCAGCATCCCGAGCACCGCCATCGCGGGCCGGGCCACCGGGAACACGATGTGCCACACCACCCGCCAGCTGCTCGCCCCGTCGACGCGGGCGGCCTCGATCAGCTCGGTGGGCAGCGCCTCCACCAGGTACTGCCGCATGAAGAACACCCCGAACGCGCTGACCAGGGTGGGCAGAATGACGGCCTGGAGCTGGTCGGTCCAGGACAGCTTGGCCACCAGCATGTACAGCGGTACGACGCCGAGCTGCGGCGGCACCATCATCGTGCCGATCACCAGGAGCAGCAGCAGGTTCTTGAAGCGGAAGCGCAGCTTGGCGAAGGCGAAGCCGGCAAGGGTGGAGAAGAACACCGTGCCCGCCGCGATCGAGCCCGCCACGATCGTCGTGTTGAGCAGGGCCGTGCCCATGTTGGCGTCGGTCCAGGCGATCCGGAGATTCTTGAACAGGTGGGAGCCGAACCAGAACGGCGGGGGAGTCTGGGCGAGCCGGGTGTTGGTGCGGGACGCGGCCACCGCCGTCCAGATCAGCGGGAAGAGCGATCCGGCGGTGAAAACGATCAGTACGGCGTAGGTGAGGCGGCCGCCGTGCAGCTGGCGGCCGGCGCGCTGGGCTCTCAACTCGTCATCCCCTTGCGCAACTTGTGGGAGACGAGCCAGTTCACCGCGCCGATGAGGAGCAGGATCAGGAACATCGCCCAGGCGATCGCCGAGGCCCGGCCGAGGTGCAGATTCACCCAGCCCTGTTCGTACAGGTAGAGGCCGAGCGTCTGGAACTGGTGGTCAGAGCCGCCGGTGGCGCCCGCGGAGCCGTTGAACAGGAGCGGCTCGCCGAACAGCTGGGTCGCGCCGATCGTCGAGACGACCGCGGTGAACAGGATGGTCGGGCGCAGCGACGGGATCGTCACATGGCGGAACTGCTGCCATCGCGAGGCCCCGTCGAGGGCGGCGGACTCGTACAGATCGGCGGACACCGCCTGCATCGCGGCCAGGTAGATCAGCGCGTTGTAGCCGGTCCATCGCCAGACGACGATCGTGGACACGGCGAGCTGCGAGCTCCAGCCGCCGTTCTGCCAGTCGATGTGGTCGAACCCGACGAGCCCGAGAGCCCAGTTGACCATCCCGTAGTCGCGCCCGAAGAGCAGCACGAACACCAGCGTCGCGGCCGCCACGCTGGTGGCGTACGGGGTGAGGACGGCGACCCGGAAGAACATCGAGCCGCGCAGCTTGTAGTTGAGCAGATGGGCGACGCCGAGCGCGATGAGCAACTGGGGCACGGTGGACAGGACGCCGATGGTGAAGGTGTTCCGCAGCGCGTTCCAGAAGAAGTCGTCCGAGAGCAGCCGCGAGAAGTTCCTGAGGCCCACCCAGGTCATGTCGTCCGGCGAGGTCAGCTCGACCTGGTGCAGCGAGGCCCAGCCCGTGTAGAGGAGCGGGAAGAGGCCGAAGGCCGCGAAGAACAGGAAGAAGGGCGCGATGAACGCGTACGGGCTCCAGCGCACATCGCGCTGGTAGCGGCGGCTGCGCCGTTCGTCCGCGCGGGCCCGGGCGGGAGCCGTGCTCTCCTGCCCGGGCGTGGGGGAGGGCACGGCGGCCGTGGTGTCGCCGGCCATCGTCACTGGTCCAGCGCGTTGTCGATCGCCTTCACCGCGGCGTCCCAGCCCTGCTGCGGCGACTTGCCCTTCTGCTCGACCTGGAGCATGCCGATGTCGGAGAGGTTCTGCTGGATGATCTGGTCCTTCGGGCCGAGGGTCTGCACCGGGGTTCCCTCGGCGGCCCGCGCGAAGATCTGGCCGATGGGCGCGTTCCCGAAGTAGGCGTGCTTGGCGTCCGCCACCGCGGGCAGCCCGTACGCGGCCTTGGCGCTCGGGAAGCTGCCGCGCTTGGCGAACAGGACGGCCTGCTGTGCGGGCGCGGTCAGCCAGGCGGCGAGCCTGGCGGCCTCCGCCGTGTGCTTGCCGGCCGAGGGCACGGTGAGGAAGGAGCCACCCCAGTTGGACGGCTTGGGGGCGGCAGCCACGTCCCACTGGTCCTTGCCGGCGGCGCCCGCCTTGTCCTGGATGTAGCCGAGCATCCAGGCCGGGCAGGACACGGTGGCGAAGGAGGCGTTGGCGAAGCCCTGGTCCCAGGTCGGCTGGAACTGCTGGAGCTTGGCGGTGAGCCCGCCGGTCGCGAACGCGGCCGCGGTGTCCCAGGCCTGCTTCACGGCCGGGTTGTCCTTGTAGACGACCTTGCCGGAGGCGTCGTAATAGCGGGTGGCACTGGACCCGGTGATCGAGTTCAGCACGCCGGAGGCGGAGTCCACGAACGCGGAGCCGGAGGGCACCTTCGCCTTGTACTGCCGCCCCACCTCCAGATACTTGTTCCAGTCGCCCGCCCACAGCCTGCCCACGGCGTCCCGGTCGGTGGGCAGACCGGCCTTGGCGAACAGGTCCTTGCGATAGCAGATGCCGGTCGGCCCGGTGTCGGTGCCCAGACCCACCGTCTTGCTGTCCTTGGCGGTGCCCTCGGCCCACTTCCAGGGCAGGAAGTCGTCCTTGTTCACGCCGGGCGCCTTGGACAGGTCCTCCAGCTTGCCGCTCTGGGTGGCGGTGACCTCGGCGATGTTGCTGACCTCGACGGCCTGGATGTCGGCGAGCCCGCTGCCCGAGCCGAGGTGGGTGAGGAGCTGCGGGTAGTAGTTCTCGTTCCGCTCGATCGAGGTCTGTTTGATCTCGATGTCCGGGTGGAGCTTCATGTACGCGTCGTAGAGCCCGGCTTCCTTCAGGCCGAACGCGCCGAAGACGCCGACGGTGAGGGTGGTCTTCGCGCCGCCCCCGCCGCCTCCCGCCGTGGAGCCTTCGGCTGTCGGGGACGTGCCGTCGTCGGCGCAGCCGGCGAGCAGCCCGGTGCCGAGCGCGGCCACGGCCGCGAGGGCCGCGAGCCGCCTGGACATACGTGTACGCGTGCGCATGGCTTCCTCCAACTGTCGTCCGGGCCAAGCCGGTTGAGGCGCGTCGGCGCGGGCGGAAGGGATGCGAAAGGTGTAGGGACCTACTAGGGTGGGAGCGCTCCCAGCCGTGATGTGTTGAAGGGTTGCGGCTCCCTGTTGGGCTGTCAAGGGACCGCGCAATGGCAGAGGATGACGTTCCCCGCCCGGCCGGGACTGTTACTTTCACCGGAGTTGCGCGAGTTGGGGAGGCAGACGTGACAGCAGCCCGCACGGCGAGGGGTCGCGGCGCCGGACGGCCCACCCTCGAAGAAGTGGCGGCCAGGGCCGGAGTCGGCCGGGGCACCGTGTCCCGGGTGATCAACGGCTCGCCCCGGGTCAGCGACGAGACCCGGGCCGCCGTCGAGGCCGCCGTCGCCGAGCTCGGCTACGTACCCAACCGGGCAGCCCGTGCCCTTGCCGCCAACCGCGCCGACGCCATAGCCCTGGTCGTCCCCGAGCCCGAGGCCCGCTTCTTCGCCGAGCCGTACTTCTCCGACATCGTGCGCGGGGTGAGCGCGGCGCTTGCCGACACCGAGATGCAGCTCCTGCTCACCCTGGTCGGCGGCGACCGCGAGCGGCGCCGGCTCGCCCAGTATCTGGGTGCCCACCGCGTCGACGGCGTCCTGCTCGTCTCCGTGCACGCCGACGACCCGCTGCCCGAGCTGCTCGAACAGCTCGGCATCCCCGTCGTCATCAGCGGCCGCCGCCGAGAGGACGAGCCGCTCGCCTCGGTCGACTCCGACAACTACGAGGGCGCCCGTGCCGCCGTCGCCCACCTCGTCGCCCGCGGCCGCCGCTCCATAGCGACGATCACCGGACCGCTCGACGTGTACGGAGCCCGCCGCCGCCTCGACGGCTACCGGGCGGCCCTGGCGGAGGCGGGCCTGGAGGAACTGGCCGCGCACGGCGACTTCACCGAGGAGGGCGGCCGCCGCGCGATGACCGAGCTCCTGGAGCGCGCTCCGCACCTCGACGCCGTCTTCGCCGCGTCCGACGTGATGGCCTCCGGCGCCCGCCAGATCCTGCGCGAGGCCGGCCGCCGCATCCCCGACGACACAGCCCTGGTCGGCTTCGACGACTCGGCGATAGCCCGCCACATGGACCCGCCGCTGACCAGCGTGCGCCAGCCGATAGAGGAGATGGGCCGCGCGATGGCCGAGCTGCTCCTCACCGAGATCACCGCCACCGAACCGGCCCGCCCGAGCCTGGTCCTGCCCACGGAACTCGTCGTACGGGCCTCGTCGTAAGCCGTACGGGCCTCGTCGTAAAAAGAGGTGCCGGACCCGGACGTGTCGAAGGGCCGGAACCCGAAGAAGGGGGCCGGAACATAAAGAAGGCCCGAACCGCTTGCGCGGCCCGGGCCTTCTTTCATCAGGGTGAGTAACGGGACTCGAACCCGCGACATCCTGGACCACAACCAGGTGCTCTACCAGCTGAGCTATACCCACCATGCATGACCGGACTGTTGTGGTCTTGGGAAGTCCCTGGGGGCTTCCCTACCGGCCGAGAAAAAGTGTACAGGGTCCGGGAGGGTGCTCGCGCACATGTTTCGAGGCACCCTCCCGGACCCCCTGCGAAGGGCTACTCCGCAGGCAGGACGTACTTCGCCGCGATGGCCTTCGCGGTGTCCGAGTCCGGGCCGGGCTGCGGCACGAAGACCGCCTCCCGGTAGTAGCGGAGCTCCGCGATGGATTCACGGATGTCCGCGAGCGCCCGGTGGTTTCCGTTCTTGTCCGGGCTGTTGAAGTACGCCCGCGGATACCAGCGGCGGGCGAGCTCCTTCACGGAGGAGACGTCCACGATCCGGTAGTGGAGGTGCGACTCCAGCTTCGGCATGTCCCGCAGCAGGAACCCGCGGTCGGTGCCGACCGAGTTTCCGCACAGCGGCGCCTTGCCCGGCTCCTTGACGTGCTCACGTACGTACGCGAGGACCTGCTCCTCGGCGTCGGCCAGCGTGGTGCCGCCGGCCAGCTCGTCGAGGAGCCCGGAGGCGGTGTGCATGGTGCGCACCACCTCCGGCATGGTCTCCAGCGCGGCGTCCGGGGGACGGATCACGATGTCCACCCCTTCGCCGAGTACGTTCAGCTCCGAGTCGGTGACCAGTGCGGCCACCTCGATGAGTGCGTCGTCCGTCAGCGAGAGCCCGGTCATCTCGCAGTCGATCCACACCATGCGGTCGTTCATGTGTCTTACCCTACGGGGCGCTCCGCTGACCGGGCAGACTCGGACGGCCACCGGTGTAGCCGGAGGCGTACAGATCGGAGCTGGGTTTTCCCGGCTCCGCCGTGGTGTGCGAGGTCGCACCCGGGCCAAGCACCGCGCTGGCCGCCGCCGTCCGCCGGGCCTGGGGAAGCGCCTGGGGCGGAACGGTCTCCGGCACCGGAGCCGGCATGGGCACCGCGACCGGGCCCGCACTGGGTTCCGGCTGCGGCCGCCGCGCCCGGTAGGCCGCCCGGTAGGACGCCGGGGACGAGCCGAGCTGGCGGCGGAAGTGCCCGCGCAGCGCGACCGGGGAGCGGAAGCCGCAGCGGCCCGCCACCTCGTCCACGGAGTAGTCGGACGTCTCCAGCAGGCGCTGGGCCTGCAGGACCCGCTGGGTGATCAGCCACTGGAGGGGGGCCGATCCGGTCAGCGAGCGGAAACGACGGTCGAAGGTGCGGCGGCTCATGTACGCCCGCGCGGCCAGGGTCTCCACGTCGAACTGCTCGTGGAGGTGCTCCAGCGCCCAGGCGACGACCTCGGCCAGCGGGTCGGAGCCGATCTCCTCAGGTAAAGACCTGTCGAGATAGCGCTCCTGTCCGCCGCTGCGGCGCGGCGGCACGACCAGCCGGCGGGCCAGCGCGCCGGCCGCCTCACTGCCGTGGTCCGTCCGCACGATGTGGAGACAGAGATCGATTCCGGCCGCGGTTCCGGCCGAGGTGAGGACGTCCCCGTCGTCGACGAAGAGCTCCCTCGGGTCCACATGTACTGATGGATAGCGTTTGGCCAGTGTCGGCGCGTACATCCAGTGCGTCGTCGCCGGGCGGCCGTCCAGAAGACCGGCCGCGGCGAGCACGAACGCGCCGGTGCACAGCCCGACGATCCTTGCCCCTTCCTCGTGTGCCCGGCGCAGCGCCTCGAGCGCGGCTGCCGGGGGCGGCGAGGTGATGGAACGCCACGCGGGCACCACCACTGTTCCCGCCCTGCTGATTGCTTCCAGACCGTAGGGCGCGGTGAGTTCGAGTCCCCCTGTGGTCCGCAGGGGTCCTTCCTCACCGGCACACACCAGCAGTCTGTAACGCGGAACTCCCGCGTCCTGACGGTCGATTCCGAACACGGAGAGCGGAATGGAACTTTCGAAGATGGGGCCGCCACTGAACAGCAGTACGGCGACGACTTCCCGGCGTCGGCGGCCGGCCAGCTTCCTTGCGGTCTCCGGTGATGCGGCAGCGGAGTCCTGGCTCATGGCGCTAAGCCCCCCTCGGTGTTCGCGGCTCCCCGTTCTTGTCGGGCCTGTCGCTCCTGCACTTTTCCCCTCGGTTTTGCACGAGTCCCCAGCCTTCGATACGCATGATCGAATCTACTGCGTCCCGTGGCGCCGGCGTGACAAGTCCGGCACCCAGCGCTATGTCGACAAGGCAACTTGGCGCGAAGCTTTCGATCACGAAGCGTTTCATCCGTGGGCCCCGCAGGGGAAGTGCGCCTCATGGGGATGGCCCGTACCCGTATGGTGCCAGAGGCCGCAATGGTCCTTTCCTCCCTGGTGGCAAGGGGGTTGGCAGGCCATTTGGCCAAGGAATCCGCCACCGGGGGAAGTTGGCCGAAAACATACGGGTCCTGGTGTGCGAACGACTCACCCCGCGGGTGTACACCCCCCTCGGTGACGTCCACCGCGATGCGGCGCCGGAGCCGGTCGGGCATGCCGTCCGGACGGCGGAACCGGCGGCCGTGCCCGTTCCTCGGCAGCCGCCCGCTCGGACTGGCGGAGCAGCAGCCGGCACGCCGCGGTCACGGCCGTCAGGCCGATGGCGGAGCCGGCGGCCCCCGCGAACGAGGACCCGTAGACGATGAGCACCACGGGTACGAGCACACAGCTGAAGGCGGCCCAGCGGACGACGTCCCCCGCCGGGTCGGCCGGAGGCTGGGCGGCCGCCCAGAGTGGTTCGGTGTTCACGGACCGGTTGGTACGTACGGATTCAGCCGCGGACGATACTCCGGGCGGGCGGCGACGGGGGCCGGGCGGGGCGGCGGCGGAAGGGTGGACGGCCGGGGGAGCGGGCACGAGGGGGTGCTTCCTGATCGAGGTCGGGCGAGATCACGCCTCTAACGCGGAAGCGGTCGGTCCAGTAACTGAAAGATCATCGGTGCGGCGGCGGAGACCGGCCGTGGGAGGCCGCTGTAAAGGGCACCGGGCATTGCCATCCGGGGCCGCCTCGTGCATGCTCCGGGGAACGCCGAGTAGGTTCGGCGGCTCTGGGCAGGAGAGGAGTGTCGCCGTACCCTTGGGGGTATGGGGTTGGGAAGATGATTCCCGGACACAGCTCCGCCGCCGACTCGTTGTTGCTCACTTGTCCCCGCTGTCCCCCGACTGAGGACCTCCTTCGCCGAGACACCCATGGCCGGTCACGAATTCTCCGAACCCGCGGACCGCAAGCAGGTAGCCGACCCCACGTCGGACCTCCAAGCGGCGACAGAACCACGACATTCCTGCGATCCCGCATTCCGGCACGGCGTCGTCGTCGGCTTCGACGGCTCGACGTCCAGTGAACGGGCTCTCGCCTACGCCATCGGCATGGCCAAGCGGTCCGGCTCAGGGCTGATCATCGTCCATGTCGCCAACCGGCTGCCCACCACGGTGTGGGCGGGCTGCGAGCCGCCGGTCTTCGTCGATGTCCCCGACCACCGCACCGAGGTGCTCGGGCTCGAACTCGCCTGTGCCGACTATCTCGCCGAGGTCCCCTGGATCCTGGTGGAGCGCGGCGGCGACATCTGCCACGAACTGGAAGAAGTCGGGCGAGAGTACGCGGCGGACGCGATCGTCGTCGGCTCCACCCACGGCCTTGTCGGGCGGATCTTCGGCTCGGTCGCCGGCCGCCTCGCGCGGCGTGCGCAGCGCCCCGTCGTCGTCATCCCGTAATCGGGCGTTGTCCCAGTTGAGACCGGCGTGATGTTTCGCTGATGAAGCGTCAACTTCCTTTGTGCGCAGGCGAATCTACCGATGCGTAGGGGTGGATTGTGCCCTTGTGAAGGGTAGATAAAGGTCGCTGGGAAGCAGCACAACTGCACATGAAGGGAGCCCGCCGTGGACAACGAAGTTCCCGCGGGAAGCACCACCTCCACTCTCGGTCACCTCGCACTCGGACTCACTCTGCTGGCCTTCGGCCTCGGCAACACCCGCGTGATCGACGGCGTGACGGTGGCCGACTCGGTCTCGATCGCGACCTACGTCGGCGGCATCGGCCTGTTCGTCCTCGGCGTCCTCGCCTTCCGCGATCAGGACGCGTTCACCGGCACCGCCTTCGCCGGCCTGGGCGCCTTCTGGTTCACCTGGGCCGCGGGCGCGAACACCAAGTTCTCGGCCAACGCGGCCGGCCTCTTCCTGGTCCTCTTCGCACTCCTGGCGCTGAGCCTGGCGGCGGGTTCGGCGGGCGCCGGACTCCTCCGGCAGGGCACGTACGGGCTGCTCTTCCTCGCCCTGGTGCTCATGGCGATCGGCCAGTTCGCCGACAGCTCCTCGCTCGGCAAGGTGGCCGGCTGGGCGGCCACGGTCGCGGGCGCCGCGGCCTGGTACGGGGCGACGGCCTCGCTCGCGAAATGGCCCACCGCCCTGCCCCGACGCGCTGCCGGCCGGGGGGTGACGGCCACCGGCTGAACGGCAGCCGCAGGCCGGTGCCTGGGCAGCACCGGCACGCACAAGGGCGACCCCCGCCCGGTGGGACGGGGGTCGCCCTTTCTGTGCGCAGGGACTACTCGACCGTGACCGACTTGGCCAGGTTGCGCGGCTTGTCGATGTCGCGGCCCATCGCCAACGCCGTGTGGTACGCGAAGAGCTGGAGCGGGATGCCCATGAGGATCGGGTCCAGCTCGTTCTCGTTCTTCGGCACGACGATGGTGTGGTCGGCCTTCTCCTGGTTCTGGTGTGCGACCGCGAGGATGCGGCCGCTGCGGGCCTTGATCTCCTCCAGGGCGGCGCGGTTCTTCTCCAGGAGGTCGTCGTCCGGGACGATGGCGACCGTCGGCAGCGCGGGCTCGATCAGCGCGAGCGGGCCGTGCTTCAGCTCGGAGGCGGGGTAGGCCTCGGCGTGGATGTAGGAGATCTCCTTGAGCTTCAGGGAGGCCTCCAGGGCGACCGGGTAGCCGCGCACACGCCCGATGAACATCATCGACTGGGCGCCCGCGTACTCCTTGGCCAGCTTCTCGATCTCCGGCTCCATGGCCAGGATCTCCTCGATCTGGCCGGGCAGCTTGCGCAGGCCCTCGATGATCCGCTTGCCGTCGGCCACCGACAGGTCGCGGATGCGGCCCAGGTGCAGCGCGAGCAGCGCGAACGCGACGACCGTGTTGGTGAAGCACTTGGTGGAGACGACGCAGACCTCGGGCCCGGCGTGCACGTAGGTGCCGCCGTCCGCCTCGCGGGCGATCGCCGAGCCGACCACGTTCACGACGCCGAGCACGCGGGCGCCCTTGCGCTTGAGCTCCTGCACCGCCGCGAGCACGTCGTACGTCTCACCGGACTGCGAGACCGCGATGTACAGGGTGTCGGGGTCCACGACCGGGTTGCGGTAGCGGAACTCGGAGGCCGGCTCGGCGTCCGCGGGGATGCGGGCGAGCTCCTCGATGAGGCCGGCGCCGATCAGACCCGCGTGGTACGAGGTGCCGCAGCCGAGGATCTTGATGCGGCGCACCCCGCGCGCCTCACGGGCGTCCAGGTTCAGGCCACCGAGGTGAACCGTCGAGAACCGGTCGTCGATACGGCCGCGCAGGACACGGTCGACGGCCTCGGCCTGCTCGCTCATCTCCTTGTGCATGTACGTGTCGTGGCCGCCCATGTCGTACGAGGCGGCCTCCCACTCGACGGTCTCGGGGGTGGTGTTGGTGACGGTGCCCGAGGTCGTGTACGTCCGGAAGTCGTCGGCCTTCAGGGTCGCCATCTCGCCGTCGTTGAGGGTGACGACCTGGCGGGTATGGGCGATCAGCGCGGCGACGTCGGAGGCGACGAGCATCTCCTTCTCGCCAATGCCGAGGATGACCGGGGAGCCGTTGCGGGCGACCACGATGCGGTCGGCGAAGTCGGCGTGCATCACGGCGATGCCGTAGGTGCCCTCGATGACCTTGAGCGCCTCGCGGACCTTCTCCTCCAGGGAGTCGGCCTGGGAGCGGGCGATCAGGTGCGTGATGACCTCGGTGTCGGTCTCGGAGGCGAAGACGACGCCCTCGGCCTCCAGCTTGGCGCGCAGCTCGGCGGCGTTGTCGACGATGCCGTTGTGGACGACCGCGACCTTGTTCTCGGGGTCGAGGTGCGGGTGCGAGTTCACGTCGGAGGGGGCGCCGTGGGTGGCCCAGCGGGTGTGGGCGATGCCCGTGGTGCCGGCGAAGCGCTTGGGGACGCGGGCCTCCAGGTCGCGGACGCGGCCCTTGGCCTTGACCATCTTCAGGGCCCCGGACTTGGGGGTGTTGACGACCATGCCCGCGGAGTCGTAGCCCCGGTACTCCAGTCGCTGCAGGCCTTCCAGCAGCAGCGGAGCCACATCACGCTTACCGATATAACCGACGATTCCGCACATAGAGTCTCTGCCCCTCCATCGATGTACACAAGCGATGTACAAAAGTTTCCGCGGTGCCGCGAAGCCTGCTCAGCCGTAGACGATGCGGCGCAGCTGCCGGAGCGAGAGCTCCGGTGGCGCCACGGCGCGGTGCGGCAGCTCTGCCGCGATCCGCTCGAAGATCTCCGCGTTCACGGCACCCCCGGACTGCAGTTCACGGTGGCGCCGACGGACGAATTCCTCGCACGTCTCGTCGAAGTACGCCAGCACCTCGAGCACCACCCGGGCCGCTTCACCGCGCTGGAGCGCGGTGCTGCGCACCAGATGATCTACGAGGTCGTCGTGGGACGACGGGTTGCGGCGTTCGAGCACCCGTCGATATTGCGGGCTGACGGGGCCATACGCAAGAATCCTGCCCGATTCCGGGCAGGATTCACATGATCATGCGTCTGGTCTGGACCAGAAGGGGCCATTCCCGGTCATCGCCTGGGCCGTCACCGGGGCCTTACAGGCGCTTGAGGACCGCTTGCTTGGCCGCCGTGAATTCGGCGTCCGTCAGAACGCCGCTCCGGTGCAGCTCGCCGAGCTCGCGCAGGCGGCGCAGCAGTACGTCGTGGTCCTCGGCGGGCGCGGCTTCCAGGGACTTGGGGGCCGCGGGCGCCAGTTCCCGGCGCGGGGCGTGCGGGTGCGGCATCCGCACCACCACCGCCGAGGCGAGCAGCGCCATCAGCGGATCCTTCTTGAAGCCGTTCAGCTCGACCGCCATCGGGTCGTGCTTGGGGTCGAGCCGCGGGGCGTTCGGGCTGGTGACGAAACGCAGACAGCCGTCGCTCAGGCCGCGCGCGGGCTGCCAGGACACGCCCGTCAGCTCGTCGAGGGGCAGGGTGACCGGCCCGGCCGCCGTCTTCCTGTCGTCGGTGTGCCAGGTCCACTCCAGGTGCACGGCGCGCCCGTCGAAGGTGACCGTGGCATCCCCCGCACCCACCGTCATCGGCAGCGAGGGCCCCGGCAGCAGGTAGGTGTCGACGGGCCCGTCCGGCACCTCGTCGAGCAGCAGGGCGTTGCGCACCTCGTCCACCATGTATTCGGCCACGCCCGCCGTCCGGGTCTCCACGGTCAGGGCGTACGGATCCGCGGCGTCCGGCAGCCTGCCGCCGGTGACCTGGAGCAGCGGATCCGCCCCGTCCCGCAGCCGCAGCCTGAGCCGCCCCGTCCTGCGCCCCGGCTCGTACGCGATGCCCGCCACCGCGCGCAGCGGCACCGCTATCTCGCCGAGCGTCCGCTGGAGCAGGCCGACCGACTTGTCGCTGCCCGGCACGATCCGCAGCGTCTCGCCGTCGAAGACCCAGGTGCCGTCCTTCTGGATGATTTCCGCCATGCGGGGATTGTTTCACCGGGCTCCGCCGTGATGATCGACTTGCGGACATCGGGCGGTTCCGGTACTCCCTGCGGTGCCGCTCTTCACCTTGACCCCGGGTGGGATCCCCGGTCCCATGGACAGTGTTCGGTTGCTCAGCCCCCACAGTTGCGCGACCCCTTGGAAGGGAACCGCTTGTGAGACAGAGACAGCGCAGGACATTCGCCCGGCTCCTCGGCTCCCTGATCCTCGTGGCGGCCGCCGGGTTCACCAGCATCGGGGCCTCCGCGGCCCCTGGGGCAGCGGGCGCGCCCCGTCCGCTCGGACAGATCGTGCCCGCCCCCGCCTCCGTATCCGCCGGCGGCACCGGGTACACCATCGGCTCGGCCACCAAGATCAGGGTCGCCCCCGGCTCACCCGACGCCCAGCGCATCGGCGACTACCTGGCGGGGGTGCTCCGCCCCTCGACCGGGTACAAGCTGCCGGTCACCACCGACGCGGGCAAGGACGGGATCCGGCTGCTGCTCGGCGCCGGTGACCAGGGCCTCGGGGACGACGGCTACCGGCTCGACTCGGGCGGCGGCTCGCTCACCGTCACCGCCGGCAAACCCGCCGGGCTCTTCCACGGCGTACAGACGCTGCGGCAGCTGCTGCCCGCGGCCGTGGAGAAGCGGACGAAGCAGACCGGCCCCTGGAAGATCGCGGGCGGCACCATCACCGACTCCCCGCGCTATGCCTACCGGGGCGCGATGATCGACGTCTCGCGGCACTTCTTCAGCGTCGACCAGGTCAAGCGGTACATCGACCAGCTCGCCCTCTACAAGATCAACGAGCTGCATCTGCACCTCAGCGACGACCAGGGCTGGCGCATCGCCGTCGACTCCTGGCCGAGGCTCGCCACGTACGGAGGCCAGACGCAGGTCGGCGGCGGCAAGGGCGGCTACTACACCAAGGCCGACTACCAGGCGATCGTCGCCTACGCCTCCTCCCGCTATCTGGAGGTCGTTCCCGAGATCGACACCCCGGGACACACCAACGCGGCCCTCGCCTCCTACGCCGAGCTCAACTGCAACGGCGTCGCGCCTCCGCTGTACACCGGCACCAACGTCGGCTTCAGCTCGCTGTGCGTGCCCAAGGACGTGACGTACAAGTTCCTCGACGACGTGGTGCGCGAGGTCGCAGCGCTCACGCCCGGGCGGTACGTCCACATCGGCGGCGACGAGGCGCACTCCACCTCGCATGACGACTACGTCGGTTTCATGGACAAGGCCCAGCCGGTCGTGGGCAAGTACGGCAAGACAGTGATGGCGTGGCACCAGATCGCCGGGGCCACCCCGGTGAAGGGAGCCGTCGCCCAGTACTGGGGCACGCTCGGCAACGAGACGGACGTCGCCGCGGCGGCGCAGGCCGGCATGAGGCTCGTCATGTCGCCCGCCAACCACGCCTACCTCGACATGAAGTACGACGCGAAGTCCCCGCTCGGGACCAGCTGGGCCGGGTACGTCGATGTCGACAAGTCGTACGCGTGGGATCCGGACACCTTCATCGCGGGGGTGCCGGCGAAGGCCGTGCTTGGCGTCGAGGCGCCGATCTGGTCGGAGACGCTGACCAATTCCTCGCAGATCGAGTACATGGCGTTCCCGCGGCTGCAGGGGATCGCGGAGATCGGGTGGTCGCCGGCGGCCACGCACGACTGGGCGTCGTACAAGACCCGGCTCGCGCAGCAGGGGCCGCGGATGGCGGCGCTGGGGATCAACTTCTACCGGTCGCCCGTGGTGCCGTGGGCCTGACGGCGGTGTGATCCCCTGCCCGCCCCTTCCCCAGACCCTCCGGGGGTGTGGTTCGCGTGCGGACGGCGGTCCGGGGCTCTGCCCCGGACCCCGCTCCTCGAACTCCCCCAGGGACTTCGTCCAGGGGGGACCCCAAGGGGCTGGATCCGTCCCTCCGGCGATCACGAGGTCAGGCGACCTTCTTCGCCTTCTCGATGGCCTGGGCGAGCGCGTCGACGATGGGGGCGACGCGCGCGTAGGAGTAGATCGGCTCGGTCAGGCGTGGCAGGACCTGGCCGGCCTTGACCGCGGGCAGCTGCCCCCAGGTCGGCTTGTTGCCGAGGTCGCTGGGCTGGAGCGTGCCGGTGCGGTTGTCCATGAGGATCAGGTCCGCCGGGTACTTGGCGACGTTCTCCCAGCTGAGCGACTCGAAGAAGCCCTGCGAGTCGACCTTCGGGGTGACGAACTCGACGCCCAGCTCCTGGAAGTACCGGGTGTCGCAGCTGCGCTTGGCCTCGGAGACGTAGAACAGGTCCGGGCTCGCCGAGCCGAGCAGCACCCGGATCCCGGGGTTGGCCTTCGCGGCGGCGCGCAGCCGGGCGGAGGCCTTCTCGAAGGCGGCCTTCGCGTCGGTGATCTTCTTCGCGTTCACGTCGGCGCCCAGGGACTTGGCGAGGTCCACGCGGCGCTGGAGGGCGGCGGGCATGCTCTGGTCGGCCGCCCACAGGGCCACGCTCGGCGCCAGCTTGAGGATCTTGTCCTTGCTGTTGTCCGGCACGTACCAGAGGACGTCCTTCTGCCACATGTCCGTGATCAGCACGTCCGGCTGGAGCGCCGCGTACTTCTCGACGCCGAACTCGCCGTAGGTGTTGCCGATGATCTCGACCTTGTCGATGTCGAGGTCGCCGGCCTGCACATCGGCCTTGCCGTCCTTCGTCCTGGTCGGTCCGAAGACGCCCTTGACCTGGATCCCGTAGTCGAACAGCGCGGCCGCGGTGCCGGTGAAGGCGACGATGTTCTTCGGCAGGGACTTGGTCTCGGCGGTCTGCCCGCGGTCGTCCTTGAACGACCAGGGGCCGGACTTGGCCGTCGTGCCGCCGTCCGCCGAGCCGCTCTCCTTGCCGCCGCCGCACGCGGTCAGCGCGGCACCGATGCCGATCGCGCCGCCCATGGCCAGCAGGCCGCGACGAGTGGGCAGGGACGCTCGGGCGAAGGGCATGACGGTGTCCGCTTTCATACGTACGTGCCGGGAACCGGCCACTGGCTGGTGCGAGGTCAGGTTAGCCTAACCTCATCCTCTGTCCGGCGGCCGGTTCCGAGCCCCCGAGCGGCCCTCGGGGGCGCCGGGCTACACGCCGAACTCCGACCGGCACGCATCGAGCCCCACCACTCGTACGTCGACGGTGCGACGGCGCTCCCACTCCGCGCGCTCCAGGCGCAGCCGTTGCAGGGTGACCGGACGGTCCCGTACGACGGCGGTGTCGAGGCCGTTGTCCCGGTAGCCGAGGCGGCGCGAGACGCCGAGCGAGCGCGGGTTGTCGGTCATCGCGGCCGAGGTCGCGGCGCGGGCGCCGAGCCCGGCGAACGCCAAGTGCAGGGCGGCCGCCCGCATTTCGGTGCCGATGCCCCGGCCCTGATGGGCAAGGCCCAGCCAGGAGCCCGTCTCCACCTCGCGGGTCACCGCGAAGGAGCTCGCCATCAGGTCCTGGCGGCCGACCACCTCGCCCTCGTGCAGCACGGCGAGGCTCAGCGTCCAGTCGCCCGGGGACCAGTTCGCGATGGTGGCGAGTACGTGCTGGTAGACGGCGCGGCCTCGCTCGGCGGGGGAGCCGTCGGTCCAGGGGAAGGTGAAGGGCATGCGGTCCGGCGCGTGCACTCCGTCCGCTGCCACCCGGGCGAGATCGGACAGCAACTCGGTGTCGGGCAGGCGCAGTTCGAGGCGGGGGGTGTGTATGCGGAGGCCGTGCAGCGGCCACCAGGCGGTGTGGGGGTTCATGCGCCGACTGTGCCGGGAGGGCCCGGCCCTGTCGATCGATTTGGCTACGCCATCGGTACTACCGCCCGAGCAGCGAGGCCTGCCGGGCCAGCGGCGCGTACGTGAACCGCACCTTGTGCGAGGGGCTCGGCTCGTACGTCCGCAGACATGCCACGCAGTGCCAGTGCCACCGGTCGGCGGCGCCCGGCGCCGTCGCCGAGGTGTCCTTCCACAGCGGGGGACGGCTCGCGCAGCTCGGGCAGTTCGGGGGGTTCACCCTGACAGGGTGCGGCCCCGGGCACCCGAGGGCGGTGACGACGCGAGCGTCACCACTCCTTCGGGGGACCCGGGGCGCAGGGGCCAGGTCGTCCGGGGACCCGGGCCGCGCGGGTCAGGTCCTTCGGGATCCGCGGCCGCAAGGGTCAGGGCCTTCGGGGGCCCCGGGTCGCAAAGGTCAGGAAGGCAGCCCCAGTTCACGGGCGATCAGCATCCGCTGCACCTCGCTCGTGCCCTCGCCGATCTCCAGGATCTTGGAGTCGCGCCACATGCGGGCCACCGGGTATTCGTTCATGAAGCCGTACCCGCCGAAGATCTGCGTGCCCTCGCGGGCGTTGTCGACCGCCACCGTCGAGGAGTACAGCTTCGCGAGCGCCGCCTCCTTCTTGAACGGCTCGCCGTGCACCAGACGGGACGCGGCGTCGCGCCAGCCGACCCGCGCCATGTGGGCCCGCAGCTCCATGTCGGCGATCTTGAACTGGATCGCCTGGTTGTCGCCGATCGGCCGGCCGAAGGCGTGCCGCTCCTTCGCGTACTTCACCGATTCGTCGACACAGCCCTGGGCCAGGCCCGTCGCCAGCGCCGAGATCGCGATGCGGCCCTCGTCCAGGATGCGCAGGAACTGGGCGTATCCGCGGCCCTCCTCGCCGAGCAGGTTCGCCGCCGGGACGCGTACGTCGGAGAAGGCCAGCTCACGGGTGTCCGAGGCGTTCCAGCCGACCTTCGAGTACGGGGCCGCGACCGTGAAGCCCGGGGTGCCGGACGGGACGATGATCGAGGAGATCAGCGGGCGGCCGTCCTCCTTGCGGCCGGTGACCGCGGTGACGGTGACCAGGCCCGTGATGTCCGTGCCGGAGTTGGTGATGAAGCACTTCGAGCCGTTGATGACCCACTCGTCGCCGTCGCGCACCGCGGTGGTGCGGGTGCCGCCCGCGTCCGAGCCGCAGTCCGGCTCGGTCAGGCCGAACGCGCCGAGCATCTCGCCGGAGCAGAGCTTCGGCAGCCACTCCCGCTTCTGCTCCTCCGTACCGAACCGGAAGACCGGCATCGCTCCCAGCGAGACGCCCGCCTCCAGGGTGATGGCCACCGACGAGTCGACGCGGGCCAGCTCCTCCAGGGCGATGCCCAGCGCCAGGTAGTCGCCGCCCATACCCCCGTACTCCTCGGGGAAGGGAAGGCCGAACAGGCCCATGCGGCCCATCTCGCGGATGATCTCGTACGGGAACTCGTGGCGCTCGTAGAAGTCGCCGATCTTCGGGGCGACGACATCGTGGGCGAACTCCTCGACGGTACGGCGGAGTTCCTCGTGCTCGGGGGTGAGACGGTGGTCGAGGGGCATGGCTACGACTCCTGGTGGGAGAGGGCACGTACGGTGCGGGAGGGGCTGGGGCGGCCCAGCTGTCCGGCCATCCACACGCTGGTGGCGGTGAGCAGGCCGAGGTCGACCCCGGTGTCGATACCGAGGCCCTGGAGCATCCACACGAGGTCTTCGGTGGCGAGGTTTCCGGTCGCGGACTTGGCGTACGGGCAGCCGCCGAGGCCGCCGGCCGAGGCGTCCACGGTGCTCACGCCGTGCTGGAGGGCGGCGAGCGTGTTGGACAGGGCCTGGCCGTAGGTGTCGTGGAAGTGCACCCCGATGGCGCTGGTGGGCACGCCCTCCTCGTTCAGCTCGGCGAGCAGGGTCTGCACGTGCGCGGGCGTGGCCACGCCGATGGTGTCGCCCAGGCTCAGCTCGTCGCAACCCATGTCGATGAGGGCCTTGGCGACGCGGACCACCTGGTGCACGGGCACCGCGCCTTCCCACGGGTCGCCGAAGCACATCGACAGGTAGCCCCGCACATGAGCCCGGTCGGCCTTGGCGCGGGCGACGACCGGCTCGAACATGGCGAGCGACTCGTCGACGGTGCGGTTCAGGTTGGCCTTGGCGAAGGACTCGGTGGCGCTGGCGAACACCGCGATCCGGTGCGCGCCGAGCGCGAGCGCCCGGTCCAGACCCCGCTCGTTCGGCACGAGGACGGGGAGGGCTACGCCCTTCAGGTCGCCGAGCATGGGGAACAGCTGCTCCGCGTCGGCGAGTTGGGGAACCCACTTGGGGTGCACGAAGCTCGTCGCCTCGATGGTCCTGAGGCCCGCCGTGGCCAGGCGGTGGACGAACTCCGCCTTCACCTCGGTCGGCACGACCGACTTCTCGTTCTGCAGCCCGTCGCGTGCCCCGACCTCGTGGATGCGGACGTGGGCCGGGAGGTCCTGCGCCGGAACGACCATGGGGAGCGTCATGAAGTCTCCTCGTCCTGCGCGGCAGGCGTGACGACGGCCAGGACCTGGTCCATGGCCACGGTCGAGCCGGGGGTGACGTCGAGTTCGGTGACCGTGCCCGCGTGCGGGGCGGAGATGACGTGCTCCATCTTCATCGCCTCGACCACCAGCAGGCTCTGCCCGGCGGCGACTTCGTCGCCGACCGCCACCTTGACGACGGTGACCGTGCCCGGCATGGGCGCGGCAAGCGTGTCGGCGCCGCCGTGCGCCTTGCCGGTCAGGGCGGCCTCCACGGGGTCGTGGTCGGTGACGTGCCAGCTGTCGCCGTCCCGGCCGAGCCAGGCGCCGGCCCGGTGGAAGGTGTGGGTGACGCCGTCGAGCTCGACGGTGACCCGGTCGGGCTCGACCCGGCCGGACCCGGAGGCGCGTACCGGCTCGTTGCCCGGCACCCTCAACCAGTGGGCGAGCGGCGCGGGTTCGCCGCCCATCCGCCACCCGCTCGGCAGGGAGAACGGGTCGGTCCAGCCGTCGGCCGGGGCGGGCCGCAGCGCGTCGAGCCGCACGGCCGCGGCCGCCGTGTACACCTCGTCCGGCACGCCGTCCGGGACGAGCGAATCCGCCTCGCGCTCGACCAGACCCGTGTCCAGCTCGCCCGCCACCACGGCAGGATGGGCCAGGAGGCGGCGCAGGAACCCGGCGTTGGTGGGCACGCCGAGCGTCACCGTGTCGGCGAGCGCCGCGCGCAGCTTGCGCAGGGCGGTCGCGCGGTCGGGCCCGTACGCGATCACCTTGGACAGCATCGGGTCGTACAGGCTGCCGACCTCGGTGCCCTCGCTCAGCCCCGAGTCGGTACGCACCCCGTCGCCCTGCGGCTCGCGCAGGCTCAGGACCGTACCGCCGGAGGGCAGGAAGCCGCGCGCGGGGTCTTCGGCGCAGATGCGGGCCTCGATGGCGTGGCCGGTGAGGGCGATGTCCTTCTGCTCGTACGGGAGTTGCTCGCCCGAGGCCACCCTGAGCTGCCACTCCACCAGGTCGATGCCGCCCCCGGCGGCAGCCGGACCGACGGATACGACCAGCTCGGTGACCGGGTGCTCGACCTGGAGGCGGGTGTTCATCTCCATGAAGTAGTACGAGGCGGGGTCGTTGCCCGGCACGATGAACTCGACCGTGCCCGCGCCCGAGTAGCCGCACGAGCGGGCCGCCTGGACGGCCGCCTCGCCCATGGAGGCGCGGGTCGCCTCGTCGAGCAGGACGCTGGGCGCCTCCTCGATGATCTTCTGGTGGCGGCGCTGGAGCGAGCACTCGCGCTCGCCGAGGTGGATCACATGGCCGTGGCCGTCGGCCAGGACCTGGATCTCGATGTGGCGCGGCCGGTCGATCCACCGCTCGACGAGCAGCGTGTCGTCGCCGAAGGAGGCGCGGGCCTCGCGGCGGGCGGCTGCGATCTCGTCGCCGATCAGCGCCTCGTCGCGGACCAGGCGCATGCCCTTGCCGCCGCCGCCCGCGCTCGGCTTGAGGAGCACGGGCATGCCGATCTCCCGTGCGGCATCGGCGAGTTGGCCGTCCGTCAGGCCGCTGCCGGAGGAGCCCGGCACGACCGGGACCCCGGCCGCCTGGACGGTCTCCTTGGCGCGGATCTTGTCGCCCATCAGGGAGATCGCCTCGGCGGGCGGGCCGATGAAGACCAGGCCGGCCTCGGCGCAGGCGTGGGCGAAGGCCGCGTTCTCGGCGAGGAAGCCGTAGCCCGGGTGGACGGCCTGGGCGCCGGTGCGCAGCGCCGCCCCGATGATCAGCTCGGGGCGCAGATAGCTCTCGGACGCCGCGGCGGGGCCGATGCGTACCGCCGTGTCCGCCTCCCGGACGTGGCGGGCGTCCGCGTCGGCGTCGCTGAAGACGGCGACCGAGCGGATGCCCAGCCGGCGCAGCGTGCGGATGACGCGGACCGCGATCTCGCCCCGGTTGGCGACGAGCACGGTCGTGAACAGGGGAGCCATGGGAGCCCTCACCGTAGAAGACATGGAAGACATGGGCGTCGTCACATCCGGAAGACGCCGAAGGCGGGGTCGGCCAGCGGGGCGTTGGCGCAGGCGGTCAGGGCCAGACCCAGGACCTGGCGGGTGTCGACCGGGTCGATCACTCCGTCGTCCCAGAGCCGGGCCGTCGCGTAATAGGCGTTGCCCTGGGTCTCGTACTGCTCGCGGATGGGAGCCTTGAAGGCCTCCTCGTCCTCCGCGCTCCAGTCGTCGCCCAACTGGTCGCGCTTGACGGTCGCGAGGACGGACGCGGCCTGCTCGCCGCCCATCACCGAGATCTTGGCGTTGGGCCACATCCACAGGAAGCGGGGGCTGTAGGCCCGGCCGCACATCGAGTAGTTGCCCGCGCCGTACGAGCCACCGACGACGACGGTCAGCTTCGGCACGCGCGTGCAGGCGACCGCCGTCACCATCTTCGCGCCGTGCTTGGCGATGCCGCCCGCCTCGTAGGCGCGGCCGACCATGAAGCCCGAGATGTTCTGGAGGAACACCAGCGGGATGCCGCGCTGGTCGCACAGCTCGATGAAGTGGGCGCCCTTCTGGGCGGATTCGGAGAACAGGATGCCGTTGTTGGCGACGATGCCGACCGGGTGGCCGTGGATCCGCGCGAACCCGGTGACCAGCGTCTGGCCGAACTCCGACTTGAACTCCTGGAAGCGCGAGCCGTCGACGACCCGGGCGATCACTTCCCGTACGTCGTAGGGCGTGCGCGAGTCGACCGGCACCGCGCCGTACAGACCGAACGGGTCGGCCTTCGGCTCCTCGGCCGGCTCGACCGACCAGGGCAGCGGGCCGCGGCCGGGGAGGGTGGCCACGATGTTGCGGACGATCCGCAGCGCGTGCGCGTCGTCCTCCGCCAGATGGTCGGTGACGCCCGAGACGCGCGAGTGGACCTCGCCGCCGCCCAGCTCCTCGGCCGTGACGACCTCGCCGGTGGCCGCCTTCACCAGCGGGGGGCCGCCCAGGAAGATCGTGCCCTGGTTGCGGACGATCACGGCCTCGTCGCTCATCGCCGGGACGTACGCGCCGCCCGCCGTGCACGAGCCGAGGACCGCGGCGATCTGCGGGATGCCCGCGCCGGACATCCGGGCCTGGTTGTAGAAGATCCGCCCGAAGTGCTCGCGGTCGGGGAAGACCTCGTCCTGCATCGGCAGGAACGCGCCGCCCGAGTCGACCAGGTAGAGACAGGGGAGGCGGTTTTCGAGCGCCACCTCCTGGGCGCGCAGGTGCTTCTTCACCGTCATCGGGTAGTACGTGCCGCCCTTGACCGTGGCGTCATTGGCGACGATCACGCACTCGCGGCCGCTGACCCGGCCGATCCCGGCGATCACCCCGGCGGCCGGCGCCTGCCCGCCGTACATGCCGTCGGCGGCCAGCGGGGCCAGCTCCAGGAAGGGCGAGCCGGGGTCGAGGAGGGTGTCCACGCGGTCCCTCGGCAGCAGCTTGCCGCGCGCGACATGCCGCTCGCGGGACCGCTCACCCCCGCCGAGCCGGGCCGCGGCGAGCTTCGCCCGCAGTTCCTCGCCGAGCGCGCGGTGCGCCGCCTCGTTGGCCCGCCAGGCCTCGGAGGCGGGATCCGCCGCACTCCCCAGGACCGGTGCCTGCTGCATCGTGTCGAGCCCCCTTGCCCGTACGCGGCGACGTCAACGGATGTTAATGACCGTTAACTCGTTTCCCTCAGGTTAACGAGCGCTAACCGCGTTGTCTAGAATGAATTCCCATGAGCACCCGTACCGACGCCCCTACCCGCCGCGAGCAGATCCTGCGCGAGGCCGCGCGCCTCTTCGCCGAGCGCGGTTTCCACGGCGTCGGCGTCGACGAGATAGGGGCCGCGGTCGGCATCAGCGGCCCCGGCCTGTACCGGCACTTCGCGGGCAAGGACGCGATGCTGGCCGAGCTGCTCGTCGGCATCAGCGGGCGGCTGTACGACGGCGGGCGCAAGCGGGTCACCGAGGCCGCGGGCGACCCCGAGCGCCTCCTCGGCGCGCTCATCGACGGGCACATCGACTTCGCGCTCGACGACCGGGCGCTGATCACCCTGCACGACCGCGAACTCGACCGGCTCCGCGACAGCGACCGCAAACTGGTGCGCCAGCTCCAGCGCCAGTACGTCGAGCTGTGGGTCGGCGTCGTACGCGAGCTGTACCCGCCGGTGCCGGAGGCGGAGGTGCGAGGGGCGGTGCACGCGGTGTTCGGCCTGCTCAACTCGACGCCGCACCTGGGGACCTACGGCACCGGTCTGCCCGGCCGCGCGGCCACCGAGGCGCTCCTCCGTCGCCTGGCCCACGGGGCCTTCGCCTCCCTGGACGCGCACTGAGCCTCTTCCGCCGCGCCGCGAAGCCCCGTCCGGTGCGCGGAACGGCCCGGCCGGGGGCGGCGCCGGCGGGGCAGAATGGCCGCATGCCGATACCCAGCCGTGCCGCCCTCGTCGACCACCTAGTCCGCACCCGTATCGCCGGTGACGTCGCCACGCCCCGCGACAACAACCTCTCCCACTACCGCAAGCTCGCCAACGGCGACCGCCACTACTGGCTGGGCCTGGAGCTGGGGGACCGCTGGAGCGACGAGCAGGACGTCCTTGCCGTCATGGCCGAGCGCTGCGGCGTCGTCGACGACCCGGAGCACCGCACCGGCCAGGACACCATCGACCCCGAGCTCACGGTGGACGGCCTGGACCGGATGGCGGCGCGGCTGCGGAAGGCGGCGGCGGGGCGGGAGCGGGTGCTGTTCGCCACCGGGCACCCTGGCGCGCTCATCGACGTGCACAGCCGGACCGCGGCGGGGCTGCGGGCGGCGGGATGCGAGATCGTACGGATCCCTGGCGGGCTCACGGCCGACGAGGGGTACGTCGTCCAGTTCGCGGACGTGGCCGTCTTCGAGCGGGGCGCGTCCTTGTGGCACACCCACTCGCCGGAGCCGATGCGCGCGATCCTGTCGGCCCTGGACACACCGCCGGACCTTGTGGTCGCCGACCACGGGTGGGCGGGGTGTGCGGCGCAGCACGGGGTGGATGCGATGGGGTACGCGGACTGCAATGACCCCGCGCTGTTCCTGGCGGAGGCGGAGGGGACGCTCCAGGTGGCTGTGCCCCTGGACGACCACGTCCTGGACCCGCGCTTCTACGAGCCGATGACGGCGTACCTGCTGGACGCGGCGGGTCTGGAGGCCTGACCCCGGCGCCCGGGGGCTCGGCCGCAGCGTGGCCGGGACGCGGTCACCGCGGGACCCGCACCACGCCCTCCTGGATCACCGTGATCGCCAGGCGGCCGTCCTGCGTGTAGATGCGAGCCTGGCCGAGGCCGCGCCCGCCGGACGCCGACGGGGACTCCTGGTCGTACAGGAGCCATTCGTCGGCGCGGAACGGGCGGTGGAACCACATCGCGTGGTCCAGCGAGGCGCCCACCACGTCGCCGACCGCCCAGCCGCCGCGCCCGTGGGCGAGCAGGACCGAGTCGAGCAGGGTCATGTCGGAGACGTAGGTGGCCAGGCAGACGTGCAGCAGAGGGTCGTCGGCCAGCTTGCCGTTCGTGCGGAACCACACCTGCGAGCGCGGCTCGCGCGGGGTGCCGACGGTGCCCCACGGAGGCGCGTCCACGTACCGCAGATCCACGGCCGCGCGGGCCTCGATGAGCCGGTCCACCACACCCGGCTCGTGGAAGGCGTCCGCGTAGCGCGGCAGCATCTCGGCGGCCGTCGGCAGCGACTCGGGGTCCGGCGCCGGGGGCATGCCGGCCTGGTGCTCCATGCCCTCCTCGTACGTCTGGAACGACGCGGAGAGGTGGAAGATCGGCTGGCCGTGCTGGATGGCGACGACGCGGCGGGTCGTGAAGGAGGCCCCGTCGCGGATGCGGTCGACCGTGTAGACGATCGGCGCGCCCGGGTCCCCCATGCGCAGGAAGTACGCGTGGAGGGAGTGGGCCATCCGGTCGGCGGGCACGGTGCGGCCCGCGGCGACCAGCGCCTGGGCCGCGACCTGGCCGCCGAAGACGCGCGGCAC
This sequence comes from Streptomyces mauvecolor, assembly GCF_039532965.1. Classification (NCBI taxonomy): domain Bacteria; kingdom Bacillati; phylum Actinomycetota; class Actinomycetes; order Kitasatosporales; family Streptomycetaceae; genus Streptomyces; species Streptomyces mauvecolor. The sequence goes on along the minus strand of NZ_BAAASQ010000023.1, from coordinate 282,081 downwards.
GAGCGCCGAGCGCGACTGGCCGCGGAAGATGTCCTCCTCGATCCGCTCCAGGTCGAGCAGATCGAGGAGGCTCTCAAGTGCCTTGTGCATGAGGGTAGTTGTACAGGTCGGCTTGCGGCCGGCCCTACAGGCCCATGTCCTTGGCGATGATCGACTTCATGATCTCGCTGGTGCCGCCGTAGATCCGGTTCACACGGTTGTCGGCGTACAGACGGGCGATCGGGTACTCGTTCATGAAGCCGTAGCCGCCGTGCAGCTGGAGGCAGCGGTCGATGACGCGGTGCGCGACCTCGGTGCAGAACAGCTTCGCGGACGCGGCCTCGGCCGGGGTCAGCTCGCCCGCGTCCAGGGCTTCGAGCGCGCGGTCGGCGACCGCCTCGGCGGCGTCCACCTCCGCCTGGCAGGCGGCCAGCTCGAACTTGGTGTTCTGGAAGGACGCGACCGGCTTGCCGAAGACGGTGCGGTCCTGCACGTACTCCTTGGCGAACCGGACGGCCGCCTTGGCCTGCGCGTACGCGCCGAACGCGATGCCCCAGCGCTCGGAGGCGAGGTTGTGGCCGAGGTAGTAGAAGCCCTTGTTCTCCTCGCCGAGCAGGTCCTCGACGGGCACCTTCACGTCGACGAAGGCGAGCTCGGCGGTGTCGGAGGTCTTCAGGCCGAGCTTGTCGAGCTTGCGGCCGATCGAGTAGCCCTCGGACTTGGTGTCCACCGCGAAGAGCGAGATGCCGTGGCGGCGGTCCTCGGCGGAGGGGGCGTCGGTGCGGGCGCAGACGATCACGCGGTCGGCGTGCACGCCACCGGTGATGAACGTCTTGGAGCCGTTGAGGACGTAGTGCGAGCCGTCCTCGGAGAGCTTGGCGGTGGTCTTCATGCCCGCGAGGTCGGAGCCGGTGCCCGGCTCGGTCATCGCGAGAGCCCACATCTCCTCGCCGGAGACGAACTTCGGCAGGAAGCGCTTCTTCTGCTCGTCGGTGGCGAGCATCTTGATGTACGGAAGGCCGAGCAGCACGTGCACGCCGGAGCCGCCGAACTGGACGCCCGCGCGGGCCGTCTCCTCGTACATCACGGCCTCGAACTTGTACGAGTCGATGCCGGCGCCGCCGAACTCCTCGTCCACGCGGATGCCGAAGACGCCGAGCTCGGCGAGCTTGTAGTAGAACTCGCGCGGCACGATGCCCTGCGCGAACCACTCGTCGTAGACCGGGACGACCTCGGCCTCGATGAAGGCACGCAGGGTCTCCCGGAACGCCTCGTGGTCTTCGTTGAATACCGTACGGCGCACGGACGCCCTCCTCGGCTCGCAAATTTGGCTAAGCGCTTGCTCAGGTTGAAATACGAAGTTACCCGGCAGTCACTCTCGATGTCCAGAGTGAGACTGCACACGCTCAGGTGCCACCCGGGGCGAGCCGATGTCAGTACGGCCCATTACTCTGGCCGCGAGAAGGGGGCAGCATGCTGCTGAGGTTCCGCACCGCGAACGTACGGTCCCTGCGTGATGAGCAGGAACTGTCCTTTGTCGTGCCCGGGAGCGGGGCGGCGAGGCCACTGGAGCTGGCAGGGAGCCGTCCCCTCGGGGTCCTGCCCCTGATCGGCATCTTCGGAGCCAATGCCTCCGGCAAGTCGAATGTGCTCGCCGCCATGGTCGACATGCGCGCTGCCGTTCTCAACTCCTATGCGCGGTGGGCGTCATACGAGGGTACGCAGCGGCAGGCCTTCGCACTCGGCGCCAAGGAAGGGCAGGAGCCGAGTTTCTTCGAGGCGGACATCGTCCTTGACGGAGTGCGCTGGACGTACGGTTTTGAACTCGGTCCGGACCGAGTCGAGGCCGAATGGCTGCACAGCTACCCCCGGGGCCACCGCCAGGTCTGGCTCGACCGGGACGCCTCTCGGACCGAGGTTTACGAGTGGCCGGGGGCCCGGGTCAAGGACCGGGCCCAACTGGCGCGCCGCACTCGGCCCAATGCCCTGCTTCTCTCCACGGCCGGTACGGACAACCATCCGCAGCTCTCCCCGCTCTTCCACTGGTTCCGCCGCAACTTCTGGCTGATCAATCCAGAGGACGAGCGGGCCCAGCGCGAGACGTTCACGACCCGCGAGCTTGCCGGCAGCCGTGCCCGCCGGATCAATGAGCTACTGCGCGTGGCCGATTTGGGAATCATCGGCGCGGACGTCGAGCAGGACGGGAAGGGTTCGTCGACGGTGAGACTGACCCACCGGACGGCTACCGGCGAGGTCGCCCTCGACTGGCAGCACGAGTCGTACGGAACGCGATCTTGGTTCGCGCTGCTGGGCCCGCTGCTGCTGGCACTCGACGAGGGTGTAGCACTTCTCGTTGATGAGCTGGACGCGAGTCTGCACCCGAGGTTCGCTGCCGAGGTCGTCCGGCTCTTCCAGGACCCGGACGCCAACCCGCGGGGCGCGCAGCTGATCTTCACTTCGCATGACCCGTCGGTCATCACCACCCCGAGCGGCGAGCGGCTGCTCGACCCGGCACAGGTGTGGCTCACGGAGAAGGACAAAGACGGGGCCACGGAGTTGTATCCGCTGAGCGCGGTGTCTCCGGGCGAGGAAGAGGATCTGACGGCGTCCTATCTGGCAGGTGCTTTCGGCGGGGTTCCCGCCCTCATGGAGGGGCAGATCGCCCGGAAGCTGCTGGCGGTACGGGGCGGGGCGGAGCGGAGCTGATGGCGAGTAAGCGGGGGAACGATTCGCTGGAGCAGGCCGCGTACAAAAAGCTCCGCAGGAGGGTCGTGCACGTCTTCTCGGAGGGGAAGGTCACCGAACCGTCCTACATCGAGATCATCAGGGCCCAGGGAGTTCCGAAGGACGCGGCCACCACTCCCGACGTACGCATCGCCAATGACCGTGCCCCTGGATCCCAGCGCAAGCCCATCAAGCTGGTCGAGGCGGCCGTCACCCTGATGCGCGAGGAGACGCGCAAGGCCAAGAAGGCCAAAGTGGCGGCGAAGCTCATGCCGGAGGTCTGGTGCCTGTTCGACCGGGACGAGCACGAGTCCATCGAGGCCGCGCTCAAGATGGCCAAGGAGGGGAACGTGAAGGTCGCGTTCTCGCACCCCTGCTTCGAGCTGTGGCGCCTGCTGCACCACAAGCCGGTGGCGAGCTCGTTCGGCGGGGTCTGTGACGAAGCGGTGAAGCTGCTTCCCTTCGCGACGGACACACAGAACATCAAGGTCGTACAGCCCGGCGAGATCGAGCGAGGCAGTTACGCCGTGGCGAAGAAGCGCGCCCTGGAGATAAACGCAGCCTATGGCGACCACGTGTCGAAGATCCATCGCGACCCGTACACGGATGTCTTCAAGTTCGTCGAAGACGGACTGGGAATCGCTTCCTACTGAGGAGCGTGCGACTGGTTGCTCCGGCCGTTTCCGTTACGACGCCTCGCCCCCTTAGGGTTCCTACGTCAATCCGGGGTCTTAGGGAGTCGCACGGTGGCCAAGCTCACGCTCGCGCAGTTGGAGCGGCATCTTTTCGCCGCCGCGGACATTCTCCGCGGCACGATGGATGCGTCCGAGTACAAGGACTACATCTTCGGCCTGCTTTTCCTGAAGCGGGCCAACGACGAGTTCGAAGCCGCACGTGACCAGATCAGGGAGCACGCGGCGAGCGAGCTGGGCCTCAGCGGGGTATCGCTGGACGGCTACCTGGAGCAGGCCTCCGAGTACAGCAACCGCGATGTGCTGTTCGTCCCCAAGATCGCGCGCTGGAAGTCGATCTCCTCGGCCACGCACAATATCAACGAGGAGCGCCTGCGCCCGGCCCTCCAGGCCCTGGAAGGCCAGAACGACAAGCTCAAGGGCCTCTTCGACCACCTCGACTTCAACCGTATCGGCGGCTCCGGCACGGCGGCGGGCGCGGCCAAGCTCGCCGACCAGCGCCTGAAGCTCCTCATCGCCCACTTCGGCCGCATGAGGCTGCGTACCGACGACTTCGAGTTCCCCGACCTGATCGGTGCCGCTTACGAGTACCTGATCAAGGAGTTCGCGGACTCGGCGGGCCGCAAGGGCGGCGAGTTCTACACCCCGCGTGCCGTGGTCCGCATGATGGTCGAGCTCCTCGACCCCCGGCAGGGGGCGCGCATCTACGACCCGTGCGTCGGCTCGGGCGGCATGCTCATCCACGCGAAGGAGTACGTGGAGGAGCACGGCGGGGACACCTCGGACATGTTCCTCGCCGGCCAGGACGCCAACAGCGGCTCCTGGATCATGTCGACGATGAACATGGTGCTGCACGGTGTACGCCGCTTCGACCTGCACACCGGCGACACCCTCGCCGAGCCGGCGCACGTGCCGAAGACCGATCAGGACCGTTTCGACGGGGTGCTCAGCAACCCGCCGTTCTCCATGGACTACGTGCTGGCCGACCTCGCGCACGGCGCCGAGCGGACGAAGTACGGGGCGACCAGCGAACGCGGCAAGGCCGACCTGATGTTCCTCCAGCACATGCTCTGGGAGACCAAGCGCGAGGGGCGCGGCGGCATGGTCATCACGGTCATGCCGCACGGTGTGCTTTTCCGCGGCGGCGGCGAGCAGGAGATCCGCACGAAGCTGCTGGACGAGGACGCGATCGAGGCCGTAATCGGCCTGGCCCCCAACCTTTTCTACGGCACCGGCATCCCCGCCTGCATCCTGATGCTGCGCCCGCCGGGCAAGAAGGACCCGGCGCGGGCGGGCAAGGTGCTGTTCATCAATGCCGACCGCGAGTATCACTCGGAGCGGGCGCAGAACGTCCTGCTGCCCGAGCATGCCGAGAAGATCGTGACGACGTACCGCGAGTACACCGAAGTGCCGGGCCTCTCGCGGGTGGTGAGCCGTGAGGAGCTGCGCGACAACGAGGACAACCTCAACATCCGCCGGTACGTGGACAACACACCGCCGCCGGAGCCGCAGGACGTGCGGGCCCATCTGGTGGGTGGCGTCCCGCGCACGGAGATCGAGGCCAAGAAGGAGCTGCTCGACTCGTACGGGCTGCGGCTCGTCGACCTCTTCGTCGAGCGGAACCCGGCGGATCCCGAGTACGTCGACTTCCTGCCGGAAGGGCAGCGCCCGGACGCGGCCCGGCTCGCCGAACTGGCCCGCCCGCGCGAGGAGGCACTGAGGGGCGCCTTCGGTGCATGGTGGGCCGGTGAAGTCCGGCACTTGGAGGCAGTGGCCGCTACCCCCGAGCGCCTCGCCGACCTGACGCCATCAGAGCGCAAGGCCGCACTGATGGCGGTGCGGGGGTCACTGATCGAGTCGTTCGTGGAGCGGCTCGGCAAGGTCGGTCTCCTCGACCGGTACGCGCTCGCGGGCGCGGTGGCCGGCTGGTGGTACGAGGCCAAGTACGACCTGCTCGCGCTCTCGGAGAATGGCTTCGCGGGGGTCCTGGACGGCTGGGTCGAGAACGTCGAGACGATGCTCGCGCCCGAACAGGACCCGAAGACGCGGAAGTTGCGCAAGCGGACGGCTGCTGAGCGCCGTCAGGCGTACGACCACAAGGTGGTCGCCGCCATTGCCCCCGACTTCCTGGAGGAACTCGCGGCGGCGGATGCCCGCAAGGCGGACCTTGACGCGCGCTGGAAGGAACTCAACGCGGAGCCGTCGGAAGACGGCGAGGAAGAGGGGCAGGACTCCGATGTGCCTTCGCGCGAGGAAGTCGCCCTGAGCGTCGAGCAGTTGGCCGAGCTGGCGACGGTGAAGAAGGAGCGCGCGAAGGTGGGCGCGCTCATCAAGCGCCTTGAGGCCGATTTCTGGTTCGAGCGTGCGCCGGGGGATCAGCCCCAGCTGGGCGAGGAGTCGACACCCCGCCTGTTCCGGGCGCGGGCCGCCCTGGACGCGGCGGGGGAGCGGCGGGTCGTGCTGGACCTGTTGCGGGATGACCTTGCCGGGAACCTGGACGGTCATGCGGTGCGCAGGAGGCGGGAGTTGGCCGAGGCGTACGGGGTGTGGGACGGCAAGTACGCCGTCTCGTTGCGGGAGATCCGGGCTGAGCGGGAGCGGGCTGCGGCTGAGCTGGATGGGTTTTTGGAGGGGCTTGGCTATGGGGACTGATTCCGAGGTCCGGTGGCTTCCGGTCCGTGAGGTTGGAGACGTCCGCATGGGGAAGCAGCTTTCCCCTGCGAGCAGGGAGGGGGCAAGGCAGTTTCCCTATCTTCGGGTGGCGAATGTCCACGAAGGCCGGATTGACGTTTCTGACGTGAATACCATGGGGTTCTCTGCGGCGGAGCGGGAGGTTTACAAACTAGTCCCGGGAGACATCCTGCTTAATGAAGGGCAGGAAAATCTTCGAATGGTGGGACGCAGCGCCTTGTATCAGGGGGAGTCTGGTGCCTATTGTTTCCAGAATACCCTCATTAGATTTCGCGCTGGCGCTGAGGTGATTCCGGAGTATGCCCAGGCGGTTTTCGTGCGATGGCGATCGCAGGGTGTCTTTGCTGGGATTGCGGAGAAGACTAGCATTTCCCATCTGGGAGGGAATCGGTTCGGGGCGCTCTTGTTTCCAGTCCTCCCGATTAGCCAGCAGCGCCGCATCGTCGACGTCATTGAGGCTATGTCCGCGCAGGAGCGGGCCATTGAGGCGTCGATTGCGAAGCTGGAGTCCTTGAACGCGGCTGTGATGGCAGAGCTCTGGGATCTTGAATGCGGTAGCTTCGAAGAGGTAGTCGTTTTTGGCCCGCAGAACGGAATCTATAAGCCAGGTTCCTCCTATGGGCTTGAGGGGACGCCGATCGTTCGCATCGACAGTTTCAGGGGCGGTCCGTCGGACTTCACGCGCAATCTGCTCAGGGTCTCGTTGAGTCGAGGTGAGGTTGACCGGTACGGACTTGCTACCGGCGATGTCTTGATCAACCGCGTGAACACTCCGGAGCTGGTTGGGAAGTCCACTGCTGTAGGTAAGCTGGTGGAGCCGGTCGTCTTCGAGTCAAACATGATGCGCTGCAAGCTCCTTACGGAGCGGGCTGTCCCGGCCTTTGTGGAAACATGGCTGGGTAGCCCAACGGTGAAGAGGTATTTCCGGCAACGCGCGAAGAGCGCGATCTCGCAGGCCAGCATTAATGGCAGCGACGTTCGAGGTTGCCCATTTCCCAAGCTGGATGTGACAGGACAGCTTGAATTCCTGGACCGCCTGGCTATGGTTCGGGAGCAGCAGCGTTTGGAGAGGGCCGAGCTTGCCAAGCTGGGCACGCTCAAGCGTGGGGTCATTGATGACCTGCTGGGTGGGACGTCCTGACTATCGGTTCCAGTTTGCGCCGGGACCGCTGGACCCAGAATGTGGAGAGGCCCGCGCTTTTGGAAGCGCGGGCCTGTTGGCTGGGGGATGTTCAGACGGCGAACTCTCCTGCTTTGACTGCCGCGACGAAAGATGACCAGCCCCCCGCCGGGAAGACCAGCGCCGGGCCGTTCGGGGCCTTGGAGTCGCGGACCGGGACGCCCGCTGGGTAGTCGTCCAGCACCTCGACGCAGCTTCCCGCGTCGCCCCCACTGAACGACGACTTGCGCCAGCCGCTTATGGAGGCGGCATCCGAGATGGTGTGTTCAGTCATGGTGTCCGTAGTCCTTCGCTGTTGCCCGGATCAGGGCGAGTGACTCCTTCAGCGGCAGTGCGTCGCTCAGCGCAAGATCGTAGGCGCCCTGGAGCTGTTCGACCACAGCCGGAGAGTCGTGCACCTTGCCCATGCGTAGGCCTTCGCTGTAGGCCGCTGGCGGTTGGTCTTCGAACCACATCAGGGTCAGCATGCTCTGCATGAGCGGGTGGGGGCCGAGAGCGAACGGCATCACATGCACGCGGACGCGATCGCTCTCGGCCAACTGCACAACATGCATGAGCTGCTGTGCCATCACATCTGGGCCACCGACGGGGCGACGTAGAACCGCCTCGTCCAGCAGGGCCCACACCACGGGGGTGTCGGGGTTGTCCAGGATCTTTGATCGTTCAAGGCGTGTCACAACGATCCTGTCGCACTCGTCTGCACTCCAAGGAGGGAAGACGTTGCGCAGAACGGCACGCATGTACGGCTCCGTTTGCAGGATGCCAGGCACATGGGACAGCGCGAACTCCCGGATCATCGTCGCCTGTTGTTCGAGATGCCGCGCCGCCGCGAAGTGATCCGCGATCGCCGAATCATCCCCCGGCAGAAAGCTGCTCAGCACATCACCCGTGCCCAGCGCCATGTCCAGTCTCCGCGCATCGTCCTTGGAGGGAATTCTTCGCCCCGCCTCGATGTGCGCGATGTGCGACCGAGTCATGAACGCCTTCTCGGCCAGCGCCTGCTGAGTGAGGCCGGCCGCCTCGCGCTGCTGCCGCAGCCATTCGCCGTACGTATTGGTCATGGCCAACTCCCTTGCGACAAAGGCTTTGTCACGCTCCGCCCGCTGGCAAGGCTAGCCCGCTCGGTCTCACTCTGTAAGTGGATCGCTACACAGCGATATCGAGGCGGGGTGCCGCCAACTGCCACGAGAGGGCAGAGACATGACGTACTGGATAATCCGAATCCTCGAAAGCCTGCTGCTGCGGCTACGGCCCGCCGAGCCGGAACCGGATCCGCTGCGCCCCGCCCCGCCGATGGTCGCCGCTTCCCGGGATCCAGAACCTCTCCTCCGAGGCGAGGACAGTCTCCTCGTCCGCCCGTACCTCGTCGCGCACGAGCGGGACGAGGCGCGGCGGCGGCGCGTGCTCTGGCTCACCACGCACGGCGTCGAGATTCGGCCGTACCCGAACCGGCGTGCGGGAGTGGGTGCATGAGGGACGAAGGCAGGCTGCTTCCGTGGGCCGGCCCGGACGGCAAACCCTGCTACCTCCTCACGGACGGGACCGGGTACCTCACCCGGGTCGCCGACGGCATCGAGAGCGTCCAGCTCGGTAGGGCCGTCGAACTCCTCACCCACGCCGATGACATGCTGGGCGGAGGTGGGCCCGCCACCAGCGCCCAGCTCCGATTCCTGCTGACCCGCATGGCCGAAGCCCTCCGTGACGTGCACCGGATCGCGGTGAGCCGAGGGGCCCGGCTTCCGGGGCCTGAGGCCGATGGGCCTGCTGACTGACCCCGAACACCTCATGGACGTATGCCCGCAAACCCCACCACAACCCCAGCCCTCACCTCATTCCCGCAGGCCAGAACCCTCCCACCCTGCGCTCCCGAGGCGCAGAATGAATGGCCTGAGCGGAGAACGGTACGGGCGGGAAGGCGCGGGGCGTGGTCGTGCAGGTGGAGCGGGACGAGGTGGAGCGGCCGGTCGTCGCGCAGCTTGAGGCGATGGGGTGGACGCATCTCACCGGCAAGGACGTCGGAACGCTCGATGCCGATACACCTCTGCTCGTGGACCTGCTGGATGCGGCGCTGCGGCGGATCAACCTGCGGGCGAGTGACCGCAAGCCGTGGATGGACGCGACGGATGTGTCCCGGGCCCGTGCGGAACTGACCCTCGTCCCGCTCGGCAAGGGCATCGTGCAGGCCAACTTCGACGCCACCGAGATGCTGCTCAGCGGCTGCGTCCTGACCGCGCCGTCCGCCGAGCACGGCGGGCCCTCCGCGACCGTGCAGTACATCGAGTGGCATGAGGAGCGGGCTCAGCTCAACGAGTTCGTCGTCGTTGATCAGCTTCGGGTCAAGAACCGGTCCGGCGATGTGTCGGTCCTCGACATCGTCCTGTTCGTGAACGGCATCCCGCTCGTCGTCGTAGAGGCCAAGAGCCCGGAACTGTCCGATCCGCTCCGCAGTGCCGTTGCCGACCTGCGCCACTACGCAGGTGATCCGCTGCCGGACGACGAACGCCTGGAGGCCGGGCTGCCGCTGCCGGCTGGCGTCCCCGAGCTCTTCCGGACCGTGCAGCTGCTGGTCGCCGCGACGGCCGACACCGCCTATCTCGGGACGGTCACCTCGACGCCCGAGCACTTCCACCCGTGGCGCAGCGTCGAGCCGGAACATCCGCAGACGATCGCTGGTGAACTGCCGGACGGAGTCGGACCGTTGAACGAGCGGCACAAGCTGGTCGGGGTCGTGTTGCGGCCCGCCGCGCTGCTCAATGTCGTACGGCATTACGTCATCCCGCTGCCCGTCGAGACCGAATCCGGCGGGACTCGCACGGTCAAGGCCGTGGCCCGGCACCAGCAGTACCGGGCCGCCGAGAAGTCCGTGCGACGGCTGCTCAGCGGGCGGACCCGGAGCGGGCTGCTCGACGCGGACGAGCGCGGTGGTGTCATCTGGCACACCCAGGGCTCCGGCAAGAGCCTGACCATGACGTTCCTGGTGCGCCGCATCCATCTGCACCACCGGCTCAGCGAGTTCATGGTGGTGGTGGTCACCGACCGCGCCCAGCTCCAGGACCAGCTGTCCAAGACCTTGAGGCTGAGCGAGTCCGAGGTCGAGACCGCCGGGACCCGGACGCAGATGGAGGGGCTGCTGCGGGACGGCGGACGGCGCGTCGTCTTCGCCATGATCCAGAAGTACGGGGGCGGGTTCACCTTCGCCGCTGAGGGCGGGCAGGACGGCGACGACCGGGACCTCACCGAGGAGTACGAGGAGGCCGAGCGGGCCCGGCGGGAGCGGGTGGTCGAAACTCCGCTGGTCGTTCCGGACTTCCCGGAGTGCAACACCTCCTCCGACATCCTCGTCCTGGTCGACGAGGCGCACCGCTCGCACACCAGCGTGCTGCACGCCGCGCTGCGCAAGGCCATCCCCAATGCGGCGAAGATCGGGTTCACCGGCACGCCGATCATGACCGGCCGGGAGGCCGACACCCGCCGGATCTTCAGCGGTGGTCCGGGGCGCGGCTTCCTCGACACGTACCGGATGGAGGAGGCCGAGCGCGACGGCGTCGTCGTTCGCATCCGGTACGAAGGCCGCACCGGCGAGGGCAAGGTCTTCGACAAGGACGGGCTCGACCGGAACTTCGAGGACCTGATCAGGGGCCGCACGCCTGAGGAGCGCGCGAAACTGCTGAAGAGTTCGCCGACCGAGCGGGACGTCGCCGAATCACGGCCGATGATCCGCGCCAAGGCCGAGGACATGCTGGAACACTGGGTCACCTGGGTGCTGCCGGGCGGTGGCTTCAAGGCTCAGGTTGCCGCCGTCAGCCGGAAGGCGGCCGTGGAGTATCACCAGGCGCTCCGGGCCGCGCGCGATGCGCTGATGATCGAGCTCACCGCCTTCGACCCGGAGTCCGTGGCTGGTACCCCCGTCGAGGACCTGCCCCGTCGGCTCCGCTACCTGCACACGGCGCACCAGTACCGTGCGCTGCTGCGCCGCATCGACTTCGTACCGGTCATCTCGCCGGGGGCCGAGCGCAAGCACCGCCGCTGGCTGTCGTGGACCGACAAGGAGCGGCAGAAGGCGTATATCGATCGGTTTCACCACGCCTTCCCGCATCTCCCGCCCGAGCCGGAGTGGGTGGCGTCGACGCCGTTCCATCAGGGGCTGCAGGACGCCCAGCATTCCGATGTCGCGGACCACCCCTGGTCCCAGCCCGCCGAGTCCGCGCAGCCCGAGACCGGGCCGGGGCCGGACCCCGTGCACCCGGAAAGCCCTGTCGCCTTCCTCATCGTGAAGTCGATGCTGCTCACCGGCTTCGACGCGCCGCGCGAGCAGGCGCTCTACCTGGACCGCCCGATCCGCGACGCCGAACTGCTCCAGGCCGTCGCCCGGGTCAACCGGCCCATGCCCGGCAAGAAAGTCGGTTACGTCGTCGACTACTACGGGGTCTTCGAGCACCTGGCCGACGCGCTCGCCGGGTACCGGGACGCCGATGTCGACGACACCATGAGGAGCCTCTCGGACGAAGTCGAGGCCTTGGCCCCGGCCGCTGAGGCGGTGCGGAACTTCCTGAAGCGGTACGGCATTACCGACGCCGACCTCGACGACGTCACGCGGCTCGGCGGGCTCGCTGCCGGTTTCGAGGACGAGGCCACACGGTCCGGTTACGACACGGTGCTGCATGAGTTCCTGGCAGCGCTGGAGCGCGTACTTCCACACGAGCACGCACTGGACTTCGTGGACGACGCCCGCCGATGGGGCAGGCTCCAAAAGCGCATCCGGACGCTTCACCGGGACGGTCCTGGCGGGATCTTCACCTTGCGCAACTACGGACGCAAGGTGCGGGCGATGATCGCCGACCATCTGGAGGCGCCGGAGTTCGAAGAGGTCATCCCGCCCGTCTCACTCGCGTCGCCGACCTTCGACGACAGGGTGCGCGCTCTGCCGGTCCGTGAGGCGGCAGCAGAAATGGGGCACGCCCTGCGCTTCCACTTGGAGGAGCGGGTCAAGCGGGAGGACCCGGCGAAGTACGCCCGGCTCTCGGAGCGGCTTGAGGAGATCCTGCGGGATCTCGCCGGACGGTTCGACGAGCAGCTCGCCGAGTTCGGCCCGCTCATCGAGCAGGCGTTGCAGGAGGAGGAGCAGGATCCGGCGCTCGCCGGACTCAGCGTGCTTGAGCAGCGGGTGTTCCGGCTCCTCGACCAGTTGTTGGTGGAGTACCCGGGAGCCACACGTGACGAGACGCGGGACAGCCGGCTGCTGGTCGGCGACGTGTGCGACGTGGCCGCGCGCACCATGGGAAAGGCCGCCTACCAGAGCCAGAGCCAGGACATCAGCGACCTGGCGAGCGGCATCCACACTCAGCTGGTCAGGGGCGGCCTTCGGCCCACCGACCCGGCAGACTGGAGTCCTCTGGGGCACATTGCGCAGGGGCTCGCGTCTTTCGCGAACAGTAACCGTGCGCAGTTCTTGGGTAGGGCCCGGGGAGAATAGGGCGGGTGACCGCACTCGCAGGCGCCCGTATCCCCCTGGCCCTCGCCGACGGGGATGAACTGACCGTGGACGGCTTGGTGCTGCGGGTCCGGATCGGCACCCGCCGCAAGCGGTTCGCGCTGACCGTGGAGACGGACGCCACGCTCACACTGCACGCACCCCTGGGTCGACCGGTGGCCGAGGCCGAGGGCTTCGTCCGCGGACACCGCGACTGGCTGGTGAGCAAACTCGGACTGCGTGAGAGGACTCGACCATTGAATCCGGTCAAGCGGCTGGTCGAAGGTGAGGCCTTCCGCTACCTGGGGCGGACGTACCGGCTGGCCATCGTGCCGGACTCACCCACGAAGGGTGGGGTCCGGCTGGTTGCGGGGCGTCTGGTCATGGGCCGGGACGACGCCGAGGACCCAGACCGTGCTCGCATGGCGCTGGTCGACTGGTATTGCCGAGTGGGACGTGTTTGGACGGCGGGACGACTCCAGCCGTGGGCAGCCAGAATGGGCGTGTCCGAACCCGCGCTGGAGGTCTGTGACCTTGGACAGCGCTGGGGGAAGTACCGGCCGGGCAGCGAGGGCCGGGAGCCGGGCCTGATGAGTCTGGGATGGCCTCTCTTCCAGCTTCCGATGCATTTGGTGGACTACGTCGTGGCGCACGAGCTTGCTCATGTGCGGATTTCGGGCCATCGTGCCGACTTCTGGCGGCTGATGGGACTCGCGCTGCCTGAGTATGAGGAACGTCGGACAGAGCTCGACGAGTTGGGCCGACGCATGTGGATGGGCCAGATCGAGTAACCCCCCGTTTATCCAGGTCGACTTCATGAGTGGTGCAGCGCCAGCCAGAGCTCCGTGCGTACGTCCATGTCGTCTAGGTCGACGCCGAGCAGCGCCGCCGCGCGGCCGATCCGCTGGCGCACGGTGTTGCGGTGCACCCCCAGCGCGACCGCGCTGCGGTCCCAACTCCCGTGCAGCGAGAGCCAGGTGCGCAGGGTGGCGCGCAAGGTGTCGCCGAGCGGGGCGAGCATCTGGCGGGCGTACGCGGCGGCCTCCTGCGGGTCCATCAGCGCCCCGAATCCGGCGGGGCGGTGCCGGGCGAGGGGGGTGCGGGTCGCCTCCGCGCGCTCCAGGGCCCTGGCCGCCTGGGTGTCGGCGACGGCCAGCCCTTCGAGGGCGGCGGGGGCGCTGACGCCGAGGGTCCAGCCGGGGTGCGCCGTGACCTCGCGGTCGGCGGGTACGAGGGCTCGTACATGCTGCTCGCCCGCCTCGCCCAGGGGGTCGACCAGGGGGGTCCCGAGGTCGGGCGGGGTCCCTTGGCCCCGGGCGTGCACGACGACCCACGGGCCCTCGCCGAGCAGCGGTTCGGTGTCCTCGGGGGCGCCGCCGAGGACGAGTCGCACCAGGGCGGCCGAACGGGCGGCCTCGTCCGCGCCCTGCCGCTCGGCGGTGAGCAGGGTGAGCAGTACGGCCGCTACGCCGGCGATGGTGTGGTCGCCGGGGGCGCGGTGGGGGGTGGCGAGTGCGAGCACGCGGGGGCCTGCGAGGGCGTAGGCGGCGAGGTGTGTGCCGCCGAGGGTGTCGGTGGCGGTGAGGGGGAGGTCCGCCGAAGGCGCCACCACCCGCACCAGCCCCCGCACCCCCTCCAGCACGGCACCCCGCGGCTCCGCCCCCGCCGCATCCAGCACCGACCCGGCCGGGGTCACCAGCGCCGCCCACCCCCCGAGCCGCCCCGCGAGGACCCGCAGGACCGCCCCCACCGGCGCCGGACGGGACGCCGCCGCGGCCAGCGCGCGCTGGGTCTCGTTCACGCGGCGCAGCTCGTCCTCGCGGGCCCGGGCCATCAGGAGCCACACCGCCCGCGCCACCCCGGAGAACGTCGTCTGCGGCGGCACCTCCAGCAACGGGAGGCCGTGGCGTGCGCAGGCCTCCACCAGGGCGGCCGGCACCGCGTCGTACACCGGGGCGACCCCGAAGCCCAGCGCCGCCGCCCCCGCCTCCACCACCCGGGACACGTACCGCTCGGGGTCGGCCAGCTGCACCCCGGCCGTCATGAGCAGCTCCCCGCCGAGGAGATACGGGTAGGGGTCGGCCATCTCCGAGGTGTGCACCCAGCGGATGGACACCTCGGCCGGGCCCGCGAGCTGCCGCAGGCCGAGGTCCGCGCGGGCCAGCAGCGCGGTGAGCGCGATAGGGGGAGTGGGCGGGGCGGTCGGTTCCGGCATGTGGACGATCCATCCGTCAGCGGCGTCGGGAGTGGAGGAAACGTACACTTCAGTGTGGCTGCCCGGCCGCCTATGGTCGTGCCGACCGGCGCACACGGGAGAGCGGACAGGCTCCGCGCACCGCCGGACCCGGCCGGGCCCGACGGCCCGGGTCGCCACAACACGCCGAAAACGAAGGGCACTTCACATGAGCAGCAACGAAACGCCGCGCGGTCCGATCGACTCGTCCCGCATCCCGCGGTACGCCGGGCCCGCGACCTTCGCCCGGCTGCCCCGCCTCGACGAGGTCGGCACCGCCGATGTCGCCGTCGTCGGTGTGCCCTTCGACAGCGGCGTGTCCTACCGGCCCGGCGCCCGCTTCGGCGGCAACGCCATCCGCGAGGCCTCGCGCCTGCTGCGCCCGTACAACCCGGCCCAGGACGCCTCGCCCTTCGCGCTCGCCCAGGTCGCCGACGCCGGTGACATCGCGGCCAACCCGTTCAACATCAACGAGGCCGTCGAGACCATCGAGGCGGCCGCCGACGACCTGCTCGGCACCGGCGCCCGCATGATGACGCTCGGCGGCGACCACACCATCGCGCTGCCGCTGCTCCGTTCCGTCGCCAAGAAGCACGGCCCGGTCGCGCTGCTCCACTTCGACGCGCACCTCGACACCTGGGACACCTACTTCGGTGCCGAGTACACCCACGGCACCCCGTTCCGCCGGGCCGTCGAGGAGGGCATCCTCGACACCGAGGCGCTGTCCCACGTCGGCACGCGCGGCCCGCTGTACGGCAAGCAGGACCTGACCGACGACGAGAAGATGGGCTTCGGCATCGTCACCTCCGCCGACGTCTACCGGCGCGGCGCCGACGAGGTCGCCGACCAGCTCCGCCAGCGCATCGGCGACCGCCCGCTCTACATCTCCATCGACATCGACTGCCTCGACCCGGCCCACGCGCCGGGCACCGGCACCCCCGAGGCCGGCGGCATGACCTCGCGCGAGCTCCTGGAGATCCTGCGGGGCCTGGCCTCCTGCAACCTGGTCTCCGCCGACGTCGTCGAGGTCGCCCCGGCCTACGACCACGCCGAGATCACCAGCGTGGCGGCCTCGCACACCGCCTACGAGCTGACCACCATCATGTCCCGCCAGATCGCGGCCTCCCGGACCGTGTGATGACCCACGACCACGACATCGTCCTGCGCCCCACCGCGGCGCAGACCGCGGCCGCGCTGAACCCGCCGCCCGGCCGCACCGGCGGTGACCTGGTCGTGGAGACGCTGGCCGGGCTCGGCGCGACCACCGTGTTCGGGCTGCCCGGCCAGCACGCGCTCGCCCTGTTCGACGCGCTGCGCCGCTCGGACCTCCGCTATGTCGGGCTGCGGGTCGAGAACAACGCGGGCTTCGCGGCCGACGCGTACGGCCGGATCACCGGCGAGGCGGCCCCGCTGCTGCTCTCGACCGGCCCCGGCGCGCTGACCTCGCTCGCCGCCCTCCAGGAGGCGGCGGCCGCGTCGTCCCCGGTGATCGCGATCTCGAGTCAGGTCCCCACGGCGGGACTTGGTGGCGGACGGCACGGCCATCTGCACGAGCTGCGCGACCAGAAGGCGTCCTTCCGCGACGTCGTGAAGTCCGTCCACACGGTGCGCAGCCAGTCGCAGATTCCCTCGGCGGTCGCGGCCGCGTGGGAGTCGGCGCTGACCGCGCCGCACGGGCCGGTGTGGGTGGAGATCCCGCAGGACGTGCTGCTCGCCGAGACGGCGCTGCCCGTCGTCACCCCCATGGACGCCTTTCCCGAGGACATCGTTCCGCGCCCCGAACTGACCGCCGTAGCGGCCGAGTTGCTCGCAGGAGCCGCCCGTCCGGCGATCATCGCGGGCGGCGGGGTCGTACGCGCCGACGCCTCGGGCAAGCTGCTCGCGCTCGCCGAGAAGCTGGACGCGCCGGTCGTGACGACCTTCGGCGGCAAGGGCGCCTTCCCGTGGGAACACCCGCTGTCGCTCCAGTCCTGGCTGGAGGACCGGCACACCACCGACTTCCTGGAGGACGCGGACGTCCTGCTCGTGGTCGGCTCCGGGCTCGGCGAGCTGTCGTCGAACTACCACACGTTCCAGCCGCGCGGCCGGATCGTCCAGATCGAGGCCGACCTCGGCAAGCTGGAGTCCAACCACCCGGCGCTCGGCATCCACGCGGACGCCCGCATCGCCCTCCAGGCCCTGCTCGAAACGGCTCCGGAGCGTAACGACGAGACGGCGGCCGAGCGGGTACGGACGGTCCTGGCGAAGGTGCGGGCGCGTATCGACGCGCAGGACCTCGGCGAGGAGCAGCGCATCCTCGCCGCCGTGCACGAGGCGCTGCCCGCCGGGGCACCCAGTTTCTGGGACATGACGATCCTCGCTTACTGGGCCTGGTCCGCCTGGCCCGGCGCGATGCACTCGGCGCAGGGCGCGGGGGGCCTCGGCTACGGTCTCCCGGCGGCGCTCGGCGCGGCGGTCGCCGACCCGAGCCATCCGGTCCTCGCGGTCTCCGGCGACGGCGGGGCCATGTACTCCATCGCCGAGCTCGCCACCGCCAGGCAGTACGACCTGCCGGTCACCTGGCTCATCGTCGACGACGGCGGCTACGGCATCCTGCGCGAGTACATGACGGACACGTTCGGTGAGGCCACGGCCACGGAACTGGCCCGCCCGGACTTCGTCGCCCTCGCCGAGTCCTTCGGCGTCCCGGCGGTCCGTACGAGCGCGGACACCCTGACCGCCGACCTGTCGAAGGCGCTGGCCACCCCCGGCCCCTCGGTCGTCGTGCTGCCCGCCCTCCTGAAGATGTTCGCGCCGACGCACCTGTAGAACGCCTCGTGCGGTCCTGGTCCTCACGTCCCGTATTTGTTGCGGCGGGATGAAATCCGCAGGCCCCCGTGTTGGGGCTTGCGGCAGGACAGGTACCAACGGGAGGAATGTCGTGACGGAGGGTGCGCAACAGGGGTGGGCGCGCAGGCTGACCGGGTACGCCTGGCGCTACCGGCGCAATGTCGTGCTGGCCCTCGGCTCGTCGCTCTGCGGCATGGCCGTCATGGCGCTCGTCCCGCTGATCACCAAGGTGATCATCGACGACGTCATCGGCCACCACACCCGCTCCCTCGCCGTGTGGACCGGGCTCCTCATAGCCTCCGCCGTCGTGGTGTACGGGCTCACGTACATACGGCGGTACTACGGAGGGCGGCTGGCCCTCGACGTCCAGCACGACCTGCGCACCGAGATGTACGGCACGATCACACGGCTCGACGGGCGGCGCCAGGACGAGCTGTCCACGGGCCAGGTCGTCGGGCGCGCCACCAGCGACCTCCAGCTGATCCAGGGCCTCCTCTTCATGTTGCCGATGACCATCGGCAACATCCTGCTCTTCATCATCTCGATCGTGATCATGGCGTGGCTGTCGCCGCTGCTGACCCTGGTCGCTCTCGCCGTCGCCCCCGCCCTCTGGTTCATCGCCAAGCGCAGCCGCACCCGCCTGTTCCCCGCCACCTGGTACGCCCAGGGCCAGGCCGCCGCCGTCGCCGGGGTCGTGGACGGCGCCGTGTCCGGGGTCCGGGTCGTCAAGGGCTTCGGCCAGGAGGACCAGGAGACCGGCAAGCTGAGGGAGGTCGGGCGGCGCCTCTTCGCCGGGCGGCTGCGCACGATCAAGCTGAACTCCCGCTACACCCCGGCCCTCCAGGCCGTCCCCGCGCTCGGCCAGGTCGCCATGCTGGCGCTCGGCGGCTGGCTCGCCACGCGCGGTGAGATCACCCTCGGCACGTTCGTCGCGTTCTCCACCTACCTCGCCCAGCTCGTCGGGCCCGTCCGCATGCTCGCCATGGTGCTCACCGTCGGCCAGCAGGCCCGGGCCGGCGTCGAGCGCGTCCTGGAGCTCATCGACACCGAGCCCTCCCTGGAGGACGGCACGAAGGAGCTGTCGCCGGACGCCCCCGCCACCGTCGAATTCGACCACGTGAGCTTCGGCTACGACACCGAGCGGCCCGTCCTGAAGGGGTTCTCGCTCGACATCCGGCCCGGCGAGACCGTCGCCGTGGTCGGCTCGTCCGGCTCCGGCAAGTCCACCGTCTCGCTGCTCCTGCCCCGCTTCTACGACGTCTCGCACGGCGCCGTCCTCGTCGGCGGCCACGACGTGCGCGAGCTGACCCTCGCCTCGCTGCGCGCCGCCATCGGACTCGTACCGGAGGACTCCTTCCTCTTCTCCGACACCGTCCGCGCCAACATCGCGTACGGAAAGCCGGACGCCACCCAGGAGGAGATCGAGAAGGCCGCGCGCGCCGCACAGGCCGACCGGTTCATCGCCGAGCTCCCCAAGGGCTACGACACCACCGTCGGCGAGCACGGCCTCACCCTCTCCGGCGGCCAGCGCCAGCGCATCGCGCTCGCCCGCGCCATCCTCACCGACCCCCGCCTGCTCGTCCTGGACGACGCGACCTCGGCCGTCGACGCCCGCGTCGAGCACGAGATCCACGAGGCCCTGAAGTCGGTCATGGCGGGCCGCACCACCCTGCTCATCGCGCACCGCCGCTCCACCCTGGGCCTCGCCGACCGCATCGCCGTCCTGGACGGCGGCCGCCTCGCCGCGATCGGCACCCACGAGGAACTCCAGCGCGACAGCGCCCTGTACCGCCGCCTGCTGACCGATCCGGACGAGCTGGGCGCCGTATCGCCCGGCCACGTCCCGGCCGTCCCGCTCCCGGAAGAGGAGGACCACTCCGTACGGGACGAACTGGACGCGGAGTTCGACGCCGAGCGCGGCATCACCCCGCCGCTGTGGGTGCGGGAGGAGAAGGCGGAGTCGACCGCCCCTGGCGGCATGCCTGCCACGCCCGAGCTGCTCGCCCAGGTCGAGGCCCTGCCGCCCGCGACCGACACCCCCGGCATAGACGAGGCGAAGGCCGTCAGGGCCGAGGACTCGTACGGCCTGCGCAGGCTGCTGCGCGGATTCGGCCTTCCCCTGCTCGTCTCGCTCCTCCTCGTCGCGATCGACGCAGGCGGCTCGCTGGTCCTGCCGGTCCTGATCCGGCACGGCATCGACCAGGGCGTCACCCAGCTCGCGCTCGGCGCGGTCTGGGCCGCCTCCGGGCTCGCGCTCGTCACGGTCGCCATCCAGTGGCTCGCCCAGACCGGCGAGACCCGGATGACCGGCCGCACCGGCGAACGCGTCCTCTACACCCTGCGCCTGAAGATCTTCGCGCAGCTCCAGCGGCTCGGACTCGACTACTACGAGCGGGAGCTGACCGGCCGGATCATGACCCGCATGACGACGGACGTGGACGCGCTCTCCACGTTCCTCCAGACGGGCCTGGTCACCGCGTTCGTCTCCGTCGTCACCTTCTTCGGCATCATGGTGGCGCTGCTCGTCATCGACATCCAGCTCGCCCTCGTCGTCTTCGCGACGCTTCCGCTGCTCGTCGTCGGCACGTACTTCTTCCGCAAGAAGAGCGTGCAGGCCTACGAGCTCGCCCGCGAGCGGGTCAGCACCGTCAACGCCGACCTCCAGGAGTCGGTGTCCGGCCTGCGCATCGTGCAGGCCTTCCGGCGCGAGCACGACGGAGCCGCACGGTTCGCGGACCGCAGCGACCACTACCGCCAGGCGCGCGTGCGCGGCCAGTGGCTGATCTCGGTGTACTTCCCGTTCGTGCAGCTCCTGTCGTCGGTGGCCGCGGCCGCCGTGCTGATCGTGGGCGCGGGCCGGGTCGACAACGGCACCCTCACCACGGGCGCCCTTGTCGCGTACCTGCTGTACATCGACCTGTTCTTCGCCCCCGTACAGCAGCTCTCGCAGGTCTTCGACGGCTACCAGCAGGCGGCCGTCTCACTCAAGCGCATCCAGGAACTGCTCCAGGAGAAGACCTCCACCGAGGCGGCCGCCGAGCCGCTCGACGTCCTGTCGCTGCGCGGCGAGATCGCCTTCGAGGACGTCGACTTCGCGTACGGCGACGACGAAGAGGCGCTGAGCGGCGTCGACGTCCGCATACCGGCCGGCCAGACCGTCGCGTTCGTCGGCGAGACCGGTGCCGGGAAGTCCACCCTGGTCAAGCTGGTCGCGCGGTTCTACGACCCGACGGGCGGGCGGGTCACCGCCGACGGCACCGACCTGCGCGACCTCGACATCACCGCCTACCGGCACCGGCTCGGCGTCGTCCCGCAGGAGGCGTACCTCTTCGAGGGCACGGTCCGCGACGCCATCGCGTACGGGCGCCCCGACGCGAGCGACGCCGAGGTGGAGGCGGCGGCCCGTGCGGTCGGCGCCCACGACATGATCGCCACGCTCGACGGCGGCTACCTCCACGAGGTCGCCGAGCGAGGCCGCAACCTCTCCGCGGGGCAGCGGCAGCTGATCGCGCTGGCCCGCGCCGAGCTCGTCGACCCGGACATCCTCCTGCTCGACGAGGCGACGGCGGCTCTGGACCTGGCCACCGAGGCGCAGGTCAACCAGGCCACCGACCGCCTGACCGGCCGCCGTACGACGCTGGTCGTCGCGCACCGCCTGACCACGGCGGCCCGCGCGGACCGGGTGATCGTGATGGACCACGGCCGGGTCGCCGAGGACGGCACGCACGACGAGCTCCTCGCCCTGGACGGCCAGTACGCCCGGCTGTGGCGCACGTTCATCGGCGAGGCGGAGGCCGACGCCGTGGCCGTCTGACGGCCGTCCCACCCCGTGAGACGCCCGGAGAACCGTTCGGGCGTCCGGGTGCGTCCATGCCCACAAACGCTCAAGTGGCGGAAGGGTGCAAACGTGTTCGGTGGGGTGGGCGGCAGGCAGCTCGCGGGACTGGCGGTGGTCGCAGCGGCGGGCGGCCTGGTCGTGTTCGGTCCGGGCGGTGGCAGCGCGGACGCGACGGCCGCGTGTGCGGGGCGCCCCGCGAAGGTGGTCGGGTTCGGCACGGGTGAGCTGCGGCTGTACAAGGGCACGGGGTACGCCTGCGCGGTGACCGTGGCGAAGAACCCGGGCGCGCGGCGCCAGATGGCGGTGGCGGTCCAGGCCCGGGGCGGCGCTCCGGCCGGGGACTCGGGCTCGTACACGAGGATGGCGGGCCCGGTCACCGTGCACTCGGGCAGCCGGTGCGTGCGGGCGACGGGGTCGATAGCGGGGAGCGCGGCGGAGACGGGCTGGGTGTGCTGAGCCCTGCTGGGCGGGAGGCCCCTGTGAAGGTCAATTGGGTCTGGCGGGCCGGGTGTTGCCCCCGCTAGGTTCGCGGGGCCACGTTCCATGCCCACAGGGGCCCCACAGGGGAGTGTGAATGCGCAAGGCGCTCAGATGGCTTGTGTCGCTCGTCGTGCTGATAGGCACGATGACCGCGACGGGAGCCGCGGCAGGGGCGGCCACCGCCGCCGAGCCGGACATCAAGGACCGCATCCTGGCGATACCCGGGATGAGCCTCATGGAAGAGAAGCCGTACAGCGGCTACCGCTATTTCGTACTGGACTTCACGCAGCCCGTGGACCACGCCAATCCGTACAGCAGGGCCACCTTCCAGCAGCGGATCACGGTGCTGCACAAGGACACCGACCGGCCCACCGTGATGTACACGAGCGGCTACGACGTCTCCACGACACCGAGCCGCTCCGAGCCGACGAAGATCGTCGACGGCAACCAGGTCTCCGTCGAGTACCGCTTCTTCCCGCTGTCCCGGCCGCAGCCCGCCGACTGGTCCAAGGACGACATCTGGCAGGCGGCCAGCGACCAGCACGCCATATTCCAGGCCCTGAAGCCGATCTACACCAAGAACTGGCTGACCACCGGCGCCTCGAAGGGCGGCATGACGGCCACGTACTACAAGCGGTTCTACCCGCGCGACATGGACGGCGTCGTCTCGTACGTGGCCCCCAACGACGTGGTGAACAACGAGGATTCGGCCTACGACCGGTTCTTCAGGACGGTCGGCACCAAGGAGTGCCGCGACAAGCTGGAGGGCGTGCAGCGCGAGGCGCTGGTTCGGCGGGAGCCGCTGGAGAAGAAGTACCAGGAGTACGCAGCCGCAAACAACTACACCTTCACCACAGTGGGCACGCTGGACAAGGCGTACGAGGCGGTCGTACTCGACTACGTCTGGGGCTTCTGGCAGTACCACCTGCTGGCCGACTGCTCCACGATCCCGGCGGACGCGGCGCACGCCACCGACCAGGCGATCTGGGACTCGGTCGACACGATCTCCGGCTTCTCCTTCTACACCGACCAGGGCCTGTCCCCGTACACGGCGTACTACTACCAGGCCGGTACGCAGCTGGGCTCGCCCACCATCAAGCAGCCCTGGCTCGGCAAGCTGAGCCGCTACGGCTACCAGCCGCCGCGGAACTTCGTGCCGCGGGACATCCCGATGCGGTTCCAGCCGTGGGCGATGCGGGACGTCGACACGTGGGTCAAGCACCACGCGGACCACATGCTGTACGTGTACGGCCAGAACGACCCGTGGGGCGCGGAGCGGTTCTCCCTGGGCGCGGGGGCACGCGACTCCTACGTCTACACGGTGGCGGGCGGCAACCACGGCTCGAAGGTGGCCCTGCTGGCCCCGGACGCGAAGACGGCGGCGACGGCGTCGATCCTGCGCTGGGCCGGGCTGAGCGGAGCCCCGGCGAAGCCGCAGGCGAGCTTCGACGCGAAGCTGGACGCGGCACCGCTGGACCGGGAGCCGGCGCTGCGCCCGTAGCCCCGGTGGGCGGGGTGGGTCACCTGGGGCTCTGCCCCAGACCCCGGGGAGCCCCCACCCCGCCCCTTCCCTAAACCCGCCGGGGGGTGGAAGAGCCCTGGGGCTCCGCCCCAGACCCCGTTCGCGCCTTAAGGGCGCTCGTCCTCAATCGCCGGACAGGCTGGAGATGCCTGTACCCGGCGGGTCCAGGGAAGGGGCGGGGTGGGGGAATCACGCCCGTCGAGCGCACCCCACCACCCCCTGGTTCCCCGTCAACTGCACATACAGCCGCGTCGAAGACGGGCACTCCGGTCGGGTTGCCACCGCCGACACCACCCGGTACTGCGGCGCATGCGCGCCCGAGCCGTCGCACGGCGTTTCCCTCACCTGGTCCTCGGCCGCCGCGTACACGCAGTCCCCCACCACCGTGTACGGGCCGCCCCCCATCCCGGGGTCGCCCGGGTGCGGTTGCTCCAGGTTGCGCATGCACGCGTAGCCGCGCGACACGCTTCCCTCCCCGCTCGCCGCCGCCGACGGCACGCTCTCGGACACGTACAGGACGAAATCCGTGTACAGGGGGCAGTCCACGGCCGCCCCCTTCGCCACCGGCCCGTTCCGGCGGGCCAGTACCTTCGCCACCGCCCGCTCGCTCGTGCACGGCA
Organism: Streptomyces mauvecolor; assembly: GCF_039532965.1. NCBI lineage: Bacteria > Bacillati > Actinomycetota > Actinomycetes > Kitasatosporales > Streptomycetaceae > Streptomyces > Streptomyces mauvecolor. The sequence continues at coordinate 257,823 of NZ_BAAASQ010000023.1, read as the reverse complement.
CCTCGTGGAAGTCCTTCGTGTCGCCCGCCGCCCCCTCCCGCGACGCACACCCACCCGTGGAGAGGAACGGCGAAGACGAAGGGGATGAAGACGAAAGTGATGAAGGTGAAGGAGATGGCGATCTCGTCGACAGTTCCGTTGCCGAACCGCCCTCCGCCGCGCCCCGGCAACCCAACGCCGTGAGCAGCAGCAGGCACACCAAACACACCAAACGGTACGTACGCATACGACCCCCCAGAACCCCCCGGATACGACCCAAGCGTGACTCGTCGGAGCGGGTGCACGCCAGGTGTCCGGGGGGCTTTGCGCTACTTGGGGGTGGTGCGCCGGGGATGCGGCGTACGGCTAGTACGACAGGCCGTGGCCGATCGGATAGAGATCGTGCGTAGGGTCGTCGGCGCGGGGGACCGCGACCGGGAGGCGGCCGCGGGGGCCGACCCGGCCCGCCAACACTCTTGCCGCCGCCCGGAGTTCGACGTCCGTCCAGCAGTACGTCGCCAGCGAGGCCGCGTACCCGGGCGCCAAGTACGCGATGTCGTACGGGTTGCGCAGGGCGAGGTGGACCACCGGCACCCCGGTCGCGACCAGCGCCGCCACCAGTCTGCTCTGCGCGCCGCCCGCCCCCGCGTTGTACGTGCCCACGATCACCGCGTCCTGCCCGGCCGCCGCCCTCGCCGCCGCCTCGATCTGTGCCTGCGAGGGGAGCGTTCCCGTCGGCAACGCCCTTACGTGAAAGCCGAGTCCGGTCAACGCGTCGGCCAAAACCTTTGTCGGCGGGCCCGTTGTGCCCGACGGGGAGTCCGGGTCCGCGCCCACGATCAGGAGGTGCCGGCCGCGGGGGAGGGGGAGCAAGCCCCGCGGGTTCGCCAGCAAGGTGGTGGTGCGCTCCGCCATCGAGGCGGCCGCGGCCAGGTGCGCCCGGGTGCCGACCGTCCGGTCCACGCCCCGCGCGGTCACGTACGGGCGGGCGAACAGGCCCCGTCGGTCCTTGAGGCGAAGGATGCGCAGGATCGATTCGTCGAGTCGGGGCTCCGGGAGTTCGCCGCTCGCCACCGCCGCGCGCAACCCGTTGAACGCCACGTCCAGCTTCGGCGGGTCCAGGAGCTGGTCCACGCCCGCCTTCAGGGCGAGCACCGGCACCCGGTCGTCGCCGTACTTGTCGCGTACGCCCTGCATGCCCAGCGAGTCCGTGATCACGACCCCGTCGTAGCCGAGCTGCTCGCGCAGGATGCCGGTCACGATCGGGTGGGAGAGCGTCGCCGGGTCGTTGCTCGGGTCCAGGGCCGGGAACTGGATGTGGGCCGTCATGATCGCGTCGATCCCGGCGTCGATCGCGGCCCTGAACGGCGGCGCGTCCAACTGCGCCCACTGCTCCCGGGTGTGCGTGATCACCGGGATGCCGGTGTGGCTGTCGACGCTGGTGTCGCCGTGGCCCGGGAAGTGCTTGGCGGTCGCGGCGACCGACGATTCCTGGTACCCGCGCACCTCGGCCGCGACCATGCGGGCCACCGCCGCGGGATCCGCGCCGAAGGACCGTACGCCGATCACCGGGTTGGCCGGGTTGATGTTCACGTCGGCGTCGGGGGAGTAGTCCTGCCGGATGCCGATCGCCGCGAGTTCCGCGCCCGAGATGCGGCCCAGCGTGCGGGCATCCCCCGTCGAGCCGCCCGCGCCCATCGCCATCGCGCCGGGGAAGAGCGTGGCCGGTTTCCCGACCCGGCACACCGCACCGTGCTCCTGGTCGGTCGCGATGAGCAGCGGCAGCGGCACGCGCTGGGCGAGACCGGCGGCCTGGATGCCGTTGGAGAGGCCGGCGATCTGGTGCGGATCACGGGTGTTGTGCGCCCAGGTGAAATAGATGATGCCGCCGACGTGGTACTTCGCGATCAGTTCGGCGGCGTCGCGCACTCCGAGCTCGCGGAGGTTGGCGTCGATGTCCGCCTGGTCGGGGGCGGTCGCGGAGTGCCCGTACACCCGCATCACGAAGAGCTGGCCGATCTTCTCCTCGACCGACATGCGGGCGATGATCGCGCGAAGCCGGCGGTCCGGCTCCGCGGTGTCCGAGGAGGCCTGCGCGGGGGACGGGGAGCCGAGGGCGGTTATGGCGGCCACTGCGGCGGTGGTGGTCAGGAGGCTGCGTCTTGAGGTGCGGTGCTGCACGTGCGCTCCTTCCGGCGGTGTTGCCCAGGGAAGTGGGTGACTTCCGATGCGGAAGCGACTTCCGAAGTGGAAGGGGCCTCCAATGCGGAAGTGGCTTCCGAAGTGGAAGAGGCTTCCGGCGCGGAAGGGGCCTCCGAAGACGGAAAGGCCTCCGAAGAGGAAAAGATCTCCCGCGTGGAAGTAACTTCCAAGGCGAACCGTTATCCGGAAAGTTATTGCCAGTCAAGGCTATGCGCACGAGGCCGTACGGCGTGGCTCCCGTGAGCCGTCGGGGAAGGGGCCGCCACCGGTGCAGTCGGAGGGGCGCGCACCGGTGGCGGCGTGCTGCCGGCCGCAGGCGGCTGGAGAGGGAGTCGACGCTCGCGGCCAGCAGCGATGTCGACACCGCTCTGCGGAGACTCACCGGCAGTACGTACGTTGGACGGGGGCGGGTCCGGGCGGGTTCCCCCAGACCGTCAATTCGCCGAATTGGTACGGGAGTTGACGAGGTGGCGGGCGGAGGGGGGCGGGGGCAGTCGGACAGGCCCACGTCTGGATCGCGTTCACCATCGGGTACGCGATGCTCCGCTGTATGAACGCGCCCCGGATCGCGCCGGGGCGGGTTCGGGCGCCCCGGCGACGGTACGGTGCCGATCGGCGCGGCGCTGATCGCGACGATGCGGCGCACCCCCGTGGCGCGCATCGCCTCACGCATCGCTGCCGCGCCGCGCTCGGCGACGCCGAAGTCCGCCTCTGTGGCCGCACCGCGGCCGGACAGCACCGCGTCGGCTCCGGCCGGCGCCCGGCGCAGCACGTCCGGGCCGTGCAGGGCCAGGCCGGCGGCCACCGTACGGACGACATCGGGCCACCTTGGCGGGGTCGCGGGACACGGCGGTCACATCGCGACCCGCCGCGACCGCCCGGAGCAGGGCCGGGCGGCCGATTCCGCCGCTCGCCGCGACGACGGTGAGCTCCAGCCCCCGCGGCTACCAGGTCCCCCCGGCGATCTGCCGGGTGCTCGCGTTGAGCCGGTTGAAGAGGTTGGTCACGCCGATCATGAGGACCAGCGAGGCGAGCCCCTTCTCGTCGTAGTGCCGGGCCGCCTCCTCCCACACCTCGTCGGACACCGCGTCCGGGCGGTCGGCGAGCCGGGTGGCGGCCTCCGCCAGCGCGAGCGCCGCCCGCTCGGCGTCGCTGAAGTACGGTGCCTCCCGCCACGTGACGACGGTGGCCAGCTGCTCCTCGCTCACCCCGTTCTTGCGGGCGCTCGTCACGCCGCCGTAGACGCACGGCGCGCACCCGTTGATCTGGCTCGCCCGCAGGTGCACCAGCTCCAGGGTGGACTCGTCCACCCCGCCCTCCTTGGCGGCCTTGATCACGCTCAGAATGGCCGGCATCGCGCTGGGGATGACCTGTGCGGGGTTCGGCATACGTGCCTGCATGGCTGCGACTCCTGTGTCCGGTGGGCCTGCTTCGTCCTTCGCTTCCACTGCCCTGACACCTGGGGGTACGGGGATGTGACAGCCGTGCCGCATTTCCTTTCCGGGCCCTCGCACGACTCCCTGTCCCGGGCGCGGCATGACGTACGGCTCCCATGTCCGCCCGCCGTCCCGCGACACCCGCAGCGCCACCGGGGGCCCCGCTACCAGCTGCCCCCATGCCGGACGGCCTTCTCCCTCAGCCATTCGCGCACTTCCCCTTCTTCCTGCGGAGAGGCCGTGCGCAGATCGCCCACGGCGACGGTCGCGACGAAGTGCACGAACCGGACGCGCCGCCAGTCACCGTCCGTGCCGATCACCTTGCCGGGTCCGTACACGTCCGTACCGGTGTGGGCGACGAACGCCCCCATGGCGTGGGCTCCCATACGACTACCTCTCACTGTGTGTGCTGTTCCGCTTACAGGGTGAGGTCACGTTCCGTACGCTGACTAGTGCACAGAGCGTGACAACGCAGCCCGCACGCAAGGGAGTTGATGTCGTGGCGATCGAGGACAACCCCGTATCCCGCATCAAGTACGGCGAGGAACTCAAGGCCAGGAGGGAAGCGGCCGGACTCACGCAGGAGGGGCTCAGCGAACGTGCGGTGATGTCCCGCACGCACATCGCCCACATCGAGGCGGGGCGGAGGCGACCGACCCTGGACGACGCGCGCCGACTGGACAAGGTGCTGGGCACGGATGGGTTCTTTGAGCGGTTCCTGCCAGCGCTGGAGGGGCCCGATGTTGCTGAACACTTCGCGGAGGCGCTGGAGTTCGAGCAGCAGGCGACGCTGATTCGCCAGTACGCACCCAAGCTGGTGCCGGGATTTCTACAGACGGAAGCGTATGCGCGCGAGGTGCTCAGCTCGGGCCACCCGCCCAAGAGCGACGAGGAACGTGACCGGCTACTCGGCACACGGCTGGAACGAGCGCGGATTCTCCAGGACTTCGACAAGCCTGTGGTGTGGACCATGCTCGACGAGTCGGTGTTGCGACGCCCCATAGGCAGCCCACGCGTGATGTGCGAACAGCTTCAGCACCTGCTGGCGTTGGGTGAAAGTCGTCGCATCCGCCTCCATGTGCTCCCGTACGAGGCTGGCGCGCATGCCCTGCTGGAGGGGCTCGTCTCGCTGCTGTGGTTCAGCGACCTCCCGCCCATCGCGTACGTGGAAGGGTTGAAGAACGGCAGGGTTTGGGAACTTCCGTCCGTGGTTCGGCAGTGTCAGGAGGTTTATGATCACGCCCTGGGCGATGCGCTGTCGAACCGTAGGTCCCTGGCGCTGATTCGGTCCGTGGCGGAGGATTACGAGAATGAAGCGCAGTGAGCACATAATCCCGGACGCCTCGGTGTTGCCCGCCTGGCGGAAGTCCAGCTACAGCGGTGGCGAGAGCGGCGAATGCCTGGAAGTCAGCGAGGCGCACGCAGCCTGGCGGAAGTCCTCGTACAGCGGCGAAAGTGGCGGCGACTGCCTGGAGTTCAGCGACTCTTGCCCCGGGTGCATACCCGTGCGGGACAGCAAGAACCCGACCGGGCCCGCTGTCGTGTTCGGGACGGGGGCCTGGACCTCGTTCGTGGAGGCGGTCAAGACCGACGGGCTCAGCGGCTGAGGGTGGCCCACGCTTCCCTCAGGGCGTGAACCGTTGCCGTGATCGCCGGGCGGCGGGCCGCTCCGGTGCGCCACAGGGCGTACAGGTGGCGGGTCGGTACCGGGTCGAGGCGTAGGGCCACGACGCCCTCGGGAAGCGGGCCCCGGCCCAGTCGCGGGACCAGGGCGATGCCCAAACCGGCTGCCACCAGGGCGAGTTGGGTGTGGTACTCGGCCGCCTGGTGGCGCAGATCCGGCTCGTGGCCGTCGGCGCGCAGGGTGCGTACGAGCCAGTCGTGGCAAACCGAGCCGGGCGGCTGGCAGATCCAGGGCTCGTGGGCGAGGTCGGCGCGGCGGATCGCGGGGCGGGCTGCCAGGGGGTGGCCCGCCGGGACCAGTACGTCGCAGTGGTCGTCGCCGATGGGCGCCTGCTCGACGCCCTCGGGGGCGGGCAGCGGCGCGATGTCCCAGTCGTGGGCGACGGCCAGATCGATGACGCCCTTGGCCACCAGGTCGACCGAGACGTGCGGGTCGACTTCGGACAGCCTCGTGTCCAGGGTGGGGTGTTGGCGGGCGAGCGAGGCGAGGGCGGCCGGGAGGAGTCCGCGCGCGGCCGTGGCGAAGGCGCCTATGGAGAGCTGCCCGGTGGGCAGGCCGCGCCGCTCTTCGAGGGTGGTCTCCGTACGCTCGACGATGTCCATCAACTCCCGTGCTGCGGAGGCGAGATGGAGGGCGTCCTCGGTGAGTGCGATGCCCCGGCCGCGTCGCTCCAGAAGGGTCGTACGGGTCTCCCGTTCCAGCTTGGTGATCTGCTGGGAGATCGCGGAGGGGGTGTAGCCGAGCGCGGCGGCAGCGGCGGCGACCGAGCCGTGGACGTGGACCGCGTGCAGTGCGCGCAGCCGAGCCAGATCGAGCACGAGCCCTCCTGTGGATGCCGGGGTTCGGGTTCCGGAGTCCGGGGTTCGGCATTCCGGGTTCCCGGTGCCGGAGCCCGGGTTCCCGGTTCCGGATTAAGTGTTGCTTCATCCCATCATCAAGGAATCCGCGCTGGTGCTGAATGGTCGGGGGCGGTGATCCTCGACGCATGCGTCCCGTACATATCGCGCTCGCCGTGCTCGTCACCGCCGTCTGGGGGGTCAACTTCGTCGTCATCGACGTGGGACTCGGCCACTTCCCGCCGCTGCTGTTCTCCGCCCTGCGTTTCCTGGTCGCGGCGCTGCCCGCCGTGTTCTTCGTGGGGCGGCCCAAGGTGGCCTGGAAGTGGATCGTGGCGGTGGGGCTGGTACTCGGGGTCGCGAAGTTCGGGCTGCTGTTCATCGGGATGAGCCAGGGGATGCCGGCCGGTCTTTCCTCCCTCGTGCTTCAGATCCAGGCGGTGTTCACGGCGGTCGTGGCGATGGTGGTTCTGGGTGAACGGCTGCGCGGTGTCAGGCTGTTGGGGATGGGAGTGGCCCTCGCGGGGATCGTGGTGGCGGCCGTGGACGAGGGGTCGGGCGGCCCGCTGCTCGCCTTCGCGCTGACGGTGGGGGCGGCGGCATGCTGGGGCGTGTCGAACGTACTGACCCGCAAGGCGGCCCCGCCCGACGCGCTCAACTTCATGGTGTGGGTGTCGGTGGTCCCCGTACTCCCGCTGCTGGTTCTTTCTGTTGTCTTCGAGGGACCGGGGCGGGATGCCGAGGCGCTGGCGGGGTTCGACTGGGGCGGTGCCGGGGCCCTCGTGTATGTGGCGTGGATCAGTACGGTGTTCGGGTTCGGGGCGTGGGGGATGCTGCTGCGCCGCTACCCGGCGTCGTTGGTGGCGCCGTTCAGCCTGCTGGTGCCGGTGTTCGGGATGTCGTCGTCGGCGGTGCTGCTGGGGGAGTCGGTGACGCCGCTGCGGTGGTGTGCGGCGGCGCTCCTTGTCGGCGGGGTGGGGCTTACTTCGCTGTCCCGGCCGGCAGCCGGGTCAAGTACTCCCGTCCGGCTTGGAGCAGTTCCGGAAGGGGGGCGGCCTCGGGATACCAGCGCTTCTCGTACTCCCAGCACACCCAGCCGTCCGGCGGCAGCAGAGCGAGGCACTCGCTGAGGGGGAGTACGCCCTTGCCGAGGGCGAGGGGGGTGGTGTCGCTCGCCGAGGCGATGTCCTTGACCTGGGTGTAGCCGAGGTGGGGGGCGAGGTGCCGGTAGGACTCGGCGGGGGTCTCGCCGCCGAGCCAGGTGTGCATGACGTCCCAGAGGGCGCCGATGTCTTCCCTGCGTCCGGTGCGGTTGAGGACTCGGGCGGTGGCTTCGCCTGTGCGGTGGGAGTCGTGGGTTTCGAGGAGGATGCGGATGCCGGTGGCGCCGGCGTGCTGGGCGGCTTCGGTCAGCCGGTGGACGGCTGTGTCGTCGGCGTGGGGGTTGTCGGCTCCGCCGGGGAAGACGCGGAGGTAGGTGGCTCCCAAGTCCCTGGCGAGATCGATGAGTTGGGGGAGGTCGGTGTTGTCGTCCGGGTCTGCGACTCGGGCGTAGCCGGCGAGGGAGAGGATTTCGATGCCGGTCTTCTTGAACTCGGCGGTGATGGCCTTGCGCTGGGCGGGGGTGAGGTGGGGGTGGATGTGGGACTCGGGGTGGGCGCGGAGTTCTACGCCGTTGTAGCCCGTGCGGGCGGCCAGGCGGGCGACCTCGGAAAGGGGCATGCCGGGGAGGCCGAGGGTGGATAGGGCGAATTTCATGGGGCGGGGTCCTTTCGGCTCGGGGGGATCATTCCCCACCCCGCCCCTTCCCGCTGTGACACTCTGCGGCTCCGCCGCGTGGCCTCCGGGAGTTGTGGGTGCGCTGAGCCGGTCTCCTGGGTCTCCGCCCCAGACCCCGTTCGCACCTGAAGGGCGCTCGTCCTCGAACTCCCCCTCAAGGGCCAGGGGGACCCCCACGACGGGCTCAAGATGCGGGTGCCGATCAGCATGAACCCGGCCAGGGGCGCGGGGGACTGCGCGATCAGCCACGTACGGCGCGAGGTCGAAGGCGGGTTGAGGGGCGCGGGCACCCCCGGGCCGCGGGGGCGGGGCGTGCAAATGGGCCCCGCCGCTTGCGCGATGGGGCCCGGGGGCGGCGTCGTCCCGGGTCAGTCGCCCTGGCCCGCGCTTCCGATCGGGCCCACCTTCACCGGCGAGCCCGTGCCGTCCGTGACCGGCAGCGTGGCGGCGCCCGGCCAGGCGAGCGTGACCGTCTTCGTCTCGTTCGGCGGGGTCACCAGGAGCCCGGTGATGCGGACACCCGAGCCGCCCGACGTGTTCAGCGGGTACGTGATGCCGAAGGACACGGACTTCCCGCTCTTGAGGACGCCCGGGCTGGGCTTCTCCGCGGTGCGCTTCGCGGACAGCGACCCCGCGCTGGTCTTCAGGTCGACGCCCGCGAACCCCGATATCGCACAGTCGTGGCCGCCGATGTTCTTCAGGGTCACCGCGACGGTGCCGTCCGGGTCGCCGGTGATCGTGCTGTCCTGCGCCGTGATCTTCAGGTCTGCGGTACGGCAGTTGCCGCCGGACTTGCCGCTCCCGCCGGTGCCGGTCCCGGCGGACGTGCCCTGCCCGCCCGAGCTCTTCCCCGCGGAGTCCTTCCCGCCGCCCTGGCTGCCACCGCCTGTGGACGACGAGCCGGACGTCGAGGCCTCCTTGCCGCCGGGCGTGGCCGTCGAAGGGGCCTGCGTGGCACCCGAGTCCGCGTCCGAGTCCTGGCACGCCGTCATCAGCATGGCGCCGCCGACGATGACTGCGGAGACGAGGAAGGCCTTGCGGCGGTTGCCGGACATGAAAGAGCCCCTTGTTATCCAGTGGTTGAGGCCGAAAGCGGGTTCGGCTTCTCGGTGCTTGCTCGATCACTATGAGGGGGCTGTGAGCCGGGGGGATACGGGCGTCGTTGTTCTACGACATCGCTGTCACGGAGTGGTGACATGATCACGACGTGAGGGGCGGCCGGGTTCGGTGGAGGCTCTGGCCCGCTTTCGGCTGCGGGCCGGGGGTGCCGTTTGCGCAGTTCCCCGCGCCCTCCAGCAGGGTGGGTGGGGGCTCCCTCGGGCCTGTGGCCCCGAACCCTGGCCCGCGTCGGGCATCTCANGGGTGGGTGGGGGCTCCCTCGGGCCTGTGGCCCCGAACCCTGGCCCGCGTCGGGCATCTCAGCCTGTCATGGGGGCGCCTGAAGGGCGCTCGTCCTCAATCTCCCCCAAGGCCTTAAAGGCCAGGGGGGGACCAGCACCGACGCCGCCAGGGGCGCGGGGAACTGCGCGAGCAACCACTCACGGCCCGCGGGCTGACGGGCGTCGGAACGGGGTCTGGGGCGGAGCCCCAGGAAACGCGGCTTCACCCTGGCTTCAACCCCCGGAGGCCACGCGGCGGAGCCGCAGAGTGTCACAGCGGGAAGGGGCGGGGTGGGGGATCAACCGGGCTCGCCCGCACCCCCCGCACCCGCCGCGCGGAACTCGCGCGGCCCCACCCCGTACGCCGCCTTGAAGGCCCGGCTGAAGTGGGCCAGGTTCATGAACCCCCAGCGCGCCGCGATCGCGCCCACCGTGCGATCCGCCCCGTACGGCCCGGCCAACTCCCGTCGGCACCCCTCCAGTCGCCGCGCCCTGATCCACCCCGTCACCGTCGTCCCCTCCTCCGCGAACAGCTTCTGCAGGTGGCGGAGGGAGATGTGGTGTGCCCGCGCGACCTGCTCCGGGGAGAGGCCGGGGTCCGCCAGGTTCTGGTCGATGTACGCGCGGGCCCGCAGCAGCGTGGTGCGACGGGCGGCCCGCTGGTCGTCGCCCGGCGGGCGGACCCGCTCGGCCAGCATCGTGGCGAGGAGGTCGCCGGCGGTCTGGGAGAGCACGGCCGCGCTGTCCGCGTAGTCGCGGGAGTGCCTGGCCAGGCGGGTCAGGAACGGGGAGAGCAGCGCCCCGACCCCCTCGCTCGCCGAGAAGCGGGTAGCCGTCGCCTCGCCCGTCCGGCCGCTGTCCAGGTGGGCCAGCCGGTGCGGAAGCATGAACTCCAGCATCGAGAAGTCCTCCCCGCACACGAGGCTGTAGGGCCGGGAGGTGTCGTAACAGGCCATGTCCCCGGGCCGCAGCACCGCCTCGCGGCCGTCCTGCCGAACCACCGCGCCGCCGCCCTGAACCAGGCCCACAAGGAGGTACTCCGCGTCCGAGCGCGCGATCAGCCGGGGCGTACGGTCCACCCGGCTCGGGTCGGCCGTGATCTCGGAGAACTGCACCGCGCCGAGCCGGTCCGCCGTGATCTCCCCGCGGAACGGATCGTCCTCGTGCAGCGGCCTGACATGCACCGGCACGAAGCTGTCGCACACCACGTCCTGCCAGAATGCGCGCCGCTCCGCCGCGGCATGGTCCTGCGTCCGCAGACGTACGGTCACGACGCCTCGCCCTTCCCTCGCTCACCCGGGGGAACGCCAAGGACCCGGTGGCGGATTCCCGTGCGCGTACGGACAACCGGGTGTGCGCGCACGGGCAAACCGGCTCCGCTCCGGCCGGGCACGGTGGAGTCCGCTCCCCGTCCGAGGAGCCGTTCCCCGTCCCGAGAGGAGAAGGCGCATGCCTTACGCATCCGTCAATGGTCAGCAGCTGTACTTCGAGGACACGGGTGGCGACGGCCCGGTGGTCGTCTTCAGCCACGGCAACCTCATGAACCGCCGGATGTGGCAGCCCCAAGTCCGGGAATTGGGCGAGGAGTTCAGGTGTGTCACGTGGGACGCGCGGCTGCACGGGCGCACCAAGGACGACGGTGATCTGTACACGTACTGGGACTCCGCCGACGACCTGCTGGGCCTGCTCGACCATCTCGGTGTCGAGCAGGCGACTCTGGTCGGCCACTCCCAGGGCGGCTTCCTGTCGCTCCGCGCGGCCCTGCGCGCGCCGGAACGGGTCGGGTCCCTCGTACTCATCGACACCGCGGCGGTGGCCTGGCCCGGGGAGGCGTTGGCCCAGATGGGCGGGGTCAGCGAGGGGTTCCGGGCGGGCGGCCCGGACGCGGTGGCTCCGGTCCTTCTCGATCTGCTGCTCGGCAGGCCGGACGTCCATGAGGAGTGGCTGCGGGAGTGGCGGGCCCAGCCGCGGGAACGGCTGGCCGATGCGGTGGCCGTGCTGATGGGCGTGGACGACATCTCCGCGCGCCTCGGGGAGATCACGCAGCCGGCGCTGATCGTGCACGGGGAGGCGGACCTTCCGGTGCCGTTGCCGCTGGGGCGGATGCTCCGCGATCGCCTGCCCGGGGCGGTGGGCCTGACGGTCGTCCCGGACGCGGGCCACACCCCGAGCCTGACGCACCCCGGGGAGGTGAACGCGTGCGTGGCTGCCTTCCTGCGGCACGGCGCCGTGTCGCGACCGCCCGTCGACGATCCGGCGCTGCTGCCGCGTGCTTTCCAGGACGCGCTGAATGCGCACGATGCCGACGGGGTCCTGGCGTTGTACGGGGAGGGGGCGGTGATGCGTACGGTCGCGGGGGAGGTCGTTCGGGGAGGCGCCGCGCTGCGGGCGGAGGTCGAGGGGATGATCGCGGCGGGCCCGTGCATCGCGAACTCCGTTCGCCATGTGGTGGTGGGCGAGGATGCGGCGCTGGTGGTCGTGGACTGGAGTTTGTCCCTGGCGGGGGCTGGTGGGGAGCGGGTCGGTACGTGCGGTACGGCTGTGAATGTGGCGGCGCGGGGCAAGGACGGAACCTGGCGGTTCGTGATTCTGAACCCGGGGGGTTTGGGGTGAGCGCTGCGGTTGGCTGGGGCCGCGGGGGCCGGTTGCGCAGTTCCCCGCGCCCCTGGCAGTACCAGTGCTGGCCCGCGCCGGGTATTTCAGCCTGTCCGGCGTTTGAGGACGAGCGTCCTTCAGGCGCGAAACGGGGTCTGGGGCGGAGCCCCAGGGAACCGAACCCGGCTTCACCCCTTTCCAACCCCCGGAGGGTTTCGGGGAGGGGAGGGGTGGGGTGGGGGCTTCCGGGGTCTGGGGCGGAGCCCCAGTAGACCCCGGGCACCCCGAATCCACCCACCCCCGGAGGGGCTACGCCGGAGTCATCGCCGGGACATCCCCCACCCGCGTCCCCATGTCAATGACCGCAAACGCCGCCCCCTGCTGATCCGCAAGCGCCGCCATCCGCCCGAACGGGCTGTCCACCGGCCCGAAGTGGAGGCGACCGCCCAGCTTCTGCGCCGCAGAGACCGCCTCGTCGCAGTCCGGGACCCCGAAGAAGACCTGGATGTACGCCGGGATCTCCGGCGGGAACTCGGCGCCCATGGCCATCCGCCCCAGCGCCGGATGCCCCGCACCCTCGCCCAGGGTGAACACCTTGTAGTCCATGGCCGCGCCCTCCCCGGCGTCGCCCATGTCCATCTTCTGGGCCTGGAAGGGGAAGACCTTCGGCAGGAACCCGTCCACCTTCGCCACGTCCCGCGTGAAGACCTCCGCCCAGGCGAACGACCCCGGCTCCCCGGCCTTCTCGAAGCCCTTGTGCTCGCCCGGCTGCCAGACGCCGAAGACCGCCCCGCTCGGCTCCTTCGCGATCAGCATCGTGCCGAACGTGCCGACCTGCATCGGCTCCATCATCAGCTCGCCACCGGCCGCCTTGATCTTCTCGCCGGTGGCCGCCGCGTCGGGCGAGGCGAAGTACAGGCACCACTGGGACGGCGCGTCGGCGCCCGGCATCGGCGGGACGACGGCCGCGACCGCCTTGCCGTCGGAGTAGGCCTGCGTGTAGTTGCCGAATTCGCTGGCCGCCTCACCGAACGTCCAGCCCAGCACCTCCGCGTAGAAAGCCTTGGCGCCTTCCACGTCGGCGAACATCGCGTCCACCCAGCAAGGGGCGCCTTCGGGGTACTCGGTCATGTCGATCGACTCCTCTGTCCTGTGCCTGCGCTGTGCGACCGCACGGTGCGACTGCCCTGCGCTGTGCGACGGCCGGGCTCTTCGCGACGGCACTCTAAGTGCGCGTCCGGTCACGCTCGGGCAGCTGCTTCGCGACACGTGCCGCACGGGCTAAGTCAGCACCTCGGCGAATCGACGGGCCGTCTCCTCCAGTAGAGCCACCCCGTCCCCCGCCCACAACTCCTCGTTGAACAGCTCCACCTCGATCGGGCCCGCGTACCCCGCCGCCTCGACCAGCGAGCGCCACCGCGCGAAGTCGATCGAGCCGTCGCCCAGCCGGCCACGCCCCGTCAGGGCTCCCGCCGGCAACGGCGTGACCCAGTCCGCCAGTTGGAAGGCGTGGATGCGGCCGGCCGCGCCTGCCCGGGCCACCGCCGCGGGCGCCGTGTCGTCCCACCACACGTGGTACGTGTCCACCACCACCCCCACCTGCGAAGAAGGAAACGGCGAAGCCAGCGCAAGCGCCTGGTCCAGCGTCGACACCACGCACCGGTCCGAGGCGAACATCGGATGCAGCGGCTCGATCGCCAGCCGTACTCCCCGCGGCGCGGCGTACGGGGCGAGGGAGGACAGCGCCTCGGCCACCCGCTCCCTCGCGCCGGCGAGATCCTTCGAACCGGCCGGAAGCCCGCCCGAGACCAGCACCAGCGTGTCCGTGCCCAGGACCGCCGCCTCGTCGACGGCCGCCCGGTTGTCGGCCAACGCCACCGACCTCTCGGCCGCGTCGATCGCCGTGAGGAAGCCGCCACGGCACAGCGAGGTCACCTCAAGTCCCGCCCCCCGCACCAGCTTTGCCGCGGCGTCGAGCCCGTACGCGGCGACCGGCTCGCGCCACAGGCCGACCCCGCGCACCCCGAGCCGTACGCACGCGTCCACCAGCTCCGGCAGGGAGAGCTGCTTCACCGTCATCTGGTTGATGCTGAAGCGGGAAGAGAGGGTCACTGGGGTACTCCGTACACGTTCAGGAGGGACTTCATGCGCGTCTCGGCCAGCCCGGGGTCCGGGAACAGGCCGATCCCGTCCGCCAGTTCGTACGCCCGTGCCAGGTGCGGCAGCGACCGCGCCGACTGCAACCCGCCCACCATCGTGAAGTGCGCCTGGTGTCCGGCCAGCCACGCCAGGAACACCACCCCCGTTTTGTAGAAGCGGGTCGGGGTCTCGAAGAGGTGCCGGGACAGTGCGACGGTGGGGTCGAGGGCGGCGCGGAAGCTGCCCGTATCGCCCTTGTCCAGTACGCGTACCGCTTCCGCCGCCAGGGGGCCGAGGGGGTCGAAAATGCCCAACAGGGCGTGGCTGAAGCCGAGTTGATCACCCGCGATCAGTTCGGGGTAGTGGAAGTCGTCGCCCGTGTAGCACCGTACGCCGTCCGGAAGGCGGCGTCTCAGCTCCACCTCGCGGCGGGCGTCGAGGAGGGAGACCTTGATTCCGTCGACCTTGTCGGGGTGGGCGGCGATGACCTCCAGGAAGGTCTCCGTCGCCGTGTCCAGGTCGGCCGAGCCCCAGTAGCCGTCCAGGGCGGGGTCGAACATGGGGCCCAGCCAGTGCAGGATCACCGGCTCGGAGGCCTGGCGGAGCAGGTCGGTATAGAGGGAGAGGTAGTCCTCGGGGGTGCGGGCCGCCGCTGCGAGCGCCCGCGATGCCATCAGGATGGGCTGCGCCCCGGCTCCCTCGACGACCCCGAGCTGCTCCTCGTACGCCGCCTTCGCTTCGGCCGCATTCCCCGAGCCGATCTGGTCCGTGCCGACTCCGCATGCGATGCGGCCGCCGACCGCCCTTGCCTCGGCGGAACTTCGACGGATCAGCTCCGCCGCCGTCGGCCAGTCCAGGCCCATCCCGCGCTGGGCCGTGTCCATCGCCTCCGCGACGCCGAGGCCGTGCGACCACAGGTGGCGGCGGAAGGCGAGCGTGGCGTCCCAGTCGATCGCGGCGGGGGAGCCGGGCGAGGTGTCCGCGTACGGGTCGGCGACGACGTGGGCGGCCGAGAAGACCGTACGGGAGGTGGGAGGCGGGCCCGGGGGCAGGGCGAGCGGGGTCGCGCGGGGCTCGTACACCCGCGTCGTGCCGTCGGGGCGCGGCAGCAGGAGGCTCACAGCGCGATCTCCGGCACGTCGAGGCGGCGGCCCTCGGCGGCGGACCGCAGGCCGAGCTCCGCGAGCTGGACTCCGCGCGCGCCGGCGAGCAGGTCCCAGTGGTACGGCTCGTCCAGCGCGACGTGCCGCAGGAACAGCTCCCACTGCGCCTTGAAGCCGTTGTCGAACGTGTCGTTGTCCGGGACCTCCTGCCAATGCGTGCGGAACGACTCGGTGGCCGGGAGGTCCGGGTTCCAGACCGGCTTCGGGGTTGAACTGCGGTGCTGGACACGGCAGTTGCGCAGTCCAGCGACCGCCGATCCCTCGGTGCCGTCGACCTGGAACTCGACGAGTTCGTCGCGGTTCACGCGGACCGCCCAGGAGGAGTTGATCTGGGCGACCGCGCCGCCCTCCAGCTGGAAGATCCCGTACGCGGCGTCGTCGGCGGTCGCCGCGTAGGGCCTCCCGTGTTCGTCCCAGCGCTGCGGGATGTGGGTGGCGGTGTGCGCGGTCACGGAGGTGACCCGGCCGAACAGCTCGTGCAGGACGTACTCCCAGTGCGGGAACATGTCCATGACGATGCCGCCGCCGTCCTCGCGCCGGTAGTTCCACGACGGGCGCTGGGCGGACTGCCAGTCGCCCTCGAAGACCCAGTAGCCGAACTCGCCTCGCACGGACAGGACCTGGCCGAAGAATCCGCCGTCGACCAGGCGCTTCAGCTTCAGCAGGCCCGGCAGGAAGAGCTTGTCCTGGACGACGCCGTGCTTGACGCCGGCGCCGCGGGCGCGCCGGGCGAGACGGAGCGCACCGGCCAGGCCGGTCGCTGTGGGCTTCTCGGTGTAGATGTGCTTCCGGGCCGCGATGGCCCTCCCGATGGCCTCCTCGCGGGCGGACGTCACCTGGGCGTCGAAGTAGATGTCGACGGTGGGGTCGGCGAGGACGGCGTCGAGATCGGTCGACCACTCGGTGAGGCCGTGCCGGTCGGCCATCTCCTTCAGGGCGTGCTCGCGACGGCCGACCAGGACCGGCTCGGGCCACAGCGTGGTGCCGTCGCCGAGGTCGAGGCCGCCCTGCTCGCGCAGCGCGAGGAGGGAGCGTACGAGGTGCTGGCGGTAGCCCATGCGTCCGGTGACGCCGTTCATGGCGATCCGCACGGTCCTGCGTTCCGTCATGTGATCCCTCCGGAGGGTGGGGGCAGAAGGGGGATAGTAAGCGCTTTCTACAGGGCGGGACGCTAGCCTGCGCACAGCGCCTCGGACAAGAGGCCGAAAGCTTGAGAGCCTCGGGCTCTGACCGGTGCGATCACGGCCCGACCGTTTCGGAGGCAGAGATGACAGCGACCCTGGCGGACGTGGCGGCCCGGGCCCAGGTGTCCCCGGCGACGGTCTCGCGGGTCCTGAACGGCAACTATCCGGTGGCGGCGGCCACTCGCGAGCGGGTGCTGCGCGCGGTCGACGAGCTGGACTACGTCCTGAACGGGCCCGCGAGTTCGCTCGCCGCGGCCACCTCGGACCTGGTCGGCATCCTGGTCAACGACATCGCCGACCCGTTCTTCGGCATCATGGCGGGCGCGGCCCAGGCGGCGATCGGCGAGGAGCGCGGAGCCCGCGAGAAGCTCTCCGTCATCTGCAACACCGGGGGCTCGCCGGAACGCGAACTCACCTATCTGACGCTGCTTCAGCGCCAGCGCGCGGCCGCCGTGATCGTGACCGGGGGCGCGCTGGAGGACCCCGAGCACGCGGCCGCCGTCGGCGCGAAGCTCGCGCGGCTCGCGGACGCGGGCACCCGCATCGTGCTGTGCGGCCGGCCGCCCCTGCCCGGGGACAGCGTCACCGCGACCCTCGCCTTCGACAACCGGGGCGGGAGCAGGCGCCTGACGGACCACGTCATCGGCCTCGGCCATCGCAGGATCGGTTACGTCGCGGGGCCCCCCGAGCGCACGACGACCCGGCACCGCCTGGAGGGCCACCGCTCCGCCCTGGCGGCGGCCGGTCTTCGCCAGGACGCACTGGTGGTCCACGGCTCCTACGACCGCCGCTCGGGGTACGACGCGACGCTGGAACTCCTGCGCAGGGACCCGGAGTTGACGGCAGTGGTCGCGGCGAACGACACGGTGGCGCTGGGGGCGTGCGCGGCTCTGCGGGACCGGGGGCTCTCCGTCCCGGGGGACGTCTCGGTGGCGGGCTTCGTGGACCTCCCCTTCAGCGCGGATGCCGTTCCGGCGCTGACGACGGTGCGGCTGCCTCTGTCGGAGGCGGGCGCGAGGGCGGGCCGCCTGGCCCTCGGCCTGGAGCCGGCGCCGCCCGGGGGGATCGCCACGGTGCATGGGGAGCTGATGGTTCGGGGGTCTACGGGGGCGGTGCGGTCGGGGGGTTGAGGGGGTGGGCGCCCTTTTGCGCAGTTCCCCGCGCCCCTAGCCGTAGAGTGCTGGCCCGCACCGGGGCCATGTCAGCCTGTCCGGCGATCGGGTATGAGCGCCCTTGAGGCGCGATCGGGGTCTGGGGCGCGGCCCCGCCCGCCGCCAATCGGGCGTACGGATGGGCATGTGGCGCCGAGCGGGGGGAAGTGATCCCCCGACACGATCGGAGGCAGTCAATGGCAGGATTTCTCGACCGGGCCAAGGAGCAGGCCCAGAGCGCCCTGAACCAGGGCAAGCAGAAGGTGGACGACGTCCAGCAGCAGCGCGCCGGAAACGACCTGCTGAAGAAGCTGGGCGCGGCGTACTACGCGGAGCGCCGCGGCAGCGGCACCCCGGACGCCACGCAGCAGGCCCTCACCGCCCTGGAAGCCCACATCTCCGCTCACGGGGACGGGTTTCTGCGCGGCTGAGCCCCCACTCCCGTACGGGCCCGGGCGCGGCGTCTGTGCGGGAGTACGGCGTTCTCGGCCGTGGCTACTTCTTCGCCCCGCCCAGGATCTGGGTCAGGAGTTCACCCAGGCCGCCACCGCCCGTACCGGAAGGCGCCCCCTCCGCCGCGCCCGGGGCCGGCGGCTTCGAGGCCGCTCGCTTCGTCAGGACCGCCAGCGCCACGGGCAGCAGTACCTCCAGGGCTCTCGCCACCGTCGCCGGAGGCAGCCCCGTCTTCTTGGCCACCGCGTTCGCGACCGGCCGGGCCACCTTCGCGAGCACCCCGGCCGCAAGACCGCCGCTCAGCATCCCGCCGAGCCCGCCGCCCAGCGTGGCCACGCCCTGCAAGGGGGCCTCCTCCTCGGGCGGGGCCTCGGCGACCGCCTGGCGGACCTCCTCCGTGGTCTCCGGCGGCAGCCCGCCCGCCAGCGTCGACATCGTCGTGCCGACCATGTCCTGCGCGCCCGCCGCATCCGTGCCGAGCAGCCCGGCGATCCGCTGGAGCCCGTCGTCCCCCAGCTCGTTCAGTACGTCCTGCTTGAAGGAATCGTCGCTCATGCGGCAAACGCTACGTTCACCCCGCTTCGTCAGCACCTCGGAGGCCAGGAAAAAAATTACTGCCCGCAGTCGTGCAACCCTTCCGGGGTGACGGAGGTCTAAGGGGCGTCAGTGCTTCAGGGGAGGGATCCGGGGGGATTTCGGGAAGCGCTGACGGGGAGGGAAAACAAGGGGCCCGGTCGACGGGCCGGGCCCCCTTGAATTCGCCCGCCACACAAAGCACCCCGGCCCGGACTCCCGTTGTGCACAACCGTGTTGTCCGCATTGTCAGTGCGGGGCGGTAGCGTCGGGGCATGTCGAGTCTCACGGGTGCGGCGGTGGTGGAGGGGGTCCTCGAGCGGATCACGTACGCCAATGAGGAGAGCGGCTACACCGTCGCGCGCGTCGACACCGGCCGCGGCGGCAACGACCTCCTCACGGTGGTCGGCTCGCTGCTCGGTGCGCAGCCGGGGGAGTCGCTGCGGATGGAGGGGCGCTGGGGCTCCCATCCCCAGTACGGCAAGCAGTTCACCGTCGAGAACTACACGACCGTGCTGCCCGCCACCATCCAGGGCATCCGCCGCTACCTCGGCTCCGGCCTGATCAAGGGCATCGGCCCGGTCTTCGCCGACCGCATCACCCAGCACTTCGGCGCCGACACCCTCGACATCATCGAGCAGGACCCGGGGCGCCTGATCGAGGTTCCGGGCCTCGGGCCCAAGCGGACCAAGAAGATCGCCGCCGCCTGGGAGGAGCAGAAGGCCATCAAGGAGGTCATGGTCTTTCTGCAAGGGGTCGGCGTCTCCACTTCCATCGCTGTCCGCATCTACAAGAAGTACGCGGACGCCTCGATCTCCGTCGTCAAGAACCAGCCCTACCGGCTCGCAGCCGACGTCTGGGGGATCGGGTTCCTCACCGCCGACCGGATCGCCCAGGCCGTCGGCATCCCGCACGACAGTCCGGAGCGCGTGAAGGCGGGCCTGCAGTACGCGCTGTCCCAGTCCACCGACCAGGGGCACTGCTTCCTGCCCGAGGAGCGCCTGATCGCCGACTCGGTGAAGCTGCTCCAGGTCGACACCGGGCTTGTCATCGACTGCCTGGCCGAGCTCGTCGCCGAGGAGGGGGCGGTGCGGGAGAAGGTGCCCGCGCCGGACGGGGGCGAGCCCGTCACCGCCGTCTACCTCGTGCCCTTCCACCGGGCCGAGCTGTCGCTCGCCGCCCAGGTCGGGCGGCTGCTGCGGACCGGCGAGGACCGGATGCCGTCCTTCGCCGGGGTCGACTGGGGCAAGGCGCTCGGCTGGCTCGCCGGGCGCACCGGCGCCGAGCTCGCGCCCGAGCAGCAGGAGGCCGTCAAACTGGCTCTGACCAGCAAGGTCGCGGTCCTCACCGGCGGCCCGGGCTGCGGAAAGTCGTTCACGGTCCGTTCGGTCGTGGAGCTCGCCCGCGCCAAGAAGGCCAAGGTCGTGCTCGCCGCGCCCACCGGGCGGGCCGCCAAGCGCCTGGCCGAGCTGACCGGCGCCGAGGCCTCCACCGTGCACCGCCTGCTCGAACTGAAACCGGGCGGCGACGCGGCGTACGACAAGGACCGGCCCCTCGACGCGGACCTGGTCGTCGTCGACGAGGCCTCCATGCTCGACCTGCTGCTCGCCAACAAGCTGGTCAAGGCGGTGGCACCAGGCGCCCATCTGCTGATGGTGGGCGACGTGGACCAGCTGCCCTCGGTCGGCGCCGGGGAGGTGCTGCGCGATCTGCTCGCCGAGGGCGGTCCCGTCCCGAGCGTGCGGCTGACCCGGATCTTCCGGCAGGCACAGGAGTCCGGCGTCGTCACCAACGCCCACCGCATCAACTCCGGTACGCAGCCCATCACTTCGGGCCTGGACGACTTCTTCCTCTTCGTCGAGGACGAGACGGAGGACGCGGGCCGGCTCACCGTCGACGTCGCGGCCCGGCGCATCCCGGCGAAGTTCGGGCTCGACCCGCGTCGCGACATCCAGGTGCTCGCCCCGATGCACCGCGGCCCGGCCGGCGCCGGCACCCTCAACGGCCTCCTCCAGCAGGCGATCACGCCCGCCCGGCCCGACCTGCCCGAGAAAAGGTTCGGTGGAAGGGTGTTCCGCGTCGGCGACAAGGTCACCCAGATTCGCAACAATTACGAGAAGGGCAAGAACGGCGTCTTCAACGGCACCGTCGGCGTGGTCACCGCGCTCAACCTCGACGACCAGCGCCTGACGGTCCTGACGGACGAGGACGAGGAGGTGCCGTACGACTTCGACGAGCTGGACGAGCTGGCCCACGCCTACGCCGTGACGATCCACCGCTCCCAGGGCAGCGAGTACCCGGCCGTCGTCATCCCCGTCACCACCGGCGCCTGGATGATGCTCCAGCGCAATCTGCTCTACACGGCGGTGACGCGCGCCAAGAAGCTCGTGGTCCTGGTGGGGTCCCGCAAGGCCATCGGCCAGGCCGTACGTACCGTTTCCGCAGGCAGACGCTTTACCGCACTCGCTCACCGGCTGTCAGGGGGCACTTTGGTGTGAAAGATCACCCAGGGCTTTCGTAACTGGGGCGAACGGGGCAGGATGAGCAGGTTGAGCGGCACTGAGTGCCGTGAATAAGCCCAATGGGCGACCCCGAGTGCACTCTGCTGAGCCAAATGGGGGATGGTAGAGACAGTCAGGGCACCTCGAAGAAGAGGCACTACGTCGGTGAGGGATGACGTGAGCGAGAACGCGAACAACGCTGTAGTACTGCGGTTCGGCGATGGCGAGTACACCTACCCGGTGATCGACAGCACCGTCGGCGACAAGGGCTTCGACATCGGGAAGCTCCGAGCCCAGACCGGACTGGTCACCCTCGACAGCGGATACGGCAACACGGCCGCCTATAAATCCGCCATTACCTACCTGGACGGGGAGCAGGGCATCCTGCGCTACCGCGGGTACCCCATCGAGCAGCTGGCGGAGCGCTCGACCTTCGTCGAGGTCGCATACCTGCTGATCAACGGCGAGCTTCCGACCGTCGACCAGCTCTCCAGCTTCAAGGACGAGATCACCGGGCACACGCTGCTGCACGAGGACGTGAAGCGGTTCTTCGACGGCTTCCCGCGTGACGCCCACCCGATGGCGATGCTGTCCTCGGTGGTCTCCGCGCTGTCCACCTTCTACCAGGACAGCCACAACCCGTTCGACGAGAAGCAGCGCCACCTCTCCACGATCCGGCTGCTCGCCAAGCTGCCGACGATCGCGGCGTACGCGTACAAGAAGTCGATCGGCCACCCCTTCGTCTACCCGCGCAACGACCTCGGCTATGTCGAGAACTTCCTGCGCATGACGTTCTCGGTGCCGGCCCAGGAGTACGAGCTGGACCCGGTCGTCGTCTCGGCGCTCGACAAGCTGCTCATCCTGCACGCGGACCACGAGCAGAACTGCTCGACCTCCACCGTGCGTCTGGTCGGCTCCTCGCAGGCCAACATGTTCGCGTCGATCTCGGCCGGCATCTCGGCGCTGTGGGGCCCGCTGCACGGCGGTGCCAACCAGTCCGTCCTGGAGATGCTGGAAGGCATCCAGGCCAACGGCGGCGACGTGGACTCCTTCATCCGCAAGGTGAAGAACAAGGAGGACGGCGTCCGCCTGATGGGCTTCGGCCACCGGGTGTACAAGTCCTTCGACCCGCGCGCCAAGATCATCAAGGCTGCCGCGCACGACGTCCTGTCGGCGCTCGGCAAGTCCGACGAGCTGCTCGACATCGCGCTGAAGCTCGAAGAGCACGCGCTGAGCGACGAGTACTTCGTCTCGCGCAACCTGTACCCGAACGTGGACTTCTACACGGGTCTGATCTACCGCGCCATGGGCTTCCCGACCGAGATGTTCACGGTCCTGTTCGCGCTCGGCCGTCTCCCGGGCTGGATCGCCCAGTGGCACGAGATGATCAAGGAGCCCGGCTCCCGCATCGGCCGCCCGCGCCAGATCTACACCGGTGAGGTTCTGCGGGACTTCGTGCCGGTCGAGGCCCGCTGAGCGTCCCGCACCGGCCGAACTCCCGGTAACTGCCGGGCGGTTCGGCGCCAGAAGTCGGAAAGCGCCCCGCTGCCGATCCCCCCACGGGTCGGCAGTCGGGGCGCTTCCCTGTTTCCCGGTGCGGATTCCCCCCACGGGATCCGAGCCGGGGGTCTAGGCGGTCTGCCGGGGTACGTACCTGTCGGGTGGGCCGCTCAAAGCTCCCGACGTACGTGCCCCGGCCAACGCGTTGCCTGGAACGTCCCCCAAGACATTCCATGGACGTCCCCCAAGACGTCCGTGGCATCGCCCACTTAGACTCCCGACCCCTCCCGATGGTTACCTCAAAACCTCTGTGATCTAGATCTCTTTGTGGAGGTCAGGTGAAGGAACGCAACCGTAGGCTGTTGGTTACCACGAACACCGACGAGAACGCCATAGCCGCACCCGCGATCATCGGATTCAACAGGCCCGCGGCGGCCAGGGGGACGGCGGCCACGTTGTAGCCGAATGCCCAGAAAAGGTTGCCTTTGATCGTGGTGAGGGTCCGGCGGGACAATCGGATCGCATCGGCGGCAACTCGCAGGTCACCGCGTACGAGGGTGAGATCGCCGGCCTCGATGGCGGCGTCCGTGCCGGTGCCCATCGCGAGACCCAGATCGGCGACGGCCAGGGCGGCCGCGTCGTTGACGCCGTCCCCCACCATGGCGACGGTGCGGCCCTGTGCCTGAAGGCGCTGGACGACGGCGGCCTTGTCCTCGGGGAGGACCTCCGCGTACACATCGGCCGCCTCGATACCGACTTCCGCGGCCACGGTTGTGGCGACGCTGTGGTGGTCGCCGGTGAGCAGGACGGGGGTGAGGCCCAGCGCCCGCAGCCGGGCGACGGCCTCGGCGCTGGTCTCCTTGACGGTGTCGGAGACGGCCAGCACGCCCCGGGCGACCCCGTCCCAGGCGACGGTGACGGCGGTACGTCCCTGGGCCTCGGCGGCGCCCTTGGCCGCGGCGAGCCCGGGCGGGAGCTCCAGGGCGGCGTCCCGGCCCACGTACACGTGGTGGCCCTCGACGATGCCCTCCACGCCCCGGCCGGGCAGCGAGCGGAAGTCCTCGGCCGGCGGCAGCACCCCGGCCCGGTCCTCGGCGCCGGACGCGACCGCGCGGGCGATGGGGTGCTCGGAGGCGTGCTCCAGGGCACCGGCCAGGCGCAGGAGCTGCTTCTCGGCGACGCCCTCGACGGTGTGGACCTCGTACAGGCTCATGCGGCCGGTGGTCACCGTGCCGGTCTTGTCGAGGACGACGGTGTCGATGCGGCGGGTCGACTCCAGGACCTCCGGGCCCTTGATCAGGATGCCGAGCTGGGCGCCGCGTCCGGTGCCGACCATCAGCGCGGTCGGAGTGGCCAGGCCCAGCGCACAGGGGCAGGCGATGATCAGTACGGCGACGGCCGCGGTGAAGGCGGCGGTGGCGTCGCCCGTGGCCAGGAGCCAGACGGCCAGGGTGGCGAGCGCGATCACGAACACCACCGGCACGAAGACGCCCGCGATGCGGTCGGCGAGGCGCTGCACCTGGGCCTTGCCGTTCTGGGCGTCCTCCACCAGGCGGGCCATGCGGGCGAGCTGTGTGTCCGCGCCGACACGGGTCGCCTCGACGACGATCCGGCCCCCGGCGTTCACCGTCGCCCCGGTCACGGCGTCGCCCACGCCCACGTCCACCGGCACGGACTCGCCGGTGAGCATCGACGCGTCGAGTGCCGAGGCGCCCTCGATGACCGTTCCGTCCGTGGCGACCTTCTCGCCGGGCCGTACGACGAATCGGTCCCCGGTACGCAACTGGCTCACGGGGATGCGCACTTCGGCCCCGCCGCGCAGCACGGCGACGTCCTTCGCACCCAGCTCCATCAGGGCGCGCAGGGCGGCGCCGGACTTCCGTTTGGCGCGGGCCTCCAGACAGCGGCCGAGCAGGATGAACGTGACGACTCCCGCGGCGACTTCGAGGTAGATCGTCCCGGCGCCGTCCCCGCGGCTGGTGGCGAAGCTGAACCCGTGCCGCATGCCGGGCATCCCCGCGGTGCCGAAGAAGAGCGCCCAGAGCGACCAGCCGAACGCGGCGAGCGTGCCGGTGGACACGAGGGTGTCCATCGTGGCGGCGCCGTGCTTGAGGTTGGCCCACGCGGCCCGGTGGAAGGGGAGGCCGCCCCAGAGGACGGCGGGGGCGGCGAGGGCGAGGCTGAGCCATTGCCAGTAGTCGAACTGGGCCGCCGGGATCATCGCCAGCGCGATGACGGGCGCGGAAAGGACGGCCGTGACAGTGAGGCGCTGCTTCAGCGCGGCCAGCCGCATCGTGCTGCGGTCGTCTCCCGGGTGCGGCGGGGTGGCCCCTGGGGGCTCCGCCCCCAGACCCCCGTTCGCGCCTGAAGGGCGCTCGTCCTCAAACTCCCCCAAGGACTCCGTCCAGGGGGGACCCCCACGGGCTGGATCTGCCCCGACCACCCCTTCACGCTGTGGGCAGGCGTTCCGCAGGGCGGAACCGTGGCCCGCAGTCGGATCTGTGCCGGGGGCCGGGGCAGAGCCCTGGGGGTTCATGGGCTCGGCCGTGTACCCCGTTTTCACCACCGTCGTGACGAGGTCCGCCAGCGTCACCCCGGGTTCGAAGGCGACCCGCGCCTTCTCCGTGGCGTAGTTGACCGTGGCGGAAACCCCCTCCATCCGGTTCAGCTTCTTCTCCACGCGGGCCGCGCACGCCGCGCAGGTCATCCCGCCGATGGCGAGTTCGACCACGTGATCCGGGGTGGTGGTTTGCACGATGGGGCTCCAGAAAGCAGGCCGGGCCGCACGGTGCCGGCGGGAAGCCGACCGGGTGCGGCCCGACGGGGGGAGAAGCGGAGGGGACGCCCTCCGGGTCAGGCGCGGCCGACCAGTTCGTAGCCCGCCTCGTCGACGGCCGCACGAACCGCCTCCTCGTCGAGCGGGGCCGCCGAGACCACGGTGACCTCACCGGTCGCGGCGACGGCCTTCACCGAGCTGACCCCCTCGATCCCGGAGATCTCACCGGCCACCGCGCCCTCGCAGTGGCCGCAGGTCATGCCGGAGACCTTGTAGACGGCGGTGACGGCGCCCACCTGGACGTCGGTCGCCCCGCCACCCTGGCAGCCTCCGGCGGGCGAGCAGCAGGAACCGGTCGCTACGGGGGTCTCGATCTCGGCGGTCATGGCGTTCTCCTCTTCGCGGGCGTACGGATCCATGGTGCATCAGGGGGCCAAGGGGAGACCGAGGCGCCCTCACACACCCCAGACTATACCCCTAGGGGGTATTAGGCGAGCCTACTCGGACGCGATTGGGGTGATTCGGGGTGATAACGACACAGCCGCCCGCATCGGTGCGCCCGGGTCACTTCGCGCGGCGGCCTCTGTTGCCGGGCCGCTGGGCGACCCAGGCCCGGATCGTGTCCGCGAACCAGTACGGCTTGCCGTTCTCCACCAGGTCCGGAGCCGGCAGGAGCCCGTGTTTGCGGTAGGAGCGCACCGTGTCCGGCTGCACCCGGATGTGCGCGGCGATTTCTTTGTAGGACCAGAGCCTTCGGTCGGTCATGTGGGGCACCTCCCTGCGTACGCCGCAGCGGCGACCGGAAGGCCGTCGGGGGAGCTGCGGCGCGAACGCTTGGCGATCACTCAGCCTGTGCCCGTTGAACGACGGAGAGTGAGGCCGGGGGAGCCCCTGTCGACCGTCTGTGACGCAAGACCCGTGTAATCGAGACATGTGTGACGGGAGCCGGATGCTTGTAACGCATGTGGTGAACATGGGTGGTTGGGGCAGACGGGTGACAACGGGCGGCAACCCCGGCGGCCGGTCGCTCGATGGACGCAGCCGCCACTTGTACGGCGCCGGCTATGCGTACAGAGACGGACGCTCCGGCAGCTCCACCTCGATCCGTCCGCCCGACTCCTGCGCCCGCACCCCCGCCTCGCAGACCAGCGCCGCCGCATACCCGTCCCAGGTGCTCGCGCCCTCGACGCACCCCCGCCTCGTCGCGTCCACCCAGGCCTGCACCTCGCGGTCGTACGCCCCGGCGAACCGGATGGTGAAGTCCTGCGGGATGCCATGGGCCGCGCGCCCGGCCGCCCGCGTGACGAGACCGCCGCTCTCGCCGATCGAGGCGGTCCCGCGCTCGCACACCGCCTCGCAGCGCACCTCGTACCCGAAGCCGCAGTTGACGAAGATCTCGACGTCCACGACGACGCCACCGGACGTCTCGAAGAGGACCAGCTGCGGATCGCCGAGCCCTTGCGGGGCGTACGAGGTGGAGCGCGGGCGCAGGACCTGTACGGCGGTGATCTCCTGGCCGAGCAGCCAGCGGGTGGCGTCCGCCTCGTGCACCACCGAGTCGCGGATCAGCATCTCGGTGGTGAAGAAGGAGGGCGATTTTGCGTTGCGGTGGCGGCAGTGCAGCATCAGCGGACGCCCCAACTCCCCCTGATCAAGCGTGAGTCGGAGTCGCTGGTACTCCGCGTCGTACCGGCGCATGAAGCCCACCGTGACCAGGCGGCGGCCCAGGCGCCGCTCGGCCTCCATGACGCGCAGGGTGCCGGCCGGGTCGGGGGTCAGCGGTTTCTCGCACAGGACCGGCAGGCCGCGCGCGAAGGCTTCGAGCAGGGCGGCCTCGTGGGCCGGGCCCGAGGAGGCGATGAGGACGGCGTCCACGCCGGGCGCGGCCATCGCGGCCGCCGGGTCGGTGTGGACGCCGCACCCCTCGATGCCCGCGGCCGCCGCGCCCGCGCGCTCCAGGTCGAGGTCGGCGACGGCGGCCACCCGGGCACCGCCGATCACGGAGTCGATACGGCGCACATGGTCGGCGCCCATCCGGCCGGTGCCGATGACGGCGATGCCCAGGGTCATGTCAGGCCCCGCACGAGCGGAGGAACGCGCGGGTGCGCTCGGCGATCGGCAGGGGCTTGTCCGGATCGCAGGGGTACATGTCCTGCTCGACGATCGCGAAGAGGTCGACGTCCAGGTCCTGGGCCGCGGCGAGGACCGGTTCGAGCGCAGGCACGCCGTGCGGCGGCTCGCACATCACGCCCTGCGCGACGGCCGGTCCGAACGGCGTTCCGGCGGCGCGCACGTGGGCCAGTACCTCGGGGTCCACCTGCTTGAGGTGGAGGTAGCCGATCCGCTCTCCGTACGTCTCGATCAGCTTGACGCTGTCGCCGCCGCAGTACGCGTAGTGCCCGGTGTCCAGGCACAGCGAGACCAGGTCGGAGTCGGTGGCGTGCAGGAAGCGGGCCACGTTCTCCTCGCTGTCGATGTGGGTGTCGGCGTGCGGGTGCACGACGACGCGCAGGCCGTAGCGGTCCCGCACCTCGCGGGCCAGGCGCTCGGTCTGACCGGCGAGATCGCGCCACTGCGCGGCGGTCAGCGTGCTGTCCTCCAGGACCTCACCGCTCTTGTCGTCGCGCCAGAAGGAGGGGATGACGACCAGGTGCCGGGCGCCGGTGGCCTGTGTCAGCGCGGCCACGTCCGCGACGTGCGCCCACGTCTTCTCCCACACCGCCGGGCCGTGGTGCAGCCCCGTGAAGACGGTCCCGGCCGAGACCCGCAGATCGCGTACGGCGGTCTCCTCGGCGAGGCGCGCGGGGTCGGTGGGGAGATAGCCGTACGGTCCGAGTTCGATCCACCGGTAGCCCGCGCCCGCGACCTCGTCCAGGAAGCGCTGCCAGGGGACTTGGCGAGGGTCGTCGGGGAACCAGACGCCCCAGGAGTCGGGGGCCGAACCGATCCGGATGCGGGTCTTCGCCGTCGTCATGGGGGCCAGCCTTCCGGGGCCGCGGGAGGAGTGTCAAGGCCACGTCCGAATGTAAGGACAAAGATTGACAGGGGTGGTGGGCGACGGCTAGACCTGGGGTCATCGGCGACGCGGCGACCCGAGGGGACGTGCATGGACGAGGCTCCGTACGGCAGTGAGGACGGCCGTGGGTACGACTCCGGGTGCGGCGCCGCTTCCGGTGCCGGGCGAGGCGCTGCTTACGACCTGATCACCATGGGGCGGATCGGCGTCGACCTCTACCCCCTGCAGACCGGGGTGTCGCTGGCCAAGGTCAGCTCCTTCGGGAAGTTCCTCGGCGGCTCGCCCTCCAACGTGGCGGTCGCCGCGGCCCGGCTCGGCCGCCGCACGGCCGTCGTCACCCGCACCGGGCGCGATCCGTTCGGCGAGTACCTCCGCACGGAGCTGGGGGAGCTCGGGGTGGACGCGCGCTGGGTCACTCCTGTGGACGGGCTGCCCACGCCGGTCACCTTCTGCGAGGTGTTCCCGCCGGACGACTTCCCGCTGTACTTCTACCGGCTGCCCAAGGCGCCCGATCTGGAGCTGCGGGAAGGGGAGTTGGACCTTGCGGCGATCCGGGCGGCGCGGATCTTCTGGGCGACGGGGACGGGGCTGTGCGCGGAGCCGAGCCGGGGGGCGACGCTGGCGGCGCTGGGTGCGCGGGGTGGTTCATCGTCCTTCACCGTCTTCGACCTCGACTGGCGGCCCATGTTCTGGGAAGCACCCGATGTTGCCCGCACCTACTACCGCGAGGCCCTGCGCCACGCCACCGTTGCCGTCGGCAACATCGACGAGTGCGAGGTGGCGACGGGGGAGCGCGAACCCAGGGCCGCCGCTGAGGCCCTCCTCGGCGCCGGGGTCGAGCTTGCCGTCGTCAAGCAGGGGCCCAAGGGCGTGCTCGCCGTGTGCCGGGACGGGGGCGTCGCCGAGGTGCCGCCCGTGCCGGTCGACGTGGTCAACGGGCTCGGTGCGGGGGACGCGTTCGGCGGGGCGCTCTGTCATGGGCTGCTCGCGGGGTGGGAGCTCGAACGTGTCATGCGGTACGCCAACGCCGCCGGGGCCATCGTCGCGTCCCGGCTCGCCTGCTCCTCCGCCATGCCGTACCCGGCCGAGGTCGAGCGCGTCCTGGAAGGCGGCCGGGTGTGAGCGCCGACCTGGGGCCCGCCGGGCTCGCACGGCTGCGGGCCCGCCACCCCGAAGCCGTCGCCGAGGCCGCCGCCCGCCGGGTGCGCAGACCGCTGCTCCGCGACGGCGGGCGGCTCATGGTGATCGCCGCCGACCACCCGGCCCGGGGCGCGCTCGGCGTCGGCGCCAACGGGCTCGCCATGGCCGACCGGGGCGACCTGCTCGACCGGCTCCGGCTCGCCCTGTCGCGGCCCGGCGTCGACGGCGTGCTCGCCAGCGCCGACGTCCTGGAGGACCTGCTCCTGCTCGGCGCCCTCGACGACAAGGTCGTCATCGGCTCCATGAACCGCGGCGGCCTCGCCGGAGCAGCCTTCGAACTCGACGACCGCTTCACCGGCCACCGGGCCCAGGACCTGGAACGGCTCGGCTTCGACGCGGGCAAGCTCCTGCTCAGGATCGACTACGAGGACGCCGGTTCGCTCGACACGCTGCACGCTGCCGCCCGGGCTGTGGATGAGATGGCGGAACGCCAACTCCCCGTATTCGTCGAGCCGTTCATCTGCCATCGAGTGGAAGGGCGGATTCGTCACGATCTGTCCGCCGGGGCCGTCACCCGGTCCATCGCCATCGCTTCGGGCCTGGCGGGCACCTCCGCGTACACCTGGCTGAAGGTGCCCGTCACCGAGAACCCGGACGACATGGCCGAGGTCATGGCCACCAGTACGCTGCCCGCGGTGCTGCTCGGCGGCGACATAGGGGACGACCAGGACGCCGCCTTCGAGAAGTGGCGCGGGGCGCTGCAGCTGCCCACCGTGCAGGGCCTGGTCGCCGGGCGCTCGCTGCTCTATCCGGCCGACGGCGATGTGGCGGCGGCCGTCGATACCGCCGTCGGACTGCTGTAGGGGGTAGGGAGTCGGACATGGATCACCAGGAACTGCTCGTACGGGCCGGCGAGACCGCCCGCGCCCCGTACATCCTCGACATCGACCCCGCGCGGGCGGGGTGGCGCTACTCCTCCCTGCGCGTGCTCGATCTCCCGCCCGGCGGCTCGCACCTGCTGGAGGCCGGGGACAGCGAGTGGCTCGTGGTGCCGCTCCGCGGTGGCTGTGCGGTGCGCACCGAGGGTCTCGACGTCGAACTGAGCGGCCGCCCGGGCGTGTTCGACGGGCCGACCGACTTCGCGTATGTGCCGCGTGACGCGCACACCCAGATCACCTCCGGCGCGGGAGGCCGTTTCGCCCTGGCAGGAGCGCGGTGCGAGCGACGACTCCCCGCTCGCCGCGGCCCCGCGCCGGAGGTACCCGTCGAAGCCCGGGGCTCCGGAAACTGCTCCCGTACTGTGCGCAACTTCGCCTCGGCGGACGCCTTCGCCTGCGACCGGCTGATCGCCGTCGAGGTGATCACGCCCGGCGGCAACTGGTCCTCGTACCCGCCGCACAAGCACGACGAGCAACTACGGGGCAGGGAGAGCGAGTTGGAGGAGATCTACTACTTCGAGTTCGAGCGGGCCGGCGGCTACGGCTACCAGCGGATCTCGCCGTCCCGCGACGGCGGCGCCGACCTCCTCGCCGAGGTGCGCACCGGCGACGCGGTGCTCGTTCCGGACGGCTGGCACGGGCCGTCCATCGCCCAGCCCGGCAACGCCATGTACTACCTGAACGTGATGGCGGGCCCGGGGCAGGAACGGGAGTGGAAGATCTCCTTCCACCCCGACCACGTGGAGGGATACCAGTGACCGGTACGACGCGCCGCCTCACCACCGCACAGGCGCTGATCGCCTTCCTGGCCCGCCAGTACACCTCGTGCGAGGGTGTCAACCACCGTATGATCGCCGCCACTTGGGGCATTTTCGGGCACGGCAACGTCGCCGGGATCGGGCAGGCGCTGCTCGAATCCGGGCCGGAGGCCATGCCCTTCCACCAGGGCCGCAACGAGCAGGCCATGGTGCACGCCGCCGTCGGCTACGCCCGCCAGTCCGGCCGGCTCTCCGCCCATGCGGTGACCACCTCCATCGGGCCCGGCGCCACCAATCTCGTCACCGGCGCGGCCCTGGCCACCATCAACCACCTCCCGGTGCTGCTCCTGCCCGGCGACGCCTTCGCCGGCCGCCCCGCCGACCCGGTCCTTCAACAGCTCGAAGTCCCGTACGCGGGCGACGTGTCGGTCAACGACTGCCTGCGCCCGGTCTCCCGCTACTTCGACCGCATCGCCCGCCCCGAGGCGCTGATCCCGGCCGCCCTGAACGCGATGAGCGTCCTCGCCGACCCCGCGAACACGGGGGCGGTCACGCTCGCGCTGCCGCAGGACGTCCAGGCGGAGGCGTACGACTGGCCGGAGGAGTTCTTCCGCGAACGGGTGTGGCCGGTCCGGGCCCCGGGTGTCGACCCCGATGAACTGGCCGGTGCCGTGGAGGAGTTGGCGCGGGCCGAGCGGCCGCTCGTCGTCGTCGGTGGCGGGGTGCGGCACGCCCGGGCCCAGGACGTGCTCGGCGTGTTCGCCGAGGACACCGGCATTCCGGTCGCGAGCACCCAGGCCGGCAAGGGCGCGCTGCCCCACGACCACCCCCGCGATGTCGGCGGCATCGGCCACACCGGCACGGCCGCCGCCGACGAACTGGCCCGCACCGCCGATGTGGTGCTCGGCGTCGGCACCCGCTGGACCGACTTCACGACCGCCTCCGCCACCCTCTTCCAGAACCCCGGCGTCCGCTTCGTCAACCTCAACGTCCGCCCCGCGGACGCGCACAAGATGGGCGGGCGGCAGCTGGTCGGCGACGCCCGCACCGGCCTCGCCGCGCTGCGCGAGGCACTGAAGGGATACCGGGTACCGGCCGCGTACGAGGCCGAGTGCACGCGGCTGAAGGGGGAGTGGGAGGCGCGGGTGAGCGCCGCCTATGCCCCCGCGTCCGACGAGGCCCGCCCGACGCAGGCCCAAGTCCTCGGCGTACTCGACACCTTGGTCACCGGGGACGACATCCTGATCAACGCGGCCGGGTCGCTCCCCGGCGACCTGCACAAGCTGTGGCGGACCCGCTCGCGCGACCAGTACCACGTCGAATACGGCTACTCCTGCATGGGCTACGAGATCCCGGCGGCCATCGGAGTCGCCCTCGCGGCACCCGGGCGGCCGGTGTGGGCGCTGGTCGGCGACGGTACATATCTGATGAATCCGACCGAAATCGTCACCGCCGTGCAGGAGAACATCCCCATCAAGGTGGTGATCCTCCAGAACCATGGGTACGCCTCGATCGGCGGGCTCTCGGACGCGGTGGGGGGTGAGCGGTTCGGCACGGCGTACCGGTTCCGCGCGGCGGACGGGACGTACGGCGGCGATCCGCTGCCGGTCGACCTGGCGGCCAACGCGGGCTCGCTCGGGATGCGTGTACTTCGCGCCAAAACCGTGCGTGACCTGCGAGAAGCCCTTGCCGAGGCGCGTCGGGCCGACGTGCCCACATGTGTCTACGTGGAGACCGAAACGCCCGACACAGTGTCGGGCCCGCCCCCGGCCCAGGCGTGGTGGGATGTGCCCGTGGCCGAGACCGCGACCCGCACGTCGGCGGTCACGGCCCGCGAGGAGTACGAACGGCACGTCACCGCCCGACGCCGCCATCTGTGAAGGAGCACTTGGACATGACGAAGACCGTCCACCACTGGATCGGTGGCAAGACCGTCGAGGGCACGTCGGGCAGCTTCGGCCCGGTGACCGACCCGGCGACCGGAGCGGTCACCACGCAGGTCGCCTTCGCGTCGGTGGAGGAGGTGGACCAGGCCGTGGCCGCCGCGAAGGCGGCGTACGCGACCTGGGGCACGTCCTCGCTGGCCCAGCGCACCACCGTACTGTTCAAGTTCCGGGCGCTGCTCGACGCGAACCGGGACGCGATCGCCGAGCTGATCACCGCCGAGCACGGCAAGGTGCACTCGGACGCGCTCGGCGAGGTCGCCCGCGGCCTGGAGATCGTCGACCTGGCCTGCGGCATCACCACCCAGCTCAAGGGTGAGCTGTCCACGCAGGTCTCCAGCCGGGTGGACGTGGCCTCCATCCGCCAGCCGCTGGGCGTCGTCGCGGGCATCACGCCGTTCAACTTCCCGGCGATGGTGCCGATGTGGATGTTCCCGCTCGCCATCGCGTGCGGCAACACCTTCGTCCTGAAGCCCTCGGAGAAGGACCCGTCGGCGTCGATGAAGATCGCCGAACTGCTCGCCGAGGCGGGCCTGCCCGACGGCGTCTTCAACGTCCTGCACGGTGACAAGGTGGCCGTCGACGCGCTGCTCGCCCACCCGGACGTGGCCGCGGTCTCCTTCGTCGGCTCGACCCCGATCGCCCGCTACATCCACACCACCGCCTCCGCCAACGGCAAGCGGGTACAGGCGCTCGGCGGCGCCAAGAACCACATGCTGGTCCTGCCGGACGCCGACCTGGACGCGGCGGCCGACGCCGCCGTCTCGGCCGCGTACGGCTCGGCGGGCGAGCGCTGCATGGCGATCTCCGCGGTCGTCGCCGTCGGCGCGATCGGCGACGAGCTGGTGGAGAAGATCCGCGAGCGCGCCGAGAAGATCAAGATCGGCCCCGGCAACGACCCGTCCTCGGAGATGGGCCCGCTGATCACCGCGGCCCACCGCGACAAGGTCGCCTCGTACGTCGCGGGCGCGGCCGCCCAGGGCTCCACCGTCGTCCTGGACGGCACCGGCTACACGGTCGAGGGCTTCGAGGACGGCCACTGGATCGGCCTGTCCCTCCTGGACCACGTTCCCACCTCGGCGGACGCCTACCGCGACGAGATCTTCGGCCCGGTCCTGTGCGTGCTGCGCGCCGAGACGTACGAGGAGGGCCTGGCGCTGATCAACGCCTCGCCGTTCGGCAACGGCACCGCGATCTTCACCCGGGACGGCGGCGCGGCCCGCCGCTTCCAACTGGAGGTCGAGGCCGGCATGGTCGGCGTGAACGTGCCGATCCCGGTGCCGGTGGGCTACCACTCCTTCGGCGGCTGGAAGGACTCGCTCTTCGGCGACCACCACATCTACGGCAACGACGGCACGCACTTCTACACCCGCGGCAAGGTCGTCACGACCCGCTGGCCGGACCCGGCGGACGGCCCGTCGGGCGTGGACCTGGGCTTCCCCCGGAACCACTGACCGCCTGATCCGCCACGGCCGCCGTCCGCCCCCTGAAGGAAGGGGTGCGGGCGGCGGCCGTCGCCGTACCCGGCCGGCCGAGCGGCCACCGGAGCGTCCGTACGCGTCAGTACGCGCCCGTACCGGTCCGTACCGCGGAAAGTTGCCGACGAACTTCGGCCCGCGCGCTGCGGTTCCCGTACCGGGCGAAGTCCAGTCTTGACGCGTTCTTGACGCCGAAAATCGGCGTTCCGCCGTGCCGGATCTTCGGATTCCGCAGGTAACCCCCTATTGACCTGCGGTTCTCCGAAGGATTGCATGTCGGCAACCCGGGAGCCGTCGATTCATTCACCACCGCGCCTCTGGAGGCGATACCGCTCCCGCGCTTCGGAACCGCACCAGTCGATCGGAACCGCACGATGACGGAAACGCTCAGCGCCCCCCAGGCGCTCGCCCCCGCGACCGGCCCCACCCCGCAGAAGCTCAAGCGTTCCATCGGCGTCGTGGGCGGCACCCTCCTCACGCTGTCCTGCGTGACGCCCGCCTCCACCCTGTTCGTCGTCGTGCCCGACCTCTTCGCCACTCTCGGCACCTACACCGCCCTCACCATCGCCATCGGCTCGCTGCTCTGTATCGGCGTCGCGTTCTGCTACTCGGAGCTGGGCACCCTCATCCCCAGCGCGGGCGGCGAGTACGCCATGGTGTCGACGATGGCGGGGCGGCTCGCGGGCTGGCTGGTGTTCGTGCTCTCGCTGCTCGTCGTGATGATCGTGCCGCCCGTCATCGCGATGGGCACCGCCGACTACCTCGCGCCGATCGTGCACATCCCGGCGCCCCTCGCGGGCGCCGGCGTCATGCTGCTCGCCACCCTGGCCGGCCTGCTCGACCTGCGCGCGAACGCCTGGATCACCGGGATCTTCCTCGTACTGGAGGTCGTCGCCGCCGGAGTGGTGGCCATACTCGGCTTCGCCCACAGCGAGCGCGGCGCCTCGGCTCTCGTACACGGCTCGGTCGCCACCGACAGCGGTACGCCCTCGACGGTCACCGCGATGATGGTGATCTCCGGACTCGCCATCGCCCTGTTCATCACCCAGGGCTTCTCGACCGCCGTGTACCTCTCGGAGGAGCTGGAGCACCCGCGGCGCAACGTCGCCCGCACCGTGCTCGCCACCCTCGCCATCTCGACCGCCGTGATCCTGGTGCCCGTCGTGGCCATCACGATGGGCGCCCCCGACCTTGCCGCCCTCACCAGCGGCAACCTCAGCGACATGGTCACCACCTGGTCGAACTCCGCGGTCGGCACCTTCGTCAGCCTCTGCGTCGCCCTCGCCATCATCAACGCGGGCATCGTCATGGTCATCCAGAACTCCCGCGTCCTGTTCGCCTCGGCCCGCGACAAGGCCTGGCCCGAGCCCGTCAACCGGGGCCTGTCCCGGCTCGGCCGGTTCGGCTCGCCGTGGGTGGCCACCCTCCTGGTCGGCGTCCCCGGCGCGGCCCTGTGCTTCGTCAAGCTCGACACCCTCTACGGCGTCACCGGCGTCTCCGTCACCGCCATGTACCTCCTGGTCGCCGTCGCCGCCCTGCTCTGCCGGCGCGGCTCGCACAAGGACGTCCCGGCCTGGCGGATGCCGCTGTGGCCCGCGGTGCCGGTCCTCCTCATCGCCGTGCTCGCCTACATCCTGACCCAGCAGGAGACCCAGTACCTGCTGTGGACCGGCGGCATCACCGCCGTCGCCACCCTGTACTGGGCGCTGTACCTGCGGCCGCGCCGCGAGACCCGCTGGCTGGTCAGCATCCCCGAGGACGCGCAGGCCTGAGGCGGCGCCCAGGGGGTGTACGGAGGGTTGTCACAGGGGTCGCCTAGGGTGGCGCCATGACTCTTGAACATGCGACCTACTGCGACGAACTCGTCCGCCAGACCGCCGAGTTGAGGTCCCACCTGTCCGGTGCGGACCTCTCGGCCAAGGTACCGACCTGTCCCGACTGGACCCTGCGCGAACTCGTCACGCACGTGGGCGGAGCGCATCGCTGGGTCCACCACATCGTCAGCACCAAGGCCATGGAGCCCGTCTCGCCGGAGCAGGTGGCCGGCCGCGGCGGGCCCGACAGCGACGACGCGGCCGCCCTGGACGCCTGGCTCGCCGAGGGCGCCGAGCTCTGCGCCACCGCGCTGCGGGACGCCGGGCCCGACATGGAGGTCTGGTCCTGGACGGGCATGACGACCACCTCGTTCTGGTCGCGCCGGATGACCCACGAGACCGCCGTGCACCGCGCGGACGCGGCAGGCGCGGTGGGCGCGGCGTACACGCTGCCCGCCGACGTGGCGGCCGACGCCCTGGACGAATGGCTCGGCATCATCGACTTCGCCCGGGCGTTCAAGCGTTCGGAGACCCCGCTCGGCGAGCCCGGCCAGTCCCTGCACCTGCACGCCACCGACGCCCCCGGCGCCGAGTGGCTCATCGAGATCGGCGAGGACGGCTTCACCTGGAGCCATGCCCATGACAAGGCGACGGTCGCGCTGCGCGGCCCCCTCGCCGACGTCCTGCGCGTCTTCTACCGCCGCCTGCCCGCCGACGCCCCGTCCGTCGAGGTCCTCGGCGAGGCGGCCGTGCTCGACCAGTGGCTGAGCGCGGCCTCGTTCTGAGCCGGGGCCCGTCGGCCGGCCCGGGCAGCCCCCGGGCCGGTCAGCCGAAGGGCCACGTCAGCATCGCGAACGGGCCGTCGTCCTTCGCTCCCGCCGCGCGGTACGTGGCGAGGGCCGGGTCGTTGTCGGTGTCCACGCCCACCCACATGTCGTAGCAGCCGCGGTCCCGCGCGACGACGGCCAGCGCGTCGACCAGGGCGCGCCCGATGCCCCGGCGGCGGTACGCCTCGGCCACCGCCAGCTCGTACAGGCACATCTCGCTGCCCTTGTCCGGGTGCAGCATCTCGATGCCGGACACGAAGCCGACCGGGGCTCCGTCGGCGTACGCGATCAGCATCAGATGGCCCGGCGCGGCGAGGAACCGGGCCGCCCACTCCTCGCGGGCCGGGCCGTCGTAGAGGTGTTGTGCGGCGGTCAGCTCGGCCGTGGTGGTGGCGCGGCGGATCTCGTACGGACTCTCCATCGCGGGCGCTCCCTTCTCGTACGGCGTGTCCGGGGCGGCCCCTTCGGTCTCTCGCGGGGCGCGCCCACTACTCCCGCTGCGGTACGGGACAGGGCGACCGTACTCCCCGGGTACAGCAGGCACTTCCACCCAGCGGCAGGCTCGGTTGTCGGTGCGGGCGCATACCGTTGGGGGATGGAGATCAGCATGCGCAGACGCCGATGGCGGGTGGCCGCGGGGGCGGCCGCCCTTGCCGCGCTCGCCGGGGCCGGTGTCTGGAGTGCCGCGGGGGCCTCGGGCGCTCCTGCCGTGCACCGTGAGGACCGGGTGCTCGACATGCCCGGAGCGAAGATCGACACCTCCTTCTTCACGGCGGGCAGCACCAAGGACAAGCGGCCCGCCGTGCTGATCGGACACGGCTTCGGCGGCAGCAAGGACGAGGTGAAGGGCCAGGCCGAGCAGCTCGCGCGGGACGGGTACGCGGTCATGACCTGGTCGGCGCGCGGCTTCGGCAGGTCGACCGGTCAGATCGGGCTCAACGACCCGCAGTTCGAGATCAAGGACGTGTCCCGGCTGATCGACTGGCTGGCCGGGCGGCCCGAGGTGCGGCTGGACCGTGCGGGCGACCCGCGCGTCGGCGTGACCGGGGTGTCGTACGGCGGGGCGATCTCGCTGCTCGCCGCCGGGTACGACGAGCGGGTCGACGCGATCGCCCCGGAGATGACGTACTGGAACCTGTCGGACGTCTTCTTCCCCGACGGGGTCTACAAGAAGCTCTGGGCAGGGATCTTCGTCTCCACGGCCGGCGGCTGCCAGAAGTTCGAGCCCCGGATCTGCGCGATGTACAACCGCGTCGCGACCGCCGGAGAGCCCGACGCCGAGGCCGAGAAGCTCCTCGAATCCAAGAGCCCGTCCGCCGTGGGCGACCGGATCAAGGTGCCCGCGCTGATCATGCAGGGCCAGACCGACTCGCTGTTCCCGCTCGGCCAGGCCGACGCCATGGCGAAGAGGATCGCCGGCAACGGCGCCCCCGTCTCGGTCGACTGGATCGCGGGCGGGCACGACGGCGGCGACCGCGAGACCGGCCGCACCCAGGCCCGGGTCACCCAGTGGTTCGACCGGTATCTGAAGGACGACAAGGGGGCGGACACCGGGCCCGCCTTCCGCGTCACCCGCACCGGAGGCGTCAACTCCACCGATGGCGCCGCCCAGTTGAGGGGGGCGAGCAGCGGCAGCTACCCCGGCCTGGAGAGCGGACGGCAGACGATCGCGCTGACCGGCCGCGAGCAGAGCTTCGACAACCCGCCGGGCGGCGCGCCGCCCGCGATCTCGGCGGTGCCCGGCCTCGGCGCGGGCCTGTCCGGCCTGTCCTCCCTCGGCGTCGGCCTGTCCCTCGACTTCCCCGGCCAGTACGCGAGGTTCGACTCGGCGCCCCTGAAGACCGGCGTCCACGTCACCGGCTCGCCCACCGTCAAGCTCAGGGTGAAGTCGAGCGGCGACGCCGCCGTGCTCTTCGGGAAGGTGTACGACGTCGGCCCCGACGGCAAGCAGCAGGTGCTGCCCTCCCAGCTCGTCGCCCCGATACGGGTCGACGGCGCGAAGGACGGCAGGACCGTCGAGCTGACCCTGCCCGCCGTCGACCACAACGTCGAGGCCGGCCACCGCCTTCGCCTCGTCGTGGCCGCCACCGACCTCGGCTTCGCCTCCCCGGCCGGGCCCGCCACGTACACCGTGTCCCTGGACGGCGGCGGCCTGAGCGTGCCCACCGTGCCTGCCGCGCGCACCGCCTCCGCGGGTCTTTCCTGGTGGGTGTGGGGGCTGCCGCTCGCCGGGGCCCTCATCGGCGGCGCGCTCCTGGTCACCCGGCGCACCCACACCCCCGCGCCCGACCCGGAGCTGGCCCAAGTGCCGCTCCAGATCACCGACTTGACCAAGAAGTACGCCAGGTCCAGCGACCGGTACGCCGTACGGGAGCTGTCGTTCCGGGTGGAAAAGGGCCAGGTGCTCGGGCTGCTCGGGCCCAACGGCGCGGGCAAGACCACCACTCTGCGCATGCTCATGGGCCTGATCCGGCCCGACGGCGGCGAGATCCGCGTGTTCGGCCACGCCATCCGGCCCGGCTCGCCCGTGCTGTCCCGGGTCGGCGCGTTCGTCGAGGGCGCGGGCTTCCTGCCGCACCTCTCGGGCCGCGAGAACCTGGAGCTGTACTGGGCGGCCACCGGCCGACCCGCCGAGGACTCCCGCATCGAGGAGGCCCTGGAGATCGCGGGCCTGGGCGACGCCCTCCAGCGCGCGGTCCGCACGTACTCGCAGGGCATGCGGCAGCGTCTCGCCATTGCGCAGGCCATGCTCGGCATGCCGGACCTCCTGATCCTCGACGAGCCGACCAACGGGCTCGACCCGCCGCAGATCCGCGAGATGCGGGACGTGATGATCCGGTACGCGGAGGGCGGCCGCACCGTGATCGTCTCCAGCCACCTCCTGTCGGAGGTCGAGCAGTCCTGTACGCATCTGGTGGTGATGGACCGCGGCCGGCTCGTCCAGGCGGGTCCCGTCGCCGAGATCACCGGCGCGAGCGACACCCTGCTCGTCACGACCGCCGAACCCGTCGCCGAGGCCGTCGTGGACAAGGTGGCCGCCCTGCCCGGCATCGGCTCGGCGCTGCGCACCGACGAAGGCCTCCTGATCCGTCTCGAAGGGGCGACCACCACCGGGCTCATCGCCGAACTCCTGCGCCTGGACGTGCAGTTGACGGGTGTCGGCCCGCACCGCCGCCTGGAGGACGCGTTCCTCACCCTGATCGGAGGTTCCGCATGACCACGCTGATGGAGTCCCCGTCGGGCGAGACGGCACCCGGCTACCGGGCCCGGCGCACCCTGCCGCTGCGCGTCGAGGCCGTACGGCAGCTCAAGCGCCGGCGCACCCTGGTCATGGGCGCGGTGCTCGGCGCGCTGCCGTTCGTCCTGATCGTCGCCTTCGCCATCGGCGGCAGCCCGAGCAGCCGGGGCGGCCGCATCACGCTGATGGACACGGCGACCGCGTCCGGCGCCAACTTCGCCGCGACCTGCCTGTTCGTGTCGGCGGGCTTCCTGCTCGTGGTGCCCGTCGCGCTGTTCTGCGGCGACACGGTGGCCTCGGAGGCGAGCTGGTCCTCGCTGCGGTATCTGCTGGCCGCGCCCGTGCCCCGGGCCCGGCTGCTGTGGTCGAAGCTGGCGGTGGCGCTCGGGTTCAGCGCGGCGGCCATCGTGCTGCTGCCCGTGGTGGCGCTCGCGGCGGGCACGGCGGTCTACGGCTGGGGGCCGCTCCAGATCCCGACCGGCGGGTCGCTCGGCTCGGGCCAGGCCATACCCCGGCTCGCCATCGCGGTCGCCTTCGTCTTCGTGTCCCAGCTGGTCACGGCGGCGCTCGCGTTCTGGCTCTCCACGCGGACGGACGCGCCGCTCGGCGCGGTCGGCGGCGCGGTGGGCCTGACCATCGTCGGCAACGTCCTGGACGCGGTGACGGCGCTCGGCGACTGGCGGGACTTCCTGCCCGCGCACTGGCAGTTCGCCTGGGCCGACGCGCTCCAGCCGCACCTGGAGTGGGGCGGCATGCTGAAGGGCTCGGCGGTGTCGGTCGCGTACGCGCTCGTCCTGTTCGCGCTGGCCTTCCGCGGGTTCGCCCGCAAGGACATCGTGTCGTAGGGCCGAGAGGCGAGAAGGCCGTCTTCACACCCCGGGGTGCGAAGACGGCCTCCCTGTCCCGGTCCGTCCGGATCAGGCCGCGAGGAGCTTCTCGTACCCGACGAGCCGCACGCAGGCCGTGAGGCCCAGGATCGCCTGCTCCAGCTCCGCAAGGCCCGGGTAGCTGGGCGCGATGCGGATGGTGGCGTCCTTCGGGTCGTTGCCGTACGGGTGCGTCGCACCGGCCGGGGTCAGCACGACGCCCGCCTCGCCGGCCCGCGCCACGACCTCCTTCGCGCAGCCCTCGGGGACCTCAAGGGTGACGAAGTAGCCGCCCTTGGGGACCGTCCAGCTCGCGAGGCCGGTGCCGCCGAGCTCGCTCTCCAGGATCCGCTGGACGATCTCGAACTTCGGCTGAAGCAGCGCGCGCTGGCGCTCCATGTGGGCCCGCACGCCGTCCGCGTCCCGCAGGAACAGGACGTGGCGCAGCTGGTTGATCTTGTCGGGGCCGATCGAGCGCTTGGAGTTGTTGGCGAGCAGCCACTGCACGTTGGCGGGCGAGGAGCCGAAGAAGGCGACGCCCGCGCCCGCGGCCGTGATCTTCGAGGTGGAGCCGAAGACGAACGCGCGGTCCGCGTGACCGGCCGCCGCGCACGCGCCGAGCAGGTCGGCGATCTCGGTGGGCTCGTCGGTCAGGTGGTGGGCGGCGTAGGCGTTGTCCCAGAAGATCCGGAAGTCGGGGGCCGCGGTCTCCATGCGGGCCAGGCGCGCCACGGTCTCGTCGCTGTAGCTGATGCCGCTCGGGTTGCTGTACTTCGGCACGCACCAGATGCCCTTGATGCCCGCGTCCTCGGCGACCAGGCGCTCCACGACGTCCATGTCCGGGCCCGCGTCGGTCATCGGCACCGGGATCATCTCGATGCCGAACCGCTCGCACAGCGCGAAGTGCCGGTCGTAGCCGGGCACCGGGCACAGGAACGCGAGGCGCTCCTGGTCCACCCAGTGGGACTCGGCGCCGGGGACGACGCTGAGCATCGCGTGCACCAGGCAGTCGTGCATGAGCTCCAGGCTGGAGTTGCCCAGGGCGAGCAGCTGCCCGGCCGGCACCTGGAGCACCTCGGCGAAGATCTCCCGGAGCTCCATGAGGCCCTGGAGGCCGCCGTAGTTGCGTACGTCCGTGCCGTCGGCGGCGGTGTAGCGGCCGCCGGGCAGGCTGAGCAGGTCCTCGGAGAGGTCGAGCTGCTCGGGCGCGGGCTTGCCCCGGGTGAGGTCGAGCTTGAGGCTGCGGGCCGCAAGTGCCGCGTAGTCCTGCCGGGCCTGGTCGAGGAGCCCGGCCAGGGCGTCGGGGCTCAGCTCGGTGGTCATGGTGATTCCTCTCGCGGGGCCGCGCGTGCGTGGAACGGCATGGGGTGGGTGCGCCCTGTCGAGCTTACAAAGAGCCCCCTGAGGCCCGGACGACCGGCTGCCCCGCCCTCCCTGCGGAGCCCCCGTACGCAGGCTCAATACGGGAGAATCGAGGGGCTGGAACTTCGCAGAGTGACAGAAGGGGAGCTGAACGCCACGTGAGGTATCGCGAGCTGGGCACCGGGGGCCCGACCGTCTCGGCCGTCGGCCTGGGGTGCATGGGCATGTCGACGGCGTACGGGGTGGCGGACGACGCCGAGTCCGAGCGGGCTCTGGACCGGGCTCTCGACCTGGGCGTCACCCTGCTGGACACGGCGGACGCGTACGGCCGCGGCGCCAACGAGGAGTTCCTCGGCCGCTGGCTGCGGCGGCGCGCGGCCGACCGGGAGCGCCTGGTGATCGCGACGAAGTTCGGGCTGCGGCACGACCCGGACACCGGCCGGGTGGACCGGGTGGACACCTCGGCGGCCCACGTCCGCGACGCCTGCGAGGCCTCGCTGCGGCGCCTGGGCGTCGAGCACATCGACCTGTACTACGTGCACCGCCGCGACCCCGCCGTCCCGGTCGAGGAGACGGTGGGCGCCATGGCCGAACTGGTCGCCGAGGGCAAGGTCGGCCATCTCGCGCTGAGCGAGATCAGTGTCGGCACACTGCGCAGGGCGCATGCCGAACACCCCATCGCCGCCGTGCAGTTGGAGTACTCGCTGTTCACCCGGGACGTCGTCGAGGGCGCCATGCTGGAGGCGTGCCGCGAGCTGGGGATCGCGGTGGTCGCGTACAGCCCGCTGGGCCGCGGCATGCTCACCGGCAGCATCACCTCCACGGCCGACCTGGACGGCGCGGACAACCGCAGGCGCTGGCCGCGCTTCGCCGAGGAGAACTTCGGGCGCAACCTGGCCCTGGTGGACGCGGTACGCGCCGTCGCCGCCGAGCTCGGCTGCACCCCGGGGCAGGCCGCCCTGGCCTGGCTGCTCGCCCA
This sequence comes from Streptomyces mauvecolor, assembly GCF_039532965.1. Taxonomy (NCBI): domain Bacteria; kingdom Bacillati; phylum Actinomycetota; class Actinomycetes; order Kitasatosporales; family Streptomycetaceae; genus Streptomyces; species Streptomyces mauvecolor. The sequence continues at coordinate 214,134 of NZ_BAAASQ010000023.1, read as the reverse complement.
GGGCGAGGACATCGTCCCGATCCCGGGCACGAAGAAGCGCCGCTACGTCGAGGAGAACGCGGCGGCGGCCGGGCTGGCCCTGACCGCCGAGCAGGTGGCCCTGCTGACCCGCGCCGTCCCCGAGGGCGCGGTCGCCGGCGGCCGCTACCCGGACGCGGCGCTGGCCAGGCTGGGGCACTGAGAGGGCATCCTCAGGCGGCCCCTACACCCCGCGTGACCGGGTGCAGGGCCGCGTACTCCAGTGGGGCGGACGGGTCGATGGAGACGTCCAGCGGGGCCGGCTCCGCGCCCGCGCGGACCAGCAGGTCGCCCACCGCGGCGATCATCGCGCCGTTGTCGGTGCACAGGCCGAGCGGCGGCACGCGCAGGGTGATCCCGGCCGCCGCGCAGCGCTGCTCGGCCAGGGACCGTACGCGGGAGTTCGCGGCGACCCCGCCCACCACGACCAGGGTGTCGACGCCGTGCGCGCGGCAGGCGTCCACCGCCTTGCGGGTCAGCACGTCGGCGATCGCCTCCTGGAGGGCCGCCGCGCCGTCGGCGACGGGGAGTCCGGTGCCCGCGTGGCGCTCGGCCCAGCGGGCGGCGGCCGTCTTGAGCCCGGAGAAGGAGAAGGCGTACGGGTCGTCGCGCGGGCCGGTCAGCGGCCGGGGGAAGGCGACCGCGCCCGCGTCGCCGCCCCTGGCCGCCCGGTCGATGGCGGGGCCGCCGGGATAGGGCAGCCCGAAGACGCGGGCGACCTTGTCGAAGCACTCGCCCGCCGCGTCGTCGAGGGTGTCGCCGAGGTGCGTGATCGGGTCGCGTGCCAGGTCCCGTACGAGCAGCAGCGAGGTGTGGCCGCCGGACACGATCAGCACCATGCACGGATCGGGCAGCGGGCCGTGCTCCAGGGTGTCGGCCGCGACATGCCCGGCCAGGTGGTGGACGCCGTACAGGGGTACGTCCAGCGCGTACGCCAGTCCCTTCGCGCCCGCGAGGCCGACCTGGAGGGCGCCGGACAGGCCGGGCCCGGTGGTCACGGCGATCGCGCCGATGTCGGACATCCGCAGCCCCGCGTCGTCCAGCGCCCGGTGCACGACCGGAGTGAAGGAGTGGACGTGGGCGCGGGCGGCGATCTCCGGCACGACCCCGCCGTAGCGGGCGTGCTCGTCCATGCTCGACGCGACCGCATGGCCGAGCAGCCGCCCGCCGCGCACGAGACCGGCCCCGGTCTCGTCGCAGGACGACTCGATCCCGAGCACCACTGGACCGCCCACCCCGAACACCCCTTCCGCCTGCCCTGCCGTTATTGCAAGTAGTTCGCAATAAGGATAGGGGTGCCGGGGGTGGGTGAGGGACCGGGAGGGGTGGGGGCGGGGCCCGGGAAGGAAGTGGGGAACTATCCCCAGTTAGTATGCGGACGTCGGCAGGGGAATGAAGTGGTCGGTCCCTGCCGACGTCCGACGTGCGCGTCTTCAGCGAGGGCGCGCCGGAGCGAGGGGGTTCGGGGTGGCCGGGCGTGGAGAGCGGATCGCCGACTGGGCGGACGGGCGGGTGGGCCTCCACCGGCTCGCCAGGAGCAACATGCGGAAGATCTTTCCGGACCACTGGTCGTTCATGCTGGGCGAGATCTGCCTGTACAGCTTCGTCGTCATCATCCTCACCGGCGTCTATCTGACGCTGTTCTTCAAGCCGAGCATGGTGGAGGTCGTCTACGACGGCTCGTACGTCCCGCTCAACGGCCAGAAGGTCTCGGAGGCCTTCGACTCCACGATGCACATCAGCTTCGACGTGCGCGGCGGGCTGCTGATCCGGCAGATCCACCACTGGGCGGCGCTGATCTTCATCGCGGCGATGTTCGTGCACATGATGCGGGTGTTCTTCACCGGCGCCTTCCGCAAGCCCCGCGAGGTCAACTGGCTGTTCGGCTTCGGCCTGTTGTTCCTCGGCATGCTGGACGGCTTCTTCGGCTACTCGCTCCCCGACGACCTGCTCTCCGGCACGGGCATCCGCTTCATCGAGGGCGTGATCCTGTCGGTGCCGGTGGTCGGAACGTACATCCAGATGTTCCTGTTCGGCGGGGAGTTCCCGGGTACGGACATCATTCCGCGCTTCTACAGCCTGCACGTCCTGCTCATCCCGGGCGTCATGCTGGGCCTGCTCGTGGCCCATCTGATCCTGGTCTTCTTCCACAAGCACACCCAGTTCGCCGGGCCCGGCCGCACCGAGAGGAACGTGGTCGGCATGCCGCTCCTGCCGGTGTACGCGGCGAAGGCGGGCGGCTTCTTCTTCCTGGTGTTCGGGGTCACGGCGGCGGTGGCCGCCATCGCCACGATCAACCCGATCTGGGCGTTCGGCCCGTACCGCCCCGACCAGGTCTCCACCGGCGCCCAGCCCGACTGGTACATGGGCTTCGCGGAGGGCCTGATCCGGGTGATGCCGGGCTGGGAGATCAACGCGTGGGGCCACACCCTCGCCCTCGGCGTGCTCATCCCCTTCCTCCTCTTCCCGACGATCCTCGGCCTGATCGCGGTCTATCCCTTCGTGGAGGCGTGGATCACCAAGGACCGGCGCGAGCGCCACCTCCTCGACCGGCCGCGCAACGCCCCCGTGCGCACGGCGCTCGGCGCGGCCTGGATCAGCCTGTACCTGGTGACGCTGATCGGCGGCGGCAACGACCTGTTCGCCACCCGCTTCCACCTCTCGCTCAACGCGATGACGTGGACGGTGCGGACCGGCTTCTTCGTGGTGCCGGTGCTCGTCTTCGAGATCACCCGCCGCTGGTGCCTCGGCCTCCAGCGACGCGACCGCGACCTGGTGCTGCACGGCAGGGAGACCGGACGCATCAAGAAGCTGCCGCACGGCGAGTACGTCGAGGTGCACGAGCCGCTGCCCGCGGAGCGCCTTCACACCCTGACGGCGCACGAACAGCCCGAACCGCTGACCGGGGGGAGGTCGCTGCGGGCCCGGCTGTCCCGCGCGTACTTCGGCGAGGGCGGGCAGGTCGCGAAGGCGACGCCGGAGGACCGCGAGAGCCTGACGGCCGGGGGCGGCGGACATTGACCGGGGTGCGGGTGCCGTCGCGCACCGGCGTCGGTCGACTGGCCGATGCCAGGCGCCTGTTGATGACGACGTACGGTCCGGACGGCGCGGCGGTGACGGAACGGAGATGGGTGGTCCGGGACGGCGCCTCGGCCCTCGGCATCCTCCTGCCGGTCGCGTCGCCGCTGGCGGGGAGGCTGCGCGCGGGCTCTGGGATCCTGATCGGATCGGCCGCGCTCAGGGCGAGAGCGGCGTTCCTCGACGAGGAGTCCACGGTGCGCTACCGGACCGCCCTGCTCGACAAGTACGGCCTGGCGGCGGTGGTGATGCTGGCTCGCGCGCGACTGCGGCACGGGCCGGCCGGGACGGTGGGGGTCCGCCTGGTGCTCGGGGCGGGTGACCGGGGCCTGATGGGGAGGGCGTGGCAGCCGGACTGGTCGTACAGCGTGAACTGAGGGGGCGGCGGCAGCCTTGCCGGGGGTCGCCCCGGCAAGCGGGGAGGGCTCCTCGCTTGCCGATATAGGGTCGGGCCCCATGGCCCCGCCGGAGAACCACGAGCAGAACCAGCAGAACCGTCAGCCGTCGCACCAGAAGAAGCCCGCGCCCCTGCGGCGCGACGCGCTGCGGAACAGGGAACTGCTGGTGGCGGCGGCGCGGGAACTGTTCGCTGAGCAGGGGATCAACGTCCCGCTGGACGAGATCGCCAAGCGCGCGGGGGTGGGCAACGCGACGCTGTACCGGCGCTTCCCGGCCCGGGGCGACCTGGTGGAGGCGGTCTTCCGCGACGACCTGGCGGCGGTGATGGCCTCCGGCGAGAAGGCGCGCCGGGAGGACGACGCGTGGGGCGCGCTGACCACGTACCTGGAGGGCGTGTGCGCGCTGCTGGCCCGGGACCGGGGGGTGAGCGATCTGATGACCACGGGCATCGAGGGTGCCCCGACCCTGGACGCGATCCACGTCCACAACCACGAGACCCTGAGCGGACTGATGCGCCGGGCCGCGGCGGCCGGCGAACTCCGCACGGACGTGGTCACGGAGGACCTCCTCTTCGCCCTGAGCGCCCTGGGCGCCTCGCTCCCCGCGATCGAGTCCATCCGCCCGGGCTCCTGGCGCCGCCCCCTGTCCCTCCTCCTCGACGGCTTCCGGGCCACGGCCCAACGCCCGCTGCCGGAGCGGGCGCTGACGGCCGAGGAGACGGATCTCGTACACCGGGAGCTGGGGGGAGAGCCGCCGGAGGCGTGACAGCCTCACCCTGCGAGGGGGTGCGGAGGTCCGTGATCGTACAGCCGTGGGTTTACGGCGAAGGCGTCCGCACCCGCCCACCAGCGGCCCGGACAGCCCTTACGCCCGTTCTACCCGGCTCTCGCTAGCCTGCCCCCACCAGCAAAAAGGCCCTCCCGAAGGAGGGCCAAATCGGCACTGGCGCGGATGCGCCCCCGGCAGGACTCGAACCTGCGGCCAAGCGCTTAGAAGGCGCCTGCTCTATCCACTGAGCTACGGGGGCCGGATGGGGCCTCGGTGGCCTGGAGCCCCGGGCGGGCAAGGGCGGAGGTCCGGGACGGGTCCCGGGCCGATGACCTTGCCGGGGACAAGGATAGGGCTCCTGTCACCTCGTCCCGGTTGCTTCACCTGCGTGGCACGATGTGGAGGTTCGGTGAAGCGAACCGATAATCGCAGGCAGGTGCGAATCGTGCAGCGCTTTTGACGCTCGCGGCGCAGGGTGTTGTGCACTCGTTATGCCTGCGTCCCACTCGTCCCGTGTGTCCCATGTGTCCATTCGGTATGTCCTGGCGGCCTACGGACGCGCGCGGAAGTGGCCATACGCTTCAAAAAGGCGCCAAAATTGGGCATTCTTCGCATGTGGTGACCATGGACGTACGGCCTCAGCTCATCGACGCACTCTCCGCCCTGCGCGACAGTGTCGCCGCCGTGCGTCTCCCGCTGCCCCTGCCGGGTGCTCCACGCGCCCGGCAGACGCGCAGCGAACTGCTCGCACAGCTTGACGATTATCTGCTGCCCCGGCTCAAGGATCCTGAAGCGCCTCTGCTGGCGGTTATCGGCGGATCGACGGGGGCGGGGAAGTCCACCCTGGTCAACTCCCTTGTGGGACGGCGGGTCAGCCAGGCCGGGGTGCTGCGGCCCACCACCCGTACTCCGGTGCTCGTATGCCACCCCGACGACAAGGACTGGTTCGCCGGGGAGCGGGTGCTGCCCGAACTCACCCGCGTATGGCTGCCGCAGCAGCAGGACGACGCCGAAGGGGACGAGCTGCCCGGCGGGGACGACGACGGGGCCGTACGCGTCGAGACCGCCACCACCCTGCCGCGCGGGCTCGCGCTCCTGGACGCGCCGGACATCGACTCACTGGTCGTCAGCAACCGCATCCTGGCCGCAGAACTCATCTGCGCCGCCGACGTATGGGTCATGGTCACCACCGCCTCCCGGTACGCCGACGCGGTGCCCTGGCACCTGCTGCGTACCGCCAAGGAGTACGACGCCACGCTCGTCACCGTGCTCGACCGGGTGCCGCACCCGGTGCTCGCCGAGGTGTCCCGGCAGTACGGAGCGTTGCTCACCAAGGCCGGGCTCGGGGACGTGCCGCGGTTCACCGTGCCCGAACTGCCCGAGTCCGCCGGGGCCTCGCACGGGCTGCTTCCCGCCACCGCGGTCGCCGCGCTGCGCGCCTGGCTCATCCACCGCTGCCAGGACCCGGCCGCCCGCCAGCAGGCCGTGGCCCGTACCGCGTCGGGCGCGATCGAGTCGCTCAACGCGCGGATGCCGGAGCTCGCTTCGGCCGTCGCCGCCCAGTACGCCGCCGCCGTACGCCTGACCGGCGCGGTCGAGGACGCGTACGCCAAGGAAGGCGCCCGCGTGCGGCGGCGGTTGCAGGCCGGCGGGGTGCTCGCCGGGGACGCGCTCACCCGCTGGCGCGCCCACCCCCGCGGCGCCTCCTCCGCCGAGCTCCTCGACGCGCTGGTGGACAGCCTCGCCGAACTGCTGCGGTGCGCGGCGGCCGCGGCGGACGAGCGGGTCAGGGAGGCGTGGGCGCGCGAGCCGGCGGCGGGCCGGTTCGACAGCGCCGTACGCCAGGTGGACCCGGAGGACCGGATCGGGCTCGCCGTACGGCGCTGGCGGCGGGTCCTGGAAGAGCTGGCCGAGGACGAAGTGCGGGAGATGGAGCGCTCGGTGGCCCCCGATCCCGAGACCGTGGCGGCGCTGCTCGCGGCCTCGCTGCTCGGCGGGCGCAGGGCCGCCCGGGCGGGCGAGCGGCTCGCCGAGCGGATCGGTGCCCAGGGGGCGCTGCGGCTCCGTGACAAGGGCGCCGAACTCGTCGTCACGTACATCAACCAGGTGCTCGGGGCCGAGCGCGATCGCCGGCTCGCGCCGCTGGACGCCCTGGAGGTGACGCCCGAGCCGCAGGCCGAGCTGATCGCCGCGCTGTCCGTGGTGCAGAAGGAGAGGAAAGCGGCATGACGCAGCAGGTCGAGGACCAATGGGCCGACGGGCTGATCGCGCGGCGCGCCCCCGAGCCCGGGGAGACGAGCGCCCCCGAGGACGAGGACCAGGAGGACGACCTCGAGTTCGAGCCCATCGGCGGGCCGTACGTCGGGGCGGTGCGGGGCCGCCTCGACGCGCTGCGCGAGCTGGTCGGGCTCTCCCGGACCCGGATCGCCGCCGAGGCACTCGCCGAGGCCGGGCGGGTGCTCGACGAGGCGTCCGCACGCCAGCGGCTCTCCGCCCGGCACACCGTCGTCGCCGTCGCGGGCGCCACCGGAAGCGGCAAGTCCACGCTCTTCAACGCCCTCGCCCGAAGCCAGATCTCGGACACCGGGCTGCGCAGGCCGACCACCGGCGCGCCCATCGCGTGCAGCTGGACCGACGGCGCCGCCGGGCTCCTCGACCGGCTCGGCATCCCCGGCCGGCTGCGCCGACGACCGCTCGACAGCGCGGGCGCCGACCTGGAGGGCCTGGTCCTCGTCGACCTGCCCGACGTCGACTCGGCGGTCGTCTCGCACCGCCAGGCGGCAGACCGGGTGCTCGCCCTGGTCGACGCGATCGTGTGGGTGGTCGACCCCGAGAAGTACGCCGACGCCGTGCTCCACGAGCGCTATCTGCGGCCCCTCGCCGGGCACGCGGAGGTCAGCTTCGTCGTGCTCAACCAGGTGGACCGGCTGCCCGGCGAGGCCGCCGACCAGGTGCTCGACGATCTGCGCCGGCTGCTCGACGAGGACGGCATGGCGCTCGGTGAACACGGCGAGCCGGGCGCCACGGTGCTCTCCGTGTCCGCGCTGACCGGCAAGGGCGTGGGCGAACTCCGCGAACAGCTCGGCCGGTTCGTGCAGGAACGCGGCGCCGCCGCCCGCCGGCTGGCCGCCGACGTGGACGCGGCCGCCGCCGAACTGCGCCCGCTGTACGTCGCGGACGGCCGGTCCGGGCTCGACGAGCGGGCCCGCAAGGACTTCGCGGACCGCCTCGCCGCGGCGGTCGGCGCCTCGGCCGCGGGCGAGGCCGCCGAACGCGAGTGGCAGCGCAACGCCCAGCACGCGTGCGGGACTCCGTGGCTGCGGCTGTGGCGCTGGCTGGACCGGCTCCGCGGCCCGGCCGCGCAGCGGACCCGCGCCGACGCCGAGGTCGAGGAGGAGGTCACCGCCCGTCAGCGGGTCGAGCAGGCCGTCCGTACGGTCGCCGACGAGGCCTCGGCCGGGCTGCCCGCACCCTGGGCGCAGGCCGTGCGCGAGTCCGCCGTGCGCGGCGCGGAGGGGCTTCCCGAGGCCCTGGACGAACTCGCCGCACGGGAGGAACTGGAGCGGGGCACCTCGCCCCGGCCCCCTTGGTGGCCGGCCGCGGTGCTGGCCCAGATGGTGATGACGGGCATTCAGATCTTCGGCGGGCTGTGGCTGCTCGGCCAGATCGTGGGGGTGCTCCAGCCGGGGCTCATCGTCCCCGCGCTCGTGATGCTGGGCGGCATCGTGGGCGGACCGCTGGTGGAGTGGGCGTGCGCGGTTGCGGCCCGCGGGCCCGGGCGGCGCTACGGGCAGGAGACCGAACGCAGACTCCGCGAGGCGGCAGCCGGCTGCGGCCGGGCCAGGGTCCTGGACCCGGTGGCCACCGAACTGCTGCGGTACCGGGAGGTGCGGGAGCAGTACGCGGCGGTGGCGGGGCCGGGGTGAGCCGGGGTGGGACCGGCCCGGCTGAGGGGCGAGGCCGGGTGAGACCGAGCCGCATGGCCGGGTGAGCGGGTTTTCCACAACCGGGCAGTGGTCCACAGGCTCCGGCAGGGACTCCCCGTCCGGTCCAGCATGGAGATCGACAGCGCAAGGGTTCGATCGAGTGCTGGGCCGGGCGGGGCTTTTCATTGCCGCATTCCGCTCCGGCGTCCGGGAGATCGGGCCCACGGGTTCTACGGGGTACGGGGGTTGAGGGCAGTGAACGAGACGATGGTGACGCTGGTCGGCAATGTGGCGACGCAGGTGGAGTGGCGGGAGTCGGCGACGGGCGGGGCGGCCAGGTTCCGGCTCGCGGTGACCGCGCGCCGCTTCGACCGGGAGAAGCAGTCCTGGGTGGACGGAGCCACCAGCTTCTACACGGTGTGGGCGGCGCGGGCGCTCGGGATGAATCTGACGGGCTCGGTCGCGATCGGAGAACCGCTCCTTGTGCACGGCCGGTTGAAGGTGCGGGACGAGGAGCGGGGGGACGGGCCGCGGTGGTTCTCGGCGGACGTCGACGCGGTGGCGATCGGGCACGACATGTCGCGGGGGACCACCGCGTTCCGCCGGGTGTTCAAGGGCGAGGCGGCCCTGGTCGAACGGGCTGGAATCCAGGGCGCGGAGGGCGGCCCGGCACCCGGCCGCGAGCCGGCTCCGGCCGGGGCGGGCCAACCGATTTCGGCCAGCGGTGTCCCGGCAGTGGTATGGGAATCGGCCACATCCACAGCCCCGGCGACCACTCCGACGGGCGTCCGGCCGAGGGCACTTGAGGGGGCGGCGAGGGGGAGTGGAAGGATGGTTGAGCAGTGAAGGTGTCCCGAAACTCCCTTTCTGTACCGGGGATTTGTCGATAAGGCCAGGTGGCGCGCGTGTTCCGGGATAACGATTCCGAATCGGAATGCTTATCTGATGTCATCGCTGCGGATCGTTGACTTCCGTATCCCTAGGATTCCCGCGTACTCACGGGGCACTTGAGTCTGCCGGTGAGGCACTTCCCCCACGCGCACCTCAGTGCACGCGCACCACATGCGAAAGTGCCTCGCCCGAAGGGGAATTCTGTGTTTTCAGCCGTTCACGGGCGTTCCGCCCGCAAGCGGGGTGCTCTGCGCCTCGCCACCGCCACAGCCGTCTCGGGACTCGTCGCGGCCGGAGCGATAGCCGGCGCCGGTGCGGCCGTCGCGGACACGCCCGACCAGCAGGGTCAGGGCGGCGCGACCGCCACCATCCAGGGCCTGGAGCCCGGCTCGTTCGCCGACGCCGTCATCACGGGCGACCACGGCCGCAAGGAGCAGGTCTCCGCCGGTCTGTTCCGGATGAAGGTCGACGGCGGCGGCACGCTGCGCACGTACTGCATCGACATTCACAACCCGACGCAGAGCGAGGCCCAGTACCGCGAGACGCCGTGGAGCGGCACCTCGCTGGCGAACAACAAGGACGCCGGCAAGATCCGCTGGATCCTGGAGAACTCCTACCCGCAGAAGAACGACCTCGGCCAGCTGGCCAAGGCCGCGGGCGTCACCGGCAAGCTCAGCAACGGCGAGGCGGCCGCGGCCACCCAGGTCGCGATCTGGCGCTTCTCGGACCACGTCAAGGTCGACGCGGCCGACAAGGACGCGCAGACCCTGGCCGACTGGCTGTTCAACAACGCGAAGGTCGTCGAGGAGCCCAAGGCCTCCCTCACGCTCGACGGCGCGTCGGTGGCGGGCAAGGCCGGCCAGAAGCTCGGCCCGGTCACGGTGCACACCAACGCCGACAAGGTGACGGTCACGCCGTCCCAGGAGCTCCAGGCCGCCGGGGTCAAGATCGTCGACAAGGCGGGGAAGACCGTAAGCTCCGCCGCCAACAACAGCCAGCTGTTCTTCGACGTGCCCGCCGCTGCCCAGCCGGGCTCCGGCTCGCTGCGCCTGTCCGCCACCACCCAGGTGCCGGTCGGCCGCGCGTTCGCCAGCGACTCCAAGAGCCAGACGCAGATCCTGGCCGGCTCCAGCGACTCGACGGTCAACGCCGAGGCCAAGGTGACCTGGGCCAAGCAGGGCGCCATCCCGGCCGTGTCGGTCAAGAAGGACTGCGCCAAGGGCGGCGTGGACATCACCGTCACCAACAAGGGTGACGAGGCCTTCCCGGTGACCGTCGGTGGCAAGACCATCGCGACGGTTCCGGCCGGCGGCACGAAGTCCGTGCTGTTCCCCGTCGCCGAGGACCAGAAGTACGACTTCACCATCGCGGGCCAGCACTTCTCCGGTGTCCTGGACTGCAAGACCGCGGGCACCGGCCCGGCCCCGTCCTCGAAGCCCAGCCCCGCCTCGGCCGGTGGCAGCTCGACCGGGACCAACGGTGGCACCAACCTGGCCGAGACCGGCAGCTCCAGCGCCACCCCGATGATCGCCGGCGCGGCGGTCGTCCTGGTGCTGCTCGGCGGCGGCGCGGTGTTCTTCCTCCGCAAGAAGAAGACCGCCGGTCAGTAACGAGTCCGCACGGCAGCAGTTGAGCTCGAAGTGAGCGCCCGGTGACGGGCAGCGGCCCCGGTACGCGATCGCGTACCGGGGCCGCTTCGTCGTGCGGGGCGGCTTCCGGGGCCGCGCGGAGCCGCCGGGCGGCCCGGTCGATGCCGACAGCCCGTGAGCGCTCGACTACGGGAGTGACCCAGGGCCGGGCAGGTCAGGGGCGCAGCGCGATACGGGTTTCCCCCCAGGGGTAGCCGTCAGGCAAGATGGGGTGTATCTGCCCACACATCGATTGCCGGACGGTTTCTCTTGGCTGAGTACATCTACACGATGCGCAAGACGCGCAAGGCTCACGGCGACAAGGTGATCCTTGACGACGTGACGCTGAGCTTCCTGCCCGGCGCGAAGATCGGTGTGGTGGGGCCCAACGGTGCCGGTAAGTCCACGGTGCTGAAGATCATGGCGGGCCTCGAGCAGCCCTCCAACGGCGACGCCTTCCTGACGCCCGGCTTCAGCGTCGGCATCCTGATGCAGGAACCCCACCTCGACGAGTCCAAGACCGTTCTGGAGAACGTCCAGGACGGCGCCGCCGAGATCATGGGCAAGCTCAAGCGCTTCAACGAGGTGGCCGAGCTCATGGCGACCGACTACTCGGACGCGCTCATGGACGAGATGGGCAAGCTCCAGGAGGACCTGGACCACGCCAACGCGTGGGACCTGGACGCCCAGCTGGAGCAGGCCATGGACGCCCTGGGCTGCCCGCCCGGCGACTGGCCCGTGGTCAACCTCTCCGGTGGCGAGAAGCGCCGCGTGGCGCTCTGCAAGCTCCTCATCGAGGCCCCCGACCTGCTGCTCCTCGACGAGCCCACCAACCACCTCGACGCCGAGTCGGTGAACTGGCTGGAGCAGCACCTCTCGAAGTACGCGGGCGCCGTCGTGGCGGTCACCCACGACCGGTACTTCCTGAACAACGTCGCCGAGTGGATCCTGGAGCTCGACCGCGGTCGCGCCATCCCGTACGAGGGCAACTACTCCACGTACCTGGACAAGAAGTCCGCGCGCCTCAAGGTCGAGGGCCGCAAGGACGAGAAGCGCCAGAAGCGGCTCAAGGAAGAGCTGGAGTGGGTGCGGTCGAACGCCAAGGGGCGCCAGACCAAGTCCAAGGCCCGTCTCGCCCGCTACGAGGAGATGGCCGCCGAAGCCGACAAGATGCGGAAGCTGGACTTCGAGGAGATCCAGATCCCGCCGGGCCCGCGCCTCGGTTCCATCGTCGTCGAGGTCGAGAACCTCTCGAAGGCCTTCGGCGACAAGGTCCTCATCGACGATCTGAGCTTCACGCTGCCGCGCAACGGCATCGTCGGCGTCATCGGCCCGAACGGCGCGGGCAAGACCACGCTGTTCAAGATGATCCAGGGTCTTGAGACCCCGGACTCCGGCTCCATCAAGATCGGCGACACCGTCAAGGTCTCGTACGTCGACCAGGGCCGCGCCAACATCGACCCCAAGAAGACGCTGTGGGCCGTCGTCTCCGACGAGCTGGACTACATCAACGTCGGCCAGGTCGAGATGCCGTCCCGCGCGTACGTCAGCGCCTTCGGCTTCAAGGGCCCGGACCAGCAGAAGCCGGCCGGTGTCCTGTCCGGTGGTGAGCGCAACCGCCTCAACCTGGCGCTCACGCTCAAGGAGGGCGGCAACCTGCTGCTCCTCGACGAGCCCACCAACGACCTCGACGTCGAGACGCTGTCCTCCCTGGAGAACGCGCTCCTGGAGTTTCCCGGTGCCGCCGTCGTGATCTCCCACGACCGCTGGTTCCTGGACCGAGTCGCCACCCACATCCTCGCCTACGAGGGCGAGTCCAAGTGGTACTGGTTCGAGGGCAACTTCGAGTCGTACGAGAAGAACAAGGTCGAGCGCCTCGGCGCGGACGCGGCCCGCCCGCACCGTGCCACGTACAAGAAGCTCACCCGGGGCTGAGTGTCAGTGACGCGTCATATCTACCGCTGCCCGCTGCGCTGGTCGGACATGGATGCCTTCGGGCACGTCAACAACGCGGTCTTCGTCCGGTACCTGGAGGAAGCCCGCATCGACTTCATGTTCCGGCTGCAGCCGGGCGACGGGTCGCCGTCGTTCCAGGGCGGGTCCGTCGTGGCCCGGCACGAGATCGACTACAAGCGGCCCCTGGTCCACCGGCACGAGCCGGTGATCATCGAGTCGTGGGTGACGAAGATCGGCGCGGCCTCACTGACCATCTCCTACGAGATCAAGGAGCCCGGCGAGGGCGGCCTGGTGTACGTCGCCGCAGCCACCGTCGTCGTGCCCTACGACCTGGCGGCGGGCCGGCCGCGGCGGATCACCGCCGAGGAGAAGGCCTTCCTGCGGGAGTACCTGGACGACGGCTCGCGCGACGACGGGCAGGAGCGGGCCGCGGCATGAACGCCGTGCTGCGGTTCGACGACGCCAGGGAGGCGGCGGACCTCGCCGCCTTCCTCGGCCGGCTGATCCACTACGACCGGGCCGCCGCGGTCCGCCTCCAGGCGGGCGGCGGCGCGGTCGCCGTGTTCGGCCGGCCGCCCTCCTTCGAGGTGCTCGCGATCCGCACGGCCCGGCTCCAGGACGACTCCGTCGCCCTGGACGTGACCGTCTCCGCCGGTGAACTCCTCGAATCCCTCGACGAGTTGAATGCCAGCACGACCGTGCCCGAGGCCGTCACCGGGCCGCCGTGGGCCGGGGTGCTTCCGCCGCGCGGCGGCTGGCAGCCGGTGCCGGGGCTGCCCGGGCCCGAACAGATGCGGGGCGCGGTTGCCGCCGCCGTCGCCGAGTTCCGTGCCCGGGACGAGGCGCTGCCCGAAGAGCGCCGCACCCGCGCCGAGCGCGAGCTGATCGGCCGCGAGATCTGGTCCCGCACGCTCGGCTCCACCGAGCTGCCGCTGCGGGCCGTGCACGCGGCCCAGTCGCTCGGCTTCCTGCGGCCCGTCCGTGCGCTCGCCTCGGCGGGCGCGCCCTCCGCGCCCGAGCCGGTGGCGCTGTTCGCCTCCGGCCCCTGGCTGCGGCTTCGTACGCCGTACGGGTCCGTCGCGCTGCGCAGGGCCGGCCTCGGCGGGCTGAGCGTCACCCCCGCCTGAGCCGCACCCCGAGCGCCGGGCCCTCAGGCCCGGCTTCCGTGCCCGGTACGCCGGTTACTGCTCGTCCGGCCAGATCTGGATGTGGTCGGTCTCCAGCTCCAGGGCCACCCGGTGCTCCATGTTCAGGGCGCGGGTGTACTCCGCCGGGAGTTGCAGGCGCCCGGCCCGGTCGAGCATCGCGTACTCGCGGGCGACCAACGACTCTTCGCCCGTCGTCTCGTCGACCTGGGTGCGGCGCAGAACCTCCGTCGAGGTGCGGCCGTCGCGGATGGCCACCGTGCGGCGGACCTCGCTCGCCACGGCCTGGTCGTGGGTGACGATCACGATGGTCGTGCCCAGCTCCTCGTTGGCCGTGCGGAACGCCGCGAAGATCTGCTCGCCCGTCGCCGAGTCCAGCTCGCCCGTCGGCTCGTCGGCGAGCAGCACGGACGGGCTGTTGGCCAGCGCCACCGCGATCGCGACGCGCTGCTGTTCGCCGCCCGACATCTGGTGGGGGCGCCGGTCGCGGCAGTGCGCGACGTCCAGCATCGTCAGGAGCGAGTCGGCCCGCTCGGCCTTGCCGCGCTTGGACAGGCCGCCCTTGAGCTGCATCGGCAGAGCCACGTTCTGAATCGCCGTCAGATACGGCAGCAGGTTGCGGGCGGTCTGCTGCCAGACGAAGCCCACCACGTCGCGGCGGTAGCCGAGGCGGGCCCCGGAGTCCATCGTCAGCAGGTCGCGGCCGGCCACCCGGGCGGCTCCCGCCGTCGGCACGTCCAGGCCGGCCAGGATGTTCATCAGCGTCGACTTGCCGCTGCCCGACGCGCCCACCAGAGCCATCAACTCGCCGTCGGTGACCAGGAGATTGAGGCCCTGGAGAGCCTGCACCTCCACGCCGTCGGTCGTGAAGACCCGTACCAGACGGTCGCAGGCGATCAGGGCGTCGTGGCCGTAGGCGGGCCGGTCGCGGTGGGCCGTGGCCCGGCGCTCCAGGTCTTCGAGCGATGTGGTCATCGAGCGTCTCCTGCCCTGAGTTCGGTGATGGATCCGCGGCGGCCGCTCCACCAGGCCTGCGCGGTCGCCACAAGCGCCGCGAGCAGCACCACGCACACGGCGGGCAGCAGCAGCGACAGCGGGTCCGCGCGCAGTTCGGAGCCGACCGGCGCCAGACTGCTGCTGGTGGCGAGCGCCAGGCCCGCCAGGTCGATGCCGGGCGCGAGCAGCGCGATCGACGCCCAGCCGGTGAGCGCGCCGCCCGCCGCCGCGAGGAAGGCCGGCGGCAGCGCTTCCAGGACGAGCAGCGTGCGGCCCTGGCGGCGGGTGAGGCCCATGGTGCGAAGGCGGGCGAGCAGCGCGGAGCGTTCGGGGGCGCCGCGCAGGAGCGAGAGGAGCAGCGCGAGGACGGCGAGGCCCGCGCCCGCCGCGACGGCCGCCGCGTAGATGCGCCCGGCGCCGGTCTGGAGCGGGGAGTCGGCGAACTCCTGCCGCGCCTCGGATTGGAGCCGCACGCTCACATGGCCGCTCGCGGCGGTCTTGCGCAGCGCCTCGGCGTCGATGGAGGTGCCGCCGAGGAGCAGCGCGGTCGGGTCCTTCGCGCCGAGTCCGGCGGTGTCCACCAGGATGAAGTCGCTGGACGGCACGGCCGCCGAGCCGTCCTGGGCGGCGACCACCTTGATCGTCACGTCGTAGCCCGCGACGCGAAGCTTCACCGGCTCCTTGCCGAGGCGCTGGGCGACCGAGGGCGAGGCCACGGCGGGCAGAACAGCCTTGCCCGGGGCCCCTGCCGGCGCCTTGAGCCGGTCCGCCGGGACGCCGAGCGCGGTGCCCGCGGTCAGCTCGGAGTACGTCGTGGGGTCCACGCCCGCGACCGCGGTCGTGTCGTCGTCCGGCAGCCGCACCGCGTACTCGATGTGCACGGGCGAGACGCCGTGGACGCCGGGGACGTGGGCGACGCGGCCCGGCAGGTCCTTGGGCAGCGACAGGTCGCTGTCGATCCGGGCGTCGGTGCCCGTCGCGTACAGCGCGGCCCGGTCGCGGGCGTCGGCGGCGCCGGCCAGGACCGAGCCGCCGAACGCGGCCGTCGTCAGTGCCGTGAGCAGGGCGAGCAGCGGAAGCACACCGCCGCCCGAGGCGCGTCCGGCGCGGGCGAGCGCCAGGAAGCCGACCGTGCTGCGCAGCCGGGCCGCCGGACGGGCCGCCCAGCGCAGCGGCAGCGGGTAGAGGCGGATCAGGACGAACGCCGCGATCACCCCGACGAGCACCGGCGCCGCGCTGACCAGCGAGTCGGCGGAGCCCCCGCCGGTGCCGCGGCGGCGCAGCGCGAACACCGCACCCGCCGCGAGCACGAGCAGCGTCAGCTCGGCCACCGTGCGCCGCGCCGAGGGCTTCTCCCGTACGAGATCGGCGCGTTCGGCGGCCGAGCGGACCGTGCGGTGGGTCAGCGCGGCACGCGCCGGCAGCGCGAGGCAGCCGAGGGCCGCGACCCCGCCCGCCGCGGCGAGCGCGGGGCCGAGACGGCCGTGCGGCACGGCGAGCACCGCGAGCAGCAGGCCGAGGGCCGCGGCCGGGACCACCACGACGGCGCTCTCGGCGAGCAGCCGCCCGGCGATCTGGCGCAGCGAGCCGCCGCGGGCGCGCAGCAGGGCGAGCTCGGCGGCGCGGCGGGCGGCGGCGAGGCCGCCCGCCATCAGGAGCACCACGGCGGCCACGGTCGCGGTGCCGAAGCCCGCGACGGCGACCACCGGGGTGATCGAGTCGCGCACGGTCGCGTACGAGAGGAGCACCCGGTCGAGTTCGGTGTAGACGCTGGTCGAGATGGAGAAGGAGGTGCGGATCCTGGAGAGCGCGGGACCGTTCTGCAGGCCCGCGACCGACGCCTTCAGCCCGTCGAACTGACGGGCATTCAAATCTGTGCTGTTTGGTGCGAGTTGGGCGTACGTCTCGGGCTTGCTGTCGGTCGCGAGCAGGGCCGGGGCGGCGCCCGGGGCGAGCAGCAGACCGCCGTGCCAGTATTTCGGCGGATCGGGCTGGCTGGAGGCGGGGAGCAGTTGCGGGGTGCGGAGCACCGGCAGGACCGACCAGTAGCCGGCCTCCGGAAGCAGCGGCTCCACGATGCCGGTCACCGTGAACGCGAGGCGCGCGCCGCCGACCGTGGCCACGTGCAGCACCGAACCCGCCTTGATGTTCAGGGTCCTGGCGGTGGCCGTGGTGACGGCGGCCTCGGCCTGTGCCGACTTCTGGTCGGCCGTTCCCGCGGGCAGCCGGCCCGACACCACGCGGGCGTGGGCGGCCAGGTCGGACTGGGTGGCCACGGTGAGCCGCGGCGGCAGCCCGTACGGCCGCGCCAGGAACGGCTCGTCGGACTCCAGCTTCTGGGTGGTCCGCAGCCCGTACGCCGACTGGGAGAGGTCGATCGTGAGCGGGGCGGGCACGTTCTGCACGACGGACTCGAAGCGCCGCTTCATCTCCTGCGGGGAGACCAGGGCAGCCCGCTGCTCGTCGGGCAGGGCGAGGCCCGGCGACCCGGCCGCGAACTGGAGCGCGGTGCGGCCCGGCGCGGCCGTGGCGACGGCCCGGCGCAGCCCGTTGTCCTCGTACGTGTCGATCGCGCGCGGGTAGGCCGCGGCCAGCCACGCGGTCAGCAGGACCAGGAGGGCGAGCGCCGCCGCGGCGCCCGGCGCGGTCCGCAGCCGGGTGCGGACCCAGGGCGCGACTGCTGTGCCGGACATGTCAGTTGCCCCCTTGGTGTCGCAGTGTGACGGCAGGATCGGTGCGGCGCAGCGCGATCGCCGCGACGATGAGCAGCGGCACGGCGGCCACCCCGGCGAGCAGCAGCGCCACCCGGCCGGCCGGAAGCTCGACCAGGACCGCGGGCACCGGCTGGGTCGCCTGGTCGGTCAGCACGATCAGCGGCACCACCGCTCTGGTCAGTACTTCGCCGAGGCCGAGCCCCGCCAGCAGGGCGATCGTGATCAGCACACCCTGTTCGGCGGCGATCAGCCGGGCGAGCTGGCGGCGCGGGGTGCCGAGCGCGCGCAGCACGCCGAACTCCTGGCCCCGCTCGCGCAGCGACCCGGCGGCGCTCACCGAGAAGCCGACCGCCGCAAGGGCCGCCGCCACGATCGACACGGCCGCGAGCGCGGACTGGGGGCCCGCGCCCAGCGGATCGTCGCCGAGTTCCCTGGCGATCTCCGCACGGGACACGATCTGCGCGGGGTCGGCGTCGGGGCGGGCCTTGAGCGCCGCCACGGCCGCGGCCGAGCGGTCCGGCGCGGTCGTCAGCCACCACTCGGTGGCGGTCAGGCCGTCGCCCTTGTCCTGGAGGACCCGGTTGACGGCCCGCAGGTCGAGGAGCAGCCCCCCGCCGTCGGTCGCGACGGCGCCGGTGGGGGCTGCGGCCGGGCCGACCGCGCCGCTGCCGGTGGTCGGCAGCTGCTGCACGCGGGCGACGAGCTTCACCTTCACGCTCCGGCCCGCCAGTGGCACGTCGATGGTCTGGCCGACCTTGCTGCCGCTGGACTGGAGGAACCTGTCGTCGGCGACGGCGGCCGGTGCGGGCGGCGCGGGGCGCGGCGCGGTGAGCCGCACGGTGCGGGTGACGGACGAGGCGCCCGTCTCCCAGTTCGTGTCCTTGGTGCTGTCGGTGCCCGCCGTCCACCGGCCGGCCGGCGACACGGCGACGGGGGTCTCCTTGCCGCCGGGGCCGGTGGCGCGCAGCCCGTCCAAGGCGATCGCCTGCGGCTCGGCCGCACCGTCGGGCAGCTCGCTCACCACGTCGAGGCCGGTCAGGAGCAGGGGGCCGGCGGGGCGTCCCGTCGGGCGGCCCGCGGCGGCGGCCAGGTCGAGGTCGAGGGGGTGGGGGCGGCCGTCCGGGGCCAGCTTGCCGAGGGTGAAGCGGAACTGCTCCCCGAAGCGGTCCTCAAGGGTGGCCGTCACCGTGCCGGGCGGCCCGCCCGGGGCCCCGGCGGTCAGCCGCAGGTCGAGGCCGATCCGCTCGGTGTCCTTGGGGAGCGTGACGCCGGCCGGGGCGTCCTGCTTCGGCGTGAGCGCGGCGAGCAGGTCCTTGGCGGACCGGCCCGCGAGGTCCTCGCGCAGCAGGAAGCCGTCCGCGTGGCGGGTGTCGAGGGCGAGCAAGGTGCCCGAGCGGCCGCCGCTCAGCGGCATCGAGCCGCGCGAGGCCGGGGCGACCGCGCCGACCCCGGGGACCGCGTCGTACGAGCCGGCCTGGCCGAACGGGCTGATGGTGGAGCCGAGCACCCGGATGTCGGTGCCCGCGCGGAAGTCGGCCTGGTCGCTCTGCGAACGGTTCCAGGTGGCTGCCTGGCCGAGGGTGAGCAGCCCCATCGCGATCGCGAGGATGAGCAGAAGCACCGGGCCCGCGCCGCGCAGCGGGCGGCGGCTGAACTGCCAGCCCGCCAGCGCCGTCGGCAGCCCGCGCCCGCCCGCCGCCCGCCGTTCGGCGAGCCGGGCCGCGGGCGGCAGCAGTCGCAGGACCAGGACGGTCCCGGCGAGCAGGGCAAGCGCGGGGGCCGCCACGAGCAGCGGGTCGACGCCGAGCCCGCCCGAGGCGTCGGTGTTGATCGCGCCGGAGCCGGAGGTCTGCCGGTCCAGCTGCCAGTAGGCGACCCCGGCGATCACCAGGAGCCCGATGTCGGCGCCGGCCCGGACGGGCGCGGGCAGCGCCCCGTCCCGGCCGCCCCGGCCGAGGCGGCCGGCCGAGAGCGCGGGGGCCACCACGGCGGCCGCGCAGCCGAGCGCGACCAGGACCGCGACCAGCCACACCGTGGAGGTGGCCGAGGTGTCCAGATGGAGCCCCGCCCGCGCGAGCGCGCCCCGCCCGGCGAGCAGCCGGGTCAGCGGGCCCGCGAGCAGCGGGGCGACCAGCGCTGCGGGCACCGCGAGGAGCAGCGCCTCGGCGGCCGCGAGCCAGGTGATCCGGCCCCGCGATCCGCCCCGGGCCCGCAGGAGTTCGGTCTCGCCGGACCGCTCGCTGCTCAGCAGCCGGGCCACGAGGAGCAGTGCGTACCCGGCGAGCAGCACCAGCTGGAGCGCCACGATCAGCAGCGTCGAGCGGGACACGAGCAGGGAGCGCTCGGCCCGGTCGAGGATCTCCGGCAGCGAGGTCACCGCGGTCGCGTTGCCCCCGAACACGGGCTGCTTCAGCAGGGACTTGGGCCCGTCGGTGGCGGCCGCGCGCAGCCGGTCGATGCGATCGACGCCGATCTTGGAGAAGTCGGCCGAGGCCAGCCACGCGCTCTGGCCCGCGCTGACCCGGCCGCCCGCGAGCACCGAGTCGTCGGCGAGCAGCGGCCCGTACGTGGTGAAGTCGAGTTTGCGCATGCCGCGGCCGCCGAGGTCGTCGAGCCGCCAGTACGCGTCCGCGACGTCAACCGCCTTGTAGACACCGGTGATCCGGGCGGTGACGGGCGGTCCGTCGAGCCGGTCGGTGAGGGCGAGCGTGGCGCCCGGGCGCAGACCGAGGCGTCCGGCCGCGGACTCGGGCAGCGCGACCTGGATCTCGGGCGAGCCGTCGGCGGCCGGCCAGGTGCCCGCGGTGAGGCGGACGCGCGAGCGGTCGATCGCGGCGAACAGGGTGAGGTCGGGGTCGCCGCCGCGGGCGTCCGGCGACTGCAGGGAGCGCGGCAGGGCGTACGGTCCGGATTCGGTCAACTCACTTGTCGTGACGGGGAGTTGGTCGAACGTGGCGCGGGCTCCGGTGCGTACCGCGTCCGCCGCGGCCTTGCGCCGGTCCGGCTTGACCTCGGACTTGACGGCGAGGGCCGCGGGCGCGGCGGACCGGGTGGCCAGCGTGTGGCGCAGCGCGGCGTCCCCGACGGACCCGGAGAACGTCGCCAGGGCGGCGAGTACCGACGTGGTGAGCAGCACCGCGAGCAGCGCCGCGATGAGCAGCAGCCGGTGCGCACGCACCCGCAGAAAGACGAACCCCGGCACACGGCCCCCCTCGGCGGCTTTTAGGCCATCCCCCCGAAATGTGCCCAGATGCTTTCAGAGGGCATGGGGCCGTGGAAACCGCTTGCCGTATGAACTTGCCCGATCGTGATCGGAATGCGACCACGGAGGACCGAATTCCGGTCGCGGGGGCAGTATTTGGGGACTGCGAGTACCTTCACGTGGCGTTCTTGAGGTGTTATGCCCTCCGCGCGCGAAGCGGGGTGTTTCAGCCGCGGGCCGGTGGGAGCCGGTCGCGCGGCCCGCGCCCCGCAAAGGGCGCGGATGGCGCAGCGGGCTTCGCCGAGGCCGCTCGGAAGGGCTCAGCCCTCGGAGTTCACCATCGACGCCGCCGCGTACGTCAGGTAGTTCCACAGGGTCTGCTCGTGCTCGGGGGAGAGGCCCAGTTCGTCGACGGCCGCGCGCATGTGGCGCAGCCAGGCGTCGTGTGCGGCCCGGTCGACCGTGAACGGGGCGTGCCGCATCCGCAGGCGCGGGTGTCCCCGGCCGTCGCTGTAGGTGCGCGGGCCGCCCCAGTACTGCATCAGGAACAGGGCGAGGCGCTCCTCGGCCGGGCCCAGGTCCTCCTCCGGGTACATCGGACGAAGCAGCGGGTCCTCGTGGACGCCCTCGTAGAAGAGGTGCACGAGGCGCCGGAACGTCTGCTCGCCGCCGACCTGCTCGTAGAAGGTCTGCTCCGGCAGCGTGCCGCGCGGAATCTCGGTCACGTAGAACACCCTCGCAATGTCATGTGGGCCTGCCCCGGAACGCGGCCCGGGGTCCAGGGGCCGTTCCCCGGGAAATGCAGCACGCTTCCATGGTCTCAGACCCGGTGGCCGAGGACCGGAGGCGTAGGACCGCTCGCCTCCCGGCTTCCGGCGCAGCACAGTGGACGTATGAGCGCGGACCTGGCACTGAGGCGGGCCCTGGTGCGCGAGATCGCGGCCGGCGGGGCGCTCGCCGACCCTGCCTGGCGGGCCGCCTTCGAGGACGTGCCGCGCCACCTCTTCGTGCCGTACTACTACGAGGGCGCGCCCGGCGGCCACGTCCGGCTGTGGGGCGAGGATCCCGACCCCGAGCAGCGCGAACGCTGGCTCGCCGGGGCGTACGTGGACGCCCCGCTCGCCACCCGGATGCGCGACGGCGACCTCGTCTCGTCCTCCAGCCAGCCCTCACTGATGGCCGGCATGCTGGAGGCCCTTGAGATCCTGGACGGGGACCAGGTCCTGGAGGTCGGCGCCGGGACCGGGTACAACGCGGCGCTGCTGTGCCACCGGCTCGGCGAGGAGAACGTGACCACCGTCGACCTCGACCCCGAGATCACCGAGTCCGCGCGGGCGCATCTGGCCGCGGCCGGATACCACCCCGCAGTGATCACCGGGGACGGCGCGCGCGGCGCTCCCTCGCGGGCCCCTTTCGACAAGATCATCGCGACCTGCACGGTGGGCTCGGTGCCGTACGACTGGCCCGCCCAGTGCCGCACCGGCGCGCTGATCCTGGCCCCGCTGGCCACCGGCCTGATCCGGCTGCGCGTGACGGGCCCGGGCCGCGCCGAAGGGCGCTTCCTGCACACCCCGGCCTATTTCGTGCCGCTGCGCGGTACGGGCTCGCAGAACCGGCCCGTCCCGTACGCGGGCGGGCTGCCGCGCGCGAGCGTGTCGAACGAGCTGTTCCGCTTCCTGCTGGAGCTGACGGCGGGCAGCCTCGACCCGTACGAGGCGCACGCGCTGTGGCAGCGCGAGCAGCGGCCCCGCCGCGAGCGGTTCGGGGTGACCGTGGACGACGGCACCCAGTGGGCGTGGCTGGACGATCCGCAGGGGCCCTACACCTGGCCCCTGCGGGAGTGGCCGGTCAGCCCCGGCGCACGGTGATCGTCGTCCAGGCGCCCACGTGCACCCGGTCGCCGTCCTGCAGCGGCACCGGGACGTAGGGCTGGATCGGCTCGCTGGAGCCGTTGACCGTGGTGCCGTTCGTCGAGTTCTGGTCGACGACCGCCCACGTGCCGTCCGGCTGCTGCACGAGCACCGCGTGCTGGTGCGAGACGCCCGGGTCCTCCGGCGGCACCGACAGGTCGATGTCGGGCGCCTCGCCGGTGGAGTGGCGGCGGCGGCCGATGGTGACCTGGTTGCCGGACAGCGGGCGCTGCTGCTCGGGCGAGTACGCGGGCAGGTTGAGCCCCGCCGCTTCCGGGCCGCTGCGCTGCATCATCGCCAGGAAGTAGTCCCGGTCCGGGCCGATCGTGATGGCCCAGCCGGCCGGGGCGGGCGGCGGCACGGCCTGCGGCCAGTCGTCGCCGCCCCGCTCGGGAGTCGGCTGCGGCCAGTCGTCGGCCCGGTCCGGCCCGGTGGGCTGCGGCCAGTCGTCGCCGCGGTCGGGTGCGGGCCGGCGGCCGGATTCCTGGACGGGCTGGGACGGCGGCGGCAGCATCCAGTCGTCGTCGGCCCCCGGCTGCTGGACCGGCGGCGCGGCCGGGGGCGCCTGCTGGAAGGCGGGCGGCGGCGGGGGCGGCCCGCCCTGGCCGGGGCTGAAGGGCCCCGGGGGCGGGGGCGGCTGCTGGAACGCGTTCGGCGGCAGCTGCTGCGCGGAGCGCTGCGAAGGATCGGCGGCCAGCGGCTCGGCGGGCCGGTTCACCTGCGAGGGCCGCGAGCTCTGGTACTCGTACGGGTCGCGCGGCGCGGGCGGCGGCGGGCCCTGCTGGAAGGCGGGCGGCAGATTCGGGCCGGGACCGGGGCCCTGCGCCGGAGCGGGACCGGGGCCGTTCGCGGGGCCGGGACCCTGGTTCGGCATCGGGTGCTGCGGGGCCAGCGGCGTGTACGAGGTCGCGGTGTTCGTGAGGAAGTTCCAGCGGCACTCCTCGCAGAAGGGCGCCCCCGCCTCGCGCGGGGTGCGGCACTGCGGGCAGAGCTCGGCCTGGGAGGTGGCGTTCGGATCCCCGGGACCCGGGTAGCCGTACGCGGGCGGAGGCGGGGGAGGCGGCGGCACGGCGCCCATGCGATGGCCGCAGATCTCGCACCAGTCGTCGGAACCCGACTGGTGTCCGTTCGGGCAGGTCGGCATGGAGTCGCTTCCCCCTCTCGTCGTCCGGCCCGGTGGGCCGCGGTATTTCGGTGGATCTGTGTGCTGGGCTGTACTTCGTGGTGCTTCTTGTTACTTCTTGACGCGAACGGTCTTGGTGGAGCGCGTTTCGAGGGTCATCTCGTCCGCTTCCGCGACCTTCGCCTTCAGTCGCACAGTACCCGTCGCCTCGTCGACGACGTCCACCACCTTCGCAAGCAGTTTCGCCGTATCCGCGTTCCCCGAGGCGGCGGCCAGTTGCACCGCCCGGCCGAGCTTGGCGGTCGCGCCGTCCGCATCGCCTGACTTGCGGGCATCCAGACCCTGTTGGATGACCTGTGCCAGTTCGGCCTGGCCCGTGTAGTGCGCGACCTGGGGGTTGATGGAGGTGGAGGCCGCCATGTCGTCGGTCCACACCGCCCGCACCAGGCCCTGCGAAAGGACCTGCGGCGCCCCGCCCTCGCGGTCGGGCACGATCAGCGAGACGCGGGCGGCGAGCATCTCCTGGCCGACGCCGGCCTCGGGCACCCGCACGCAGACGTGGTAGTCGCGGGACTCGTCTCCCCAGGACCCGGTCGGGTAGTCCCCGGCGCGCGGGCCCGCCTCGGTGCGGCGGCCCGTCAACTCCTCGACGGTGGGCGCCACTTGCTTGACGAACCTGATCTCCACGCCGACCGGGGTCCACAGGCGCAGAGCCACGTCCGCGACCTCCTTGCCCATCGCGTTCTCCATCATCTGCGTGAAATCCGCCGCCAGATTGGCCGGATCCGCGACGATGTCCGCGGTGCCGAGCAGCGCGGAGGCGATCGAGGTGACCTCCTTGACCTCCCAGTCGGTCCCCACGCCCCGGGCGTCACAGGTGAACCGTCCGGCGCAGGCCGTCAGGGCGGAGTGCAGGTCCTCGGGCGACTCGTGCTCGTTGCGCCCGTCGGTGAGCAGGATGCCGTGCCGGATCGGCACGTCGGCCGCCCCGAGCAGCCGGTCGGCGAGCCGCAGCCAGGTGCCGATCGCGGTGCCGCCGCCCGCGCTCAGCTTGCGCAGCGCCTCTTTCGCCTGCGTACGGGTCTGGCTGTCGGCGGTGGCCAGGCGGCCGTTGCCCGGGTAGACCTCGCGGGCGATGTGCGTACCGCCGACGACCGCGAAGGCGACCCCGTCGCGCAGGGTGTCGATGGCGGCGGCCGTCGCGTCACGGGCGTTGCGCATCTTGGTCGGCGGGTAGTCCATCGAACCCGAGCAGTCCACCATGATCACAACCGCCGCACCGGGCGGCCGGCCGGGTATGTGGGACGGTGCGGTGGTGGCCGTGGTGAAGGGTGCGCCGCCGATGGTGCCGCCGCCGGTGGAGGCCACCGTGACGATCGCGTTGACCTCGCGGCCGCCCTCCGGCAGGAACTCGTTCTGGTACACCTCGACGGAGAACTGCGGCACGTTGGACTTGGAGAAGTTGGCCATCGGAAAAGGCTCCTTGAGGCTCCATGGACCAGAAGTGAAAGAAGTGAGAGAGGCGGCGCAATAGGGCGGCAATGGGGACGGAGCCCTAGTTGTAGGCGGATCCTGCCCCTTGCTGCTCCACCGCGAACGGCAGTACGGCCACTGTTACGTTGTCGTGGCCCCCGCCGTCCAGGGCGTGCCCGACGAGCACCTGGGCGCTGTGCAGCGGCCGTTCGGCGGCGTCCGCCGGGATGACACGGGCCATCTCCTCGGCGGCCTCCGCGTAGTTCCACAGGCCGTCCGTGCAGACCACGACCACGCCGGAGCGGTCCGGCTTGAACGAGGCGGTGTGCGGGTCCAGTTCGTACGCGTCGGCCCCCAGCCACCCCGTGATGGCGTGGGCGCGCTCGTCGGCGTAGGCGTCGGCCTCGCTCATCAGGCGGGCCGCCACCATCTGCGCGGCCCACGAGTCGTCCTCGGTGAGCCGGGCCGGGGCGGTCGCGCGGTCGTCCGGCACCCAGTACGCGCGGCTGTCGCCGACCCAGCCCACCACGAGGAGGCCGCCCGCCGAGACCGCCCCGACCAGCGTGCAGGCCGGCGCGTTCTGATGGCGGTGCGGATCGTCCCGGTGGGCCTGACCGGGCTCGGCGGCAAGGGAGTTGACGGCCTCGGCGGCCGACAGGATCGCGTCGTGCATGGCCTGCTGGGGGTGGGTGCCCTGGGGCAGGGCGGCCAGCAGCGCCTCGTTGGCGGCGGCGGCCGCCGCGGCGGACGCCTCGTCCGGGCGGGTCGCCGACGACACCCCGTCGCAGACGATCGCCACGACGGCGGGCGAGCCGTCGGGCAGCGCGGTCGAGGACAGCGCGAAGGAGTCCTCGTTGCGGTGGTGGCGAAGGCCGCGGTCGCTCACCGCGGAGACCGAGCCGAGCTCCTGCTCCATGTGGTCGCGCTCGCGCGGCTGGGCGTGCCCGCAGTTCTCGCAGTACCCGTCGTCGTCGACCCGCCCGGCCCGGCACGCCACGCACACCTTGGCGCCGGGCGCCGGGGGCCGGGCCACATGCGTGTCCGGATCGGGCTCGGCGGCACGCGGGTCGGGCGCGGGCAGCGGGTACTCGTCCCCGCCATGGTCCCCGGCGCCCGCCGGCACGGGCTCGTCCGTCCTTACCGCGTACGGGAGTTGGGGCTCCTGCCCCGCGGCGACCGGGGACGCCATCTCGATGGTCGGATGGTCCAGCGGGGGCTCGGGCACGGCCGACAGGTCGTACCCGCAGGCCCCGCAGTACAGGTCTCCCGTCTCCAACGGCTCTTCGCAGCCGGGGCAGGCGGCGAGCTGATGCGTCTGCGACATCGTCACACCCAGGTCCGGGGGCGGAATCGGTTGGCCCGTTCCACCAGGTCGATCCTTTCCTCGCCACGCTGTGCGAGCCGGGCGAGCACCCGGTACGAACGTTCCAGACCGAAGCGCAGGCCCCGCTCGTCGACTTCGCTGCCGAGCAGTGCGGTCTTCGCCTGCCCGGCGCCGGTGCTCCCCGACAGTACCCAGTCCAGGGCGGTGCCCAGGACCTCGGTCGCCAGCTGTTCACGTCGCACCGCGTCCAGACCGAACCCGTCGAGCGCCTCGACCTGGGCCGCTGCGGCCTTCAGGTCCGCGAGCAAAGGGTCCTGCGGGGCGCGGCTGCGCAGCCGCGCGCGGACCGCCGCGACGCGCGCCGCCGTGTAGTGGATGGAGGCCTCGGGCACCGACTCCAGGGTCCGTACGGCGCTGGTGCGGTCCCCGGCCGCGAGCTGCACCCGGGCCAGGCCGAAGGCCGCGCTCACATAGCTCGGGTCGGTCGTCCACACCAGGCGGTAGTACTCGGCCGCGTTGTCGAGCTGGCCCAGCACCTCCGCGCACACGCCGAGGGCGAGCTTGGGGGCGGGCTCCCCGGGGAACGCGTCGTAGATCGCGTCGAAGGACAGCGCCGCGTTCTCGTTGTCGCCCGCCGCGAGCGAGGCCAGGCCCCGGTACCAGACCACCCGCCAGTCGTCCGGGTGGTCCGTCTCCAGGGATTCGAGGGCCTTGGCGGCGGACACCCGCTCGTTCATGTCGAGCCGGGCGCGCAGCTCGCGCAGCCGGCGCTCGATGGAGTCGGCCGGGGCCGAGCGAAGAGCGGTGATCAGCTCGGCGGGCGCGGCCGCCATCAGGCCCGCGAGGAACCCGGCGTTGGGGTCGCCCGGGTCCACGTGCGGCACGGGAAGCGCGAGCGAGGTGCCGCGCGGGTCGAGCGGCGCGAGCAGCGGCGAAGCGTGCCCGCCGCCGGTGCTGCCCTCGGAGCGCGGCACCGGGATGGCGCCCTGCGTGGCCGGATGCCGCGGGTTCGGGGTGCCCGGGGCGACGGCCGGGAGGGGTGGGGCGCCCGCCGGAACAGCGGCCGGGGCCGGTGCCAGGACCGGGGCGGCCGCGAGCGCCTTGCGGGCACGTCTGCCCACCGGGGCCACGCGGGCCCCCAGGCGCGAGACGTCTCCGTTGTGCTCGGCGAACAACTTCGTGTCCGTGACGCGCAGTTCGGCGCCGAACAGCGTCGACAGCGACGGCCGGGGGCGGCCCGTCTGGAGCGCCACGACCTCGCGCAGGACGCCCGTCAGCTGCTCCGCCATCTCTTGCGCGGAGGCGAACCGGCGCGCCGGGTCCGGGTCGGTGGCCCGCACCAGGAACCGGTAGAACGACTCGTACGTGCGGAACACGTCGATGTTGTCGGGGTCCGGCAGGCTGTCCGCGTAGACGTTGGTGTAGCCCTGGAAGTCGAAGGTGAGCACGGCCAGGGTGCGCGCCACCGTGTACAGGTCGGAGGCGACCGAGGGGCCGAGCTCGGCGACCTCGGGCGCCTGGTAGCCGACCGTGCCGTAGATCGCCGACTCGTCGTCGTCCATGCGGCGCACCGCGCCCATGTCGATCAGCTTCAGCTGGTCCTCGGTCTGGATCGCGTTGTCGACCTTGAAATCGCAGTACAGGAGGTTGCGGCTGTGCAGATGGCCGAGCGCCTCCAGGGCCTCGATGCCGTACGCGCAGGCCTGCTCGACGGGCAGCGGGTCGCGCTTGCCGGCGGTCGTGCGCCGCTCGTTGGCTATCTCCTTCAGCGACTTGCCGCCGACGTACTCCATGACGATGTAGCCGTCGAGCGAGCCGGTGCGCTGGTCCAGGTGCTCGACGAAGTTGTAGATCCGCACGATGTTGGAGTGCTCGATCTCGGCGAGGAAGCGCCGCTCGGAGATCGCCGCCGCCATCGCGTCCTGGTCACCGGTGTCGAGCAGGCCCTTGAGGACCACCCAGCGGTCGGAGACCGCGCGGTCCACGGCGAGGTAGACCCAGCCGAGCCCGCCGTGCGCCAGACAGCCCACCACCTCGTACTGGCCGTGCACGATGTCGCCGGTGTGCAGCTTCGGCACGAAGGAGTACGGGTGGCCGCACTTGGTGCAGAAGCCCTCCGTGCGCCCGGGGCGCTCACCGCGCGAACGGCCCACCTGCGCCCCGCAGTCCGAACGCGAGCAGAATCGCTTCCGCTCGGGGACCTCGGGGTGCTCCATCACCGCCGAGCGCGGATCGGGGCGCGGCACCTCCGGCACCGACACCAGGCCCGCGCCGAGCCGGCTGCGCGCCGACGAACTCGCCGCCTTGCCCGAACTGCGCACCGACACCGACCGCGAGGTGCTGCCGCCGGTCAGCGAGGAAAGGCGTCCGGAGACCGAGCGCCGCGACGTCGAGGACCGTGAGGAGCGGGACGAACTGCGCGAGGAGGGGTGCGAGGACTGCGAGGCCGAGCGGTGCCCGCCGCCGGTGATCCCGGTCGGCGGCGACGACACCATCCCGTTGGGAGACACGACCGGAGCCAGCCCGCACGTGTCGCAGTACAGCTCGCCGCCGCCCATGTCCTCGTACGAACCCGCGCAACCGGGGCGCTGGCACTGGGTGTTCTCGCTCACGATTCCCCCTTCTGGTCAACGGGCCCGGGATGTCTCGGGACCAGGGCGTCGGCCGCCGCCCGCTGATAACGGAGCACCGCCTCTTCGGCGACGCGCAGATCGCAGGGCGCGGACCACAGCATCCGGCGGGCCGCGTCGTACCGCTCGATCAGGAGCGGATCCTCGGCCATGCCGTGCCGGGCGACCTTCGCCTTGTACGCGTCCAGGCGGCCGCGCAGTTCCGCGCGGACCGCCAAAGGAGCGGTGACCGCCGTCAACGACTCGCGGGCGCGCAGCAGTTCGTCCTCGGCCTTCTGCTCAAGGGATTCGAGCAGCGGCGAGAGCCGGTGCCACTGCGCGTGCCTGCGGTACTCGGCGGCGGTGGCCAGCTGTTCCTGGAGCGCGATCGACGGGCCGCTCACGGCGGGCACCTCGCTCGCCGCGATCTTCGCGAGGACCTCGCCGCGCGCCGACCGGGCCTCGGCCAGCGTGCGATCCGCCCGCGACAGTACATCGCGCAGCCGGGCCAACCGCTGCTCGGCGTCCTGGCGGACCGTCAGGACCGCGTCGATTTCGCGGCGTACGTCCTCCAGGGCGCGGGCCGCCCGGTCGTAGCGCCCGGTGTCGGGGCGGCCGCCGCCCGGCGCGGAGCTGCCCGGCGCGGGCACCCAGAACGCCAGCGGATCGGAGATCACCTGGGCACGCAGATCGGTCAGCTCGGCCGTGATCGACTCCAGGTCGTCGCCCGAGGGATGCTCCCCGGGCCGCACGCCCACCGAGTGCGCGAGGCCGCGGGTGCGGTGCAGCTCGGCGGCCAGGAGGTCTATCCGGGCGGGCAGCGCCGACCACACCGCGTCGGCCGCCACGACCAGGTCGAGCGAGTGCGCGTACAGCTCGTTCATCCGGTTCACGAGCTCGCCGAGGGTGAACCGCTCGGTGAGCCGCGCCGGGCCGCCGGCCAGCGTCGGGGCGCTGTGCAGGGCCGCGCCCGACAGCGTCACGGACTCGCCGCGCAGCCGCTCGGTCAGCTCCACCAGATCCTCCCGGCCGAGCCAGCGCCGCCGTGCGCGCAGCTCACGCGCGGACTCGAGAGCCGCCGTGTACGCGTCGAAGTACGCCCAGAGCAGGGAGATCGACTGCTCGGTGGACGCCCAGCGCTCCTTGGTGACGCCGGTGAGCCCGGCGCCTTCGAGGAGCCGGCGCCCGGCATGGTCCTGGAGGGCGAGCAGCGAGGTCTCGACGGCCTCGTGCTCGGCGCCGAGGCGTGCCAGCGCACGGTCCACCTCGTCCCGGTCCATGACCTGCTCCGGGGGTCCCCCGGTGGAGCTGGGGGAGGGTCCCGTGCCCATCGATCACCTCTCCGCTCTGTGGTACGACGCCGCCGTCAACTCGCTCATCCTGTCCGGTACTTGGGTGCCGGTGGCCCGGATATGCCGGGCAGGTCGGCGGCGAGCCACTTGCGGTAGGCGTTCATCCACGGGCTGCCGGCCCCGCCGCCCCGGTAGTCCACCAGGACCTGGTTGATCCGCTGCACCAGGTCGGTGTTGCCGAGCTTGACGGCGGCGCCGTAGTACTCGGTGGTGAACGGGCTGCCCTTCAGCTGGACCGCCGGGTCCTGGGCGGCCTGGCCCGCGGCGAGCGCGTTGTCGGTGACGATCGCGTCCACCAGGTTCTGCTGGAGGCGCACCAGGCAGTCCAGCTGGTTGGGGACCGTGAAGTCCTGGTAGTCCGCGCCGTGCGGACTTGCTTTGAGCGCCTCCAGCGCGGTGGAGCCCGCCGCCACGCAGACCCGCTTGCCCTTCAGCGAGTCGTCGAAGCCCGTGATGGCGGAGGTCTTGGGGGCGAGCACCTGCTGGCCCGCCTCGAAGTAGGCGGTGGAGAACGAGGCCTGCTTGATGCGGGTGCAGTTGACGGTCATCGTGCGGACGACGACGTCGACCGTGCCGTTCTGGAGCGCGGGAATGCGCTGGCTGGTGGGGATGGCGCGGTAGATGACCGCGTTCTCGTCGCCCAGGATGTTCTTCGCGATCGCCTTCACCAGGTCGATGTCGAAGCCTTCGAGGGTGCGCGTCGTCGGATTGCGGTAGCCCCAGCGGAAGCTGTTCTGGTCGACGCCCGCGACCAGCTTGCCGCGCCGCTTGATGGCGTCGATGTTCGGCCCGTCCGCCGACGAAGGGGGCAGGCTCGCCTCCGGGTCCTTGCAGTCGTCGGCCTTGGCCTGGACGCCCTGCGCGAGGCCGGGGCCCGCGACGCTCGCCGCCGCGTCCTCGCCGCCGTGCCCGGTCAGCGGGATCAGCGCGCCGGCGGCGACCGCGAGCGCGAGCGCCATCCCGGCGACGCCGCCCCAGCCGCGCAGCCGCCCGGCCCCGCGCCGCGCGCGCACGGCCCGGCCTGGCAGGTCGGTGCCGGGGGCGGCCGGGTGTGCCGGACCCGCCGAGCCGTTCGCGCCGCTCATCTCGACCCCTCTCGCCGATCCGCCGCCGGTGGTGCGTCCGTTGCCGCTGTCCATGCCGCTCACCTGTACTCCGCGAGGCGGCGGCTGATGCCGACGCCGGCGCCCGCCGCGGCGAGCACCGCGAGGACGGCCGCGCCCAGCGGCAGGCCCGTCAGGGCGCCGCGGCCGTCGGAGGCGGCCGTGGTGAACTCGTGCTGCTCGTGGGCGATCGCCGAGTCCAGCGCCTTGTCCACCTGGTCGAAGCACTCGCCGGTGGAGCCCGTCGCGCCGATGACCTGCGTCAGCGCGCCGTCGTAGTCACCGCTGTCGTCCGTCTTTCGGGCCGCCGTGTGGCGCTCCTGCCAGACGCCCATGTCGTCCTTGGCCTTCATCACGGGAGCCTTGCCCGTATTGTCGTCCGCGAGCTTCACCGCCGCGCCGAGCTGGTCGGACAGGGACGCCATCTCCTGGGCGAACGACGCCTCGTACAGGTCCTTGCCGCTGTCGTTGAGCACCGCGCCCCGGGCCACCAGCGTCAGGTTCTCGTTGGCGCGGGCCTGGAGCGAGCTGATCCGGGCGTCGTTGAGGACCTTCAGGGACTCCTGGCCGTGCGCGCGTGAGGTCGACAGGTCGGAGGAGGCCACCGCGTGCCCCACCACCAGCCAGAGCAGCACCACCGTGGAGGCGGCGGTCGCGGCCAGCAGCCCGTGGTTGAACACCCGGTTCGTGCGCAGGTAGTTGCGGCGCTGGACCCACACGAGCCCGCCGAGCGCCACCAGTCCGAGCGCGGTCGCCGCGTACGGCCAGGTGTCCGCCTGGTCGTAGTCGTCGTAGAGCCGGCCCGTCTCGGCCTCGTACAGCTTCTGCGCGGCAGGCAGCAGGCTGGTGCTCATCTTCTGGTTGGCGAAGCGCAGATAGGCGCCGCCGACCGGGAAGCCCTGCCGGTTGTTGGCCCGTGCCTGCTCGACCAGGCCGTTGTAGAGCGGGAGCTGCTCGTTCAGGGTGGCTATCTGCTGGGCCGACTCGGCCGAACCCGTCGTGTTCGCGGCCGCCTTGACCAGCAGGCGGGAGGCGGTCGCGATGTCCGTGTCGTACCGCTTGCGTACGTCCAGGGGCTCCTGGCCGCCCGCGAGGAAGCCGCTCGCCGCGGCAGTGTCGGCGTCGGCGAGGGAGCGGTAGATGGACGCGGCATCCGCGCTCAGCGGCTGGCTGCGGTTGACCACGTCGCTCGCCGCGGCCGAGCGGTCCGAGATCTCCCAGGCGGTCACGCCGCCGAAGGCGACGACGAGCAGCGCCACGACCGTACCGATGATCCACAGGCGGCCGGGCTCGGTCGTGGCGGCGGCGCGCAGCTGCTCCCGGGTATCGGCCCAGCTCCGGTGTGTGCCGGGTCGCTGCGCCGCGACCCGGGCCGCGGACTCCCGCGTCTCCGGTTCGCGCACGTTCGGCGGATTCGCCACCTGACCTCCCCCTCGGTCGCTGCCTAGGCAGTATGGCCGCAGGGACCGACAACCATCCAGGGTTGTCTGGATCTTGTTACCTGCCGTACCGCGCCCCTGGAGGTGTCCGGCACCCCTTGGCCCCCTGCCCCACGTCCCCACCATGTATACGCGTCGGCGATCCGTTCGGTTCCACAGGGAGCCGCCCGGATCGCTACCGCACGTACTGGGCGCGCAGCCGCGCGTAGGCCCCCTCCGGGGCGGAGACGTGGTCCAGGCCCAGAAGTCCCGCGCCGAGCACGGGCGACGTGGTCACCACCCGGGGCACCGCCCTGGGGGCCCGGGCCGCGAGCAACTCCCTTACCGTGTCGTCCAGTTGGGGATGCCGGGCCGCGAGCACACTCCCGCCGAGCAGCACCGGCGTCTCCACCTCCAGGAGGCCGAGCCGGTCCAGGGCGACCGCCGCGAGGGCCACGATCTCCTCGGCCTGGCGCTCGACGAGGGAGCGCGCCACCGGGTCCCCGGCCGCCGCGACCGCGAACAGGACCGGGCTCAGCTCGTGCCGGCGCACGGCCGGGATCTTCTCCAGGTGCAGCGCCTCGATCAGCTCGTACATGGAGGAGAGTCCGAAGTGGGCGGGCAGGGCGGATGCGAGCGCGGTCGGGCCGCCGCGGCCGTCCTCGGCGCGCGCCGCGAAGAACAGCGCCTCCTCGGCCAGGCCCCCGCCCCCGCCCCAGTCGCCGGAGATCTTCCCGATCGCGGGGAAGCGGGCGGTGCGCCCGTCCGGGGTCATGCCGACGCAGTTGATGCCCGCGCCGCACACCACCGCGACCCCGCGCGGCTCGGCGCCGGGGGGCAGCCCTGCGCGCAGGATCGCGAAGGTGTCGTTGTGCACCCGCACGGAGTCCCCCCAGCCGCGGGCCCGCAGGGCTGCCGCCAACTCCCTTTCCTCGACGGGCAGATCGGCGTTGGCCAGGCACGCCGAGACGTGCTCGACGCGCAGTGGTCCGGGCAGGTGCGCGGAGAGGTGGGCCTCCTCCACCGTGGTGGCCAGCATGTGCAGGGCCACCTCGACGCCCACCGCAGGCGGCCGGAAGCCGCCGCCCCTGGCGGTGCCGAGCACCGTTCCGTCCGCATCGATCAGTGCCACATCGGTCTTGCTGTTGCCGGCGTCGATCGCCAGCACACTCATGCCCACGCGAGGTGCTCCCGGTTGTGCTCGATCAGCCGGTCGGTGAGCCCGTCGGCGTAGTCGTACTGCCCGACCAGCGGGTGC
This sequence comes from Streptomyces mauvecolor, assembly GCF_039532965.1. Classification (NCBI taxonomy): domain Bacteria; kingdom Bacillati; phylum Actinomycetota; class Actinomycetes; order Kitasatosporales; family Streptomycetaceae; genus Streptomyces; species Streptomyces mauvecolor. The sequence goes on along the minus strand of NZ_BAAASQ010000023.1, from coordinate 179,843 downwards.
GCGAGCAGCGCCCGGAACACCCGGTCGCGCCCGCCGCGCAGCGCGGCCTCAAGGGCGAGGTCCTCGTACGCGGTGACGTGTGCGATCAATCCCGCGTACAGCGGGTCGAGCTCGGGCACCGGCAGCGGGACGGCGCCCGTACCGTCCACCCGGGCCGGCACCTCGATGACCGCGTCGTCCGCGAGGAAGGGCAGCGTTCCGTTGTTGTACGTGTTGACGACCTGGACCGGGCTTCCTCCGTTGCCGAGCAGCGAGGCCGCGAGGTCGACGGCCGCCTCCGAGTAGAAGGCGCCGCCGCGCTTGGCGAGCAGCCCGGGCTTCTCGTCGAGCGCAGGATCGGCGTACAGCGCGAGCAACTCCCGCTCCATGGCGGCCACTTCGGCGGCCCGGGACGGCTTGGTGCCCAGCTCGCGCACCACCTCGTCGTGCGCGTAGAAGTAGCGCAGATAGTACGAGGGGACCACGCCGAGCCGGTCGAGGACCTGGCGGGGCAGGCGCAGGTCGTCGGCGATGGCGTCGCCGTGCTCGGCGAGCAGCTTAGGCAGCACGTTGTCGCCCTGGGGCCCGCCGAGCCGCACCCCGAGCTCCCAGGTCAGGTGGTTGAGGCCGACGTGGTCCAGGTGGACCTCGGCGGGCGTCACGTGGAGCAGGGCCGCGAACTTGCGCTGGAGGCCGATGGCCACGTTGCAAAGACCGACCGCCTTGTGCCCGGCCTGGAGCAGGGCCCGGGTCACGATGCCCACCGGGTTGGTGAAGTCGATGATCCAGGCGTCCGGGTTCGCACGGCGGACCCGCTCGGCGATGTCCAGGACGACCGGCACGGTCCGCAGCGCCTTGGCGAGGCCGCCCGCGCCCGTGGTCTCCTGGCCGACGCAGCCGCATTCGAGCGGCCACGTCTCGTCCTGCAGGCGGGCCGCCTGGCCGCCGACGCGCAGTTGGAGCAGCACCGCGTCCGCGCCCTCGACGCCCGCGTCCAGGTCCGAGGTGGTGACGATCTTCCCCGGGTGGCCCTGCTTGGCGAAGATGCGCCGGGCGAGCCCGCCCACCAGGTCCAGGCGGTCGGCGGCCGGGTCGATCAGGACGAGCTCACTGATCGGCAGGGTGTCCCGCAACCGGGCGAAGCCGTCGATGAGTTCGGGGGTGTAGGTGGATCCGCCCCCCACTACTGCGAGCTTCATTCGTGGTCAGCCTTTCACTCCGGTCAGCGTGACGCCCTCGACGAAAGCCTTCTGCGCGAAGAAGAAGACGAGGATCACGGGGGCCATGACCAGTACGGTCGCGGCCATGGTCAGGTTCCAGTCGGTATGGTGCGCGCCCTTGAAGGACTCCAGGCCGTAGCTCAGCGTCCAGGAGCCCGGCGTGTCGGAGGCGTAGATCTGCGGTCCGAAGTAGTCGTTCCAGGCGTAGAAGAACTGGAAGAGCGCGACGGCGGCGATGCCGGGGCGGGCCATCGGAAGGACCACCTTGATCAGGGTGCGCAGCTCGCCGCACCCGTCGACCTTCGCGGCGTCCAGGTACTCGTTGGGGATGGTCATCAGGAACTGGCGCAGCAGGAAGATGGTGAACGCGTCGCCGAACGCCAGCGGGATGATCAGCGGCCACAGCGTGCCGGACAGGTCCAGCTGCTTCGCCCAGAACAGATACATCGGGATGATGATCACCTGCGGCGGCAGCATCATCATGGAGATGACCAGCATCAGCGACAGATTGCGGCCGCGGAAGCGGAACTTGGCGAGCGCGTAGGCCACCGGCACCGACGACACCACGCTGAGCACGGTGCCGAGGCCGGCGTAGAGCAGGGTGTTCTTCCACCAGGTCAAAAAGCCCGGGGTGTCCCACACCTTGCGGTAGTTGGACCACGCCCAGTGGTGCGGGATCAGGTCCCGGGTCAGGGTCTGCTGGTTGTCCATCAGCGAGGTCAGCAGCAGGAAGACGAAGGGCAGCACGAAGAACAGCGCGGCCGCCACCCCGAGCGAGTGCACGGCGATCCACTGGAGCAGGGCCTTGCGGCGGGCCACCCTGGCCGCCGGGGTGGCGGCTCGGGCCTCGGTCGTGTCGAGGGCGTACGTCATGTCACTCACCTGCCTGGACCAGTCCGCCGCGGCGCTTCATGAGCAGTGCCGTGAAGACCATGGAGAGGGCGAACAGGACGAGGGCGACCACGCACGCGGAGCCGTAGTCGAAGCGCTGGAAGCCCAGGTTGTAGACGAGCTGGGGCAGCGTCAGGGTCGACTTGTCGGGGTAGCCGGGCTCGAACTGCTGGCCCGAGTTGCCGATGTGGCCGGAGGCGACCTTGCCCGCCACCAGCGGCTGGGTGTAGCTCTGCATCGCCTGGATGATCCCGGTGACCACGGCGAACATCACGATGGGCGAGATGTTCGGCAGGGTGACGTAGCGGAACCGCTGCCAGGCCGAGACCCCGTCCAGCTCGGCGGCCTCGTACTGCTCCTTGGGTACGTCCAGGAGCGCGGCCATGAAGATGACCATGAGGTCGCCGACGCCCCACACCGCGAGCAGGGTGAGCGCGGGCTTGGACCAGGACGGGTCGGTGAACCAGTTCGGGGCCGGGATGCCCAGGTCGCCGAGGAGCGAATTGACCGGCCCGGTACCGGGGTTGAGCAGGAACACGAAGCCGAGCGTGGCCGCGACCGGCGGGGCGAGGTAGGGCAGGTAGAACAACGTGCGGAAGACACCCACGCCCGTCTTGATCTTGGTGATCAGCATCCCGACGCCGAGCCCGAACACGACCCGGCAGGCGACCATCACGATCACCAGCCACAGCGTGTTGCGCAGCGCCGGCCAGAACAGCGGGTAGTCGTTGAACACGTACGACCAGTTCTTGAGGCCGTCGAAGGTGGCCGCGCCGAAGCCGTCGTAGTGGGTGAAGGAGAAGTAGACCGTGGAGATCAGCGGGTAGGCGAAGAAGACGCTGAAGCCGATCAGCCAGGGCGACAGGAACGCCAGGGTCCGCAGCCTTGAGCGGCGGTGCTTGGAGCGCAGTGTGTACGTCGTACTCATGGCGGGGCTACTTCGCCTGCGCGATCGCGGCGTCGATCTCCTGGGCGGTCCTGGCGAGCCCCGCCTTGATGTCGCCCTGCTTGCCGCTCTCGACGTCGTAGCCGAGGTTCTGCAGCGACACCAGGTACTGTCCGCCGTTGACGGAGGCCGGGGTGGTGGTGGAGTTCGGGTTCTGCGCGATGTCCAGGAACGTCTTGAAGCGCGGGTCGGCCTGGAGCCGCGGGGACTTGAGGGCGTCGAAGGTGGACGGCACGTTGTGGATGGCGTTGGCGAAGTTGACCACCGCATCGGTGTCGGTGGTCAGGAACTTGACCAGTTCCCAGGCCGCGTTCTGCTTCTTCGAGGTCGCGGCGACGCCTGCGATGGTGCCGGTCAGATAGCCCTTGCCGTACGTGCCCGCCTGGTCGTCGGGGACGGGCAGCGGGGCCACCCCGATCTCGAACTTGGGCTTGCTGTCCATCGCCATGCCGAGCCGCCACTCGCCGTCCATCGACATCGCGAGCTGCCCGGTGTTGAACGGGTTCGTGTCGCCGTACTCCTCGCCGAACGACGAGCGGTACTTCTCCAGCTTGGTGAAGCCGCCCAGGTCGTCGACGAGCTGCTTCTGGAGGGCGAGGCCCTTCTCGAAGGCCGGGTCCTTGGCGACGTTCGACTTGCCGCTCGCGTCGAAGTACGTCGGCGACCACTGCGCGAGGTAGTGCTCGGTCGTCGTCTCGTAGGCGTGGTAGTTCGGCATGAAGCCGAGCTGCTCGTACGAGTCGCCCTTGGCCTTGGTCAGCTTCTTGGCGTCCGCCGCGAACTGCGACCAGGTCTTGGGCGGGTCGGTGATCCCGGCCGCCTTGAAGGCGTCCTTGTTGTAGTAGAGCGCGTAGGAGTCGCCGAGCAGCGGCAGGGCGCAGCGCTTGCCCTGGAACTGGGTGTACTCGTTCATGGTCTTGGGGAACGTCTTCGCCGGGTCGATGCCGTCCTTCTTCAGGAACGGGGCGAGGTCGACGAGGGCGTTGGACGAGCAGAACTTGCCGACGTTGTTGGTGGTGAACGACGACACCACGTCCGGGGCGCTGGAGCCGCCCGCGCGCAGCGCCTGGTTGATCTTGTCGTCGTTGATGTCGCCGACGACCTTCACGTGGATGTTGGGGTGCGCCTTCTGGAAGGCGTCCACGTCGGCCTGGATGGCCTTGACCTCGTTGGGGGCGCTCCAGCCGTGCCAGAAGGTGATCGTCGTGTCCTTGGACGCGTCGCCGCTCGCGCTGGTGTTGTTCTGGCCCGTACAGGCGGAGGCGAGCAGGGCTATGGAGGCGGTCGCGGCCAGGGCGACGGCCTGCTTCCGGCGGATTCTGGGCATGGTGGTATCTCCCGAAGAGGGCTGAGGGGGTGAGGGGGAAGGGCGGTTCGGTGTGCGGTGTCAGCGTGTGGTGTCGAAGACCTCGTCGCGCGTGGCGGCGAGAGCGGCCTCCAACGCGCCGCGCAGTACGGGGAGGTGGTCGACCTCCCCGATGACGAGCCGGGGCCGGGAGGCGGCCAGCTCGCCGAGTTCGCTCTGGACCAGCTCGCGCAGCGGCTCGCCCCCGGCGGCGATCAGGGCGCCCGACAGCACGACGAGTTCGGGGTCGAGCACGGCGACCATGGACGCGAGCCCGGTGGCGAGCCCGGTGGCGAAGGCGCGGAGAAGCTCGCGCTCGGGACCCTGCTCGGCCTCGGCACCCCGCGTGATCAGGGCAGTGGCCACCTCGTTGTGCGACCCGCCGGGGATGTCGCGGACGCCGATCCGGTGGGCGAGCCGGGCCAGTGCCTGCCCGCCGGCCAGCTCCTGGAAGCCGCCCGAGTTCGCCTTGGTGACATGGCGTACGAGGGGGGCGCCGGGCACCGGCAGGAAGCCGACCTCGCCCGCGCCGCCGGTGAACCCGCGGTGCAGCCGGCCGCCGATGACGAGGGCGGCACCGAGCCCGCCCTCGTTCCACAGCAGGACGAAGTCGTCGTGGCCGCGGGCCGCACCCAGGCGCTGCTCGGCGATCGCGGCGAGGTTGACGTCGTTCTCGTACTCGACGGGCATCGGCAGGGCGGCGGCCAGCTCGTCGAGCAGCGTGGGGGAGTGCCAGCCGGGCAGGTGCGAGGCGTAGCGCAGCCGGCCGGTGCCGGGGTCGAAGGCGCCCGGGGTGCCGATGACGACGCGGTGCACATCGGCGCGGGCGAGCCCGGCGGCCTTGACCGCGCCGTCCAGGGCGTCGGTCACCTGCCGCACCACGGACTGGGCGCGCCGCCCGGGCGTTGCGACCTCGAACTCCCCGACGACGCTGCCCGCCACGTCGGCGACGGCGGCGCGAATCCGTTCCGGGGTGACGTCAAGTCCCGCCACGTAGGCGGAAGTCGCGTTGACGGAGTACAGCTGCGCGTTGGGCCCCGGCCGCCCCGCGGTCGTCCCGGTGGCGATGACGAGACCGGCCGCTTCGAGCCGGGCGAGCAGCTGCGAGGCGGTCGGCTTGGAGAGCCCGGTGAGCTTGCCGATCCGGGTCCGCGAGAGCGGCCCGTGCTCCAGAAGCAGATCGAGAGCGGCCCGGTCGTTCATGGCGCGGAGTACGCGCGGGGTCCCTGGGGTAGTACCGGCCACGAGAGATCCCCCTGCCCTTCGGGCGCCTGCTTCCCCACACCACTGTTAGGAAAGTTTCCTATCCGATGGGGGAAACGTAGGGGGTGCGCCAGTGGCCCGTCAATGACCCGGGCACTGGCGGCTGCCAAAGCGTTACCTGGAGGTGGCGGGCACCCAACCCGGCGGGCCGGTCCTGGGGCTCCGCCCCAGAGCCCGTATCGCGCCTGAAGGGCGCTCGTCCTCGAACGCCGGACAGGCTGGCATGCCCGCGTGGGCGGCGTGCAAGAGGCCGGCCGCGCACCCCAGGTCAACCTCGTACGGCTGGCCCGTCCGCGGCGCGGCCGGGGGCGCGGCACGCCGGAGTGCCCCGCGTGCCGCCAGTCCGCTACTTCGCCAGATTCGGGTTCGGGTTCGGGATCGGTGTCGTCGCCAGGGACTGCGGGGACGTCGGGTTGGCCAGGGCGGACGGGGCGGCCACCGCGGCCGACGGGTCCGTGGCCGTCGGCTCCTCCGCCAGCGGCAGGCCGCCCACGATGCGGATGCCCGCCGCGTCCAGGGCCACCTTGATCCGCCAGCGCAGCTCCCGCTCCACGCTCAGCGCCTTGCCCGGCATGGTCTTCGCCGAGACCCGGACCACCATCGAGTCCAGGAGCACCTCGTCGAGGCCGAGGATCTCCACCGGGCCCCACAGGCGCTCGTTCCACGGCTCGTCCTTCGCCATGGACTCGGTCGCCTCGTTGATCACCGTACGCAGCCGCTCCAGGTCCTCGGACGCGCGGACCCGGACGTCCACCCCGGCCGTCGCCCAGCCCTGGGACAGGTTGCCGATGCGCTTGATCTCGCCGTTGCGGACGTACCAGATCTCGCCGTCCGCGCCGCGCAGCTTCGTGACGCGCAGGCCGACCTCGATCACCTCGCCGGAGGCCACCCCGGCGTCGATGGAGTCGCCGACGCCGTACTGGTCCTCAAGGATCATGAACACGCCGGACAGGAAGTCCGTGACCAGGTTGCGGGCGCCGAAACCGATCGCCACGCCCGCCACACCCGCCGAGGCGAGCAGCGGGGCCAGGTCGATGTTCAGGACGCCCAGCACCATCAGGGCGGCCGTGCCCATGATCAGGAACGATGCCACCGACCGCAGCACCGAGCCGATGGCCTCCGAGCGCTGGCGGCGCCGCTCGGCGTTGACGAGCAGGCCGCCGAGCGCGGTGCCCTCCACCGCCTGGGCGCTGCGGTTCATCCGCTCTATGAGTTTGGTCAGGGCGCGCCGGACCAGGACTCTCAGGACCGAGGCGATGACGATGATCAGGAGGATGCGGAATCCGACGTACAGCCAGGTCGACCAGTTCTGCTCCACCCAGCCCGCGGCCTCCGTGGCCGACTTCTGGGCGTCTTGGAGCGTCGCGGGTGTGGGCGGCGGCGATCCGTCGGCCAGGACGGCGGACCAGTTCACGGCAGGAACCTCCAGCGTTGCGGTGCCGCGAAGGCGGCGGCAGACCCACCACACTAACGGGGCAAGAGCTGTGCTCCGTTGACGTGTTCGAGGGAGAAGGACGCTGCGCCTGGGAAAGTAGGGGGTGTGGTCGAAAACACTTCGAGCCCGTTACCTGGACGTGGTGGCGCTTCGACCAGCCATGAGGAGAGACTGGAGAGCAGATCGTCCCGGCGCGAGCCACGCGCCGCCGGCGTAATAGGAGGCACCCGTGCCGCATGTCCTGGTCCTCAATGCGTCGTACGAGCCCCTCGGCGTCGTACCGCTCCGCCGCGCGCTCGTCCTCGTCCTCGAAAACAAGGCCGTCAGCCTTGAGGAGTCCGGCGCCTTCATGCATAGCGCGACCCGTGCCGTCGCTGCGCCCAGCGTCGTCCGGCTCAAGAGATTCGTACGGGTCCCCTACCGGGGGCCCGTTCCGCTGACCCGCCGTGCCCTGTTCGCCCGGGACGGCGGCCGCTGTATGTACTGCGGTGGCGTCGCAACCAGCGTCGACCACGTCATCCCGCGCAGCCGCGGCGGCCAGCACGCCTGGGAGAACGTGGTCGCCGCCTGCCGGCGCTGCAACCACGTCAAGGCGGACCGCCATCTCATGGAGCTCGGCTGGCGCCTTCGCCACCAGCCCGCCCCGCCCACCGGCCTCGCCTGGCGGATCATCGGCACGGGGCACCGCGACCCGCGCTGGCTGCCCTACCTCCAACCCTTCGGCGCGGACGACGCCCTGGCCCGGATCGACGGCATTTCCGCCTGACGCGATCCGGGCCCTGTCGTACCGGAGGGGCTACGGAGTCTCCGTCACGGCATACGCCTCGGCCGACCACAGCGCATAGCCGGACGACGACGCCCGCTGCATCCCCTGGACCCGGATGAAGCGGGCGTCCTTCGCGTCCAGGTGGACCGCCTCGCGCCCGCCCTTCCCGGCGTCTACGGCCGCCGCCGTACGCCAGCTACGCCCGTCCGACGACACCTGCACCTCGTACCGCGCGGCACCGGCGCCCTGCCACTGGAGCACCACCAGGCCGACCCGGGCGGGAGCGGCGAGCTCGGCCTGCCACCAGGCGGCGTCGTCGGGGAGCGAGGCCCAGCGGGTGGCCGGGTCGCCGTCGGCCGCCGCGCGGGCCGGGAAGGACGGGCCCGCGTCCCCGGACGACGTCGCCTTCGAGCCCGCGATCAGGTCGGGGCCGCCGGTGCGCGGATAGGCCCGCACGGTCAGGGTGGTCTCCTGGCCCGCGAAGGACAGCGGCACCTCGTACGCGCCCGCGGGCGTGCCCTTCGCGACGCTCACCTCGACCGGGACGTCCGCGCTCGTGCCCCGGGCCACCGTGGTGTCCTGAGGGAGGCGCACCGTGATGCCCCGCGGCGGCTTCGCGGTCAGCGCGCCCCGCACGTCCTCGGGCCCCATCGCCGCCACCGATGCCGTGACGCGCTGCGCGGCCCCGCCGATCTCGGCGTCCGCCGAGGCGCGGTCCAGCGCCAGGTGGGCCCGCGGCCGGTCCGCGTACCAGGGCACCAGGCGATCCACCCCCGACGAGCCGCCGGCCACCCGCACCGCGTCGGCCCGTACCCCGTTCGCCGCGATCTGCGTCCACCCGGAGGCATCGAGGGGGCCCAGGGTGCGCCACTCGTCGCCCGGGATGTGCGCCTGGACCTCGCCCGTGGTGCCCGGCTTCGTCATCACGGTCAGCGCCTGGACCGGGCGGCCGCCGCCGAGCCCGACCGTGTACGCGTCCGGCGCCTCGGTGACGTTCGCCGCCGGATGGTCCGCGCCCGTCCACGCGTCGGCCTCCCGCGCCGCCCGGTCCAGGAACGCGCCGAGCACGCCCTTGCCGACGGTGACCGGGGCCTGCGCGGCCGCCTCGCGCACCGGCGCGAGGGCCAGCGAGGCCCGCCAGGCCGCCGCGCCGTCGCCCGCCGACTGGGCCTGGAGCAGATCGACGGCCAGTTCACCGGCCTGCCCGTAGCGCTCCAGCTGGTCGATCCAGGGCCCCAGTTCACCGCCCACCTCGGCATGCGCGAGGCGCTGCGGGACCTGCCGCAGCACCGTGAACGCGGCCCGCAGTGCCTTGGCCGCACGGTCGCGCGCCGCCGCGTCCGGTCCCGTACGCGCACTCCAGAACGCGTCCATGAGCGGGCGCAGATACGCCGACTCGGGGCCCCCGAGCACGGAGGAGGAGTCGTTGCCCGCGAGGGCCGCGAGCGCCTCGCGGACCTCGGGATCGCCGCCCGCCAGGTCGTCGACGGCGGCCCGCCAGGACTCCTGCGGCTGGTAGCCCTGCGGGTTCCACGCGAAGTCGGCGGCCGTGAACAGCGGGATGCGGGACGCGGCGGGCTGCTCCATCGCGTTGGCGAGCAGCGCCGCCGAGCCCACCGCGACACCCGGCTCGCGGCCGGTGTACGGGCCGAGGAAGATCCGGCCCGGCGCGTAGTCGTTGACCGGGTAGTTGTCCATCGTGACGAGCCGGTGGCCCAGCGCGGTCCGGGCGTCCGCGAGTTGGGAGCCGCTGATGGTGCGCGGCACGACCCCCACCCCGGTCCAGGCGACCTGCACGCCCGGAGCGAGCGAGGCCGCGAGCGCGCCGCGGTAGCGCGTCGCACCGTCCTGGTAGTACTCGGTCGGCATCAGCGACAGCGGCTCGGAGCCGGGGTGGGCCGCGGCCAGATGCGCGGCGACGGCGTTCGCGACCCGGGCATGCGCCCTGGCCGCGGCCTCGGGGCCCGAGCCGAACGTTTCCGCGTCCGCGCCGCAGTGCCATTCGCTGTACGAGACGTCCTGGAACTGCAACTGGAACGCCCGCACCCCGAGCGCCCACATCGCGTCGAACTTGCGGTTCAGCCTGGCGACATCGGCGTCCGAGGACAGGCACAGCTCCTGGCCCGGCGCCACCGCCCAGGCCAGCGTCACATGGTTGCGGGCCGCCCGGCCGGCCAGCGCCCGGAAGGCGTCGCGCTGCTCGGCGGGGTACGGGTCGCGCCACTGGGCCTGGCGGTACGGGTCGTCGCCCGGCGCGTACAGGTAACGGTTCTGCTTGGTGCGGCCCATGAAATCCAGCTGGTCCAGGCGCTGTTCGAGGCTCCAGGACTGTCCGTAGAAGCCCTCGGTGGTGCCGCGCACGGCCGTGCCCGGCCAGTCGCGCACCGCGAGACCCGGGATGCGCCCGTCCCCGTGCCGGTCCCTGCCGATCAGCTGGCGCAGCGTCTGCGCGGCGTGGAAGAGGCCGTCGTCGCCCACCCCGTCGAGCGCCACCGTGTCCCGTCCGCCCACCCGGCCGACCCCGATCCGGTAGCCGCCGGACGGCAGATCGCCCCGCGCGGGCACCCGCAGTGCCCGCAGCGCGTCATCGGCGCCGGGCCCGCCGAGCCTGAACACCGGCCCGCCGCCCGGCAGTTGCCGGTGCAGGGTGCGCACCCCGGCCGCCTTCAGGAGATCCGCCACGGCCTGCACGGCGTACGGATCGGCGCCCGGGTCCGCGAGGAGCACCGCCTCGCCGCCGAGACCGACCGGCGACCCGGCGGGCTTCAGGGACTGCGGCCGGGGCCACACCTCGGGCAGCGGGCCCGCGTCGAGGGCCGGATCGGAAGCGGTGAGAGCGGGCCCGGACGGGGCGGCCAGGGCGCCGGGCGCGGCACCGATCAGGCCGCCGATCACGGCGATCGCAAGCGTCGTCGCCCTCTTGCCGCGACCGAGCTGCACGGGCCACTCCTCACCTGGCACTGCGTGAGCCACGAGCCCACCACCCGTCTGCCGAGGGTGTCAATGCGCGTGGCCGTTCTGTCTGATATGCCTGGTGCGATGCACGCGGTACGAGCTTGTGAGCGGCGATACGTCTGGCGGACCGCCCACGGGGTAGGGCACCTCTTGTCCCTGCCCCCCATCGAATCCGGAGGCCCCCGTGGTCGCCACCGCCCCCGAGCAGCCGCTGACCAGCGAGCCGCCCATGGCCGACGCCGAGCCCCTGATCAGCGAACCCCCGATGGCCGAGACCGCCCCGCTGACCAGCGAGCCCACGCCGGTGGCCGCGGCCGCGGGATTCTGACGCCATGACCCTGGCCCGGCTCGCCGCCCGGCACGGCGTGGCCACGTCGTACTCCCCGTCGGCGGGCGTCACCGTCGACGTGCCGGACGCCACGGTGGTCGCCGTCCTCGCCGCACTCGGCGTGGACGCGTCGACCCCGGACGCGCTGCGCCGGGCCCTGGCCGCCGCCGAAGCCGCCGAGGCGGACCGACTGCTGCCCCCGACGCTGGTGCGCTGGGGCGACGGACCGGTGCCGGGTCTGTCGGGCGAACTGACGGTCGCCGGCACCCCGGCCGATCAACTCCCGCTGGGCGTCCACCAGTTGGCCGTACGCCACCGGGACGGCCGTACCGCATCCGCGACACTGATCGTCGCTCCGGAACGCGTGCCACAGCCCCCCTCCCGAACCCACGGCTTCCTGGTCCAGCTCTACTCCCTCCTCTCCGGCCGCTCCTGGGGCATGGGCGACCTCGGCGACCTCGCGGAGCTCGCGAGCTGGTCGGGCCGCACGCTCGGCTCCGGATTCGTGCAGGTCAACCCGCTGCACGCGGCGGTGCCCGGGGCCCCGACCGACCCGTCCCCCTACCGCCCCTCCTCGCGCCGCTTCCCCGACCCCGTGCACCTGCGGATCGAGGACATCCCCGAGTACGCGTACGCCGGCGGGCGCGCCGGCCTCGAAGAGCTGACGGCCCGCGCGGCCGCCCTGCGTCAACGGGTGCTCGTGAAGGGGGAGTTGATCGACCGGGACGCCGTGTGGGACCTCAAGCGCGAAGCCCTGGAGATCCTGTACCGGGTGCCGCTCGGGCCCGGGCGCCGGGCGGCGTACTGCGACTTCCTCGCCGGGCAGGGCCAGGCCCTGGAGGACCACGCCACCTGGTGCGCGCTCGCCGAGCGGTACGGGCCGCACTGGCGGCGCTGGCCCGAGGGGCTGCGCGACCCCGGGTCCGCCGCGACCGCGCGCGCCCGCCGCGAGCTCATCGACCGCGTCGACTTCCACACCTGGCTCGCCTGGCTGACCGACACCCAGCTCGCCGCGGCCCAGCGTGCCGCCCGCGAGGCGGGCATGCCGGTCGGCCTCGTCCACGACCTCGCGGTCGGCGCGCACCCCGAGGGCGCCGACGCCTGGGCCCAGCAGGACGCGTACGCGCCCGGCATGTCGATCGGCGCGCCCCCGGACGCCTTCAACGCGCGCGGCCAGGACTGGGGCCTGCCGCCCTGGCGCCCGGACGTCCTCGCGGCCTGCGGATACGCCCCGTACCGCGGCCTGCTCCAGGGTCTCCTCCGGCACGCGGGCGCTCTGCGCATCGACCACGTGATGGGCCTGTTCCGGCTGTGGTGGGTGCCGCAGGGGCATCCGCCGACGGACGGCACGTACGTCCACTACGACGCGGAGGCGATGCTCGCCGTCCTCGCCCTGGAGGCGCACCGCGCGGGCGCGGTCGTCATAGGGGAGGATCTGGGCACGGTCGAACCGGGCGTACGCGAGGCTCTGGCCGAGCGGGGTGTCCTGGGCACGTCGGTGCTGTGGTTCGAGCGGGACTGGGCGGGTACGGGGCGGCCGCTGGCCCCGGAGGACTGGCGGCCCGGATGCGTCGCCACGGCGACCACCCATGATCTGCCGTCCACGGCGGCCCGCCTCACCGGCGAACACGTCCAGCTCCGCCACCGCCTCGGCCTCCTTGCGACCCCGCTCGCCCAGGAGCAGCACGCGGCCCGCGCGGAGGTGTCCGAATGGCTCGGCTACCTCGAACGCCTGGGCCTGCTCCCGGACGCCCCCGGCGACGAGGAGGCGGAGATCCGCGCGGTCTACGCCTTCCTGCTGCGCACCCCGGCCCGGATGGTGGGCGTGTGGCTGCCGGACGCGGTGGGCGACCGCAGACCGCAGAACCTGCCGGGCACGTGGGACGAGTACCCGAACTGGCGCCTCCCGGTGGCGGGCCCGGACGCCCAGCCCCTCACCCTGGAGGCGATCGCGGCTTCGCCCCGGGTGCGGGGGCTGATGCGGGTGTTCGGAGGGAGAGGGGGTGCGGGCGATGCGGAGGGGGCGGTCTGAGGCGGGGCGCGCTGTGTCGGCCCCGTACGGCACCCCCGGGCGCGCGGCCCGCTCGGGCGTTCGCTACGTTTGCACCGTGGACAAGAAGAACGCCCTGCGCGCCGGCGCCGTAGCAGCCGGTACGACGCTGATGATGCTGCTCATGTCGTCCCCCGCGCTTGCGCTCACGCGCGACGACGGTGACGACCCGGGGCCCGGCCTGAGCGTGATCGACACGATCGGTCTGTTCGTGGTCGCGCCGATCGCGCTGTTCGCGGTCATCGCCGGACTGGTGATGGTCCTTGACAAGTCCCGGAAGGCGCCGAAGAAGGCGTAGCCGGGGTTGTCGGCCTGGCTTTCCCACCCGCCCGCCCGTTCTGCCCCCACCTGTGGGGGCTGAGCGGGGGCGGGTGTTTGCCGTTCACCCGGCAGGTGCGGGCAGGCTCTGGGCGGAGCCCCAGGAGCCCCGTTCGGATGTTGGACAGGGCACCCTGCTTGCCCGTATCGCCGGAGTCGAACGTTCAGGTTATGAGCAGGCGGAGGCCGAGGTCTGCCGCGGCCAGGCCGGCCAGGGCGCTGTTGCGTTCCGCCCAGCGGCCGGAGGCGAGGTCGGCGGTCAGGTCTTGTACCGCTCGCTGCTCGGCCTCCTGGCCGACCCTCGTCCATACCGACATCGCGCGGCGCACGTGATCCTCCAGATAGGCCGCCGGGCGGCGCCAGTACGCCTCGAACAGGCCGTCGGCGCAGTCCCACGGGACGGGCACCGGCTCGGCGCGGGCGCCGATCGCGTTTGCCATCGCGGCCAGCGAGGGGAATTCCGCGAGGAGGGACGCGAATTCGGGCAGATAGTCGCGGGTCAGCCAGAACCGGTCCGGCCATCCGGGCTCGTCGGTGTCGAACGTGAGCACCACGACGCGGCGGGCCACGCGCCGCATCTCGCGCAGCCCCGCCATCGGGTCCCGCCAGTGGTGAACGGTGGAGACGGCCATCGCGACGTCGAAGGACCCGTTCTCGAACGGCAGGCTCTCCGCGGCGGCGGCCACGCACGGCGCCGCGTCGGCGGACCGCTGCCCCCGCATGACCGCCGACGGCTCCACCGCGGTCACCTGACGGTCGCGGGGCTCGTAGGAGCCGGTGCCGGCCCCGACGTTCAGCACCGTGTGCGCGTCCCCGAGCGCGTCCGAGATCTGCGCGGCGATGCGCGGATCGGTGCGCCGTGTCGCGGTGTAGGCGCCGCCGATCGCGTCGTACAGCCGTGCTCCGAGCATCTCCAGTTGTTCCTCCGGTGTCACCTTCAGCCCTCTCGCCCGCGCCGCGAGTTCCCTGTCGATGGCCGCCACCATGGCGTCGGCGTGATCCCGCCGTTCAAGGAGCAGGCCGCGCAGCCGGCCGAGGTGCGCGACCGCGTCGGTGGACGGGTCGCCGACCAGGTCCGCGACCTCCCGTAGCCCGAAGCCCAGGCGCCGGTAGGCCAGTACCTCGCGCAGTCGCTCCACGTCGCCCGCCGAGTAGGCCCGGTACCCGGCTGAGGTTCGCGCCGACGGCCGTACGAGCCCGATGTCGTCATAGTGATGCAGCGTGCGGACGCTCACGCCCGCCAACTCGGCCACGCGTCCCACGGTCAGGTGCTTCTCCACGGCGCCGACTATGCAGCCTGACGCCACGTGAGGGTCAAGGACCGGCCCTGTCGGGGGCGCGGGCAGTCGGGCCGGATCCTCAGTGTGCGGCCAGCAACTTCCTCAGCAGTGCGGACAGTTGAGCCGCCTCGTCCGTGGTCAGCGCGGACGTGAGGACCTCGGTCTGGGCGGCAAGACCGGCCGTCACCGACTCGTCCACCAGGGTCAGGCCCTTCTCCGTGAGGGTCACCCGCAGGCCCCTGCGGTCCGTCGGGTCGGGGCTGCGGCGCAACAGCCCCGCCTTCTCCAGCTTGTCGAGGCGCCCGGTCATGCCTCCCGTCGTGAGCATCAGCGTCGCCGAGAGCTGCCGCGGCGACAGCGTGTACGGCTCGCCCGAGCGCCGCAGCGTCGCGATGACGTCGAACTCGCCCCGCCCGATGCCGAACTGCGCGTACTCCTTGTCCATCCGCTCGCCCATCGCCCGCGCGATCCGGTAGATCCGGCCGTACACCGCCATCGGGACCGTTTCGAGGTCCGGGCGCACCGCCGCCCACTGCGCGGTTATCGCGTCCACCGCGTCCGAGGGGGCGTCGGACGGCGGTTCGGTGGACGTCGGGGCCTGGGGAGTCTTTGCGGCATTCATGCGGCCCAGTATCCGAGCACGTTCAGTCGGATGCAAGAAAGTTGCTTGACGAAAAGTAGCTTACGGGTAAGCTACTTTCCATCGAGCGATCGCGCGGAGCAATCGCATCGAGCGATGACCGTGAACACCGAGCGCCCCCGGAGTCCCCATGCGTACGTTCCGCAGCCGTACCCGCACCGCCCGAATAGCCGGGGAACGCCGGATGCTCGTCGCCATGGCCGTCGACGCGACCGGCTCCGGGATGTACGTGCCGTTCAGCCTGGTGTTCTTCCACCACGTCACCGGGCTCTCGTTCGCCACCGTCGGACTCGTGCTCACCGTCGTCGGACTCGCCGGGCTCGGCGCGCTGCCGCTCGCCGGGGCCGCCGTCGACCGGTACGGGGCGAGACGGGTGCAGCTCCTGCTGTACGGGGTGCGGGGCGCGGGCTTCCTGCTCTACCCCTTCGCCCAGTCCCTCCCCGCCTTCGCCGCCGTCGCGCTCGCCACCGCCTTCGGCGACCGGGCCTTCCCCGCCGTACAGCAGTCGCTGCTCGGCGAGGTCGCCCAGGGCGCCGACCGGGACCGGCTCCAGGCCTCCTCGCGCGCCCTGCGCAACGGCGGACTCGGCGCCGGTTCGCTGCTCGCCTCGCTCGTCGTCGGCTTCGCCGGGGACGCCGGATTCACCGCGGCGGCCTGGCTCAACGCGGCCAGCTTCGCGCTCGCGGCCCTGCTCATGCGGGGCGTACGGGGCGAGCGGCAGGCGCCGGTCGAGGGCGCGGCCCAGCCGTCCGCCGGCTACCGGCAGGTCTTCGCCGACCGCCCCTTCCTCGGACTCACCGCCGTCAACTTCCTGAACGCGCTGGGCTATTCGGCCCTCTCCGTCCTCTTCCCCCTCTACATCACCACCTGGCTGCACGGGCCCCAGGCCATCACCGGCACCGCGTTCACGCTCAACACGGTGATGTGCGCGGCCGGCGGGGTCGTGGTCGCGGCGCGGGTCCGGTCCCGCGGCGCCCGGCGCACCCGCTCCTCGGCGCTCGGCTCGCTCCTCTTCGCGGCCGCGTTCGCCGCGCAGATCGTGCTCGGTACGTTCCGGCCCGGCTCGGGGGTCGTGCTCGGCGGGGCGCTGCTGCTCATCGTCGCGCTGTACACGCTGGGGGAACTCGTCCACAGCCCGTCCGCCGGGGCGCTCTCGGTGGCGGCCGCTCCGGAGGCGCTCCGGGGGCGGTACCTGGCGGCGTACCAGCTGTCCTGGTCGCTGTCCGCGGCGGTCGCGCCGTCGCTCTTCACGGCGCTGATGTCGGTGGACGGGCGGTTGCCGTGGGCGCTGCTCGTCGGGACGTCGGTGGTGGCGGCGGGGGTGGTGGTGCGGCTCGAGCGGGTGCTGCCGGCTGCGGCGGTACGGGTTGCTTTCGCCGGGCGGGAGGTGGGGGGTGCGGTGCCGGTCGCCACACGCTGATCCATGCCCCACCCGCCCACCGTCCGCGGTCGAAAGCGATCCGCACCCGCCCGGACAGCAAGCCTCATGAACCAGAACCGACAGGGAAGTCACATGAACCAGAACCGGCTCGTCACCGTCGCCCTCACCGCCCTCGCCCCCGTCTCCTGGGGCTCCACCTACTTCGTCACCACCCAATTCCTCCCCGCGGACCGCCCGTTGTTCACCGGCATGATGCGGGCCCTGCCCGCAGGACTCGCTCTGCTCGCGCTGACCAGACGGCTGCCCAGAGGCGACTGGTGGTGGAAGGCGGCCGTGCTCGGGGCGCTCAACATCGGGGCGTTCTTCCCGCTGCTCTTCCTCTCCGCGTACCGGCTGCCCGGGGGCATGGCGGCCGTCATCGGCTCGGTCGGGCCGCTCTGGGTCGCGGGGCTCGCCGCCCTGTTCCTCGGCGAGAAGCCCACCCTGCGGACCCTGCTCACCGGCATCGCCGCAGCCCTCGGAGTCAGCCTCGTGGTCCTCAAGGCGGCCGGCGCCTTCGACGCGATCGGGGTGATCGCAGCGCTCGGCTCCTCGGCGAGCATGTCCGCCGGGACCGTGTTCACCAAGCGCTGGGGGCGTCCGGAGGGAGTCGGCCCGCTGGTCCTGACCGGCTGGCAGCTCACCGCGGGCGGACTCCTGATAGCGCCGGTCGCCTTCTTCGTGGAGGGTGCGCCGCCCGCGCTCGACGGGCGCAACATCGCCGGATACGTCTACCTCGCCCTGGTGAACACCGCCGTCGCGTACTGGCTCTGGTTCCGTGGCATCGGCCGCATGACCGCGACCTCCGTCACCTTCCTCGGCCCGCTCTCCCCGCTCACCGCCGCCGTCATCGGCTGGGCCGCACTCGGCCAGGCCCTCGCCCCCGTGCAGGTCCTCGGCATGGCGATCGCCTTCGGCGCCACCCTGGCCGGCCAGGTCACCCCCAAGAAGGCGGCCGAGTCCACGCAATCGTTCAGTTCTGCTGAAGATAACCAGAGGGAACTTTCGATGGACGTGACGAGTCGCTCGATGCGACGGTAGGGGCACATCACCCGGCCCCACCGCCCCGAAACGGAGTCATCGTGACCGTCCTGGACCGAGTCCGCAGCACACCGCGCGCCACCGCGGCCAAGAAGGTGGGCGGAGCCTCCGGGCTCGGCCTGGTCTTCGCGGCCGTGGCGACGGTCGTCTGGTCCGGGAGCTTCGTCGCCTCCCGGGCCCTGCACGACTCGGTGCCGCCGATCCAGGCCGCGTTCTGGCGCTGGCTGATCGCCATCGCCGCGGTCGCCCCGTTCGCCGGCCGCGAGGCCTGGCGTCAACGCACTCTGATCCGCCGCCACTTGGGCTTCCTGACGCTCGCCTCGCTGCTCGGCATCGCCGTGTACAACACCCTCGTCAACCAGGCCGGGACCTCTACCTCGGCCGGCAACATGGGCATGATCATGGCTGCCTCGCCGGTCCTGATGGCCGTCCACGAGCGCCTCACCGGCGACCGGCTCGGCGCACGCCGCACCGTCGGACTGCTCGTCGCCGTGGCCGGTGTGCTGCTCCTGGTCAGCAAGGGCTCGCTCGATCTCGCCCTCGCGCCCGGCGACCTGTGGATGGTCGCGGCCGCCCTCAGCTTCACCTCGTACAGCGTGCTTCTCAAGCGCCGGCCGGCCGAACTCGGCGCGCTCGCCTTCCTGTTCACCACCTTCGTGCTCGGCGCGCTCATGCTGGCTCCGGTGTACGGAGTGAGCCTGGCGGTCCAGGGCGGCTTCGCCGCGACGCCCGGCACCGTCGGCCCGCTCCTCTACGTCGGCGTGCTCTCCTCCGCCGTCGCCTTCTTCGCCTGGAACAAGGCGATCGCGCTGATCGGCGCCGCCCGCGCCGGAGTCGTCTACTATCTCCAGCCGGTCTGCGTGGCCCTGCTCTCCTACCCCCTGCTCGGCGAGGCGACGAGCCCGGCGCAGCTGGTGTGCATGGCGCTCATCCTCGGCGGGGTCGTCCTCGGATCCCGCAGGTGAGGCGCCCCGGGGAGGCGCCGGTATGTTGCGTCCCATGAGCGAGTGGGACATCAAGAAGCTGCACATCCTGCGGACCCTGCGCGAGCAGGGCACCGTGACCGCGACCGCCGAGGTGCTCATGATGACGCCCTCGGCCGTCTCGCAGCAGCTGTCCAACCTCGCCAGACAGCTCGGCGTGACGCTGCTCGAAGCGCACGGCCGCCGGGTCCGCCTCACCGATGCCGCCCATCTCGTACTGCGCCACGCCGAGGCCGTCTTCGCTCAACTGGAGCGCGCGGACGCCGAGTTGGCGGGCTATCTGCAAGGAGAGGCGGGCGAGGTACGGGTGGGGGCGTTCTCCACCGCCGTGCCCGCGCTCGTCGTACCGGCCGTGCAGCAGCTGCGCCGCAGCCACCCGGCCCTGGAGGTACGGGTGCGGGAGGCCGAGGCGGCCGAGGCGTACGAGCTGCTCTCGGCCGGGGCCGTGGATCTCGCCCTCTCCCTCGCCGCCCACGCGCCGAGCGCCCGCGACCCGAAGTTCGCGCTGCTTCCGCTGCTCACCGACCCGCTCGACGTGGCGCTGCCCGCCGGGCACCCGCTCGCCGCCGAACCGGGCCTCAGGCTCGCCGACCTGGCGCACGAACCGTGGATCTTCGGCGGCAGCGGGCCCTGGTCGGAGATCACCACGGCGGCCTGCGAGGCGGCCGGATTCGTCCCCGAACAGGCGCACAGCGCGGCCGGCTGGACCGCGATCCTGGCCATGGTCGAGGCCGGGATGGGCGTCGCCCTGGTGCCCCGGATGGCCGCGGCGGACCGCCGTGCCGGGGTGGTCATGCGCATACTCAGTGCCGATCAGCCCCGGCGGCATGTCGTGGCCGCGGTGCGGCGCGGCGCGGAGGAGGGGCCCGCGGTGGCCCGTGTGCTGGCCGCGCTGCGGGAGGTCGCGAACGTACGTCCTGCCGGTTAAGCGGATTTCGTGGGGCCGTCCAGCCGGGCGAGCTCCGTGTCGGTCAGCCGCAGCGCGCCCGCCGCCACGTTGTCCACGAGGTGGGCCGGGTCGCCCGTGCCGGGGATGGCCAGGACGTGCGGGCCGCGGTGCAGCGTCCAGGCGAGCCTGACCTGGGCCGCGCTCACGCCCCGCTCGCGGGCGACCGCGAGGACCTCCTCGCTCTCCGCGCCGCCCGCGCCGGTCTCTCGCCCGGCCCCCGCGATCGCGTAGAACGGCACGAACGCGATCCCCTTCTCGCCGCACAGCCGCAGCATCTCCTCCTGCGCCGCGGGCGCGCCGATGCCGTACGGGTTCTGCACACAGACGACCGGCGCGATGGCCAGCGCCTCGTCGAGGTGCGCGGGCCCGACGTTGGACAGGCCCAGGTGCCGGATGAGCCCGGCCTCGCGCAGCTCGGCCAGCGCGCCGAAGCGGTCGGCGATCGAATCGGTGCCGGTGATGCGCAGGTTCACCACGTCCAGGTGGTCGCGGCCGAGCTGGCGCAGGTTCTCCTCGACCTGGGCGCGCAACGCCTCGGGCGTCCTGGCGTGCTCGCCCCACTCGCCCGAGGGGACCCGCGTGGGCCCGACCTTGGTGACGATGACGAGATCGTCCGCGTACGGGGCAAGGGCCCTGCCGATCAGCTCGTTCGCGGATCGCAGCGGGGAGAAGTAGAACGCTGCGGTGTCGATGTGATTGACGCCGAGCTCGACTGCCGTGCGCAGTACGGCAATGGAGCGAGCGCGGTCGCTGGGTACGGCATCGGCGCGCAACGCCGCGCCCTGCTGCGGCAGGCGCATCGCACCGAAGCCGATCCGGTTGACGGTCAGGTCGCCGAGCCGCCAGGTGCCCGCGGCCGCCGCGGTGATGGTCTGTGGGGTTGTGGTCGTGGTCATGGCGGGAGTCTGGCAGGGGGAGGGCGGTCGGCCCCGAGATGGCAACAAGCTGCCAGGATTGTTCAGCGCTACTGAACAGACTGTGCGGAAACTTTCGATGGACGTGGAGTGTGGGGGCGGGCGAGAGTCGGGTCATGACTTCCGCCACCGACGCCACCGACGCCCCCGAGAACATCGCCGACCACGCATCCGCAGCGGACCCGCACGCCAACGACGCCGCCCCCTACGGAGGAGGCGACCCGTACGCCGACTACCGCTCGGGCGACTTCGCGTTCACCGAGCTCGTCGACCTCGCGGACCGCCGGCTCGGCGCCGGAGTCATCGCCGCCAACGACGAGTTCTTCGCCGAGCGCGAGAACCTGCTCGTCCGCGAGCGGGCCGTGTTCGACCCGGAGCACTTCGGGCACAAGGGCAAGATCATGGACGGCTGGGAGACCCGCCGCCGTCGCGGTGCGGACGCCGACCACGTCTTCCCCGCCCCCGAGGACCACGACTGGGCGCTCGTCCGGCTCGGCGCGCCCGGTGTGATCAGGGGGATCGTCGTCGACACGGCGCACTTCCGCGGCAACTACCCGCAGCGGATCTCCGTACAGGCGACGGCGGTCGAGGGCTCGCCCGGCCCCGAGCAGTTGCTCGCCGACGACGTGAAGTGGGACGAGCTCGTCCCGCCGACGCCGGTGCGCGGCCACGCCGAAAACGGTTTTGACATCACTACGGGCCGCCGTTACACCCACGTCCGGCTCTGCCAGCACCCCGACGGCGGCGTGGCCCGCCTGCGCGTGCACGGCGAGGTCGTACCGGACCCGGAGTGGCTGGACACGCTGGGCACGATCGACCTCGTGGCGGTCGTCAACGGCGGTTCGTACGAGGACGCGTCCGACAGGTTCTACTCCTCGCCGACGCAGATCATCCTGCCGGGGACGTCGCGGAAGATGGACGACGGCTGGGAGAACCGCCGTCGCCGCGTCCGCGACACCAACGACTGGGTGCGCTTCCGGCTGGTCGCACAGGGGGCGATCAGGGCGGTCGAGATCGACACGGCGTACCTGAAGGGGAACTCGGCGGGGTGGGTCGCGCTGAGCGGGCGCAACGGTGAGACGGGCGAGTGGTTCGAGATCATCCCGCGTACGCGTCTGCAGCCCGACACGCTGCACCGGTTCCGCCTGCCGGCGCAGGCGGTGGCGACACATGTCCGCCTGGACGCGTTCCCGGACGGCGGGGTGGCCCGGATGCGCCTGCACGGGGCGCTGACGGCGGCGGGCGCGGCGGAACTCCGCCACCGCTACACAGAACTGACGGGCTGACCCCCGGCCCCTCCTCCCTCCCTACCTCCGCCCGGCGGCACGGTTGCGCACAGACGCCCGTCCGCCGGGCGGGTTTCATTCCCCCCAAGCCTCCGGACCCCGATCCCTCCGGGGCGTTTTCCCACCCGCCCACCCGTGATGGGGGTGCGACGAGCTGCCTCTGGCGGGGTGGCGCGCAAAATCAGCCTCTCCGGCGTTTGAGGAGCGGGAGTCCGGAGCGGAGCCCCGGGAAGGGGATCTTGCCCGCCCTCACCGCCGGAGCCATGCGCCGGAGCCGCAGAGTGTCACAGTCGGGAAGGGGCGGGGTGGGGGCAGCCCCGCAGGAAGGCGTCCCCACCCCTCACCCCGCTACGCGGATTCCGCGTCGGCCGTCCGGGCCCGCAGCGCCCGCTCGATGCCCGAGCGGGACTCCGAGACGAGGCGGCGCAGGGCCGCGTTCGGCTGGGCCGAGGCGAGCCAGGCGTCCGTCGCGTCCAGGGTCTCCTGGGAGACCAGGAGGGACGGGTACAGGCCCACCGCGATCTGCTGGGCGATCTCGTGCGAGCGGGACTCCCATACGCCCTTGACCGCGTCGAAGAACTTCGCCGAGTACGGGGCCAGCAACTCGCGCTGGTCGGTCTGGACGAAGCCGCCGATCACCGCTTCCTGGACCGCGTTCGGGAGCGTGTCGCCCTCCACCACCGACGCCCACGCCTCCGCCTTCGCCTCCGGCGTCGGACGCGCGGCCCGTCCTGTCGCCGCGTGGCGCTCGCCCGCGGCCGTCCTGTCGCGCTCCAGCTCCGCCGCGATGTCCGGCTCGTCGAAGACGCCCGTCGCCGCGAGCCGCTCCACGAACGCCCAGCGCAGTTCGGTGTCCACCGCGAGGCCCTCGATGGTCTCCGTACCCGTCAACAGGCCCTGGAGCAGGTCGAGTTGCTGCGGCGTGCGGGCCGTCGCCGCGAAGGCGCGGGCCCAGGCCAGCTGGTGGTCGCCGGCCGGCTCGGCGGTGCGCAGGTGCGCCAGCGTCGCGTCGGTCCACTGGGTCAGGCCCGCGTCGCGCCACTCGGGCGCCGCGTACAGGTCGATGGCCAGCTTCACCTGGCGGTGCAGGGACTGCACCACACCGATGTCGGACTCCTTGGCGATGCCCGACAGGACGAGCGCCAGGTAGTCGCGCGCCGCGAGTTCGCCGTCGCGGGTCATGTCCCAGGCCGAGGCCCAGCACAGCGCGCGCGGCAGCGACTCGGCGAAGTCCCCGAGGTGCTCGGTGACGAACCGCAGGGACTCCTCGTCGAGGCGGACCTTCGCGTACGACAGGTCGTCGTCGTTGAGGAGGACGACCGCCGGGCGGGGCGTGCCCGCGGGCAGCTCGACCTCGGTGCGGGCGGCCGCCTCGATGTCCAGCTCGAACCGGTTCGTACGGACCAGCTTGCCCGAACCGTCCAGGTCGTAGAAGCCGATCGCGATGCGGTGCGGCCGCAGCGTCGGCTCACCCTTCGCGCCGGACGGCAGCGCCGGGGCCTCCTGCAGGACGGAGAGGGAGGTGATGTTCCCGGAGGCGTCCACGGCGATCTCGGGGCGCAGCACGTTGATGCCCGCCGTCTCCAGCCACGCCTTCGACCAGGTCTTCAGGTCGCGGCCGCTCGTCTTCTCCAGCGCGCCGAGCAGGTCCGGAAGGCGCGTGTTGCCGAACGCGTGCGCCTTGAAGTACGCCTGCACGCCCTGGAAGAACTCGTCCATGCCGACATAGGCGACGAGCTGCTTCAGGACCGAGGCGCCCTTCGCGTACGTGATGCCGTCGAAGTTGACCAGGACGTCTTCCAGGTCGCTGATCTCGGCCATGATCGGGTGCGTGGACGGCAGCTGGTCCTGGCGGTAGGCCCAGGTCTTCTCGGAGTTCGCGAACGTGGTCCACGCGTTCGGCCACTTCGAGCCCGGCGCGTAGGCCTGGCAGGCGACCGAGGTGTAGGTGGCGAACGACTCGTTCAGCCACAGGTCGTTCCACCACTCCATCGTCACGAGGTCGCCGAACCACATGTGGGCCAGCTCGTGCAGGATGGTCTCGGCCCGGCGCTCGTACGCCGCGTCCGTCACCTTCGAGCGGAACACGTACTGGTCGCGGAAGGTCACCGCGCCCGCGTTCTCCATCGCGCCCGCGTTGAACTCCGGCACGAAGAGCTGGTCGTACTTGGCGAACGGGTAGGCGTAGTCGAACTTCTCCTGGAACCAGTCGAAGCCCTGCCGGGTCACCGCGAAGATCTCGTCCGCGTCGAGGAACTCGGCGAGCGAGGGGCGGCAGTAGATGCCCAGCGGCACGGTCTGCCCGGCCGGGCCCTCGTACGAGGAGTGCACCGAGTGGTACGGGCCCACGATCAGCGCGGTGATGTACGTGGAGATGCGCGGCGTCGGCTCGAAGGTCCAGACGTCGTCCTTGGGCTCCGGCGTCGGCGAGTTGGAGATCACCGTCCAGCCGGCCGGCGCCTTCACGGTGAACTGGAAGGTCGCCTTCAGGTCCGGCTGCTCGAACGAGGCGAACACGCGGCGCGCGTCCGGAACCTCGAACTGCGTGTACAGATAGGCCTGCTGGTCCACCGGGTCCACGAAGCGGTGCAGGCCCTCGCCGGAGTTGGTGTACGCGCAGTCCGCAACCACCCGCAGCACGTTCGGGCCCGCTTCGAGCCCGGCCAGGGCGATCCGGCTGTCATGGAACACGGCGGCCGCGTCCAGCGCGGTCCCGTTCAGGACGACCTCGTGCACGGTCGGCGCGACCAGGTCGATGAAGGTCTCCGCCCCGGCCTCGGCCGAATCGAAGCGCACGGTGGCGACGGACCGGTAGGTCCCGCCCTCCTGCGCGCCGCTCAGGTCGAGCTCGATCTCGTACGAGTCAACGGTGAGCAGGGCCGCCCGCCGCTGCGCCTCTTCACGGGTCAGATTCGTGCCAGGCACCCGGTCATCTCCTTCAGATGCTTCAGTTCCATCAGATCGTGACGTTCCGGCCATCCTTGCACGCAGGGCGTGCGCAGCGCGATGTCCGTTTTCCGCCGGTGAACAGGGCCCCGCGGGGCCACGCTGGGGCCATGACGATCTACACAGCACGTCCCATCGAGCCCGCCGTCCTCAAGGAGCTCCGCGACACCGACGACGCCGGCCGCGCTTGTGTCCCGTTCATCGATCACGAGGGCGGCGACCCGCTGCGCTGCTGCCTGCGCCGCATCCGCCCGGGCGAGCGGGTGGCCCTCGTCTCGTACGCCCCGCTCCGCCGCTGGGCCGCCGAGACCTCGGCCGCGCCGGGGGCGTACGACGAGCAGGGGCCCGTCTTCATCCACGCCGAGGAATGCGAGGGGGTGGCGGGCGCCGACCCCTACCCCTTCACGCACCCGGGGGCGCTGCGGGTCCTGCGGCGCTACAGCCGCGCCGGGCACATTCTCGGAGGGCAGCTCCTTGAGTTCCCGCAGGCCGCGGCGGAGGGCTTCGACGCGGCCCTCGACGAGGCCTTCGCCGACCCTGAGGCCGCCCTGGTGCACGTACGTGCCGTCGAATACGGCTGCTTCCAGTTCGAGGTGCGGCGCCCTTAGGCGAGCCGTGGCCCGCGCCGCTGCTTTTCAGGGGCGCGGGGAACTGCGCGACCAGCCCCCACCGGTCCGCAGCCGAATTCGACGCACCGGCAGGGTGCTCAGCCCTTGAGCTCGGCCGCCACCAGCTCCGCGATCTGGACCGCGTTGAGGGCCGCGCCCTTGCGGAGGTTGTCGTTGGAGAGGAAGAGCGCGAGACCGTTCTCCACGGTCTCGTCGTTGCGGATGCGGCCCACGTACGACGCGTCCTTGCCCGCGGCCTGCAGCGGCGTCGGGATCTCGGACAGCTCCACGCCAGGCGCGGACGCAAGGAGCTCGTACGCGCGCTCCACGCTGATCGGGCGCTCGAAGCGGGCGTTCACCTGGAGCGAGTGGCCGGAGAAGACCGGCACGCGGACGCAGGTGCCGGAGACCTTGAGCTCCGGGATGCCCAGGATCTTGCGGGACTCGTTGCGGAGCTTCTGCTCCTCGTCGGTCTCGAAGGAGCCGTCGTCGACGATGCTGCCCGCGAGGGGGAGCACGTTGAAGGCGATGGGGCGCTTGTAGACGCCGGGCTCGGGGAACTCGACCGCGTCGCCGTCGAAGGCCAGCTGGTCGGCCGCCTCGGCGACCTTGCAGGCCTGGGTGTGCAGCTCGGCGACGCCCGCCAGGCCGGAGCCGGAGACGGCCTGGTAGGTGGTGGCGACCATCGCGGTGAGCCCGGCCTCGTCGTGCAGCGGACGCAGGACCGGCATCGCGGCCATCGTGGTGCAGTTCGGGTTGGCGATGATGCCCTTGGGGCGGTTCTTGATCGCGTCCGGGTTGACCTCGGAGACCACCAGCGGGACCTCCGGGTCGCCGCGCCAGGCGGAGGAGTTGTCGATCACGACGGGACCCTGGGACGCGACCTTCTCGGCCAGGGCGCGCGAGGTGGCGCCGCCCGCCGAGAACAGCACGATGTCCAGGCCCGAGTAGTCGGCGGTGGACGCGTCCTCGACCGTCACGCCGTCCAGGACCGTGCCCGCGGAGCGTGCGGAGGCGAAGAGGCGCAGCTCGTCGACCGGGAACGCCCGCTCGACGAGGATCTTGCGCATGACCGACCCGACCTGCCCGGTGGCTCCGACGATTCCGACCCTCACGGTGACTCCCTTGGTGCTCACGTGCTTCACGTGCTCCTGTACGGCTCCGGCGCGTCCATGATGCGTCGGAGCCCGGCGGACTTGTCCAATCCATTGTCCGTTGTGTGGGACGGCTGCCCACTTGTGACAAGTCCATGGCATCCGTGTTGCATCCGCCCCGAATTGCCCCACGGAGCCGTTTTTGCTGGCTACGGTCCTGACAAGCCGGTCGATCATCGGCGACACCGCACCGTATTCCGGAGGATTTCCCGTGCCCGTATCCCGCCGCACCCGGGCGATAGCCGCCCTCGCCGCCGCCCCGGTGATCCTGTCCCTGGCGACCCCCGCCGTCGCCCGCGGGGGACCCGGCCAGCACCTCGCGAAGAAGCTGGTCAAGGAGGCGTCGGGGGAGAGCGCCTACCGCCATCTGGAGGCCTTCCAGAAGATCGCCGACGCCAACGGCGGCAACCGGGCGGCCGGCACCCCCGGCCACGACGCCTCGGCGGCCTATGTGTACGGACAGCTCGAGCAGGCCGGGTACGACGTCTCGTACCAGGACTTCACCTTCTACGAGTCGAAGACCCTGCGCCAGAAGCTGACGGCGGGCGGGCGTGAACTGCCCGTCGCCGCCTACCAGTTCAGCAAGTCGACCCCGGCCGGCGGGCTCACCGCCGAGGTGAAGGCGGCCCGCGTCGACGACACCCCGGGCTGCTCGCTCGACGACTACGCCTCCGGCACCTTCACCGGCAGGATCGCGCTGGTGAAGCGCGGCAGCTGCACCTTCCAGGAGAAGGAGGCCGTCGCAGCGAAGGCGGGCGCGGCCGGCGTCATCGTCTACAACCACTCCGGGACCGACGTGGTGCACGCCACGGTCGGGGAGCCGGGGAACGCGCACATCCCGGCCGCCGGGATCTCCCTCGCGGACGGCGAGGCGCTCGCCGGGCAGCTCGCCAAGGGCCCGGTCAAGGTCACCCTGGACGTGGCCACCGAGGCCGTCGCCAGGAAGACCCGCAACGTGATCGCCGAGACCCGCACCGGCGACCCGGACAGCGTGGTCGCGCTCGGCAGCCACCTCGACTCGGTCCCCGTGGGCCCCGGCATCAACGACAACGGCTCCGGCTCGGCGGGCCTGCTCGAAGTGGCCCTCAAGCTAGCCAAGGAGACCAAGCAGACCCGCAAGCACCCCAAGCAGCTCCCCAACAAGGTGCGGTTCGCCTGGTGGTCCGGCGAGGAGCTCGGCCTGCTCGGCTCGGAGCACTACGTCAAGAACCTCACCGAGCAGCAGAAGAAGCAGATCAAGCTGTACCTGAACTTCGACATGATCGCCTCGCCCAACGCCGCCCAGCTCGTCTACGACGGCGACGACTCCGACAAGAAGGGCGCGGGCCCGGGGCCCGCCGGATCGGCGCAGATCGAGGCCCTGATCAACAGCTACCTCGACAAGCGGCACGTCCAGCACGAGGGCTACGACTTCGACGGCCGCTCCGACTACGGCCCCTTCATCGAGGTCGGCATCCCGGCCGGCGGCACCTACACCGGAGCCGAGGAGATCAAGACGCCCGAGCAGGCCAAGAAGTGGGGCGGCACGGCGGGCCAGGCCTTCGACCCGAACTACCACGCCAAGGGCGACACGCTGAAGAACATCGACAAGAGGTACTTCGACCTCAACATCGACGTCATCGCGCAGGCCGTCGGCACGTACGCCTACGACCTGAGCTCCCTCAAGGGCTGAGGGACGGACAACGCCAAGCGGGGCGGGTGCTCGTGAAAGAGCGCCCGCCCCGCCGCGTTCGTACGAGCCGTTACTGCGTGACCTTCCCGATGATCACGCTGCCGGTGCCCGCGGCGGTGCCGCGCTCGTTCACCAGCTGGACCGTCCCGAAGAACTGGCGCCCCTCGGGAGCCGCACCGGCCGCGACGACATCCGCCGTGACCTGGGCGGACGCGCCGCCCGCCAGCTTGACGCTCTTGCTCTCGTCGACCTTGACGGTGCCGAGCGAGGGGGCGAAGAAGACGTCCTTGTAGGCGTACGTGGTCGAACCGGCCGGGACCGCGTAGCCGGCGACCTGGATCGTGTACGTGCCCGCGGCCGGCTTGACCAGGCTGACCGACTCGTCCGCGCTGCTCGTCGTGGACTGGGCGACCGTCTTGCCGTTCTGGTCCAGGACGTACAGGTCGAGGTCGGCGCCCTTGTCGGAGGTGCCGCCGATCGACACGTCCAGGTGCTCGACGCCCGCGCCGATGGTGACCGTGCTGGTCTGCGTCTCACCGGCCTTGATGGTGGGGGTCGCGACCTTCGCCGAACCCAGCGAGCCGCCCTTCAGCTTGCCGTCGAGCGCGGCGAAGCCGTTGGTGACCTTCCACTGCACGGGGGCCGGGGTGCCGACCTTCGCCTCGGGCACCGTCTGGGTGGCCGGGTCGAAGGTGACGCCGAGCACCGAGACGTCCAGCTTGTAGGAGTTGTCCAGGTACGGCGACGTACGGCGCGCCTCGACCTCGATCTCCCACACGCCGGCCTGCGGGTTCGCGTACGAACGCAGGTCGGGGCGGCAGGTGTTGGCCGGGTTGTCGTAGTTCGGGTAGCAGTTCGGCGTGCCCGTCGTGTCGAGGGCGACACCGTAGGGGTGGATCGAGATGAAGCGGGTCTGGCTGCCCGAGCGCAGCGCGCCCATGCGGACTTCCAGGTTCTTCGCGCCCGCCGGGACGTTCACGAAGTACGACTTGGTGGAGTTGCGCTGCACCGTCGAGGACGCGGTGAAGGTGTAGCCGGGGCCGGCGATCGGCGTCGCGACGATCACGGTGGCCATGACCTGCTGGTCCACGCCGACCGTCTTGGGGTCGTCGACCTGGAGGATCGCGCTGTGCACGCCGCCGGACTTCGGCTGCGCCTGCACCTTGACGGTGACGGGCTTGCCGAGCGGCAGGCTCACCTCGTCGTCGCCGAGGATCTTGAAGGTGCCGTCGTCGTTCTTGAGCGACAGCTCGTGCCGGACGTTCTTGTCCGGTCCGGTGGTGCGGGTGACCGTGACGTCGTACGTCTTCTTCTGCCCGGCCTTGAGGCCGCTCTCGCGGTCGTAGATGCCGGTGCCGACGTTCGGGGTCTTCAGGGCGAAGCCGAGCGCGCTGGAGACCGGGGCGGTCACCGTGTACTCGTGGGCCGGGGCGTGCTTCTTCGCGGTCTGCTTGATCGCGTCCCAGGCGCCCACGATGTTGATGAGGCCGGCACCCTCGGAGTACGCCTGAACTCCCTTGATGTGCTTGGCCGTCGAGGTCAGCGCGGTGCGCAGGTCGGCCGGCGGCAGGTCGATGCCCTGCTGCTTGGCGGCCGAGATCAGCAGCGCCGAGGCGCCGGCGGCCTGCGGGGAGGCCATCGAGGTGCCCTGGAGCATCGAGTAGCCGGCGGGGAGGCTGTAGCCCGCCTCCTTGACCGGGCTGCCGGGCAGCCAGGTCTGGGTGGAGTTGATGGCCGCGCCCGGAGCGCTCAGGGTCGGCGTGAAGCCGCCGTCCTCACGCGGGCCGCGCGAGGAGAACGGCATCATCTGGTAGTCCGTGGAGACGCCGGAGCCGTAGTTGGCGGCCCAGGTCTCCTTGGAGATGCTCGCGCCGACGGATATGACGTGGTCGGCGAGGCCGGGGTCGCCGATGGTGTTGACGCCCGGGCCGTCGTTGCCGGCCGAGATGACCAGCTGGACGCCGTAGCTGTCGATGAGGCGCTTGTAGAGCTCGGCGCGCGCGTTGTTGCCGTCGTTGAGCGCCGGCAGACCGCCGATCGACATGTTCACGATGTCGACGTGGCGGTTGGTGACGAGGTCGATCATGCCCTCGGTCAGCGCGATGTTGGTGCAGCCGCCGTCCCAGTTGCAGGCGCGCGAGGAGACGATCTTCGCGCCGGGCGCGGCACCGCTCATCTTGCCGCCGAACAGCCCGTTCGCGGAGGTGATGCCGGCGACGTGGGTGCCGTGCTCGGACTCGATGACGCCGATGTTGACGTAGTCCGAGGTGTGCCCGGCCGCGTCGTAGACGACGTTCTTGCGGATCTCGACGGTGAACGGGACGCGCTCGGCGACATCGGTCGCCGGGTTGTCCGTGCCGAAGTAGCCGACCTGGTAGCCGTCCTTGTACGGCTTCATCGGCGCATCGTCGGTGAAGTCGTTGTTGTTGTTCAGGTCGACGCGGACCGTGCCGGCGACCGGGTCGTAGAGCACGCCCCAGCTGTCGGTGGTGTCGCCGTCCCGGTTCAGGTCGCCGGCCGCGTCGCCGCCCTTGGTGACCTTCTCGGCGAAGGTGGAGAAGTCGTACGAGCCCGCCGGGGCCGTCCATGTCTTGCCGCCCGCGGTGAACACCGGCCCGGAGACCGCGGTGTTGGCGCGCAGCCAGGTGCCGTCGTTGTCCTGCACGGGGTCGGTCGCGGTGACCCAGTCGACGATCTTGCGCTCGCCGGTGGTGGTCTTCTGGAGCGCCGGGTGGCCGAGGTCGACGCCCGAGTCCAGGATGCCGATGGTGACCCCGCGGCCGTCCGCCTCGGGGTGCTGCTTCACGAAGTCGACCGCACCCGTCTCGAAGTTCGGGTTGTACGGGTTCTTCGCGGGCGTGTCCTTGCCCGGCGCCGCGTAACTCCCCGACGTACGCAGCTGCTTCGCGGACTTGGTGGTGTCCGCGGAGGGCGTCGGGTCGTCCAGCTGGATGTCCTGCTTGAGGTCGATGCCGTGCACCGAGGGCAGCTTCGCGGCCGCCTTCAGGGCCGCCTCGGCCTGCGCCGTCGGCAGCGTCGCGCGGACGTAGCCGAGCTTGTCGTCCTGCTTGCCGACGGTCGCCCCCGCGACCGCGTGCAACTGCGAGGTGACGGCGGAGGTGGCGCCGGGGGCGGTCGCCACCATGACGGTGACGCTCTTCTCGCCCTTGGCCTGCGCCTCGGCGAGCCGCTGCTCGTCGGCCTTGCCGAGCTTGTCCTCGGCGGTCTTGGCCGGAGCGGTCTTCACCGGAGGCGCGGTCCACGGGTCGTCGCCGCCCGTCGCGGCGAAGGCGGGCGCGGCGCCCGCCGCGACGAGCGCGGCCACCAGGCCGGCCGCCGCCGCTGTTCGGGCCGTGCGTCTCGCCCCGGGTATGGAGCGCGGGGATTCAGTGGTCATTCAGCATCCCTATGAGGTGGGTAAGGGTCCGGCCGCAGGAAACGGTTCGACTTTCGGTGCCGGATGACCGCTGAGCATTGCGTATATGACTGTTGTTTGTGGAGAGTTGACCGTTACGTGATGTGAACATGGCGCTTTTCCGCCATCGTCCGGGGCCCGCCAGGCCGAACCGGTCCGGTCGTGGTGGCGGACAGCGGCGCCCCGCACACGCCGACCCGTAACCTCACTGAATGAACACGGAGTTGCGGGTGGCGGCCTACGCCGTATGCGTACGGGAAACCGGTGGCGTCCAGGAGATCCTGCTCGCCCGCTGGGTGGCCGGGGACGGCACCAAGCGGTGGACGCTGCCGGGCGGCGGCATGGACCACGGCGAGGACCCCCTCGACACCGTGGTGCGCGAGGTCGACGAGGAGACCGGGTACGCCGTCGAACCCGTCCGGCTGCTCGGCATCGACTCGGTCAACCGGCGCTACCCCCGAAAACTCGGCCGGTTCGCCGACTTCCAGGGCTTGCGCATCGTGTACGAGGCCCGCATCACCGGCGGCGAGCTGCGCCACGAGACCAACGGCTCCACCGACCTGGCCGCCTGGCACCCGCTGACCGGGGTGGCCGGCCTGGACCGGGTCGAACTCGTCGACGTGGGCGTGGAGTTGTGGCGCACACGGCCGCCCACGGGCAAGGCGTCCCTGCCCGTGGGCTGAGCTTGTCTTTCATGGTCGGCGTTTCCGATCGCGGGCGGTGGGCCGTTCCCCTCCGAAGGCCCGCCGCCCGCGCCGGGTTCAGCGGGGGAGCACCACCACGTAGGCGGCGGGCTCCCGGTCGGTGGACGCCATCAGCGCGGTCCGCACCACGGCCGCCTGCTGTTCGAGGGACTCGCGGAGCTTCTTCGGCGTGATGTGCACGACGGTGATCCCGAGCCGTTCGAGCGCCTCGCGCTTGCGCGTGTATTCCGACCACATCGCGTCGTCGTCCTGGCGCGGCGCCCGGGTGTCGAGTTCCACCGCCACCGCCTGCTCGGGCCAGTACGCGTCCAGGCCGCCCAGGTGCGGGCCGCCCGGCAGGCGCAGGTCCACGTTCCACAGCGGGTCCGGCAGGCCGAATCCGCGCACCATCGTGTACAGCCGCTCCTCGGCGATCGAGCGCCCCTCGGCGAGCAGCGCGTCCACCGCGTCCACGACATGGCCCCGGGTCAGCAGCCGCGCCTGCGTCAACTCCCGCACGATCGCGGCCGGTTCGGTGTGGCCGCGGCGCACCGCCTCGGTGAGCAGGCGGCGTACGGCCTGGGCGTCGTCGAGGACCGCGACGGCGTCCGCGAGCGCCCGCGGCACCGGTGCCACCGGCACCCCCGTGATCATCTCCGCGTACGGCATCGCGTGCGCCCGCACCAGCTGGACGCAGCCCGTCGAGCGCAGCCGCCGGGTGCGCGGCACCAGGATGTCGATCCGGTCGAGCGAGAGCAGCGGGGGAGCCGAGGAGAACCCGTGCAGCGCTAGCGCCGCGAGCCCGGTGACGATCGCCTGCGGCGCCTCGGTGCGGGCCTGGCCCTGCGCCGGGATGGCCCTGGCGCGCCCGGCGGCCGGCCATCCCGCGTACATCAGCGCGGCATGCAGCCGCTCCTCGCTGGTGGCGGGTCCCGGGTGCAGCACGTACACGCCCGGAAGGATCTGCTGCCACGGTCCGCCGGGCAGGCACTGGGCGGCGGTCCGTGCGGCCGAAACCCCGTGCGCGCGCAGCTGGTTGGCGGACAGGACGCGCTGCTGCACGTCGGTGAGGTGGCTCAGGGGGCGGGGGGAGAGCGGGGTGTTGTGGTTCATGCTGCGGGGTGTTCCGCAGCCGAACCGCCTCCTAACCGCTGTTACATGCCCGTCGACAAATCCGGACAACCCCGTCCTAAAGTACGGGCGTTCGAGTGCCGATCAGGGGGCCCGCTCACGGGCCCCCGAACCGGCGTCAGTGTGCGGCCGCCGCCGCGTCGCAGGCCTGGCCGCGCAGGGTGCGGGCCAGGTCGTCGCGGGCTTCGAGGACCAGGCGGCGCAGGGCCGGGGCCGCGTCCTCGTGCGCGGTGAGCCACTCGTCCGTGGCCGACAGCGTCGCCTCGTCGTCCTGGAGGCCCGGGAACAGGCCCTTGACGATGTCCATGCCGATCTGGATCGAACGCTCGGCCCACACCCGCTCGATCACCTCGAAGTACTTCGGGGCGTACGGGGCGGTCAGCGCGCGCTGCGAGGGCTGGTTGAAGCCCGAGATCGTGGCCTCCGCCAGGGCGTTGGACAGCGCGTCCGACTCGACGACCTGTGCCCAGGCCTGCGCCTTGACGGCCTCCGAGGGGCGCGCGGCCAGGCAGCGCACCTGGTGGCGCTTGCCGGACGCGGTGTCGTCGCGGGCCAGTTCCGCGTCGATCGCCGACTCGTCCACCACGCCGTGCGCGGCCAGCGGTTCGAGCAGCGCCCAGCGCAGCTCCTGGTCCACGTCGAGGCCGTCGATCTTCGCCGAGCCCGCGAGCAGGCCCTCGAGGAGCTGGAAGTCGGCTCCGGTGGTGGCTGTCGCCGCGAAGAAGCGGGCCCAGGTCAGCTGGTGCTGGCTGCCCGGCTCGGCGAGCCGCAGCTCGTGCAGGGCGCCCTCGGCGAGCAGCCGGCCGCCCTCCTCGCGCCGGCCCGGCGCCGCGTAGTGGACGACCGCCGACTGGGCCTGGGAGTGCAGCATCTGGAGCACGCCGATGTCCGACTCGCGGCCCGCGTGCGCGAGGACGAGCGCCACGAAGTCGCGGGCGGGCATGAGCGCGTCCCGCGTCAGGTTCCACAGCGCCGACCAGCACAGGGCGCGGGCCAGGGGGTCGTCGATGTCGCCGAGGTGGGCGCGCAGGGTGGCGAGCGAGCCCTCGTCGAAGCGGATCTTGCAGTAGGTCAGGTCGTCGTCGTTGACCAGGATCAGGTCGGGCCGCTCGGCCCCGGCGAGCTCGGCCACGACCGTGCGCGGACCCTCGACGTCGACCTCGGCGCGGGCATAGCGCACCAGGGCGCCCGCCTCGCTGCGGTACAGGCCCACCGCGACCCGGTGCGGGCGCAGCTCCGGGTGGGTCTCCGCGGCCTCCTGGACGACGGCGAGCTCGGTGAGGCGGCCTCCCGCGTCGTAAGTGGCCACCGGCGTAAGCGAGTTGACCCCGGCGGTCTGGAGCCAGGAGCGCGACCACGTTGCCATGTCGCGCCCGGAGACCTCTTCGAGGACCGAGAGCAGGTCGCCCAGGCGGGTGTTGCCGTAGGCGTGCCGCTTGAAGTAGCGCCGGGCTCCTTCGAGGAAGGCGTCCCGGCCGACGTACGCGACCAACTGCTTGAGCACGGACGCGCCCTTGGCGTACGTGATGCCGTCGAAGTTGAGCTTGGCGTCCTCCAGGTCACGGATGTCGGCCGTGATCGGGTGCGTGGACGGCAGCTGGTCGGCCCGGTAGGCCCACGCCTTGCGGTTGTTGGCGAACGTCACCCAGCTGTTGGTGAAGCGCGTCGCCTCGGCCAGCGAGAACGAGCCCATGAAGTCGGCGAAGGACTCCTTCAGCCACAGGTCGTCCCACCACACCATGGTGACCAGGTCGCCGAACCACATGTGTGCCATCTCGTGCAGGATGACGTTGGCCCGGCGCTCGTAGGCGGCCTGCGTCACCTTGCCGCGGTAGATGTACTCCTCGCGGAAGGTCACCAGACCCGGGTTCTCCATCGCGCCCAGGTTGTACTCCGGTACGAACGCCTGGTCGTACTTCCCGAAGGGGTACGGGAAGTCGAAGTTCTCGTGGAAGAAGTCCAGGCCCTGCTTGGTGATCAGGAAGATGTCGTCGGCGTCGAAGTGCCGGGCGAGCCCCTTGCGGCACATCGCGCCGAGCGGGATCTCCAGCTTGCGGCCGTCGTCGAAGGTGCGCGTGTAGGAGTCCGTGACGTAGTGGTACGGGCCCGCGACCACGCAGGTGATGTACGTCGAGATCGGCTCGGTCGCGGCGAACCGCCACACGTTGTCCGCCCCCTTGCCGCCCGCGCCGTTCGACCACACCGTCCAGCCCTCGGGGGCCTGCGCCTCGAAGACGAAGCGGGCCTTGAGGTCGGGCTGCTCGAAGTTGGCGAAGACGCGGCGCGAGTCGGCGGGCTCGTACTGCGTGTAGAGGTAGACCTCGCCGTCCTCCGGGTCGACGAAGCGGTGCATGCCCTCGCCGGTCCTGCTGTACGCGCACTGGGCGTCGACCACCAGGACGTTGTCCTCGGCGAGGCCGTCCAGGGCGATCCGGCTGCCGTCGAAGACCTCGGCGGGGTCGAGCGCGCGGCCGTTAAGCGTCACCGACGTCACCGACGGGGCGATCAGATCGGCGAACGTCGAGGCGCCGGGGCGCGCCGAGCGGAACCGGATCGTGGTCAGCGACCGGAACGTGCGGGGCCCGTCCGGGGCGTCCCCGACGGCGGACCGCAGGTCGAGGGAGACGTCGTAGCCCTCGACGGACAGCAGCTCGGCCCGCTCGCGGGCCTCGTCGCGGGACAGATTCTCACCGGGCACGGGCACTCCTTCGTGTCTCGTTCGAACGGCCTCGATCCTCCCATGCCGCCGCGGCGGAGGCCGAGCGGGAATGGGTCGGCCGAAACGGGCCTTCAGCGGAATGCTTTCGGTCGATGCCGGTGTTCGACCGTAGAGATGCTTGCTTGACCGACGTTGCCCGATGTTGCCCGAGGAGAGACATGTCCGAGTCCGCCAAGACCCCCGTCGACTTCTGGTTCGACCCCCTCTGCCCCTGGGCCTGGATGACCTCGCGGTGGATGCTGGAGGTCGAGAAGGTGCGCGACGTCGAGGTCCGCTGGCACGTGATGAGCCTCGCGGTGCTGAACGAGGACCGCCTGGACGAGCTGCCCG
The DNA here is from genome assembly GCF_039532965.1 of Streptomyces mauvecolor. Classification (NCBI taxonomy): domain Bacteria; kingdom Bacillati; phylum Actinomycetota; class Actinomycetes; order Kitasatosporales; family Streptomycetaceae; genus Streptomyces; species Streptomyces mauvecolor. The sequence goes on along the minus strand of NZ_BAAASQ010000023.1, from coordinate 143,176 downwards.
AGGAGTACGCCGAGAACATGCGGCCCGGCGGCAAGTCCTGGGGCCCGGTACGCGTCGTGACCGCGGCACAGCAGCTCCACGGCGACGAGGTCGTCGGCAAGCTGTACACCGCGCTCGGCACCCGCTTCCACAACGAGGGCCTCGGCGTGAACCGGGACTCCATCGCCGCGGCGCTGAAGGACGTGGGCCTGCCCGCCGACCTCATCGACTACGTCGACCAGGACACCTACGACGTGCAGATGCGCGCCTCCCACAAGGAGGGCATCGAGAAGGTCGGCCAGGACGTCGGCACCCCCGTCATCGCGGTGCCGGGCGCCGACGGCGAGCAGATCGCCTTCTTCGGCCCGGTCGTCACCCCCGCCCCCCAGGGCGAGGCCGCCGCCAAGCTGTGGGACGGCACCCTGCTCGTCGCCGCCACCCCGGGCTTCTACGAGATCAAGCGCAGCCGCACCAAGGGCCCGGACTTCAGCAACCTGTGACCGTCACCGGGTGCCGCCCCGTGCCCCGCGGGGGCAGGCACCCGGAACCTCACGGCAGCCGGATGTGCTCCGCGAACGGGCGCTTGTCGAAGCCGGTCCGCAGATTCCGGCAGCCCGGTCGGGTGCAGACCCAGACGTCCTCGACGTTCTTGCGGCCGGTGCGATGCCGCAGCCAGGCCTTCTCCTCCGTACTCAGCCGGCGGTGCTCCTCGTCGGACTTGCACGTGTCGCAGTACATCGCCATGCGTACCCCTCCTTGGCAAGTGCCGGGAGTGTAGGCCCGCCCGCACGGCGGGAGCAGGGCGAAAAACAGCCGGATGCGAAGGGCCCCCGCGAGTCACGTCCTCGCGGGGGCCCTTCGTTCTTCCGCCTGCCGTCATGAAGGTTGAGAAGACGATCACGAGGCAGGACGACCGGGGGTGCCTTACGGGGCCAGGATCAGGTTGTTGCCGGCCTGCTTGGCGGCGGCGTAACGCTTCGCCACGTCCTGCCAGTTGACGACCCGCCACATGGCTTCGATGAAGTCGACCTTCTGGTTCTTGTACTGGAGGTAGAAGGCGTGCTCCCAGGCGTCGAAGACCAGGACCGGGGTGGAGCCCTGGCCGACGTTGCCCTGGTGGTCGTAGATCTGCTCGACCACGAGGCGGCCGCTGATCGGCTCGTAGGCGAGGACGCCCCAGCCCGAACCCTGCGTCGTCGCCGCGGCCTTGGTCAGCTGGGCCTTGAACTTGGCGAACGAGCCGAAGGACTCGGCGATGGCGTCGGCCAGCTCGCCCACGCCGTCCTTGTCGAGCGGCTCGCCGCCGCCGTCGCCCGTCATGTTGTGCCAGTAGATCGAGTGCAGGATGTGGCCGGAGAGGTGGAACGCGAGGTTCTTCTCCAGGCCGTTGATCGAGCCCCAGGCGTCCTTGTCGCGGGCCTCCGCGAGCTGCTCCAGGGTGTCGTTCGCGCCCTTCACGTACGCAGCGTGGTGCTTGTCGTGGTGCAGCTCGATGATCTCCGGGCTGATGACGGGTTCGAGCGCCGCGTAGTCGTACGGAAGTTCAGGAAGCGTGTAAATGGCCATGTCCGAGCCCTCCGACTGCTCACTGCAAATGCTTATTGCAATTGATGTGCAAGTGCACGCTACCAGCAGGAATGCGGGTTCGCAGGTAAGGGTGACCTCAGCAAAAAGTCCTGCGTCCCGAGGCCCAGGGCCAGGGGACGCAGGACAGTTGAGAGCAGGAGGGGCCGTTCGGTCAGGCGTCGATCGGGGTCTGCGTCGACGTGCGCTGACGGATGTAGCCGATGATCGCGAGCACCAGGGTGAGGCCGCCCGTGTAGTAGAGCTGCACCCGCGTGCCGTCCTCACGGGCCATCAGGACGAAGACCACCGCCATGCCGAGCAGTGCGATCCAGGTGAGCCACGGGTAGAGCCACATCTTCACGACGAGCTTCTCCGGCGACTCGCGCTCAAGGCGGCGGCGCAGCAGCAACTGCGAGGCGGCGATGAAGAACCAGACGACCAGGATGATCGCGCCGATGGTGTTCAGGAGCCACTGGAAGATGTCGTCCGGACGCCAGTAGCTGAGCAGCACGCACACGAAGCCGAAGGCCGAGGAGACGAGGACGGCCACCCGTGGCACCCCGCCGGAGATCTTCCCGAGCACCTTGGGGCCCTGGCCGCGCGAGACGAGCGAGCCGGCCATGCGGGAGGCGCCGTAGATGTTCGCGTTCATCGCCGAGAGCAGGGCGATGAGGATCACGACGTTCATGATGTGGCTCGCGGCCGGGATGCCGAGGTAGTCCAGGGTCGCGACGTAGGGGCCCTTGGTCGCGATGTCCTTGGCGGTCCAGGGAAGCAGCGTCACGACGACCGCCATCGAGCCGATGTAGAAGATCGCGATCCGCCACATCGCGGTGCGCACGGCCTTCGCGACGCCCTGGACGGGATGTTCGGACTCGGCCGCGGCGATGGTGACCGTCTCCAGGCCGCCGTACGCGAAGACGGAGGCGAGCAGTCCGACGATGAGGCCCTCGCTGCCGTTGGGCATGAAGCCGCCCTGGCCGGTGAGGTTGGTCAGGCCCGGGGCGCTCGTGTCCGGCAGCACGCCGACGATCGCGAGCACGCCGATGACCAGGAAGAGGACGATCGCGCCGATCTTCAGCGCGGCGAACCAGAACTCGAACTCGCCGAAGTTCTTCACGGCCGCCAGGTTGGTGCCGCAGAAAAGGAGCATGAACACGGCGACCAGCGCCCACTCCGGGACGCCCGGCAGCCAGCCGTGCACGATGCCGGCGGCGCCGATGCCCTCCAGGCCGACGGCCACGCAGAGCAGGAACCAGAAGGCCCAGCCCGCGGTGAACCCGGCCCACGGGCCGATCGCCCGCTCGGCGTGCACCGAGAACGAGCCGGACGCGGGGTTGGCGGCCGACATCTCGCCCAGCATGCGCATGACGAGCATGACCAGGGCGCCGGATATCGCGTAGGCGAGGATGATCGAGGGCCCGGCCGCGGCGATCGCGGTGCCGGAGCCGACGAACAGGCCGGCGCCGATGACGCCGCCGAGGGCGATCATCGAGAGATGGCGCTGCTTGAGACCATGGGTGAGCGGTGAGTCGGTCTGCGGCCGGCTGTCGTTCTGCGCGGGCGCGGTTGTCCGAGACATGGGCATGCCCTGTTCAGTAGCTGATCCACCGGGTCGGCGGCACGGAGGCCCACAGTCTTAGGGCGGCCCCGCTCAGAGGGAACACCCGACCGCTATGCGGACACCCGACTCACACAGCGTGAAGAGACGGGCGCGTTTTGTTTACGCGAACTTCACACGCGGCGCGTGCGCAACTCCCGTACCCCTGCCACCAGAAGCACCGCGGCCGTCGCGCCGGCCGACCACAGCACCTGCGGCCGGGCCGAGTCGTCGAAGAGCATCAGGACGAGCACCGCGGCCATCGCGGCGAGCGCGGCCCACGTGAGATACGGGAAGGCCCACATCTTCAGCGACAGCGTCTCGGGCGCCTCGCGCTCGATCCGGCGGCGCAGCCGCAGCTGCGAGACGGCGATCAGCGCCCACACGAACAGGAGCACCGCGCCGACCGCGTTGAGCATGTAGAGGAACACCGAGTCCGGCCACTTCAGGTTCAGCAGGACGGAGATGAAGCCGAAGGCCACCGACGCGAGCACCGCCCGGCGCGGCACCCCGCCACCGGACACCTTCAGCAGGCCCTTGGGTGCCTCGCCCCGCTCGGCGAGCGAGAAGACCATGCGCGAGGAGCCGTACAGATTGGCGTTCAGGGCCGAGAGCAGCGCCACGAACACCACGATGTTCATGATCTGGCCGGCATACGGGATGCCGATCGCGTCGAGGACCGCGACGTACGGGCTCTGGCCCGGCTTCATCGACGTCCACGGCAGCAGCGTCACGATGACCAGCATCGAGCCCACGTAGAAGAAGAGGATCCGCCACACCGCGCTGCGCACCGCGCGCCCGACCGCGCGGGCCGGGTCGTCGGACTCGGCGGCGGCGATCGTGACGACCTCCAGACCGCCGAACGCGAAGATCACCGCGAGCACCCCGGAGACCACCCCGCTCCACCCGGCGGGCAGGAAGCCGCCCTGGCCGGTCAGGTTGGACAGGCCCACCGGAGAGGTGTCGGGAAGGACGCCGAAGACCGCGAGCAGCCCGAGCACCAGGAACGTGACGATCGCGAAGATCTTCAGGGCGGCGAACCAGAACTCGAACTCGCCGAAGTTCTTGACCGCGGCCAGGTTGGCGCCGGTGAACACCACCATGAAGATCAGCACCCAGGCCCACTGCGGCACCCCGGGCGCCCAGCCGTTCGCGATCTTCGCGGCGCCGGTCGCCTCCACGGCGAGGACCACCACGAGCAGGAACCAGTAGAGCCAGCCGACGCTGAACCCCGCCCAGCGGCCGAGCGCCCGCTCCGCGTGCACCGAGAACGAGCCCGAGGCGGGCATCGCCGACGACATCTCGCCGAGCATCCGCATCACCAGCATCGCGATCGCGCCCGCGATCAGATACGAGACGACGATGCCCGGGCCCGCCACCGCGATCCCGGCGCCCGACCCCACGAAGAGCCCCGCGCCGATCACCCCGCCCAGGCCGAGCATGGTCAGATGGCGCTGCTTCAGCCCGTGCGAGAGGGGCTCCGCGGGCAAGGAGTCGTGCATGGCCCTCGTACTTTCGGTTTATGGAGAACCTACAGTCTCGCGGAGCCACGGCCTCCGGCGCAAAAGGGATACTCGACACCATCACCGCAGTGACGAGGGTCACGCGAGAGCGGGCATGAAACCAGCCCTTTGTGCAGACCCCACCAAGGCTTCAACACCCGCTTTGTGGGCGGCTGCTGGTGATCCAGCGAGATTCAGTGGGCTAACGTCACCGTGTCCCCAGCACGTCCCGCTGCCCCAACACCTGCCGGAGTTCCGATGAGCACTGCGTCCGCCGCCGCCCCCCGCACCGGATCGGTACTCGCCGACCTGCTGCCTGCCTCCCGCACCAAGGACATCGCGCTCGTCGTCGGCGGCGCGGTGCTGACCGGACTCGCCGCCCAGATCGCCGTGCCCGTCCCCGGCTCGCCCGTCCCGGTCACCGGCCAGACCTTCGCGGCGCTGCTCGTCGGCGCGGGCCTCGGCGCGGGCCGCGGCTTCCTCTCGCTCGCGCTGTACGCCCTGGTCGGCATGGCCGGGATGCCTTGGTTCGCGAACGGCACCTCCGGCGCGGGCGGCGCCTCGTTCGGCTACGTGCTCGGCATGCTGCTCGCCTCCACCGTCGTCGGCGCCCTGGCCCGCCGCGGCGCCGACCGCTCGGTGCTGCGCACCGCGGGCACGATGGTGCTCGGCTCGGCGATCATCTACGCCGTGGGCGTCCCCTACCTCGCCGCCTCGACCGGCATGTCCCTGACCGCGGCGGTCGCCGCCGGCCTCACCCCGTTCCTCCTGGGCGACGCCCTGAAGGCGGCCCTGGCGATGGGCCTCCTCCCGGCCGCCTGGAAGCTGCTCGGCCGCAGGGGCTGATCCCCGCACGGCTTCACAGCGCACAAGGGCCCGGCAGCTGCCGGGCCTTTTGCGTGCCGGTAGTCGGCGGGAAGGTTTCTTCGCTCCCCGAACGAGTGAACGTCTCCCCATCACCGGCAGAACGGCCCGCCCGGCCACCATGCTCCTGCCCGGGGCCGCCCACCGGGCGTAGCCTGACACCAGCGACGAGGGAGGAACGCCAGCATGAGCGCCGACCCCATCACCGAGCCGGTGAACGAGGCACAGGACCCCATCGACCTGTTGATCGAGTTCGAGAAGGCTTCCAAGGAGCCGATTCGGGCCGAGTACGTCGAGGGAATGGTGATTGTGCCGCCTCAGCCCGACCACAACCACAACCGTGCGGCCACCGAGCTGTACTTCCAGCTCCGCACGGCCGGGATCGGCCACGTGGGCATCGGCAACGGCTACCGCACCGGTGTGACGGCGGAGAAGACTCTGAGCCTGCTGGTTCCCGACTTCTACGTCATGCGGCGTGAACCGAGCGACCTGGATGAGGCGTACCGCCGGACGAACCGGGGCTGGTACCCGATCGAGCTGCTGCACCTCGCGGGAGAGGTCACCTCGACCAACCACGAGACGGACACCGGCCCCAAGTACCGCAGTTACGCCGCCGCCGGGGTTCCCCTGTATGTGATCGTGCACCGTTACGAACGCAAGGTGTACGTCCATTCCGAGCCGGTGCCGGACAAGAAGCAGCCCACCAAGAGTCACTACCGGACGACGACGGTCACCGAACTCGGCGGCAAGTTCCTGCTCCCCGCGCCCTACCCGGCCCTGGACACCTCGCTCCTGTAGTTCTGGCGCGCCCCGTGCCCAACTCCCTTGCCAGGACGGCGAGTCCGCCGCACGACTTCACAACGTGAAAGGGCCCGGCAGCTGCCGGGCCCTTTCACGTTTCGGGTGTCGCCGTCAGTGCCTGGCCGTCCACCGGCGGCCCCGGGTCGTCCACCACAGGCCCGTGCCCCCGGCGATCAGGAACAGGGCGCCTGCCGCGGCCAGCGGGAGTACTCCGTCGTTGACGCCCGTCTTGGGGAGCTGGGGCGGTGCGGAGGGGGAGGACGGGGCTGGGCTCGTCGGCGTCGGAGAGGCCGTGCCCGAAGGCGGGGCGGCGGGGACGTTGTCCGTGCCGAGCAGCAGTGGCGTGTCCGGCGCGTTCGGCGTCGGCTTGGTCGTGCCGAACGGCACCGGGCCCTGCTGCCACAGCACCTTGTCGCTGTTCCCCTCGGTCACCGGCAGACAGATCTTGCCGGTCTTCGACAGGTCGTACGTCGCCGAGACGGTGTACGACTTCGACTGGCCGGGAGCCAGGTCCGAAATCGCGCAGCCGTAGCCGCTGTTGGTGATCGGCGGGCGTTTGGCGCTCGCGACCGGCGTGCAGCCCCTGACGCCGGTGATCTTCATGCCGTCCAGGCCGAGCACCGTCAGGGTGACCGGCCCGGTGGCCTTGCTGCCGTGGTTGGCGAGCGTCGCCGTGAACGTGGTGCGGTGCGTCGTGTTGTCGACCTTGATCGTCGACGGCAGCTCGGTGGAGATCTTCAGGTCCGCCGGGGCGCTCGGCCCGGGGGTGCCGCCCTGGCTGCTGCCCGGCGTCGGATCGGCCGCGAACGCCGCCCCCGCTCCGAACGGCAAAATCAGCAGGGCCGCGAATGCAGAGGCAAATAGAGATCCCTTGGCTTTTCGAACGTGCATTTCCCATCCCCCTCACCCGTGTTGGGTGCATCTGTGCACAGAAGGGTCCCACAAGATTTCCAGGAATTATGCTGTGATGGTGTCACCGTCGTGAATCAGTCCTGGTCACAGTAGGTGCTGAGGGGGTGGGTGGTCATGCCGGGAACACGGGGACTATTGATCGCCGGGCGCTACCGCCTGGGCGAAACAATTGGCCAGGGGGGAATGGGGCGGGTGTGGCGGGCGGCCGACGAGATACTCGACCGGCAGGTCGCCGTAAAGGAAATGCGCATCAATGAACTCGATGCAGAGGACAGTCGAATTCGCCGCGAACGCACCCTGCGCGAGGCCCGGGCCACCGCCCGGATCGACCACCCCAATGTGGTGCGGGTCTACGACGTGGTGGCCGAGGAGAGCGACCGGCTCTGGATCGTGATGGAGCTCGTCGAGTCCCGCTCCCTGGAGAAGCTCCTCCTGGAGGACGGCCCGGTGGCCCCGCGCGAGGCCGCCCGGATCGGCATCGGCCTCGCCGCGGCCCTCGTCGAGGTGCACGCGGTGGGCGTCCTGCACCGCGACATCAAACCCGGCAACGTCCTGCTCGGCCCCGGCGGCCGCGTCGTCCTCACCGACTTCGGCATCGCCGCCATCCAGGACGCGGCCGCCCTCACCGTCGTCGGCATGCTGGTCGGCTCCCCGGACTACATGGCGCCCGAGCGGGTCTCGGGCAAGCCGCAGGGCCCCGCGTCCGACGTGTGGTCGCTCGGCGCCACCCTGTGCGCGGCGGTCGCCGGCTGCTCCCCGTTCGCCCGCCCCTCCACCCTCGCCACCCTGCACGCCGTGCTCTACGAGGAGCCCGAACTCCCGGACACCGCAGGCCCGTTGGCCCCGCTCCTCGCGCAGCTCCTGGTCAAGAACCCCGAGCTGCGGCCCGGCCTGGACGAGATCGCCGCCCGCCTGATGCCGATCGCCGCGCCCCCCACCGTCCTCGCCGCCGGACCGGCACCCGCGCCGCATCCCCCCACCCTCCAGGTGTTCGGCGACCCGCCACCCTGGCCCGGGGGCCCGTCCGTACGGGAGGAGCCGCCGCCCCCGCCGAGGGAGGTGCCCCCGGCGCCCGGACCCGCAGCACCCGGACCCGCGGCACCGGAGCCCGTACGGGAGGAGCCGGAGCCGTCGCCCCGGCGCCGGTGGGCGGGCAAGCGGTTCCTGCTCACGGCCGTCGTCGTGGTGGCCGCCGCCGTGGCCGCGGTCCTGATCGCCACCACCGCGCATCAGGGCGGCGGGGGCGGCGCCACCGGGAGCGGTTCGGCGCCGCCCACCGTGGACGGGACCTCGCGCCCGCCCTCCGCGACCCCGCCGGCCGGCTCGATCGACGAGACCGGCTTCGCCTGGATCCCGCCCAAGGGCTGGACCCGCACCGCCAAGAGCCCGTCCAACATCCACTACCACGCGCCGGGCGGAAAACAGGAGATCGCCGCCTCGTACGCACTCGTACGCGGCGGCGATCTCATGACCCAGTGGCAGGAGGCCGAGGCGGGCTCCCACGACGTGCCCGGCTACCGGAAGATCCGGCTCGACCGGACGACCTTCCACGACCAGCCCGCCATCATCTGGGACTACGACTTCACCCAGAACGGCGTCCCGTGGAAGGCCCGCCAGATCGGCTTCGACGAGGGCGGCAAGTCGTACCAGATCAACACCTGGTACGAGGCCGACACGGAGTCCGCCGCCCTCGACACCTATGACGCGGTGACGTCCTCGTTCACCCCGCTGTAGGCGGGGGCGGCGCGGCCCGCGAGGACCTTCTCCTTGACCACGGCGATCACGATGACGATCGCCGCGACGAGCAGCGACAGGAGCACCTGCTCGCGCCCGGACTTGTCGAACAGCATGTAGACGAGGACGAAGGAGATCATCCCGATCGTCAGCCAGGTGAGATAGGGGAAGCCCCACATCTTCACGGTCAGCTTCTCCGGCTGCTCGCGCAGGATGATCCCGCGCATCCGCAGCTGCGTGAAGCAGATCACCAGCCACACGAACAGGGCGACGGCGCCCGAGGAGTTCAGGAGGAACGCGAAGACGGTGTCCGGCCACTTGTAGTTGAAGAACACCGCGACGAAGCCGAAGACGACCGAGGACAGGATCGCGACCTGCGGCACGCCCCGCTTGTTCGTCCGGGCGAAGGACTTCGGCGCGTCCCCGCGCTCACCGAGCGAGAACGCCATCCGGGAGGCCGTGTACAGGCCGGAGTTGAGGCAGGACAGCACCGCCGTCAGGACGATCACGTTCATGATCTGGTCGGCGTGCGGGATGCCGATCGTCTTCAGGGCGGCGACGTACGAACCGTCCGCGACGATCGAGGGGTCGCTCCACTTCAGGAGGGTGAGCACGATGAAGATCGAGCCGAGGTAGAAGACCGCGATCCGCCAGATCACGCTGTTGGTGGCCTTGGTCACGGCGCGCCGCGGGTCCTCGGACTCACCGGCGGCCAGGGTGACGATCTCGGAGCCCATGAAGGAGAAGACGACCATCAGCACACCGGTCAGGATCGCGCCGTAGCCCTTGGGGAAGAACCCGCCCGCGTCCGTGAGGTGCGCGAAGCCCGCGCCCGGGTTGTGCGAGCCCGGCAGCACGCCGAACACCGCGAGCAGACCGATGACCACGAAGCCGCCGATCGCGACGACCTTGATCCCGGCGAACCAGAACTCGAACTCGCCGTACGAGGACACCGAGGCCAGGTTGGTGGCGGTGAGCACCACCATCACTATGAGCGCCCAGCCCCACTGCGGGACCCCCGGCACCCAGTCGTGCAGGATCTTCGCGCCGGCCGTTCCCTCGACCGCGAGCACCACGACCCAGAAGAACCAGTAGAGCCAGCCGATGGAGAACCCGGCCCAGCGGCCGAGCGCACGGTCCGCGTACGCCGAGAACGAGCCGGACGACGGGCGGGCGGCGGCCATCTCGCCCAGCATCCGCATGACGAAGACGACCATCACGCCGACGAGTGCGTACGAGAGCAGAATGGCGGGTCCGGCCGCGGCGATGCCGGAGCCGGAGCCCACGAACAGGCCGGCGCCGATCACGCCACCGATGGCGATCATGGACAGATGGCGGTTCTTGAGACCGGCCTTGAGGCCGCTGTCGGGCACCTGCGAATCACCGGTTTCACCGGGCAGGCGGTCTTCCTTCGCAAGGGACGGCTGCGAGGTCATGGACGCTTCCTTACGTCTTCGGAGCACTCGGGTTACGAGCCCGGGTATTCAAACCTGGTCCGCTTCGGTACGGAAGGCCTGAATCCGGATCGTTAGACGGGACCAACGACGGGGACCAAAGTCCTCACCCCGCTCAGCCCTGCCCAGCCCTCCGCATGCCACACTCGGGGGCATGCGCGTGTACCTCGGCTCCGACCATGCCGGCTTCGAACTCAAGAACCACCTCGTCGAGTGGCTCACGGCCCACGGCCACGAGCCCGTGGACTGCGGTCCGCACATCTATGACGCCCAGGACGACTACCCGCCGTTCTGCCTGCGTGCCGCCGAGAAGACGGCCGCGGACCCGGACTCGCTGGGCATCGTGATCGGCGGCTCCGGCAACGGCGAGCAGATCGCCGCCAACAAGGTCAAGGGCGTCCGCGCCGCACTGGCCTGGAGCGAGCAGACCGCGGCCCTCGGCCGTGAGCACAACGACGCCAACGTGATCTCCATCGGCGGCCGGATGCACACCGAGGAGGAGGCGACCAAGTTCGTCGAGATCTTCCTCACCACCCCGTACTCGGGTGAGGCACGTCACACCCGCCGCATCGAGATGCTCACCGAGTACGAGACCACCGGCAAGCTCCCCGAGATCCCGGCCCACCACCCGCAGCAGGGCTGATCGTCACCCATGCCTGAAGGGCACACGATCCACCGGCTGGCCGCCGACCACGACCTCATGTTCGGCGGCCGGCCGCTGCGCGTCTCCAGCCCCCAGGGCAAGTTCTCGGACGGCGCGGCCCTGGTCGACGGCCAGGTCCTGGAGGGCGCCGAGGCGCACGGAAAGCACCTGTTCCTCGGCTTCGGCCCGTCCGGCTGGGTCCACATCCACCTGGGCCTGTTCGGCAAGTACGGCTTCGGTGATGCCCCGGCCCCGCCGGCCACCGACACCGTACGGCTGCGGCTGATCAACGACGAGGCGTACGCGGACCTGCGCGGACCGACGACCTGTGCGCTGATCACCGACGGCGAGAAGCGGGCGATACACGACCGGCTCGGCCCCGACCCGCTGCGGGCCGCCGACACCGGCGAGAAGGCCTGGCAGCGGATCTCGAAGAGCCGCACCACCATCGCCGCCCTGCTCATGGACCAGAAGGTCATCGCGGGCGTGGGCAACGTCTACCGCGCCGAGGTTCTCTTCAGGCACGGCATCGACCCGTACCGGCTCGGCAAGGACCTCACCCCCGCCGAGTGGGACGCGGTCTGGGCCGACCTCGTGGAGCTGATGAGCGAGGGCGTCCGACTCAACCGGATCGACACCGTCCGCCCCGAGCACACCCCCGAGGCGATGGGCCGCCCGCCGCGCGTGGACGACCACGGCGGCGAGGTGTACGTCTACCGCCGCGCCCATCAGCCCTGCCACATCTGTGGCGGCGAGATCCGCACCGCCGATCTCGCCGCCCGCAATCTGTTCTGGTGCCCCGGCTGTCAGAAGCCGTGAGGCAGCCACGGCGCGAGCTCGCTGCCGAACGCCGTCGAGGCCTCGGCCAGCGCGCCCGGGCGCAGCTCGCGCACCCGGCCCGAGCCCGCGAGTGAGGCGAGCGTGACCCCGCCGAGGTAGGCGGCGCCCAACTCCCTTACGGACAGGGCCAGTTCGGCCGGGTCCTCGGTGCGGACGCAGGACGCGCCCTTCGCGTCGCCGGTCAGCCGCCAGCGGCCCGCGTTCCACGGACAGAACGCGTCCTCGACCTCCAGGACCACATCGACGGGCGCCGCGTACGTACGCGCCTCAAGGGCCGCGCCCACCTCGACGAGCCGTACGTGCAACGAGTCCCTCAGCCGCAGCTCGCAGCGGCGCACGTCGGAGACGAGGTGCTGGAACGCGTCGTCGGCCGGGCGGCTCTTCACCTTCAGCGTGCTCGTCAGGTCGATCCCGAACAGGTAGCGCCACAGCGCAGCGGACACCGCCGGGTCCACGGCCTCCAGATCGTGCAGCGTGACCGTGCCGTCCACGCCGGCCGGCCCCGACTTCGAGGCGACCCGGTAGCGGGCGTATCCGACGAGCTCCCCGTCGCGCTCGGCCAGCACGCACTGCAACGGCGATGCGCCGTCCCGGTAGGCCACCGGGTCGCACGTGGTGAACCGGTCCCAGCCGGGCTGCCGGGCCAGCAGGCCGGGGCGCCCCGGCACGAGGCGCGCGTACAGCGCCTCGCACTCGGCCAGCGATTCCGCCACCTTCACGTACCGCAGCCGCACCTCGTCGGTGCCGGGCGGCACGTCGAGGCGGACCCGGGTCGTGTCGATCTCCGCGGACAGCGCCATCGTGGCGATGCCGTACCCGAACCGCCCGTAGATGGCCGGCTCGGACGCGGTCAGGACGGCCAGCGCCTCGCCGCGCTCGCGCACGTCGTCGAGCTGGCGGCGCATCATCGAGGTGAGGATGCCGCGGCGGCGGTGGGTGCCCATGACACCGACCCCGGTGACGCCCGCGGCCGGCACCACGGCCCCGCCCGGCACGCTCAGCCGGAACGGGAAGGTGCTGGTGCCGGCCACGCACTGCGAGTCGTCCCACACGGCGATCGAGCGCGCGGGGTCGATCAGCTCGCGCCACAGCTCGACTTCCTCGGGGGCATCCGAAATCCCCCCGAAGGCCACCAGCAGGGCTCCGTACCACTCGTCCCACTCGGCCGGGTCCAGAACCCGAAACTCCATCGTCATATGCCATGACTAGCAGGGACGGCACGGGTGGAGCGAACGGATTTCCGGCACGGCCGGCCGCTGGTGGCGGACGCGCAGGGGGCCGTACCCGGGTGAGGCGTACGAGAGGCGGGGGGAACGGATTTTCCTCACACCCCCCGCCGGGGGCACCAGCCCGGGGCGCGAGCGCCCGCCGCGCCGTGCCCGGCGGGCCGTACGCCTCCCTGGCTACCGGTTTTCCACCGGGGAGCCCCCTCCGGGCGCCGGGGGCCACCTGCACGGGGAGCCACCGGCTGGATAGGGTCCTCGGCAATGGCACGTGCGATGAGAGCGGACTCGTTCACCGCCCGGTGGCGCAAGGCGCTGCACCGGGTCCGCAACGCCGTGCGCAGATCCGGCGTCGACTACTTCCGCGGCGACGGCTCCGACTGGGTCGCCCTGGCCGGTCTGCTCCTCACCGTCCCCGCCATCGCCTGCGCCACCCTCTTCGCCCCCGTGTGGTGCGCCCCCTCCGCCCTGGTGCTGCCGATCGTGGCGGGCGGGCTCCTGCTGCGGCCCGCCAACCTCCTCGCCCTGTACGCGGCCGCCGCGGCCGCGCTGATCGTGGAGTCGGTGCGGCTCGGCCCGTACACGGCGGGTCCGTCGCGGGTCACCCCGGGCACGGTCCTCGTGGTGGCCGCCTGCGGGCTCTTCGGGCTGCTCATCGCCCAGTTCCGGGCCCGCGTCGGCGTGCCGTGGCGGCGCGGCGGCACCATGCTCTTCGACCTGCGCGAACGCATCCGGGTCCAGAGCGCGCTGCCCCACCTGCCCAAGGGCTGGCACCGCGAGATGGCGCTGCGTCCCGCGGGCGGCCAGTCGTTCTCCGGCGACTTCGTCGTCGCGGCCCGCACCGGCGGCGGGCGCACTCTGGAGATCGTCCTCACCGACGTCTCCGGCAAGGGCATGGACGCGGGCTCCCGCGCCCTGCTGCTCTCCGGCGCGTTCGGCGGCCTCCTCGGCTCGCTGCCCCCGCACGCCTTCCTGCCCGCGGCCAACGGCTACCTGCTGCGCCAGGACTGGGACGAGGGCTTTGCCACCGCCATCCACCTGGTCCTGGACCTCGACTCCGGCGACTACGAACTCCTCTCGGCGGGCCACCCCCCGGCCATCCAGCTCCACGCGGGCTCGGGCCGCTGGCACGAACAGGCCGCCGAAGGCCCGCTGCTCGGCGTGTACGACGGCGCCGAGTTCCACCCCTCGAAGGGCTCGCTGGCCCCCGGCGACGTCCTGATGCTCTTCACGGACGGCCTGGTCGAGACCTCCGAACGCGACATCGGCGAGGGCATCGACCGCCTGACGGGCGAGGCCGACCGGTACGTGTCGACGGGCTTCGACGGGGCGGCGTGGCACCTGATCGAGGCGGTGGCGAAGGATGTCAACGACGACAGGGCGCTGCTGCTGATCCGCCGGGAGGCGTGAGGGGGCTTCGGCTCCCCTTTCCCGCCCGCCCGTTCTGCCCGCTGGAGGGCTGGACCCTGCTCGGGCCACGCGCCCGCAGCCCCGGCAGATCCCAGCAGGGCATCCCTCGGCCCCCCGCCGGGGGTGGGGTCAACCCCACCCTTGATCCACCGGCGGCCGCCATGGTCCGCACCCCTCCCGCATCCGTAGGTTCGAAGGGTCGGCGTGAGTGCGTCGGCCAGGACGAGCGGAAGGCAGGGGCCATGGCATTGCGACGGGCCAAGAACACACGGCGGACGACCGCGGACGCGGCGCCCGCCCACGACTGGGCCGTCGAACTGCGCGGGGTCCGCCGGCAGTACGGCCGCGGCGCCTCCGCCGTGCACGCCCTGCGCGGCATCGACCTCACCCTGCCCCGGGGCAGCTTCACCGCGGTGATGGGCCCGTCCGGCTCCGGCAAGTCGACGTTCCTGCAGTGCGCGGCCGGCCTGGACCGGCCGACCGACGGCTCGGTCCGGCTCGGCGGCACCGAGATCACCGGCATGAGCGAGAACAAGCTCACCGAGCTGCGCCGCTCCCGCCTCGGCTTCGTCTTCCAGGCCTTCAACCTGCTGCCTTCGCTCACGGTCGAGCAGAACGTCGTGCTGCCCATGCGGCTCGCCGGGGACCGCCCCGACCGGCGCCGCGCGGCGGAACTCCTCGCCCAAGTGGGCCTCGCAGGCAAGGGCGACCGCCGCCCCGGCGAGCTTTCCGGCGGCCAGCAGCAGCGCGTGGCGATCGCCCGGGCGCTGGTGACAAGCCCCGACGTGATCTTCGCCGACGAGCCGACCGGTGCCCTGGACACCACTACCGCGGCCGAGGTCCTCGCCCTCCTCCGCAACGCGGTGGACTCCCTGCGGGCGACCGTGGTGATGGTCACCCACGACCCGGCGGCCGCCGCCTACGCCGACCAGGTCCTGTTCCTGGCCGACGGCGCGATAGCCGACGCCCTCCCGAGTGCGTCGACGTCCCAGATCGCGGCGAGGATGACGGCCCTGACGGCGAGGCGCCCGTTCGCGGGGGTGGCGGCGTAGGCCCTCCGGGGACCGGGTGACTCGTCCTCGCCCCGGTGGGGGCCGGCCGCGCAGTTCCCCGCGCCCCTGGCGGGGTTGCGCGTAGCCCACCAGGCATGGCCAAGCCCGCATGCCCCGGCCCCGCCGTGGAGGCACCGCCATGGAGGCACCGCCTATTCGCGAGAGCGGGGCCACCCCCGATCCGCCGTGGAGGGACCGCCCGTTGGCGAGAGCGGGGCCCGCCCCCGCCCCGCAACTCACCCCCCACCATCCGACGCCCCGCCAGCAACCCACGAACGTCGCCCGGCCGCCGACGAACCGGCACCACCCATTGGTCCCCGTCCCTTTCGAGCGGGCGGAACGGGCGGGCGGGTGGGAGAACCCGGCACCACCCCCCAGCACCCCGCAGGAGCCCCGCATGCACTCCCCCAACCGCCTGGCTCGCGCAGCGATCCGGTTCAAACCCTCCGCCTTCGCCGGCACCTTCGTCGCCCTCCTCATGGCCGCGATGATCGTCTCCGCCTGCGGCCTCCTGCTCGCGACCGGAATCACCGCCTCCGTGCCGCCCCAGCGCTACGCCGCCGCCCCCGTCGTGGCCGCCGCCGACCAGAGCTTCCACTACACGACCGGCTCCGGCGAGGACCGCGACACCGAGTCCGTCGCCTACCCGGACCGGGCCCGCCTCGACGACTCCCTGGTCGCGAAGGCCGCCTCGGCCCCCGGCGCGGCCAAAGCCGTCGCCGACCTCGCCCTCCCCGTACGTACGGACAACAACACCCCCGCCACCGCCCACAACTGGGCCTCCACCGCCTTCACCGGTACGAAGCCGGCCACCGGCAAGGCTCCGGGCCCCGGCGAGGCGGTCACCACGACCGGCACCGTGGGGGAGCGGATCACCCTCGACACCCCCGGCGGCAAGCGGGAGTTCAGGATCTCCGGCACCGCGGGCGCCCCCGGCAGCAACGAAATCTGGCTCGCCGACGCCGACGCCCGCGCCCTGTCCGGCCACCCCGGCAAGGTCGACGCGATCGCCGTACTCCCCAGGCCGGGCACCCCCACCGCCACCCTCGCCGCCCAGGTGAAGCAGGCCCTCGGCGGCCAGGCCCAGGTGCGTACCGGCGACGACCGGGCCACCGTCGAGGACAGCGGCCTCGCCAAGGCGAAGGAGATGCTCACCGGCCTCGGCGGCTCGTTCGGCGGCGTCGCCGCGATGGTCGCCGTGTTCACCGCCGCCGGCACCGTCGCCCTCTCCGTCGGCCAGCGCAGCCGCGAGTACGCCCTGCTGCGCGCGATCGGCGCCACCCCGCGCCAGATCCGCCGCACCATCGCCACCGAAGCCCTCCTGGTCGCCCCGCTCGCCGGAGTGCTCGGCTGCCTGCCCGGCGTCGCACTCGCCACCTGGTGGTTCGGCCAGCTCCGCGACAAGGGCGCGATCCCGGACGCCGTCGACCTCGCCATCACCCCGCTCCCGCTGCTCATCGCCGTCGCCACCACCGTCCTGACCGCCCTGTGCGCCGGAGCGGCCGCCGCCCGCCGCCCCTCGAAGATCAAGCCCGGCCAGGCGCTGGCCGAATCCGCCGCCGAACGCCTGCGCCCCGGCTGGATCCGCACGCCGCTCGGCATCGCCTCCCTCGTCGGCGGCTGCGTGTTCGCCGGGGTCGCGGCCTCCGAGACCGGCGAGAACGCCGCCAACGCGGCCCTCGGCGTCGTCATGCTCTTCATGCTCTCCGTCGCCCTGCTCGGCCCGCTGGTCGCCCGAGCCTGCGCCGCCGTCTTCGGCCTCCCGCTGCGCGCGGCGGGCGCCCCCGGCTCGCTGGCCGCCGCCAACTCCCGTACGAACGCCCGCAGGCTGGCCTCCGCGATCACGCCCATCGTCCTCGCGATGGCCTTCTCGTCCGTCCTGGTCTTCATGCACACCAGCGAGGAGAGGGCGACCGAGGACCAGCAGCGGGCGGGCATCATCGCGAACCAGGTCGTCACCGCCCCCGCGGGCCTCCCCTCCGACGCGGTAGCCCGTGCCGCCGCCACCCCCGGCGTCGACACCGCGGTCGGCCTCACCCGCACCGCCGTCCTGATCCCGAACGCAGGCGCCGGCTCCACCCCGCGCGACGCCTCCGCCCAGGGCGTCACCGGCACCGGCACCGACCTCGCCAAGGTCCAGGACCTGGGCATACGCACCGGATCCCTGGCCTCCCTCGCCCCCGGCACGGCCGCGATCGACGCCTCCCTCGCCGACGCGGCCGGCGTACGCACCGGAGACCGCCTCCCGCTGCTGCTCCCCGACGGCACCAAGGCCGCCCCGAAGATCGTCGCCACGTACGAACGAGGCCTCGGACTTGCCCAACTCACCTTCCCCCAGGCCGACTTGAGGACCCACCTGACCTCTCCGACCCCCACCACCCTGCTCGCCCGGGCCACCCCCGCCGCGGCCACCCCGCTCGCCGCCCTCGGCCACGTCACCGACGCCGCCGGCCATGCCGCCGCGCAGAGCCTGGACCGCGAGGTCAACGCCTGGGCCAACACCGTCATGGCCGCCGTCCTCGGCGGATTCGCGGCCGTCGCCGCCGTCAACACCCTGGTGATGACCGTCTTCGACCGCCGCCGCGAACTCGGCACCCTGCGCCTCATCGGCACCACCCGCCGCCAGGTCCTCAAGATGATCCGCTGGGAGGCTCTCCTGGTGGTCGCGGCGGGCGTCGTCATCGGCAGCGCGATCGCCCTGGCCACCCTCGTCCCGATGATGAACGGCCTGACCGGCCGCGCCCCCTACATACCGCCGCTCCTGTACGGCTCGTTCGCGGGCGGCATCCTGGTCCTCGGCCTCGCCGCGACCGCCCTCCCGGCCCGGGCGGCACTGAAGTGAGCCGCACCCGGGCCCGTACAGTCGAAGCCATGTCCCACGCGAAGCCGATGATGACTCTCGGCGAGGTCGAGACCCTCGCCCGGGCCGCCCACGAGGGCCAGACCGACAAGGCGGGCCGCCCCTACGCCGAACACCTGGCGGCGGTCGCCGAGGGCGTACGGGCCCGGGGCGGCACCGAGGACCAGATCAAGGCGGCCTGGCTGCACGACGCGATCGAGGACGAAGCGCTGTCGGTCCAGTGGCTGGAATCCGCCCAACTCCCGCAATCCGTCAAGGAGTTGGTGCTCGCCATGACCAAACGACCGGGCGAGGCACTGGAGTCCTACACGCGGCGCATCCTGGCCACCGAGGGAGCACTCCTGATCAAGGAGTCCGACCTGGCGCACAACGCCGACCCGGCCCGCCTGGCGGTCCTCGACGAGCCGACCCGCACACGCCTGAAGGCCAAGTACACCGAGGTACGCCGCCTGCTCGGCCTCTCGTGACCCCTTGAGCCCGGCTCGCGGTTGGCCTGATCCTTACCTTGGCGATCCGTCACCCGGCAGCAACCACAGGGGTGTTGGTGGCACGATAGTCATCGCGGGGGTGTGCGCGGCATGCTCCCGGGCCGGCAAGGCGGACCGACCAAGGGTGTGTGATCAGTTGTGGCCATTTCACTGTCAGTGGTGCTGCTGTTGGCGGTCGTCCTCGTGGTGCTCATCCGCGGCGGCTCCATCAAGGCCGGGCCGGCCATCGTCGCGATACTTTTCGGCTTCTTCCTGGCCTCGACGGGCATGGCCCCCTCGATCCAGCGATTCCTGAACTCGATAGCGGACACGATCAACCAGATCAAGTTCTGACCACGCCGAAGGGCCCGGCAGCCGAGCTGCCGGGCCCTTCAGGACTCAAGAGCGGGCGACGGGAATCGAACCCGCGTAGCTAGTTTGGAAGACTAGGGCTCTACCATTGAGCTACGCCCGCAAGCACCGCGCCGCAGGTCATCGCGACCGCGGCACGTAGAGCATCGTAGCGGGTCGCACCCCGGACGCGCACACCGCCTTCTTCGGGCGCGCTCCCGCGAAGCGATTCCGGCCACACCCGAGCCGCACCCACGCCGCACCCGCGAAACGATCCGGGCCGCGCCCGCGCATTCGGCCACCCGTACCCGCGCATTCCCGGTCACCCGCGCCCGCGCGATCCCGCCGGGCCGCGCCCCCCGGACGATCCGTACCGCACCGGCCGAACAAAGCGGCCGACGCACTCCCCGCGGCCATGTACCCTACGTGTCGCACCGACGGGGTGTGGCGCAGCTTGGTAGCGCGTCCGCTTTGGGAGCGGAAGGCCGTGGGTTCAAATCCCGCCACCCCGACCAGCGTCACCGATGTCCGATCTCCACGGACAAGATCACATTGTGGGTGGCATCCCGCTTGCGGTTACTATGCAAGCTGCGTGCCCGTGTGTCTGATGAATGATGTACCGGGCCCCATCCGCCAGGGACCGTCGGTCTTAGGCAGAACCCCCAAAGAAGTCAGCCACAAGGAGACCGAACCGTGAAGAGCGCCGTGGAGACCCTGAACCCGACTCGGGTTCGGCTCACTGTCGAGGTGCCCTTCGAGGAGCTCAAGGACAGCCTCGACGCGGCGTACAAGAAGATCAACCAGCAGGTCACGGTCAAGGGCTTCCGCAAGGGCAAGATCCCGGCCCGAGTGATCGACCAGCGGTTCGGTCGTGGCGCCGTGCTCGAAGAGGCCGTCAATGACGCCCTTCCGAAGTTCTACACCGAGGCGATCAACGAGGCGGAGCTGAACCCGCTGGGTCAGCCCGAGGTCGACATCACCGAGCTGAAGGACGGCGAGACGCTGAACTTCACCGCCGAGGTCGACATCCGCCCGACCATCGAGATCCCGGACTACTCCGGCATCGAGGTCACCGTGGACGCCGTCGAGGTCAGCGACGAGGACGTCGAGAAGTCCGTGGAGCAGCTCCGCGAGCGCTTCGCCTCGACCTCCCCCGTCGAGCGTGCCGCCGAGGACGGCGACGTCGTGACGATCGACCTGCAGGCCAAGGTCGACGGCGAGGTCCTGGAGGACGGCGTGGCCGAGGGTGTCTCGTACACCATCGGTTCCGGCGAGCTTCTCGAGGGCATCGACGACGCCGTGAAGGGCCTGGAGGCCGGTGGCGAGGCCACCTTCACCTCCGAGCTCAAGGGCGGCTCGGCCGAGGGCAAGGAGGCCGAGGTCACCGTCAAGGTCACCCAGGTCGCCGCCCGCGAACTGCCCGCCCTGGACGACGACTTCGCGCAGCTCGCGTCGGAGTTCGACACCCTGGACGAGCTCAAGGCCGACAGCCGCAAGCGCCTCGAGAACATGAAGCAGTACGACCAGGCCACCCAGGCCCAGGAGCGCGTCCTGGACGAGCTCCTGAAGCTGGCCGAGGTCCCGATCCCCGAGAAGCTCCTCGCGGACGAGATCCAGACCCGCAAGCACAACCTCGAGCACCACCAGCTCGGCCAGATGGGCATCGACCTCGCCAAGTACCTGGAGATCCAGGGCAAGACCGAGGAAGAGTTCACCGCCGAGACCGAGGAGCAGGCGGTCAAGGGCATCAAGACGCAGTTCATCCTGGACGAGCTCGTCAACAAGGAGAAGCTGAACGTCAACCAGGAGGAGCTCACCGAGCACCTCATGCGGCGTGCGGCCTCCTCCGGCATGAGCCCGGACCAGTTCGCCCAGGCCGTCGTCGAGGGCGGCCAGGTGCCGATGCTCGTCGGCGAGGTCGCCCGCGGCAAGGCGCTGGCCGTGGTCGTCGAGGCCGCCAAGGTCACCGACACCAACGGTGAGGTCGTCGACCTCGAGGACGACGAGGACGAGGTCGCCGAGGCCGTCGTCGCCGCCGCCGAGGGTGAGCCGGTCGAGGCCGCCGCCGAGGAGAAGACCGAGGCCTGAGCCTCTGCCTGACCCATCGGGAAGGGCCCGTACGCAGCCGCGTACGGGCCCTTCTTCGTACCTGATTCCGCTTCAACCACCTTGCGCTCCGAGCGAACAGTTCGGGAACCGGGATGGCGTTGTCCCACCTGCGCGTTAGGGTCCATGAATACGAGGGTGGTGGAGTCTGGCGAGCCGGAGTCCGCGCCCCCGGAACGAAGACGCTGAGACGGCCGAAGCCGTCAGAGACGAGCAGGTGGATACGTGACGAATCTGATGCCTTACGCCGCCGGTGAGCCGTCCCTCGGTGGTGGCCTCGGCGACCAGGTCTACAGCCGACTGCTCAACGACCGCATCATCTTCCTCGGCCAGCAGGTCGACGACGAGATCGCCAACAAGATCACCGCCCAGATGCTCCTCCTGGCCGCTGCCGACCAGGACAAGGACATCTACCTCTACATCAACAGCCCCGGTGGCTCGGTGACGGCCGGCATGGCGGTCTACGACACCATGCAGTACATCCAGAACGACGTCGTCACCATCGGCATGGGCATGGCCGCCTCGATGGGCCAGTTCCTGCTGACCGGCGGCACCGCGGGCAAGCGCTTCGCGCTCCCCAACACCGACATCCTGATGCACCAGGGCTCCGCCGGCATCGGTGGCACCGCCTCCGACATCAAGATCCAGGCCGAGTACCTGATCCGTACGAAGAAGCGCATGGCGGAGATCACTGCCGCGCACTCCGGCCAGACCGTCGAGACGATCATCCGCGACGGCGACCGCGACCGCTGGTACACGGCGGAGGAGGCCAAGGAGTACGGCCTCATCGACGAGATCATCTCCGCTGCCTCGGGCGTTCCGGGCGGCGGCGGCACCGGGGCCTGAGCCCCGACCCGCACCGCTTCGACCCCGCCCACTTGAACGCCACCAGGATGGTGAACACCCCAATGAGCAACTTCTCCGGCCCCTCGGCCAACGCGAGCGGCCTCTACACCGGCCCGCAGGTCGACAACCGCTACATCGTGCCGCGCTTCGTCGAGCGCACCTCGCAGGGCGTGCGTGAGTACGACCCGTACGCGAAGCTCTTCGAGGAGCGCGTGATCTTCCTCGGCGTGCAGATCGACGACGCGTCCGCCAACGACGTGATGGCGCAGCTCCTGTGCCTGGAGTCGATGGACCCGGACCGCGACATCTCCATCTACATCAACAGCCCGGGCGGCTCCTTCACCGCCCTGACGGCGATCTACGACACCATGCAGTTCGTGAAGCCCGACATCCAGACGGTCTGCATGGGCCAGGCGGCCTCCGCTGCCGCCGTCCTGCTCGCCGCCGGTACGCCGGGCAAGCGCATGGCGCTGCCGAACGCCCGCGTCCTGATCCACCAGCCCTCGGGCGGCACCGGCCGCGAGCAGCTCTCCGACCTGGAGATCGCGGCCAACGAGATCCTCCGGATGCGTTCGCAGCTGGAGGAGATGCTGGCCAAGCACTCGACGACGCCGATCGAGAAGATCCGCGACGACATCGAGCGCGACAAGATCCTCACGGCCGAGGACGCGCTGGCCTACGGTCTCGTCGACCAGATCGTTTCGACCCGCAAGACGACGACCTCCGCGGCGGCCTGAGCCGCATCGGCAACCTTGGCGCGGTCCACGTCGAAGTGAACCGCGCCAAGGGGGGCCCGAACGAGGGGCTCGGCAAGGTACCGTCGGTAGGGGGTCTGGGGGTGTCCCCCCGGAACACGCAGTAGGCACCAGGAGGCGGCGCACATGGCGTCTCCCAGGCGAAGGGGAAGCACCTCGTGGCACGCATCGGTGACGGCGGCGACCTGCTCAAGTGCTCGTTCTGCGGAAAGAGCCAGAAGCAGGTGAAGAAGCTCATCGCAGGCCCCGGGGTGTACATCTGCGACGAGTGCATCGACCTCTGCAACGAGATCATCGAGGAGGAGCTCGCCGAGTCCTCCGAGGTGCGGTGGGAGGAACTCCCCAAGCCGCGCGAGATCTACGAGTTCCTCGAGGGGTACGTCGTAGGCCAGGAGCCCGCCAAGAAGGCGCTCTCGGTCGCGGTGTACAACCACTACAAGCGCGTCCAGGCCGGCGAGAACGGCGGCGCGCAGGGCCGTGACGACGCCATCGAGCTCGCCAAGTCCAACATCCTGCTCCTCGGCCCGACGGGCTCCGGCAAGACGCTCCTCGCCCAGACCCTCGCCCGGATGCTCAACGTGCCCTTCGCCATCGCCGACGCCACGGCGCTGACGGAGGCCGGCTATGTCGGCGAGGACGTCGAGAACATCCTCCTGAAGCTGATCCAGGCCGCCGACTACGACGTCAAGAAGGCCGAGACCGGGATCATCTACATCGACGAGATCGACAAGGTCGCCCGCAAGAGCGAGAACCCGTCGATCACGCGTGACGTCAGCGGCGAAGGCGTCCAGCAGGCCCTGCTGAAGATCCTGGAGGGCACCACCGCCTCCGTCCCGCCGCAGGGCGGCCGCAAGCACCCCCACCAGGAATTCATCCAGATCGACACGACGAACGTCCTGTTCATCGTGGGCGGTGCCTTCGCGGGCCTGGAGAAGATCATCGAGTCCCGGGCCGGCGCCAAGGGCATCGGCTTCGGCGCGACGATCCGCTCCAAGCGGGAGATCGAGGCCAGCGACCAGTTCCAGGAGGTCATGCCGGAGGACCTGGTGAAGTTCGGGATGATCCCCGAGTTCATCGGCCGTCTGCCCGTCCTGACCTCGGTCCACAACCTCGACCGCGAAGCCCTCCTCCAGATCCTGGTCGAGCCGCGCAACGCGCTGGTCAAGCAGTACCAGCGCCTCTTCGAACTCGACGGCGTGGAGCTGGACTTCGACCGCCCGGCCCTGGAGGCCATCGCCGACCAGGCCATCCTGCGCGGCACCGGCGCGCGCGGCCTGCGCGCCATCATGGAGGAGGTCCTCCAGTCGGTGATGTACGAGGTCCCGTCCCGCAAGGACGTCGCCCGCGTCGTCATCACCGCGGACGTGGTCCGCAACAACGTGAACCCGACGCTGGTCCCGCGCGAGCCGCGGATCGTGAAGAGCGACGGGCGGCACGAGAAGAGCGCGTAGCGCTGCGCTTGCCTGCGCATGGCAGAGGGGCGCCCGGTCAACCTGGTTGACCGGGCGCCCCTCTGTGCGTCGTCCAGGACCGTCAGATCTTCTGGCGGGACGTGTTGTACAGCGACGCCGTCAGCTTGGCGGCGTCGTCCTGGCTCGCCCCGCCACCGATGGCGGCCTTGCCCAGGTCCATCAGGATCACCACGCCGTACGTGCTGTAGTCGGCCCACACGCAGGCCGGGGCCGTGAACTCCTTGGGCCCCTTCTCGACCGAGCCGTCGGCGCCGGAGTTGGTGAACTTCATGTCCTGGCACTTCATCAGCGCGCCCTTGAACCCGGCCGGCTTGACGAGCTTCGGGCTGCCGATGAGCTCGACCTTGAAGGCCTTGCTCTTGTTGGTGTTCGCCTCGGCGTTCTTGAACGAGGCGTCGATCACCTTCGCGGGGTCGCTGATCTCACCCCAGTACGTCTCGGCCTGGATCGACTTGGCTGTCAACGGGTTCTTCTCCGGGTCGCCGGAGTTGTACGAGGCGGAGACCTGCTGCGGGTTCTTGACCCCGGCGGCCTCGGCCTTCTTCTTCTGCTCGTCCGTCATCGGGGCCGACTTGTCGGTCCCGTCCTTCTTGTAGTCCTCGACCGTGGCAGGCAGGACGATCTTGTACCCCTTGGTGTCGGCCGACACGTCGCTGTTGCTCGCGCCGCCCTTCGTCAGGAACCACACGCCGCCGCCGATCACGGCGACGGCCACCACGACGGCCGTGACGATCAGGCCCGTCTTCTTCTTCGGCGGAGCCGGCGGCATGGGCTGCATCGGGGCGCCGTACGGGGGCTGCTGGCCGTACGGGGGCTGCTGGGGCGGCTGGCCGTAGGGCGGCTGCTGCTGCGGGTACCCGTAGGGCTGCTGCGGCGCGGGCTGGCCGTACGGCTGCTGCGGGGGCACGCCCTGCGGTGCCTGCTGCGGGTAGCCGTAGCCGGGCTGCTGCGGGCCGGGCTGCCCGTAGGGCTGCTGCGGCGGCTGCTGGCCGTACGGACCGGGCTGCTGAGGCTGGCCACCGTACGGGCCCGGCTGGTTGTAGCTCATTCCTTGGTTCCCCCTAGGGATGCTTATCCGATCCGAACATCCTGGCCGACGGGGCGCCGAGGCGGTCCATCGGGGGGCCCACCGTTACGGAAACTACCCATTTCAGTACCGGCCCGTGACACCCCTAAACTGACCCCGTGACCGAGAACACTCAGCAGCAGAATCCAGCGCCCACCACCGAACTGCCGACCCAGTACGCGCCGGCCGAGGTAGAGGGGAAGCTGTACGAGCGCTGGGTAGAGCGCGGTTACTTCACGGCTGACGCCGGGTCCGACAAGGACCCCTACACCATCGTCATTCCGCCACCGAACGTCACGGGCGCGCTGCACCTCGGGCACGCCTTCCAGGTCACGCTCATGGACGCCCTCACCCGTCGCAAGCGGATGCAGGGGTACGAGACGCTGTGGCTGCCCGGCATGGACCACGCGGGCATCGCCACGCAGAACAAGGTCGAGCAGCAGCTCGCCGAGGAGGGCAAGTCCCGGCACGATCTGGGGCGCGAGGCGTTCACCGAGCGCGTGTGGCAGTGGAAGGGTGAGTACGGCGGCCGGATCCTGGGCCAGCTCAAGCGCCTCGGTGCCGGGCTCGACTGGACCCGTGAGCGGTTCACCATGGACGAGGGTCTTTCCAAGGCCGTCCAGACCATCTTCAAGAACCTGTACGACGACGAGCTGATCTACCGCGCCGAGCGCATCATCAACTGGTGCCCGCGCTGTCTGACCGCCATCTCGGACATCGAGGTCGAGTACCAGGACGACCCGGGCGAGCTCGTCTCGCTCAAGTACGGGGAGGGGGACGACACCCTCGTCGTCGCCACCACCCGCGCCGAGACGATGCTGGGCGACACGGCCATCGCCGTCCACCCGGACGACGAGCGCTACCAGCACCTCATCGGCCGGCTCATCAAGCTGCCGCTCACCGACCGCTCCATCCCGGTCGTCGCGGACACCCACGTCGACCCCGAGTTCGGCACCGGCTGCGTCAAGGTGACCCCGGCGCACGACCCGAACGACTTCGCCATCGGGCAGCGGCACAACCTCGACTCCATCACCGTCATGGACGAGCGCGGCATCATCACGGTCCCGGGCCCGTTCCAGGGGCTCGACCGCTACGAGGCCCGTTCGGCGATCGTCGGCGCGCTCAAGGAGCAGGGCCGCATCGTCGCCGAGAAGCGCCCGTACATGCACTCCGTGGGGCACTGCTCGCGCTGCAAGACGACCGTCGAGCCGCGCCTGTCGATGCAGTGGTGGGTCAAGGTCGGCCCGCTTGCGCAGGCCGCCGGTGACGCGGTCCGCGACGGCTGGGTCAAGATCCACCCCGAGGACATGTCGAAGCGGTACTTCGACTGGGTCGACAACATGCACGACTGGTGCATCTCGCGCCAGCTGTGGTGGGGCCACCGCATCCCGATCTGGTACGGCCCCGAGGGCCAGGTCGTGTGCGTCGGGCCCGACGACGAGATCCCGACCGGCGAGGGCTGGCACCAGGACCCCGACGTCCTGGACACCTGGTTCTCGTCCGGTCTGTGGCCGTTCTCCACGCTCGGCTGGCCGGAGAAGACCGCCGACCTGGAGAAGTTCTACTCGACCGACGTCCTGCTCACCGGCCACGACATCATCTTCTTCTGGGTCGCCCGGATGATGATGTTCGGCCTGTACGCGATGGACGGCGAAGTCCCGTTCAAGACGGTCGCGTTGACCGGTCTCGTCCGCGACGAGTTCGGCAAGAAGATGTCGAAGTCCAACCCGAACGCGGTCGACCCGATCGACTGGATGGACGCGTACGGCTCGGACGCCGTCCGCTTCACCCTGGCCAAGGGCGCCAACCCCGGCGCGGACGTGCCGATCGGCGAGGACTGGGTGCAGGCGTCCCGCAACTTCGCCAACAAGATCTGGAACGCGACCCGCTTCGCGCTCATGAACGGCGCCACGGTCGAGGGCGAACTCCCGCCCGTGGAGCAGCTGTCGGCGGTCGACCGCTGGATCCTGTCCCGGCTGAACAAGACCGTGGCCGAGGTCGACGCGTACTACGAGGACTACCAGTTCGCGAAGCTCAGCGAGTCGCTCTACCACTTCGCGTGGGACGAGGTCTTCGACTGGTACGTCGAACTGTCGAAGACGACGTTCTTCGCGGGCGGCGAGCAGGCCAAGGTCTCCGGCCGGGTCCTCGGTGAGGTCCTCGACGTGATGCTGAGGGTCCTGCACCCCATCGTCCCGTTCGTCACCGACACCCTGTGGACGACGCTGACCGGCGGCGAGTCCCTCGTGGTCGCCGACTGGCCGACAGACAGTGGCTTCCGCGACGACGCCGCCGAGCGCGAGATCGAGCTGGTCCAGCAGGTCGTCACCGAGGTCCGCCGGTTCCGTTCCGACCAGGGTCTCCAGCCCGGCCAGAAGGTTCCGGCCGAGCTCACCCTGACCGGCACCGCGCTCGCCCCGCACGAGGCGGCCATCCGTCAGCTGCTCCGGCTCCAGCCGGCCGGCGAGGGCTTCCACGCCACCGCCGCGCTGCCGGTCGCAGGCGCCACGGTCGCCCTCGACCTGTCCGGCACCATCGACGTCGAGGCCGAGCGCAAGCGCCTGACCAAGGACCTCGGGGCGGCCGAGAAGGAGAAGGCGGACGCGAACAAGAAGCTCGGCAACGAGGCCTTCCTCGCCAAGGCCCCGGACAACGTGGTCGACAAGATCCGTACGCGCCTGACCAAGGCCGAGGCCGACATCGAGCGCATCACCAACCAGATCGCCGCCCTGCCCAAGGGCTGATCCGGACGCCCATACGGGCATCCGCACATGAGGAAGGCCCCCAGGATCCGCTCCTGGGGGCCTTCCTCATGCGTCCGGAAGAACCGGCGGTCCAGAACAGCCGGTCAGAACAGGCGGTCGCCGAGCTCCGCCCACACCAGCGCCGCCACCACGGCGTACATCGCCAGCGGCACCAGCCAGTGCGGCACCACCCGGCGCATCCACGCATGGGGCCCTGCCACATGCCGGGTGACGTACCAGAACAGCGGGATCATCACCGCCCACACCAGCAGGCACCACGGGCACAGCGCCCCGATGACGTACAGGCACTGGATGATCAGCCAGACCGTGAAGGCGAAACCCGCCGTGACGCCGGCCCGGATGCCGAGCCACAGCCACCGGGGGAACTCCGCGCCCGCGAGGAGGGCCAGACCCAGGGCCGCCAGGGCCGCGAACGCGACGACGCCGAGCAGCATGTTGGGGAAGCCGAGCAGGTTGCTCTGCCAGGTGTCCATCACGTCGCCGCAGCTCAGGACCGCGTTGATGTTGCACCCGGGGGAGAAGGCCGGGTTCTGGAGGGTATGGATGCGGTCGGCGGTCAGGACGGCCGAGGCGAGGGTGCCGAGCAGTCCGCCGATCAGCAGGAGCAGGGCGGTGCCGCGCGCCGGACGGCGGGAGGAGAGGGCAGGCATGGGATCAACGCTAGGGATCCGTAGGGCCACCGGGGCAGGGCCGAACGGCCAGAAGCCGCGTGCGACATATCACTAAATGTGGGCCGTTCGGCTTAGGCATTCGGGTCCAAAGACCTTGGATGATGGAGGGCATGCACACGCCGTCCTCCTCCTCCGCGCCGCAGCGCGTGCTGGCGGCGGCGCGTGCCGCGAGCGCGCGCTGGGTGGGCGAGGAGCGCGCCCTGGACGTGCTGATCGCGCTGAGCTGCTTCGGCCTGATGGTCCTGGACGTGCCGGGCCTGGCCAAGGCCGACAACTCCCTCAACAGCTACACCGCGCCGCCCGTCCTCGCCCTCGGCGCGGCGACCCTGCTCTTCCGGCGCCGCTGGCCCTGGCTGCCCTACCTGGTCGCGCTGTTCTACCTGGGCTGGCTGCACCAGCTGAACCTGGTGCAGTTCGCGCTGTATTCGCTGGGCCGCTTCCGGGGCCGGCGCGCGAGCATCATCGCCACGTGCGGGTACATCGCGGTGGCGTACGCCCTGTTCAACCTGCCGGGCTGGCCCGACACCCGGGGCGAGACGCTCAGCTCGTTCCTGGCGATCGTGGTGCCCGTGGGGGTGCTCGCCTCGGGTGTCGGGATCTCGGCCTACCGCCACGACCTCGTACGCGAACTGGAGGCCCAGCGCGCCGAGCACGCGGCCCTGCAGGCCGTGCAGGTCGAGCGGGTCTCGGTGGCCCGGGACGTGCACGACATGGTGGGCCGGGAGCTGACGATGCTCGCGGTGCGTTCCGAGGTGCTCGCGATGCGGGCCAGGAACGAGCCGCACCACAAGGACTTCGAGGAGCTCGCCGACACCGCGCGCCGGGCCCACCTCATGCTGAACGAGATCATCGTGCGGCGCGCGGACGAGCGCACGGCCACGCCCGGCATCGACGGCCTGCACGCGCTCGCCGAGGAGAGCCGGAGCGCGGGCACCCCGGTCGGCCTGGACATCGAGCCGGCCGCGCACCGGGTGTCCCCGCTGCGCCAGGCGGCGGTGTACCGGGTGGTCCAGGAGTGCCTGACGAACTCGGTCAAGCATGCCCAGGGCGAGCCGGTCGCGGTGACGATCCGGCTCGCGGCGGGGGACCTGGTCGTCACGGTCCAGAACCCGCTGCCCCGCGCGGTACCGGTGAAGGCCCCGGTCTCCACGGGGACCGGGACCTTCTCCATGCGGGAGCGGGTGGAGAGCATGGGCGGCTCGCTCGCCACGACCCGTACGGACACGACCTATGAGGTGCGGGCGACGCTTCCGGCCGGGGCGGTCGGCTGACGCGTCCGGCCGGGGTGCCGGCACAGGCGCTCAGGCGGCCGTCGCGCCCATCGCGGGCAGCTGGATCAGCGAGTGGATGTCGACGGGCAGCCGCCGGGGGACCGGGAGCCGGGCGGGGGCGTTCCGGGTGCCGTCCGTCGTCAGCAGGGTGAGCCCGCCCATCACGACCGCGCCGCAGGCCAGGGCGAGCAGCGTGCCCGTGGTCCCGTACCGGAAGCTCTCGCCGAACAGGGCGAGGCCGACGGCGGCGGCGATCACCGGGTTCGCCACGGTGACCACGGCCAGCGGGGTGGCGAGGCCGGCGCCGCGGTAGGCGGCCTGCGAGACCAGGGTGCCCGCCGTGGCGAGGACCGCGATCACGGCCAGGCTCGGCAGCTGCTCGGCGACGGATCCGCCCGCCCAGTCGACCGCCACCAGCTTGGTGAACACCGAGCCCATGCCGAAGGCGATCCCGGCCGCCGTGGCGAGCAGCACGCTGCGCAGGACGGGCCGGCCGGCGGTGCGGGCGGCCATCATCAGGGCGCCGATCACGACGAACGTGGTGAGGGCGACCGCGACGCGCTGGGCGCCGCCGAGCGAGGAGGAGTCGGCACTGCCGGTCAGCGAGAGCAGCCCGGCCAGGCCCACCGTCGCCATGACCGCCCCGCGCCAGGCGGCGGCGCCGGCCCGGCGGCGTACGAACAGCGCGGCCATCGGCAGGGCGAAGACGATGGTGAGCGCGCCGAGCGGCTGGACCAGGCTCAGCGGACCGCAGGCCAGGGCCACCACGTGGAGCAGCGCGCCCAGGCCGTTGAGCCCGATCGCGATCACCCAGCGCGCCCGGCGCGCGGCCGCGCTTCCCGCGGTCGTCTCGGCGACCCGCTCCTGCATGATCGCGCCGCCCGCGTACGCCACGGCGGAGACGAGGGAGAGCAGGACGGACAGTGCGAGTGCACTCATCGGGGGCTCCTTCCGGGGCGGCGAACGGTGCGCGGTGGTGAGATCGACGAGAACACTGTACGACGTTGCGAACAGTGTGCGCAAGGGCGTACGGCGTACCGATGGTCTTCGTGCCTGCTCGCCTTGTGAGGTCTTCGCGCCTGCCGTGCGGGGAGGGGCCGGGAACGCAGACGGGCCGGGCTCCCCTCCTGGGGTCCCGGCCCGAACACGCCCTATGGCATGGCGGATGGCTCTACGCGCCGGTCAGCAGCTTCTGGAGCTGGTCGAAGTCCTCCACGCACTTGCCCGAGCCGAGCGCCACGCAGTCCAGCGGGTTGTCCGCCACGAACACCGGGATGCCGGTCGCCGATGCGAGGCGCAGATCCAGGCCCGGGAGGAGCGCGCCGCCTCCGGTCAGCACGATGCCGTGCTCCATCACGTCGCCGGACAGCTCCGGCGGGCACTCCTCCAGGGTCACCCGTACCGCCGCGATGATCGACTCGACCGGCTCGTCGAGCGCGGCCCGCACCTCGCGCGCGGTGAGCCGGAGCGTCTTGGGCAGGCCGCCCACCTTCTCCCGGCCCCGGACCGTGAAGGTCAGCTCCTCCAGTTCCTCGTTGCCCGGCACCGGCCAGGCCGACCCGATCGCGCACTTGACGTCCTCGGCGGTGCGCTCGCCTATGAGCAGCGAGTGCTCCTTGCGTACGTAGTCGGTGATCGCGGTGTCCAGGCGGTCGCCGCCCACCCGCAGGGACTGCGCGGTCACGATGCCGCCGAGCGAGATCACGGCGACCTCGGTGGTGCCGCCGCCGATGTCCACCACCATCGAGCCGCGCGGCTCGGCCACCGGGAGCCCGGCCCCGATCGCCGCCGCCATCGGCTCCTCGATGAGGTGCACGGCCTTCGCGCCGGACCGCTGCGCGGCGTGCACGATCGCGCGCCGCTCCACCGGCGTCACCCCGCTCGGCACGCACACCACCATGCGGGTGCGCGGGCGGCGCCCCGGCACCGCCTTCCTGACGAAGTGGCGGATCATTTCCTCCGCCGCCTCGTAGTCGCTGATCACGCCGTCCCGCAGCGGCCGGATCGCGGTGATCGAACCGGGCGTGCGGCCGATGGTCTCCTTGGCCTCCGCGCCGACGGCCAGCGCCGTGCGGCCGCCCTCCTTCATCGCCACCACGGACGGCTCGTTGAGCACGATGCCCTGCCCCCTGGCGTACAGCAGGGTGTTGGCGGTCCCGAGGTCGATCCCTATGTCCATGATCGCCAAGTTTGCCCGGAGAGTCTGTGGGACCCGGGGGCCGAACGTCCCGAAAGGGGCGGGTCCAAGGTCCTGTCGGTGCCCCTCCGTAGACTGGTCCTGTGACCGAGCAGCCCGACCGCAGTGAAGCCGATGACTTCGACGGAATCGTCGAAGCCGAAACGAGTCGAGACCCCGACCTGGCGGTGATCGAGGCGGGTAGCCGCACCCTGCGCACCCACGGCGGTGTGCCCCAGGGCGAGGCCGTGCCCGCCCGCCCCGCCGACCCCGAGGTGGACGCGGCGCTGCGCGCCGTCGAGACCGAGCTCGCGGGCCGCTGGGGCGAGACCAAGCTGGAGCCGTCCGTCCGCCGCATCGCCGCCCTGATGGACGTCCTCGGCGAGCCGCAGCGCGCCTACCCGACGATCCACATCACCGGCACCAACGGCAAGACGTCCACCGCCCGCATGATCGAGGCCCTGCTCGGCGCCTTCGAGCTGCGCACCGGCCGCTACACCTCGCCGCACGTCCAGTCGATCACCGAGCGGATCAGCCTGGACGGCCTGCCGATCCCCGCCGAGCGCTTCATCGAGACGTACGAGGACATCAAGCCGTACGTCGAGATGGTGGACGCCAAGGAGGAGTTCCGGCTCTCCTTCTTCGAGGTCCTGACCGGCATGGCGTACGCGGCCTTCGCGGACGCCCCGGTGGACGTGGCGGTCGTCGAGGTCGGCATGGGCGGCACCTGGGACGCGACGAACGTCATCGACGCGGGCGTCGCGGTCGTGACCCCCATAGACCTCGACCACACCGACCGGCTCGGCAACACGCCGGCCGAGATCGCCGTGGAGAAGTCCGGGATCATCAAGCAGGGCGCCACCGTGATCCTGGCCCAGCAGCCGGTCGACGCGGCGCAGGTCATGCTGAAGAAGGCCGTCGAGACGGATGCCACCGTGGCCCGCGAGGGCATGGAGTTCGGCATCGTCGGCCGCGAAGTCGCCGTCGGCGGCCAGCTCCTGACGCTGCGGGGCCTCGGCGGCGAGTACGAGGAGGTCTTCCTCCCGCTGTACGGAGCCCACCAGGCGCACAACGCGGCCGTGGCGCTCGCCGCGGTCGAGGCGTTCTTCGGCGTCGGCTCGCAGCAGGCCGGCCCGCTCGACATCGACACCGTCCGCAAGGCGTTCGCCTCCGTCGTCTCGCCGGGCCGCCTGGAGGTCGTGCGCCGCTCGCCGACCGTCGTCCTGGACGCCGCGCACAACCCGGCCGGCGCCCGCGCCACCGCGGACGGCCTGACCGAGGCGTTCGGCTTCTCGCGCCTGATCGGCGTGGTCGCCGCCAGCGCCGACAAGGACGTGAAGGGCCTGCTCGAAGCGTTCGAGCCGGTCTTCGCCGAGATCGTCGTCACCGCCAACACCTCCAGCCGCTCCATGGACGTGGACGAGCTGGCGGCGCTCGCCGTCGAGGTGTTCGGAGACGAGCGGGTCGTGGTCGAGCCCCGCCTGGACGACGCCATCGAGGCCGCCATCACCCTGGCCGAGGAGGAGGACGAGTACGCGGGCGCGGGTGTCCTCGTCACCGGCTCCGTGTTCACGGTCGGCGACGCCCGGCTGCTGCTGAAGAGGGGCTGACCCGATGCGTACGCTCTGCGCGTCCACCCTGATCGGTGAATTCTTCGTCATCGCCTTCGCGGGCCTGGTCGCGATGAAGGACCCCGACCTCGCCACCACCACCGTGTGGACGGTGTGCGGCATCGGCATGCTGCTCTCGGTCCTGCTCTGCGGGATGCTGGGCCGGCGCGGCGGGGTCGAGCTCGGCTGGGCGCTCCAGATCGCGCTGATCGCGAGCGGTTTCGCCGTCCCGCTGATGTTCTTCATGGGCGCCCTCTTCGCGGCCCTGTGGTGGGCCTCGGTCCACTACGGCCGCAAGATCGACGAGGCGAAGGCCAGATTCGCGGCCCAGGCCGAGGCCCAGCCCCAGGCCTAGCGGGCGGGCGGCGGGACCGGGTGACAGCACTTCAGCTACACCCGGTAATCTCGGCGGACCGCACACGTTTGCCAAGGAGCCGTACACCATGACGCAGCGCACCCTCGTCCTCCTCAAGCCGGACGCCGTCCGCCGCTCGCTGGTCGGCGAGATCATCGGCCGCATCGAGCGCAAGGCCGGCTGGCAGATCACCGCTCTTGAGCTGCGCACCCTGGATCAGGACACGCTGGAGCAGCACTACGGCGAGCACAAGGGCAAGCCTTTCTACGAGCCGCTCGTGGCGTTCATGTCCTCGGGCCCGGTCGTCGCCCTGGTGGTCGAGGGTGAGCGCGTCATCGAGGGCGTACGCCAGTTGGCGGGTCCCACCGACCCGATCGCGGCGGCCCCCGGATCGATCCGTGGCGACTTCGGGACCATCGTCCGGGAGAACCTCATCCACGCCTCGGACTCCGAGGAGTCCGCGGAGCGAGAACTGAAGATCTTCTTCCCGGGCCGCGGCTGAGCATTTCCTGACGCAATGTCAGCCATATAGCGCTCATGACCTGGGGCGACCGAAGGAATTTCGGTCGCCCCCCGGCATATGCGGGGCGACTTCGGGAACGCATCGCCCCGACAAGACGTCACCAATACTGAGGTGGACCAACGCGCCGTGTCCGTGCAGGCCGGACTACGATGGAGCCTCGCGCTCAACGCACCCACCTCGCCGACCTGAGAAGCCGTCAACGCTCGATTAGGGAAGGCCGGACGCATCCTCATGGGGAGCAACAAAATGTCGTTCATCGGCCGTGACATGGCTGTCGACCTCGGGACCGCCAACACGCTGGTGTACGTCAGGGGCCGCGGAATCGTCCTGAACGAGCCGTCCGTCGTCGCCATCAACACCAACACCGGCGGCATCCTCGCGGTCGGCGCCGAGGCCAAGAAGATGATCGGCCGTACGCCGGGCAACATCGTTGCCGTACGGCCGCTGAAGGACGGCGTGATCGCCGACTTCGAGATCACCGAGCGGATGCTCCGCTACTTCATCCTGAAGATCCACAAGCGTCGGTACCTGGCCCGCCCGCGCGTCGTGGTCTGCGTGCCCTCGGGCATCACGGGAGTCGAGCGCCGCGCCGTCATCGAAGCGTCCACCCAGGCCGGCGCCCGCCAGGTGCACATCATCGAGGAGCCCATGGCCGCGGCCATCGGCTCGGGCCTGCCCGTCCACGAGGCCACCGGCAACATGGTCGTCGACATCGGCGGCGGCACCACCGAGGTCGCCGTGATCTCGCTCGGCGGCATCGTCACCGCGCAGTCCATCAGGGTCGCGGGCGACGAGCTCGACAACGCGATCATCCAGCACATCAAGAAGGAGTACTCCCTCCTCCTCGGCGAGCGGACCGCGGAACAGATCAAGATCACGATCGGTTCGGCGTACGACCTCGACAAGGACGAGCACACCGAGATCCGCGGCCGCGACCTCGTCTCCGGCCTGCCGAAGACCGTCGTGATCTCCGCCGCCGAGGTGCGCAAGGCGATCGAGGAGCCCGTCAACGCCATCGTCGACGCAGTGAAGACGACCCTCGACAAGTGCCCGCCGGAGCTCTCCGGCGACATCATGGACCGCGGCATCGTCCTCACCGGCGGCGGCGCCCTGCTGCGCGGCCTGGACGAGCGGCTGCGCCGCGAGACGGGCATGCCGATCCACATCGCCGAGGACCCCCTCGACTCGGTGGCCCTGGGCTCCGGCAAGTGCGTCGAGGAGTTCGAGGCGCTCCAGCAGGTGCTCGACGCGCAGCCCCGCAGATAGCCCCCGGGGCCTGCTGTCCGCCGTACGGGTCACTGCCAACTCGTACGGCGGATCGTTGATATAC
Source organism: Streptomyces mauvecolor (assembly GCF_039532965.1). Taxonomy (NCBI): domain Bacteria; kingdom Bacillati; phylum Actinomycetota; class Actinomycetes; order Kitasatosporales; family Streptomycetaceae; genus Streptomyces; species Streptomyces mauvecolor. Next base: position 106,972 of record NZ_BAAASQ010000023.1, on the reverse strand, counting down.
AGATCGAAGAGATCTTGTAGATCACCCACATTCCTACGAGGAAGGCACGGCCGCCGCACGTGAGGGACACACGAGAGAGCCGGCTGCTCCTGGTGCTGCTGATCGCCGTAGCGTTCGCGCTGATCACGGTCGATATCAGAGGCGGGGCGAATTCACCGGTGGACGGCGCCCGGCAGGCCGCCGCCGCGGTCTTCGGGCCGGTGGAGAACGGGGTCGCGGCCGCCGTGGACCCGGTCGGCAACGCGATCGGCGCGGTACGCGACTCGGGCAAGCGCCACGACAAGATTTCCACCCTGCAGGCCGAGAACGAGGCCCTCAAGCAGAAGCTCGGCAGCGACGCCCGCAACCGCAGCCGCCTGAGTCAGCTCGACTCGATGCTGAAGACCGCGGGGGAGGGCCAGTACGGCATCAAGGCCGCCCAGGTCGTCGCCATAGGAGCGGCCCAGGGCTTCTCCTGGACGGTCACCATCGACGCCGGGTCCAACGACGGCATCAAGCGCGACATGACAGTGCTCAACGGCGACGGCCTGGTCGGCCGGGTCACCACCGTCGGCCCCTCCACCGCGACCGTGCTGCTCGCCAACGACCCCGACTTCACCGTCGGCACCCGGATGGAGAACAGCGACGAGCTGGGCTTCGCCACCGGTCACGGCGACCGGCCGCTCTCGGTGCAGCTGCTCAACGGCAAGGCCAAGGTCAACCCCGGCGACCGCCTGGTGACGTTCGGCTCGCAGGCCGACAAGCCGTTCGTGCCGGGCGTCCCGGTCGGCGAGGTCGTCCGGGTCGACCCCTCGGGCGGCGCCCTCACGCGCACCATCTACGTACGCCCCTTCGTCGGCTTCACCAAGCTCGACATCGTCGGCGTCGTCGTCGAGGCCCCGCGCACCGACCCGCGCGACGAGGTGCTGCCCGCCAAGCCCAAGCCGACGCCGACCCCGACGGTCACCGTCACGGCCACCCCGTCCCAGGCCCCCGACGGCCAGGGCAACACCAACATCGCCGACCAGCACGCGAACCCCGACGGCAACCCCCTCCCGAACGGGAACCCGAACCCGCCGCCGGCCAACGCGAACCCCCCGGCCGCGAACGCCAATCCGAATCCGCCCAATCCCAATCCGAACGGTGATCCCAACGGCAATGCCAATGCCGACGGCGACCAGTAGGAGCTGATCCAGATGCGTGTCAACAGGGTCATCCTCTCCGCCGCCCTGATCGTCGTCGCCCTCGTCATCCAGGTGAGCGTCCTCGCCCGCCTCCAACTCCCGGGCGCCGTACCGGACTTGATGCTCCTCACCGTCCTCGGTCTGGCCCTGGTCTACGGCCACCTCGGCGGCGCCTTCGTCGGATTCGGTGCCGGGCTGCTCGCCGACCTCGCGCCGCCCGCCGACCACGCGGCCGGGCGCTACGCCCTCGTGCTGTGCGTGATCGGCTACGTCGCGGGCCTCGCCAAGACCGACCACGGGCGGCCGCGCTCGGCGGCCGGGCCGATGCTGGTGGTGGTCGGCGCGGCCATCGGCTCGACACTGCTCTACGCGCTGGTCGGCGCGCTCGTCGGCGACACCGCGGCCCGCCATGTCGGGCTGCCCAGCCTGCTGTTCACGGCCGCCGTCTACGACCTGCTGCTGGCGCCCTTCATCGTGCCGCTGATCATGGCGATCGCCCGGCGCGCGGAGAACGACCCGCTCGCCGAGACCACCGCCAACGGCAGCCCCAGGAACGACATCACCTCCGGCTGGCTCTCCGGCGGCACCGGCCTGCGCATCGGCGGCCAGCGCGGCGGCCTGCGGGTCAAGGCGGCGAAGAGCAGAGCGGCCCGCGCGGGCCGGATCAAGGGCGTCAAGCGACTGTGAACCAGGGGGTCACCGCGGCATGAGCAACATCCCTGAGACCGGCCGCACCCCCCGGGTGCAGATCCGGCTCATCATCATCCAGGTCCTGGTCTTCTCGCTCCTGCTCACGCTGGGCGGACGCCTGTGGTACCTGCAGATCCGCAACGGCCAGGAGTACGAGGACGAGGCCAAGAACAACCACGTCCAGCAGGTCGTCCAGCCGGCCGTGCGCGGCTCGATCCTCGACGCGCGCGGCGTGCCGCTCGCCGACAACGAGACCCGCCTCGTGGTCTCCGCCTCGCGCACCGACCTCTCGAAGATGCCCGACAAGGGCAAGGCCGTCCTGACCCGGCTCGCCGCCGTGCTCGGCATGAAGCCGCAGGACGTCATGGACAAGGTCAGGCTCTGCGACGCCAAGACCCCCAAGCCCTGCTGGAACGGCTCGCCCTATCAGCCGATCCCGGTCACCGACAAGGCCACCACCCAGCAGGCCCTCCAGATCCGCGAACGCTCCGAGGACTTCCCCGGCATCACCGCCGACCCCACCGCCGTACGCCGCTACCCCGGGCCCGGCAAGTCCAACACCGCCCAGGTGCTCGGCTACCTCTCGCCGGTGACCGACGACGAGATCACCAAGGCGAAGGACACCGACTCGCCCTACCTGCGCTCCGACCAGGTCGGCCGCTCCGGCCTGGAGCGCACCTACGACAAGCAGCTGCGCGGCAAGGCGGGCATCACCCGGTACGAGGTCGACAACCTCGGGCGGGTCATCGGGCAGGCGCAGAGCGACAAGGCCCAGCCCGGCTCCAACGTCGTCACGTCGATAGACGCACGCGTGCAGGCCGTCGCCGAGTACGAGCTGAACAACGCGATGGTCGAGGCCCGCAAGCAGTTCGACAAGATCACCAACGAGAACTACAAGGCCGACTCCGGCGCGGTCGTCGTGATGGAGGCCAAGACCGGCCGCATCGTTGCCATGGCCTCGGCGCCGACGTACGACCCGAACGTCTGGGTCGGCGGCATCTCCGGCAAGGACTACCAGCAGCTCACCGGCAAGGACAGCGACTACCCGCTGCTGAACCGGGCCATACAGGGTCAGGCCGCGCCCGGCTCGACGTTCAAGGTGGTCTCCACGGCCGCCGCCGTCGAGGCCGGCTACAAGTGGGACGGCGGCTACCCGTGCACCAGCTCCTACTCGGTGGGCGGGCAGGTCTTCAAGAACTTCGAGGGTGAGAGCTTCGGCCCCATCTCGCTCGGCCGCGCCCTGGAGGTGTCCTGCGACACCGTCTTCTACGGACTCGCCGACAACGAGTGGAAGAAGGACGGCGGCATCAACCCGAAGCCGGGCCAGCCCAAGGACTTCTTCTACAAGGCGGCCCACCAGTTCGGCCTCGGCAAGGCCACCGGCGTGGACCTCCCCAACGAGGTCACCGGCCGCGTCCCGGACCGCCAGTGGAAGGAGAACCTCTTCGTCGCGATGAAGGACAGCTGGTGCAAGTCCGGCAAGAAGGACGGCACCTACGTCGAGAAGATCGCGTACGAGAACTGCCTCGAAGGCAACAAGATGCGCGAGGGCGACGCGATCAACTACTCCATCGGCCAGGGCGACACCCTCGTCACGCCGATCCAGGAGGCCATGATCTACGGGGCGATCGCCAACGGGGGGACCATACACGCACCCACCATCGGCAAGGCGATCATCAGCGCCGACGGCAAGACCGTCCAGGAGATCAAGCCGAAGATCAACGGAAAGCTGCCGGTCAGCCAGGCCACCATCGACGGCTACAACAAGGCCCTCGCCGGCGTCGTCACCAGCGGTACCGCCGCCTGGAAGTTCCAGGGCTGGCCGCAGGACAAGATCGAGCTGCACGCCAAGACCGGCACCGCCGAGGTCTACGGCAAGCAGACCACGTCCTGGCTCGCCACGTACTCCAAGGACTACACGGTCGTCATGACGATCTCCCAGGCCGGTACGGGTTCCGGCGCCTCCGGTGAGGCCGTGCGCAAGATCTACGAGGCGATGTACGGCGTCGACGACGCCGGAAACCAGGACCTCAAGCGCGCCATGCTCCCGCAGCCCGAGCAGGGCCTGCCCAAGGTCCAGGCCGACGGCACCATCGACGCGCCGACCGTCGCCGACTACGACCCGAACGCCGGCAAGGTCAAGGACAAGCTGGGACCCGACGGCCGGCCGCTGCAGCCCAGCGGACAGCCCCAGCCCAGCAATCCCCCGGCCACCGACGTCGACAACCGCAACCCACGGAGGGACTAGCGCCATGGCAGGTTTCTCCGTCCAGCGCTACGCCCCCGAGCGCAGCGCGTTCGCCAAACTCACCGCACGCGACTCGGTGCTGCGCAGGCTCGACTGGCCGCTGCTCCTGTCGGCCCTCGCGCTCTGCCTCATCGGCTCGCTCCTGGTGTGGTCCGCCACCCGCAACCGCACCAACATCAACCAGGGCGACCCGTACTTCTTCCTGATCCGGCACATCGCGAACGCCGGTATCGGCCTGTGCCTGATGGTCGGCACCATCTGGCTCGGCCACCGCACCCTGCGCGGCGCGGTGCCCATCCTGTACGGGCTCTCGATCCTGATGCTGCTCGCGGTGCTCTCACCGCTCGGCGCCACCGTCAACGGCGCGCACTCCTGGATCGTGCTCGGCGGCGGATTCTCCCTCCAGCCCTCCGAGTTCGCGAAGATCGCGATCATCCTGTGCATGGCGATGCTGCTCGCGGCCCGGGTCGACGCGGGCGACCAACTGCATCCGGACCACCGCACGGTGGTGAAATCGCTCGGGATCGCGCTGATCCCGATCTGCTGCATCATGCTGATGCCCGACCTCGGCTCGACCATGGTCATCCTGGTGATCATCCTCGGCGTGCTGCTCGCCTCGGGGGCGTCCAACCGCTGGATCTTCGGCCTGCTCGGCGCCGGTGTGGTCGGGGCGGTCCTGGTCGCCGCGCTCGGGATACTGGACAAGTACCAGATCAACCGCTTCGCCGCGTTCGCCAACCCCAAGCTCGACCCGGCCGGCGTCGGCTACAACACCGGCCAGGCAAGGATCGCGATCGGCTCCGGCGGCCTGACCGGCACCGGGCTCTTCAAGGGCTCCCAGACCACCGGCCAGTTCGTCCCCGAACAGCAGACGGACTTCGTCTTCACCGTCGCCGGAGAGGAACTCGGCTTCGTCGGCGCGGGCCTGATCATCGTGCTGCTCGGCGTCATCCTGTGGCGCGCCTGCCGCATCGCCCGCGAGACGACCGAGCTGTACGGCACCATCGTCGCGGCCGGCATCATCGCCTGGTTCGCCTTCCAGTCCTTCGAGAACATCGGCATGACGCTCGGCATCATGCCGGTCGCGGGCATCCCTCTGCCGTTCGTCTCCTACGGAGGCTCGTCCATGTTCGCGGTGTGGGTCGCCATAGGGCTGCTCCAGTCGATCCGGGTGCAGCGGCCGATAACGGCATAGCCGACGGGGACTTCGGACCGGCCCGGGAGATGGCCGGTCCGGGGCCCTGCCGCCGGGGCCCGATCGCGTCTAGATTCTGGTCATGGCGGACACGAAGCGCGAGATCGAGCGGAAATTCGAGTTCACCCCGTCCGACGGGGACCGGGCCCGGCTGCCCGACCTGACCCGGGTCCCCGGTGTCGGCAGCGTCGTCGACAAGGGCGTCGTCGAACTCGACGCCGTCTACTACGACACCCAGGACCTGAGCCTGGACGCCGACTCACTCACCCTGCGCCGCAGAACGGGCGGCGCCGACGCCGGCTGGCACCTCAAATTCCCGGTCACCGTCGGCATCCGCGACGAGATCCGGGCCCCGCTCTCCGACCGCCTCCCGCCCGGGCTGGCCGCCCTGCTGCGCTCCCGCGTCCGCGACGCCGAACTCGTCCCCGTCGTCCGCCTCCGCTCCTCCCGCGACGTACGCCACCTGCTCGCCGACGACCACACCCTGCTCGCCGAGCTCAGCATCGACACCGTCCGCGCCGAGGGCCTGCGCGCCGGCTCCACCGCCACCACCTGGACCGAGATCGAGGTCGAGCTCGCCGACGGGGTGGCGGACGAGAGCATCCTGGACGGTGTGGAGAAACGGCTGCGCAAGGCGGGCATCCGGCCCTCGACGAGTTCGTCCAAACTCGCCCGGGCCCTGCGCGAGACCGCCCCGAAGCCGCGCAAGGCGGCCAAAAGCGCCAAGAACTCAGGGCCCGCCGAAGGCACCGCGGGCGCCCATGTCCTCGGCTTCCTGCGCGCCCAGCGCGACGCGCTCGTCGCCCTCGACCCCGCCGTGCGGCGCGAACTGCCGGACTCCGTCCACCAGATGAGGGTCGCCACCCGCCGCCTGCGCAGCGCGTTCAAGTCGTACGCCAAGATCGTCGACCGCGCCGTCACCGACCCCCTCGGCGAGGAGCTCACATGGCTAGCCGCCGAGCTCGGGGTCGACCGCGACCAGGAGGTCCTCACCGAACGCCTGCGGGCCCGCATCGCCGCCCTGCCCCGCACCCTGGTGCTCGGCCCGGTCCGCGGCCGGCTGCGCATCTGGACGGTGGCCCGCCGCACCGGCTCCCGCCGCAGGACCCTCGCCGTACTCGACGGCAAGCGCTACCTCGGCCTCCTGACGGCCCTCGACGCACTGCTCGCCTCCCCGCCCCTGCTCCCGCCGGCCGAGCGGCCCGTGGCCGACGTACTCCCCAAGGCCGTGCTCAAGGACTACGACCGGCTCGCGAGCCGCGTCCACACCGCGCTCGGCCTCGCCCCCGGCCACGAGCGGGACCTCGCCCTGCACGAGGCCCGCAAGGCCGCCAAGCGCGCCCGGTACGCCGCCGAGGCCGCCACCCCCGCGCTCGGCAAGGCCGCCAAGAAGTTCGCCCAGCGCATGAAGGCCGTACAGAACGTGCTCGGCGACCACCAGGACAGCGTGGTCGCCCGCGAGGCCCTGCGCACGCTTGCCGCCCAGGCCCACGCGGCCGGCGAGTCCGCGTTCACCTGGGGGCTCCTGTACGGCCAGGAGGAGGCGACAGCAGCCGCCCGCGAGCGGGAGCTGCCCGAGGTGTGGGCCCGCGCCGGCGCCCCGAAGCTGCGGGAACGCCTGACGGCCCCATGATCGTCGTGCGAGGGGGCGACCCGGCTCGCGTTACGCTAGAGAGTCGCCCCCTGCCAGCCCACGAAGGTCGAGATGTCTGCCGAGTCCGTCTTCCCACAGCTCGAAGCGCTGCTCCCGCATGTGCAGAAGCCGATCCAGTACGTCGGCGGTGAGCTCAACTCCACCGTCAAGGCCTGGGACGAGTGTGACGTCCGCTGGGCGCTCATGTACCCGGACGCGTACGAGGTCGGGCTGCCCAACCAGGGCGTCATGATCCTCTACGAGGTACTGAACGAGCGCGAGGGCGTCCTCGCCGAGCGCACGTACAGCGTGTGGCCGGACATGGAAGAGCTCATGCGCGAGCACAAGGTCCCGCAGTTCACGGTGGACTCGCACCGCCCGCTGCGCGCCTTCGACGTGTTCGGGCTCAGCTTCTCCACCGAGCTCGGCTACACCAACATGCTCACGGCGCTCGACCTGGCGGGCATCCCGCTGGAGTCCAAGGACCGCACCATCGACGACCCGATCGTCCTCGCGGGCGGCCACGCGGCCTTCAACCCCGAGCCGATCGCGGACTTCATCGACTGCGCGGTCATCGGCGACGGCGAGCAGGCCGTCCTCGACATGACCGAGATCATCCGCACGTGGAAGGCCGAGGGCCGCCCCGGCGGCCGCGAAGAGGTCCTCTTCCGCCTCGCGAGGACGGGCGGCGTCTACGTCCCCGGCTTCTACGACGTCGAGTACCTCCCCGACGGCCGCATCGCCCGTGTCGTACCGAACAAGTCGGGCGTGCCGTGGCGGGTGTCCAAGCACACCGTCATGGACCTCGACGAGTGGCCCTACCCCAAGCAGCCCCTGGTCCCGCTCGCCGAGACCGTCCACGAGCGCATGTCCGTGGAGATCTTCCGCGGCTGCACCCGCGGCTGCCGCTTCTGCCAGGCCGGCATGATCACGCGCCCCGTGCGGGAGCGAAGCATCACCGGCATCGGCGAAATGGTGGAAAAGGGCCTCAAGGCGACCGGCTTCGAAGAGGTAGGCCTGCTCTCCCTCTCCTCCGCCGACCACACCGAGATCGGTGACATCGCCAAGGGCCTCGCGGACCGCTACACGGACGACAAGATCGGCCTGTCGCTGCCCTCGACCCGGGTGGACGCGTTCAACGTCGACCTCGCCAACGAGCTGACCCGCAACGGCCGCCGCTCGGGTCTGACGTTCGCTCCCGAGGGCGGCTCCGAGCGCATGCGCAAGGTCATCAACAAGATGGTCTCGGAAGAGGACCTCATCCGTACCGTCGCGACCGCGTACGGCAACGGCTGGCGCCAGGTGAAGCTGTACTTCATGTGCGGCCTGCCCACCGAGACCGACGAGGACGTCCTCCAGATCGGCGACATGGCGGTCAACGTGATCGCCAAGGGCCGCGAGGTGTCGGGCCAGAACGACATCCGCTGCACGGTGTCGATCGGCGGTTTCGTCCCGAAGCCGCACACCCCGTTCCAGTGGGCCCCGCAGCTCTCCGCCGAGGAGACGGACGCCCGCCTGACCAAGCTCCGCGACAAGATCCGCGGAGACAAGAAGTACGGCCGCTCCATCGGCTTCCGCTACCACGACGGCAAGCCCGGCATCGTCGAGGGCCTCCTGTCCCGCGGCGACCGCCGCGTGGGCGCCGTCATCCGCGCCGTCTACGAGGACGGCGGCCGCTTCGACGGCTGGCGCGAGCACTTCAGCTACGACCGCTGGATGGCCTGCGCCGAGAAGACGCTGCCCTCCTTCGGTGTCGACGTCGACTGGTACACGACCCGCGAGCGCACCTACGAGGAGGTCCTGCCCTGGGACCACCTCGACTCCGGCCTCGACAAGGACTGGCTCTGGGAGGACTGGCAGGACTCGCTCGACGAGACCGAGGTCGAGGACTGCCGGTGGACACCGTGCTTCGACTGCGGGGTGTGCCCCCAGATGGACACGTCGATCCAGATCGGGCCCACGGGCAAGAAGCTGCTGCCGCTCACGGTCAAGAGCTAGGCGCTTTTGCGTCTTGTGCGTCGGCAGCGGGCCGTCTGCGGCTGAGCGAGCCCACGCGGCGGAGCCGCACCATGTCACAGTCCCGCGCCCCTGCGGGGGTGGCACAACCGCCTGATCAGCAAGGCCCCCTGTCGCAACGGCAGGGGGCCTTGGCGCGTCCTTGACCGTATGGAGAACCGGCCCGCCCCGCAGGGGCCCGAAGGGTGTCTGACCGTTGCGATCCGCATTCCGGTGCGGATCGTGGTGCTTGTCCTGGTCGTCCCCGTGCGGCTGATCCGGGACCTCCTCGCGACCGGCGCGGAGGCGCTGCGGCGGGTGGTTCTCGCGCCCCTGTGGCGCGCGCTGGCCGTGATCCCGTTCGGGTGGTTGTACGCCTCTGTCCTGACCCCGCTCGGGCATGCAACTGCATGGCTGGGCAGGGTAGTTGGGGCCGGGGTCGGGTGGCTCGGGCGTGGGGTGGTGTGGGGTGCGGTGACGTTCGTCGGCGTTCCCGCGGCGTGGGTGTACCGCGCGGTGCTGGCCCCGCTCGGGCGAGGCGTCTCCTTGCTGGCCGAGGGGATCGGCCTCGGACTTCGGTGGGTGTCCTGGGCGGTGTTCGTGTGGCCGCCGGTCACGCTGTGGCGCTGGGTCCTCGCGCCGCTGCTGCGGTACGGCCTCGTCGTGCCGGGAGCGTGGCTGTACCGATGTGTGCTCACCCCGGCCGGGCACGCCATCGCCCTGATTGTCGCGCTGGCCGGGGCGGGACTCGCCGCTGTCGGGCGGGGGGTTGCCGCGCTGATCGTCCTGCTGTTCGTGGTCCCGGCGGTGTGGGCGTACCGGACGCTCCTCACGCCGCTGGGGCGGGCGGTCGGCGTGGTCCTGCGGGAGATCGGCGACGCGATCGGGCATGCCTGGCGGATTGCCGGATTCGTGTCCAGGGCGGTCGGACGGGCCCTCAAACGGCTCGCCTGGAACCTTCTCGGGCGGCCGGGGCGCTGGGTGTACGCGGTGTTGCTCACGCCGGTCGGGCACTGGGTGCGGGAGGCCGTGCTGCGGCCGGCCAGGAAGGCGGCACTCGCGGCGGGGCGCAGTGCGCGGGAGGCGCTGGCATCGGCCCGCGAGACCGTCCGCACGGCACGGCGCGACGCCTGGCGGGCGCTGGTCGGCGGGCCGCCCCGGGAACCTGCCGGGCACCGGGCGCGTACTCTGGGTAGTACAACTACTGCCTCCGGCGCGGTGCCCGCCCCCGAGATCTCCCTCAGCAAAGCGGAGGGATGAGCCGGGTGGCGCACGGGCCGTGACCGGAGGGGCCCCCACAGGACGGTGGGCGGCGCCCACCCGCGCCCGCCCCGCACCGAGGAGAAGAACCACTGGGCAAGCGACAGCCCGAAGGCCCGCCGCCCGCACCTGCGGTGCAGCGCATCCGACTGCGCTACACCAAGCGCGGCCGCCTCCGGTTCACCAGCCACCGCGACTTCCAGCGTGCCTTCGAGCGGGCCCTGCGCCGCGCCGAGGTGCCCATGGCGTACTCGGCCGGGTTCACCCCGCACCCCAAGGTGTCGTACGCGAACGCCGCACCCACCGGCGTCGGCTCCGAGGCCGAGTACCTGGAGATCGCCCTCACCGCACAGCGCGACCCCGAGAAGCTGCGTGCCCTGCTCGACGAGTCGCTGCCCACCGGGCTCGACATCGTCGACGCGGTCGAGGTCCGCACCTCGGGCCTCGCCGACCGGCTCACCGCCTCCGTCTGGGAGCTGCGCCTGGACGGCGTCACCGTGGACGCGGCCGAGAAGGCCGTCGCCACGTTCCTGGCCGCCGAGACCGTCGAGGTCCAGCGCAAGACCAAGAACGGCATGCGCACCTTCGACACCCGGGGCGCCGTAGCCGAGCTCCAGGCGCTTCCCGCGCAGGCTGATAGGCCTCTCGACGACGCCTGTGCGATACTGCGGCTGGTAGTACGGCACCTGACACCTGCCGTACGACCCGACGACGTCCTGTCCGGTCTCCAAGCTGTGGCCGACCTGGCGCCGCCGGTCCCCGCAGCGGTGACCAGGCTGGCGCAGGGGCTCTTCGACGAGGAGTCCGGCACGGTGACCGACCCGCTCGCGCCCGACCGCGAGGCAGCCCCGGCCGCACCACCAACGGCCGCCGGGACCGTCTCTGCGACGGCGCCGGAAGGTCCCGCCGCGTAAGGGCAGTCGTTGTAGCGCAGCCCTGGCACTCGGGAGCCACCTGGGTCGGGCCGCGCACTGACCTGAAGACTTTCGCCAGGCCGTACGTACAACGCGTACGGAACCGGCGAGCCAGATATCAGCTCCCGTGCGGCGCCCGCGCCCCGGACGGCGGCACCCGCGCACATCACGCGGGCCGTGCCGCCGGACCGGAACAGGCGCGGCGCCCGGGAGCGTGACGGGAGCTACGCCCGCATGCTTGAGCAGAACGAACCCGGCACCACCGGGGACAACACCAACGACAACAACAGCCCCAGCGACACGCTGCCGCCGCGCCGCAGGCGCCGCGCGGCGTCGCGGCCCGCGGGGCCGCCGGTGGGCGCGCAGACCACGGAGGCGGCAGAGCCCGCGGCGCAGGCCGCCGAGCCGGTCGCCGTGGCCGCCGACGACGCCGCTCCGGCGCCGCGCACCCGCCGCCGTGCCACCCGTACGGCGACCGCTCCGGCCACCGGGACCGCGGTCGCCGAAACGCCGGGCGCCGCCGAGCCCGAGACCGTCGAGGTCGCCGCCGAGGCGCCCGCGCCGCGGACCCGTCGCCGCGCCACCCGCAAGGCCACGGCTCCGGCCGGTGCGCCGCAGGCCGCCGCCGAAGAGGGCGCCGAAACGCCGGGCGCCGCCGAGCCCGAGGCCGCCGAGGTCGCCGCCGAGGCGCCTGCGCCGCGGACCCGTCGCCGCGCCACCCGCAAGGCCACGGCTCCGGCCGGTGCGCCCGCGGCCGCCGAGGAGATCGTCGAGGCCCCGGCCGCCGTCGAGCCCGAGGCCGTCGAGGAGGCCGCCGAGGCCCCGGCGCCGCGTACCCGCCGCCGTGCGACCCGCAAGGCGACCGCGCCGCAGACCACCGTCGCGGCGCCGGTCGAGGTCGTCGAAGAAGTCGAGGAAGAAGAGCTCGACGAGGCCGAAGAGGCCGCCGCCGAGGCTCCGGTCGTCGAGGCCCCCGTCGAGGACGAGGCCCCGGCGCCGCGTACCCGCCGCCGCGCCACCCGCCAGGCCGCCGCGCCCGCCGCCGAGGAGCCGGCCGAGGCCGCCGCCCCGGCCGTCGAGGACGAGGCACCTCGCGGTCTCCCCCGAGGCCTTAAGGGCCAGGGAGGTACCCCCACCCGCCGCCGTGCCGCCCGGCCCGCGTCCGCCCCGCAGTTCACGCCGGTCGAGCCGGAGCCGCAGCCCGCGCCGCAGGCCGAGGAGCCCGCCACGGGCCGCTCCCGCCGCCGCGCCACGCGTCCCGCCGTGGCCGTGTTCCAGGCCCCGGTCTTCACCGAGCCGATGTTCCAGACGCCGGAGACGGCCGCGGCCGCCGCTGCCGCCGCCCGCGTCGAGGAGCCCGAGGCCGAGGTCGAGGTCGAGGAGACCGTGGTCGAGGCCCCCGAGCCCGCCGCCGAGCCGCAGGGCCGCTCGCGCCGTCGCCGCCGCCGTGGCGAGCCCGCGGAGCCGGTCCAGGAGAAGCCCGTGGAGGAACCCCTTGACGAGCAGGTCGAGGAGGCCGCCGAGGCCGAGGCCGAGACGGAGTCCGAGGAGTCCGACGACGACCGCCCCTCGCGCCGCCGTCGCCGTGGCGGCCGTCGCCGTCGCCGTGGCGAGCCCGCCGAGGCCGAGGACGCCGCGGAGGAGCAGACGTACGAGCCGTCCGAGCAGGCCGCCGAGGGCGCCGAGTCCGACGAAGAGGACGACGAGGACGAGGAAGCGGACGGCACGCCCTCCGCGGCCGGGACCAGCAGCAGCCGTCGTCGGCGCCGCCGCCGTCGCCGCTCCGGCGACTCGGGCCCCGAGGCCGAGCAGGGCCCGGACGACCCGGAGCGCACCGTCGTCAAGGTCCGCGAGCCGCGCCCGGCCCGCGAGCGCAGCGAGTCCACCTCCTCCGACGAGGTCCAGTCCATCAAGGGCTCGACGCGTCTGGAGGCCAAGAAGCAGCGCCGCCGCGAGGGCCGCGAGCAGGGCCGCCGCCGCGTCCCGATCATCACCGAGGCCGAGTTCCTGGCCCGCCGCGAGGCCGTCGAGCGGGTCATGGTCGTCCGCCAGAGCGGCGAGCGCACCCAGATCGGCGTCCTGGAAGACAACGTGCTCGTCGAGCACTACGTCAACAAGGAGCAGGCCACCTCCTACGTCGGCAACGTCTACCTGGGCAAGGTCCAGAACGTCCTGCCCTCCATGGAGGCCGCGTTCGTCGACATCGGCAAGGGCCGCAACGCCGTCCTGTACGCCGGTGAGGTCAACTTCGAGGCGCTCGGCATGGGCAACGGCCCGCGCCGCATCGAGGCCGCCCTCAAGTCCGGCCAGTCGGTGCTCGTCCAGGTCACCAAGGACCCGATCGGCCACAAGGGCGCCCGCCTGACCAGCCAGGTCTCGCTGCCCGGCCGCTACCTGGTGTACGTGCCCGAGGGCTCGATGACCGGCATCAGCCGCAAGCTGCCCGACACCGAGCGCGCGCGTCTGAAGACCATCCTCAAGAAGATCGTCCCCGAGGACGCGGGCGTCATCGTGCGCACCGCCGCCGAGGGAGCGAGCGAGGACGAGCTGCGCCGCGACGTCGAGCGCCTGCAGGCGCAGTGGGCCGACATCCAGAAGAAGGCCAACCAGATCTCGACGTCCTCGCCGTCGCTGCTCTACGGCGAGCCGGACATGACCGTCCGGGTTGTCCGCGACATCTTCAACGAGGACTTCTCGAAGGTCATCGTCAGCGGTGACGAGGCCTGGGAGACCATCCACGGGTACGTCGCGCACGTCGCCCCGGACCTCACCGAGCGCCTGTCGCGCTGGACCAGCGAGGTCGACGTCTTCGCGACGTACCGGATCGACGAGCAGCTGGCCAAGGCCCTGGACCGCAAGGTCTGGCTGCCGTCCGGCGGCTCGCTGGTGATCGACAAGACCGAGGCGATGATCGTCGTCGACGTCAACACCGGCAAGTTCACCGGGCAGGGCGGCAACCTCGAAGAGACCGTGACGAGGAACAACCTCGAAGCGGCCGAGGAGATCGTGCGCCAGCTGCGGCTGCGCGACCTGGGCGGCATCGTCGTCATCGACTTCATCGACATGGTCCTGGAGTCCAACCGCGACCTGGTCCTGCGCAGGCTGCTCGAATGCCTGGGCCGCGACCGGACCAAGCACCAGGTGGCCGAGGTCACCTCGCTCGGCCTGGTCCAGATGACCCGCAAGCGGGTCGGCCAGGGCCTCCTCGAGTCGTTCTCCGAGACCTGCGTCCACTGCAACGGGCGCGGCGTGATCGTGCACATGGAGCAGCCGACCACGGTCGGCGGCGGTGCGGGCAAGCGCGCGAAGAAGCGCGGCCGCGGCGGCGCCGAGCACGACCAGCACGTCCACGAGCACGAGGTCATCGACAGCGAGGCCGTCGAGTCCGAGGCCGAGGTCGCCGCCGAGATCGCCGCTCCCGTGGCGCTCGCCGAGCCCCCCGCGGCGGAGCCGCTGATTGGCGCTTTCGTGCCCGACGAGGAGCTGTACAGCAGCGCCGCCGAGGCGGAGGCCGCGGCCCGTGGCGGACGGTCCCGCCGCCGCGCCACCCGCAAGGCCTCGGCCCCGGCCGGTGCGCCCCGTACGGCGGCCGTCGAGGCCCCGGCCCCCGTGGCCGAGGAGCCGGAGGCCGCGCAGGCCCCGGCCGCGGTGACCGTCGCCTCGTTCATCGAGGACGACGCGCCGCGCGGTCGCACCCGTCGCCGCGCCACCCGCAAGGCGACCGCCCCGGCGGGCGCGCCGACGGCGGCCCTCGCCGAGCCGGTCGTGGTTGTCACGGAGCCCGAGCCGAAGGACGGGGAGCCCAAGGCACAGGAGCCGGTCGCAGAGCCCGTCGCCGAGCCCGCTGTTGAGGAGGCGCCTGTCGCCGCCCCGCCGCGAGCCCGCCGCCGGGCGACCCGCAAGGCCACGGCCCCGGCCGGTTCGCCCTCGGGTGCCGAGGATGCCGCGGTCGTCGTGGTGGTCGCCACCCCGGCAGCCGGGCAGGACGCCGAGCCCGTCGCTGACGCGGAGCCCGCCGAGGAGGCCGCACCGGCCAAGAAGGCGGCCCGCAAGACGGCGAAGAAGGCCACCGCGAAGAAGGCCGCCACCAAGAAGACGGCGGCCAAGAAGACCGCGGCGAAGAAGACGACCGCCAAGAAGGCCACCGCCAAGAAGACGGCGGCGGCCGAGCAGCAGCAGACGTCGGTCTCGGCGTCGGCCGACAGCTGACGGACAGCCTGCGCTCGGACGACGTACACCAAGCGGTAGTTGGCCGTTGTACGGCCCCAGGAGCCCGTCCCCGGAACACCGGGGGCGGGCTCCGTCGTACGCAAGGAGAGTCCGCCCCCGCATGAGGCCCCGTCCGGCTCGCGAAGGTGCGGGAGTCCGGCGGAGCGGGCTGATCCGGGCCCGGACCTCCGGGCCCGGCTGCGTGGTTTCGTCGCCGAGGAGTGCGGGTAACGACCCTGGTTTGACCCGCCACGCCCGGCCCCGTAGCCTTGACCCTCGGCGTGTTTATATATGCGCCTGCCCCTGAGCACCTCACCTCCCGGTCCGCCGGGGGAGGCCCCCTGCATTTCTGCGGGATGGCTGGCTTCAAGGGTTCCGTATCGAGCGAGAGAGAGATCCGCGTGTACGCCATCGTGCGCAGCGGTGGTCGCCAGCACAAGGTTGCTGTCGGCGACATCGTTGAGGTTGACAAGATTTCCACTGCCAAGGTTGGCGACACGGTCGAGCTCTCGACCCTGCTCGTTGTCGACGGCGACGCTGTGACCAGCGACCCGTGGGTGCTGGCCGGTATCAAGGTCACCGCCGAGGTCGTGGACCACCACAAGGGTGCCAAGATCGACATCCTTCGGTACAAGAACAAGACCGGTTACCGCCGTCGCCAGGGCCACCGCCAGCAGTACACGGCGATCAAGGTCACCGGCATCCCCGCGGCTGCGAAGTAAGGGACTGAGGAGACATGGCACACAAGAAGGGCGCATCGTCCACTCGGAACGGTCGCGACTCCAACGCTCAGCGGCTCGGTGTGAAGCGCTTCGGCGGTCAGACCGTGCTCGCCGGTGAGATCCTGGTCCGCCAGCGCGGCACCCACTTCCACCCGGGTGCGGGCGTCGGTCGCGGTGGCGACGACACCCTGTTCGCGCTGCAGGCCGGTGCGGTGCAGTTCGGCACCCACCGTGGCCGCAAGGTCGTGAACATCGTTCCGGTTGCCTGATCACTTAGGCACCCGTAGAGCGGTTTCAGCGGAGGCGGACCTCACTTCCCCCACGGGAAGCGGGTCCGCCTTTCGCGTGTTACTAGATAGACATTCCCGTACTTTCTCTCGGCCTTTGGCCGGGGGCCCTCAGGAGGCACATCCCATGACCACCTTCGTGGACCGCGTCGAGCTGCACGTCGCCGCGGGTAACGGAGGCCACGGCTGCGCCTCCGTCCACCGTGAGAAGTTCAAGCCGCTCGGCGGGCCGGACGGCGGAAACGGCGGCCGTGGCGGCGATGTCACCCTGGTCGTCGACCAGTCCGTGACCACGCTTCTCGACTACCACCACTCGCCGCACCGCAAGGCCACCAACGGCCAGCCCGGCGCCGGCGACCACCGCTCCGGCAAGGACGGCCAGGACCTGATCCTGCCCGTGCCCGACGGCACCGTCGTCCTCGACAAGCAGGGCAACGTGCTCGCCGACCTGGTCGGCGAGGGCACGACCTACATCGCGGGCCAGGGCGGCCGCGGCGGCCTCGGCAACGCGGCGCTCGCCTCCGCCCGCCGCAAGGCCCCCGGCTTCGCGCTGCTCGGCGTGCCCGGCGAGTCCGCCGACATCGTCCTGGAGCTCAAGACCGTCGCCGACGTGGCCCTGGTGGGCTACCCGAGCGCCGGAAAGTCCTCGCTGATCTCGGTCCTCTCGGCGGCCAAGCCGAAGATCGCGGACTACCCGTTCACGACGCTCGTCCCGAACCTCGGCGTCGTCACGGCCGGCGCGACCGTCTACACCATCGCGGACGTCCCCGGTCTGATCCCCGGCGCCAGCCAGGGCAAGGGCCTGGGCCTGGAGTTCCTGCGGCACGTCGAGCGCTGCTCGGTGCTCGTGCACGTCCTGGACACCGCGACCCTGGAGTCCGACCGCGACCCGGTCTCCGACCTCGACATCATCGAGGAGGAACTCAAGCAGTACGGCGGGCTCGACGACCGGCCCCGCATCGTCGTCCTCAACAAGATCGACATCCCGGACGGCCAGGACCTGGCGGACATGATCCGCCCCGACCTGGAGGCCCGCGGCTACCAGGTCTTCGAGGTCTCCGCCGTCGCCCGTACGGGCCTGAAGGAGCTGTCCTTCGCGCTCGCCGGGATCGTCGCAGAGGCGCGCGCCGCCAAGCCCAAGGAGGAGGCGACCCGCATCGTCATCCGCCCGAAGGCCGTCGACGACGCGGGCTTCACCGTCACCTTCGACGAGGCCAACGAGGTCTACCGGGTGCGGGGCGAGAAGCCGGAGCGCTGGATCCGCCAGACCGACTTCAACAACGACGAGGCCGTCGGCTACCTCGCGGACCGCCTCAACCGCCTCGGCGTCGAGGACGCGCTGATGAAGGCCGGGGCCCGCTCCGGTGACGGCGTGGCCATCGGCCCCGAGGAGAACGCGGTCGTCTTCGACTGGGAGCCGACGATGATGGCGGGCGCGGAGATGCTGGGCCGCCGTGGCGAGGACCATCGCCTGGAGGCGCCCCGTCCTGCCGCCCAGCGCCGCCGGGACCGCGACGCGGAGCGCGACGAGGCGGAGCAGGAGTTCAAGGAGTTCGGGCCCTTCTAGCGGCTCGGCCGCTGCCGCCGCTGCGCGGGGCGCGGGAAGTTCGACTGCGGGCCGTCGGGGGCGGTTTGCGCAGTTCCCCGCGCCCCTGAACCCGCTTTCGGCCCCGGGCCGTCAGTGGCTGGTCGCGCAGTTCCCCGCGCCCCTGTAGGGCACCCAGCGCGTCCAGGTCGCCCCCACGCGGCGGGAGCCGCACGATGTCGCAGCCCCGCGCCCCTGATCGCACCGGTGCCGGCCAGGAGGGGGATTTCAGCCTGTCACGGGGGTTCCCCTGGCCCTTAAGGCCTTGGGGGAGATTGAGGACGAGCGGCCTTCAGGCGCGAACGGGGGCTGGGGCGGAGCCCCAGGGGGTTCGGGAGCGTAACCGCACAGGGGGCTCCCGTAGGATTCGCCGGGTGAGCCAGAGTTCTGCCACCCCCCACGGCCCTACCGGCGTCAGCGTCGTCGTCATCGCCTTCAACGACGCCGAGCTGGTCGGTGACGCCGTTCGGTCGGCGCTCGCGCAGGGCTCGGCCGTCGCCGAGGTCGTGGCCGTCGACGACTGTTCCAGTGACGCGACGGCAGCTGTCCTGGATCAGCTGGCCACCACGGAGCCCCGGCTGCGCGTGGTGCGGCGTACGGAGAACAGCGGCGGGTGCGGGACGCCCCGCAATGACGGAATCGCCGCCGCCACCTCCCCGTACGTCATGTTCCTGGACAGCGACGACGTGCTGCCGCCCGGCGCCGTCGAAGCCCTCCTGGCCGCGGCCGAGGAGCACGGCACCGAGGTCACCGTGGGCCGGGCCGTGCGCCGCGAGCTGCCCGGCGGCCGCGATGTGCGCTGGCAGCCGGGCCTCTACAACGAGGCGGCCGTGCACGCGTCGCCCGAGGCCGCGCCGGAACTCCTCCACGACACGCTCTGCGTCAACAAGCTCTATCGCCGCGACTTCCTGACAAGCCGTCAACTGCGGTTTCCCGACGGCAAGTTCACCTACGAGGACTTCGTCTTCACGGCCCGCGTGTACGCCGCGGCCCCCCGCATCGCCGTCGTGCCCGAACTCGTCTACATCTGGCACGTGCGCCGCGCCGCCGCCCAGGTCTCCATCTCGCTCGCCCGCAAGGACGTCGGCAACTGGCAGGCGCGCATCGCCGCCCACACCAAGGCCGTCGAGGCGTTCCGCGCCGCCGACCGCAAGGGGCTCGCGGCCGCCTGCCGCACCAAGTTCGTCGACTACGACCTGTGCCTGTACCTGCGCGAGCTGCGCGTGCGCGACGCCGGGTACCAGGCCGACTGGTGGCGGCTGACCCGCGACCACCTCGCCTCCTTCGAGGCCGCCGACGTGGCCGCGGCCGCCGCCCCGGCCCGCTGGGCCGCGCAGGTGGTGCTGGCCTCCGAGGCCCCGCGCGACCTGGACCGGCTCTCCCAGCTCGCCGCCGACCCCGCCCGCCTGATCCCGCCGTACGCCACCGCCGGATCCGGGCCGGTGTGGGCGGACGACCTGGACGTACCGCTGGACGGACTCGACGCGCTGCCCCCGGAGAGCCTGCCCGTCGCCGTCGACGCGGCCCTCCTCGCCGGACGGCGCGGCATCCTCAAACTGCGCGTGCACGAGCTGTACGGGCGGCTCGCCGCGAGCGGCGCCCCGGCCAGCGCCGACATCGACTTCGTGCCCAGGGACGGCGGCGAGAGCGCCCTGACCGTCACCGCGCCGCTGCGCGCCGCCGAGGGCGGCTGGCGCGGTCAGGCCCCCGTATCGCTGGCCAGGCTTGCCGCGGCGGGCGGCCGGGGCACCCAGATCTGGGACCTGCGGGTCCGCCTGAACACCGGGCCCGGCAGGGGCCCGCGCACCGCGCTGCGGGCCACGGCGTCCGGGCTGCGGCGCACGGCCGTCCCCGGCAGCCGGTACGGTGTTCTGCTGGTGCAGCCGTACCGGACGTCGAGCGGATCGCTCGCGGTGCGGCTCGCGCCCGGAGTACAGGGGGCCTTCGGGGTGGTCGGCGGGAAGCTGCGCAGACTGACCCGGACGGTTCGATCAAGGCGACGATGAGGACGTGGACGCGCATATGACTTTTCTGATCACTGGCGGCGCCGGATACATCGGTTCCCATGTCGTGCGGGCCATGACGTCGGCGGGGGAGCGCGTGGTCGTCCTCGACGACCTCTCCAGCGGTGACGCGGCCCGTCTGCCACAGGGTGTGCCTCTGGTGGTCGGCTCCGTCCTGGACCGCGAGCTCGTGGACCGCACCCTCGCCGAGCACGGCGTCACCGGGGTCGTGCACCTCGCGGGCAAGAAGCAGGTCGGCGAGTCCGTCGAGATCCCGCTGCACTACTACCGCGAGAACGTGTTCGGCCTGACCGTGCTCCTGGAGGCGGTCGCCGCGGCGGGTGTGCGCACCTTCCTGTTCTCCTCCTCCGCCTCCGTGTACGGCATGCCGGACGTCGACCTCGTCACCGAGGACACCCCGTGCCTGCCGATGAGCCCGTACGGCGAGACCAAGCTGGCCGGTGAGTGGCTGGTCCGCGCGGCCGGCAAGGCGCACGGCATCTCCACCGGCTGCCTGCGCTACTTCAACGTGGCCGGCACCGCAACGCCCGAGCTCGCCGACACCGGCATCTTCAACCTCGTACCGATGGTGTTCGAGAAGCTGGAGGACGGGGAGCCGCCGCGTATCTTCGGCGACGACTACGAGACCCCCGACGGCACCTGCGTGCGCGACTACATCCACGTCGAGGACCTCGCCGACGCCCACCTGGCGGCCGCCCGCAAGCTCGCCGAGTCCGCGAAGGCCGGCGAGTACGGCGACCTGACCGTCAACATCGGCCGCGGCGAAGGCGTTTCGGTGCGCGAGATGGTCGACCTGATCAACGAGATCAGCGGCCGCGGCATCGCCCCCGAGGTCCACCCGCGCCGCGCGGGCGACCCGGCGCGCGTCGTCGCCTCGGCCGACCGCATCGCCGAGGAGCTCGGCTGGAAGGCCCACCACGACGTGCGCTCGATGATCTCCTCGGCCTGGCAGGGCTGGCGCCACCACCGCGACGCCGTCTGAGACCCGGACACGTAGAAGGAGGGGCGCCCCGGAGAAATCCGGGGCGCCCCTCCTTCTACGTCACCGCGTCACGGCTTGTGGATGCGGTCCACGCCGTAGAACTTCGAGGTGCACTGGGCGACCCAGTCGCGCTGGTAGTTCTTGGTGAAGAAGGGCTCGGCGAGCGAACCGATGTACATCGGCTTGTACGCCACGTCCGTCTCGCCCTTGGCGATCTCCGAGCGGATCTTCGCGTTCTGCTTGTCCCAGGCGATGCTGCGGTACACCGTCGAGACGGCGAGCTTCTGCACCGACGGCACCAGCGCCGCCGTCGCCGCCAGGGCGAACGCGCCGACCAGGACCGTCGCCACGATCGGCGCCAGGCGCGGCGCCCGCCGCTCGGCGATGCGGCGCCCGGCCCAGTGGCCGAGCAGCACTCCGTACCCGCACAGCGCGATCACCAGCGGGATCATGAAGTTCATCCAGGTGCGCGCGTACGTCCAGCCCGTCGGGCCGTAGCCGCTGCGCAGCGCGTACGCCACGAGCAGCGTGCACAGGGCCATCAGCGGCACCGGAAGCACGAAGATCACGCGCAGCATCGCGGCCGGGGGACGCGAGGCGGCCGGCCGCTCGCGGCGCGGCGCGAGCAGGGCCACGGCGAGGCCGAGGAGCAGACCGGCGGCAACGGCACCCAGGTAGATCCACTGGTGCAGGATCGTGTCCCAGATGTGGAAGTAGTCCTTGAACACGTCGCCGACGCTCATCTTCGTCGGCGGCGTCTGCGCCCGGCGCCAGCGGGCGCCCGGCGAGGTGTACAGGAAGGTGAGGCCGATCACGGCCGCCGCGCAGTACACCGCGGACCAGGTGAACGGGTACCAGCTCTTGGCGACCTTCAGGCGCGGCAGGCACACCAGCGCGGCCGTGCCGACCAGCACACAGCTGACCACGGTGAACGGCTCGCTCAGCGTGCCGATCGCGAAGCCCACCACGGCGGTCAGGCCGAGGGCGGTGTTGCGCAGCGCCCTGCGGCCGGTGCGGAACGCCCAGATGCCGAACAGGAGCGCCCACAGGGCGATGATGAACGGCATCGTGTGCGAGATCGTCGCCGGGGTCCACAGGAGCACCTGATAGGAGCGGGTGCCCGCGAAGAACAGCAGCGTCTCCAGGACCATCGCGACGGCGACGAGCAGCAGCAGCGGGGCCCGGGTGCCGAAGAGCCGCAGGATCTCGCGGCCGAGCAGCACCAGGCCGATGCCCATGGTGACCACCAGGATCACCGGAAGGATCTTGATGCCGACCAGGCCGTCCGAGTAGATGATCCCGCTCAGGAAGGCGTTGGTGACCCGCCCGTTCTGGGTGTTGTAGAAGTCGGACGTGATGCCGAAGACGCCCATGTCCCGGGACTTCCAGGCGGCACACCAGTCGTCGGAGGTGGGCCGCACGTACAGGCCCAGGAACGAGCCGACGGCCAGGAGTATGCCGGTGGCGGCGGTGATGGTCCCCGCGGTCCACAGCAGGGCTCTGCGCGCCCCCGACCGCTCGGGGCGGTCCGTGGCGGCGTCCCGCGCCGGGGCGGCGCTGTCGTCGGCGGCCACAGTGGTCGATGAGTTCATGATTCCAGTGGGGTCTCGGGCGCCGTCAGCGCTGCAGCAGGTCGAAGAGCGACTCCCAGCGGCGGACGATCTCCTCGGTCCGGTAGCGCTGGATGTTCTCGCGGGCCGCCTCGCCGAGACGGTCGCGCAGCTCCTGGTCGGCCAGGAGGCTGCTCAGACGGCGCGCGAAGACGTGCGTGTTGCCGGGGGGCGCGAGCAGACCGTCCTCGCCGTCCCGGATGATCTCGTGGATGCCGGGAGCCACGTCGAAGGCGACGCACGGCACGCCCGTCGCCATCGACTCCATCAGCGACAGCGGGAAGCCCTCGCCGCGCGAGGCGAGCGTGAAGACCGACCCGTCGCGCAGCGCGCCCGCCGGGTCGTCGGTGCGGCCCATCCACTCCACCGAGCCGTCCAGGCCCAGCTCGGTGCACTGGCGGCGCAACGCCTCCTCGTCGGAGCCGGAGCCGTAGATCCGCAGCGTCCAATCAGGGTGCACCGGAGCCACCTCGGACCAGGCGTCCAGGAGCAGGTCGGTGCCCTTCTCCTCGTGCAGCCGGCCGATGCTGACCACGTGCTTCTCGGTGCGCGGCGAGGGCACCTCGGGGAAGAACGGCAGCGGGTTGGGCATGAAGCCCACGTTGTCCAGGCGCTGCAGCGCCCACAGGTCGGCGTCCTCGCGGGTCAGCGCGAGCATCCGGTCGACGTCCTTGTAGAACCGCTTGACGCGGTTGAAGCGCGAGGACTTGCGGCAGGTCTCGTACGACTCGTGGGTCATGCCGACGACGGTCACGTTCGAGGTGTCGGCGAGCGCCACCCACTCCATCGCCCACACCTGGGTGACGATGACGACCGCGCCGGGCCGGGCCTGCCGGAACAGCCGGCTCATCTTCGCGGCCTGGGCGTGCATGCCGGCCGCGCGGGCGGCCCGGCGGCGGTGCTCGACGACGTTGAGCTTGCCCTTGATGCCGCGCGCGCTGCCCACCGACGGCGGGTGCACGTCGTACAGCGTCGTCGTCGCGTACGGCAGGTCGTCGTCCAGCTCGTGCGGGACCGACGGCGGGGTGATGCCGATGACATGGACCTTGTTGCCGCGCTCCACGAAAAGGCGGGCCATCTGGTGCGACCAGGTGGTCACGCCGCCCAGCTCGTTGACGGCGTTCGAGACGAGGAAGATGTCACGGCCGCCGTCCGTGGCGGTCACTTCAGTCACTTACCGCTCCCGGGAGTGAAGAACTTGGCAACGATCTGCTGGGCCGCGGTGCCCTTGTCGTACTCGCCGAACTCGGTGGCGAACCGCTCGCGGGCCCCCGCGTAGTCGGCGTCCGCCGCCTTGAGGCCGTCCACCGTCGCGAACAGCTCGCTCTCGGTGGCGACGACCGGCCCGGGCGCCTTGTCACGCAGATCGAAGTAGGTGCCGCGGGTCTCGTCCGCGTACTCCTCGTAGTCGTACGCGAAGAAGATCATGGGACGGTCGAGCAGAGCATAGTCGAACATCAGGGACGAATAGTCGGTGATCAGACCATCGGCCAGGGCCAGGAGCGGCGTGATGTCGTGGCCCTGCGAGACGTCGATGACCTTGCCGCGCACCGAGGGCGGAAGGACCACCTGGTTCAGGTAGTGCGAGCGGATCAGCAGGGTGTAGCGGTCGCCGAAGCGGTCCGCGAACTCCTCGACGTCAAAGGGCAGTTCGAACTTCTTGACCGCGCCGGACTCGGAGGCGCGGAACGTCGGCGCGTAGAGCAGCACCTTCTTGTCCGCGTCGATGCCGAGCTGCTCGGCGATCGGACCGCGGACCCGCTCGCCGGTCTCCGCCTCCTGCTCGCGCGCCGCGACGAGCGCGTCGTTGCGCGGGTAGCCGGTGCGCAGCAGCACCTCGTCCCGCAGCCGGAAGCCGCTGGCCAGGGTGCGCACATCGTGCTCGGAGCGGATCAGGAAGTGGTCGAAGCGGTCCAGGACCTTCTGGTGGGTGGCCTGGCCTGCCCGGTTGAGCAGCTTCATCTGCGGCACGTCGAAGCCCATGCGCTTGAGCGCGCTGCCGTGCCAGGTCTGGATGTAGGTGGTGCCGGGCCGCTTGGCCAGCTTCATCGGGAAGCCCTGGTTGTCGATCCAGAACTCGGCCTGCGCCAGCGCCCGCAGATACGGGTAGCTCCACCGCTTGACCAGCGTGGCGTCCTTGGGGAAGCCCGTGGGCTTCGCGCCGTCGTAGGACCACACCGCGTCGAACTGCACGCCCTGGCGGCGCATCTCGTCGTAGATCGCCTTCGGGCTGTCGCTGAACTGCTTGCCCATGTGGCTCTCGAAGACCACCAGACCCTTGCGGATCGGCAGCTTGGAGAACGCCTCGTGGTACACGCGGATCTTGGTGTCGCCCGAGTTCAGGTCCTTCTTGGCCTTGCGGGCCTTGCGCAGGCCCTTCTTGGCCAGCGAGGCGGCCTTGCTCTGCAGCGCCTCGCCGATCAGCTCCTGGGTGCGGACGGTGGCCTGGCCCTCGGCGGTCAGCAGGTACGACAGGTTGCCCTTCGCGGAGATCTCCGGCACCAGGCGGTCGGCGACCAGACGGCTCAGGCGCGGCCGGATGCGCAGCGGGCGCGCCGACTCCAGCTCGATGCGGCCCGCGCCCAGGCGGGTCGGCACCTTCTCGCCGTCGACGTCCAGGTTGACCCACACGTCCCAGACCACGTCGATGATGCCGAGCGGCCGCAGCTTGCGGGCCAGATCGGCCTCGGCCGTCCAGTCCAGCGTCTGGCCCGCGTGCTTCAGCGAGGTCAGCGGGAACTTGAAGGACTGCAGGCTGGTGCGGCGGGCCCGGAACTCCAGGGTGCCGCTCAGCCTGGCCCCGGAACGGATCCGGCCCAGCGGATTGACGACCGAGCCGCCGAGCCGCACCTTGCCGCGCCCGTCGTCCGCGTACGAGGTCAGACGGTTGCCGAGCGCCAGCTGGGTCAGCGGGCGGGTGTGGTAGCCGAGCCCGGTCACATCCAGGAACCTGGCGCCGTCGGCGGTGTCGAGGTGCTCGCCGCACCAGTAGATCCGGCCGTCCCGCTCGATCAGCGGCGACGTCACCGTGTTGCGGCGGATCAGCGCGTCCACGGCGGGCAGCAGGTTGTCCCAGTCGCCCTGCTGGAGCAGGTAGGAGCAGATCGCCTGGATCGGCAGGACGCTGTCGTACGCCTCGGGGGACAGGTCCGCCAGGTACTCGCGCGACAGCTCGGCGAACTCCGCCCGGTACTCCTCGTCACGGTGCGGAAGGTCACGCAGGTGCAGGACCAGGTCGTGCTTGAGGAACTTGACGTCCTTGGCGAGCCGGAGGCCGTGCAGGTCGTTGTGCTCCAGGAGCGCCTCGATCCGGCGGTGGATCTCCAGACGGTGCTCGTAGTTGGTCATCTCGTGGCGCCGGTTGGTGACCGACTTCACGGCCGCCTTCTCGTGCACGTTCCAGAAATAGACCTGGTTGGGGATGAGGGTGATGCGGTTCGCGGCGAGGTAGGCCTCGGCGATGAACATCAGGTCCTCGTAGAACATGCCCTTGGGGAAGCGCAGGTCGTTGTCGAGGAGGAACTCGCGGCGGTAGCACTTGTTCGTGGACAGGGTGTCCCACACGAACAGGTCGGGGAGCTCAGTGATCGACTCCAGGGTGCGCGTGGTGCGGTACAGCCACGGGTACCACTCGGTGCGCTTCGTGGTGCGGGTGCCCTGCGTGAGGCGTACGCAGAGGCCGGAAACGATGTCTGCCTGCGACTGTTCCGCGGCCTCCAGAAGGTTCCGGCAGGCGTTGTGCTCCAGCACGTCGTCACTGTCCAGGAACATGATGTAACGGCCCGTGGCATGGCCGATGCCCACGTTGCGCGGCTCGCCGCCGGCGCCGCTGTTCTCGGGCAGCTGGAAGGCGCGGATGCGGCCCGGGTGAGAAGCTTCCAGTGCCCTGGCGACCTCGAAGGAACCGTCGGTGCTGCAGTCGTCGACGATCAGGACCTCGACGCTGTTCAACGTCTGGTCCAAGACCGATTGGACAGCCGTCGGCAGGCGATCTGCGTCGTTGTAAACGATGACGATCACGGAGACGTCAGGCACTGGCACCTCAATCCACTTGTTCTACTCGCAGGCGCTTCAACGCTACCTGGTATTCCTACCGTGCTCTGCAGCCGCCCGGTCGCACCCGGCCACCCGGCAAAAGGGCCGTCGTCAGGCCCGAGCGGGTTTTCCACCCGAATGTGTGGCGGGAAGGCAACCCCCGCGAGCCCCTGTCCCTCTATAAGGAGAAGCGGTGCCGAACCGGGAGGCCGGGGGCCGCTTCGCCCGTGGGACACTCGACAGGGTGGCCGACGCCCCGCAGGCCACCGGCCCGGGGTGCGGCGGCGGCCACGCGATCCAGGCCGTCTTCCGCCCGGGAGTGGCTCCCTCGGAACCTGCTCGTACCATACTCCCGGGCTGAAGACCGGACCGGTGGTGAGCGGTCCGGCACTCGTCACCCTGCTCGCTGTCGCCATCGGTGGGGCGCTCCGCACCCGCACCTGCCGCTCCTCTACTGGAAAGCACTGATGATGAAGCTGTCGGTCGTCGTCCCCTGTTACAACGAAGAAGCGGTCATCGACCAATTCGACGCCAAGACCCGCAGCGTGCTCGACACCCTCGCGATCGAGTACGAGATCTGTTACGTGGACGACGGCAGCCGGGACAAGACGCTCACGCATCTGCGGGCGCTCTCCGAGAAGTACCCGGACGCCACCCGCTACGTCTCCTTCAGCCGCAACTTCGGCAAGGAGGCCGGCATGCTCGCCGGTCTGCGCGAGGCCACCGGCGATGCCGTGGTCATCATGGACGCCGACCTCCAGCACCCGCCGGAGCTCATCGAGCGGATGCTCGGCCTGTACGAGCTGGGGCACGACCAGATCATCGCCCGCCGCACCCGCGAGGGCGACAAGAAGGTCCGCTCCGCCCTGAGCCGCCTCTACTACCGAGCGGTCAACAAGTGGGTCGACGTCGAGCTCACCGACGGTGTCGGCGACTTCCGCATGCTGTCGCGGCCCGCCGTGGACGCGCTGCTCTCGCTCGGCGAGTACAACCGCTTCTCCAAGGGCCTGTTCTCCTGGATCGGCTTCGACACGGTCACCTTCGACTACCAGAACGCGCAGCGCGAGGCCGGCGAGACCAAGTGGAAGTTCGGCTCGCTCCTGAACTACGGCATGGACGGCCTGATCTCCTTCAACAACCGTCCGCTGCGCCTGGCGATCTGGCTCGGCGTGATCCTCGCCGGCATCGGCGCGGCCTACGCCCTGTGGATCACCGTCGCCGCCATCGCCTACGGCGTGAGCACCCCCGGTTACGTCACCCTCGTCGCGATCATCGTCGGCCTCGGCGGTGTGCAGATGGTGATGCTGGGCCTGATCGGCGAGTACATCGGCCGCATCTACTACGAGACCAAGCGCCGCCCGCACTTCCTGGTCAAGGAGTCGCACGGCTTCCCGGGCAAGCCCGAGGGCGTCGAGCGGCGCGAGCTGTACCGCAACGGCCAGCCGCACAAGGTGGTCTGATGCCCAGTCAGCTCGGACAGGTGATCCGCTTCGGCTTCGTCGGCGGCGTCAACACCTGCACCTTCTACGCCTTCTACTGGCCGCTGCTGCACCTCGCGCACCTGCCGTACTTCGTGGCGTACACGATCGCCTTCCTGCTCAGCATGGTCGGCTCGTTCTTCCTCAACACCTACTTCACCTACCGCACCAAGCCGACCTGGAAGAAGTTCCTGCTCTTCCCGCTCACCAACGTCACCAACTTCGTGGTGCAGAGCGCGGGCCTGTTCGCCCTGGTGCACTGGGTCGGGATGAACAAGACGATCGCCCCGCTGGTCGCCGCCGTGGTGGCGATCCCCTTCACCTATGTGCTGTCCCGCAAGATCCTGGTGTCGGGGCACCAGGAGACGGGCGAGCCCGAGGCGGCCGAGCCGAAGATCCCGGTGAAATAGCGGGCGCACGGCAGCCGCACACGGCTCCGCGAAAGCCGCACACGGCGCGTGAAACAGAGGAGGGGCGGACACCCACGGTGTCCGCCCCTCCCCGCGTTCTCACTACACGCGGTTGCCCGCGCTCTCGTTCCCCGCCGGAGCCCACTCGCCGAACCGGGCCCCCGGCCTGGTCTGGCGGGACGCGTACAGCTGGCTGTCCGTGCCGATCACGGCGAGCACGGCCCGGCCCGCGGAGTCCTGCGCCGCGCCCGGTATGCCCACGAACTGCACGCCCGGGCTCTCCCAGGCCGGCTGCGCCGACTCGTCCGACGACGGCACGACCCGGCCCCCGTCGTCCCGGACCGCCAGGACCAGCGAGCCGCCCTTCCCACCGAGCCGGTACGCCGCGACCCGCCCGTAGCCGCCCGCCGGGGTGCGCCGCGCCACCTTCCACGCGTCCCCCGGACCGCCCGGCGAGGCGACGGCCACCTGGGCGGTGCCCGCCTGGCGGTAGACCGCCGAGACGCCGCCCCTGCCGTCCGCGACCAGGCTCACCGCGCTGCCCGCCGGCGTCACCCCCGTCGGCGGCGACAGCTTCGGCAGCTCGCCGGGCGCCGGGGACACCCAGTGCAGCACCGTCTTGGCGACCGGGGCCGCCACATGGATCCGGCCCGACGGGTCGACGAGCGCGTCGATCCCCTCCACCACCAGCGGGTGCGGAGGCTGCTTGCCCGGCGGGTGGTCAAGCAGCTGCCAGGGCCCCCAGTCCTTGCCGCCCCGGCCGCTGCGCATCGCGACATCGCCCGCCCAGTTCCGCGCGAGGACGTGCACGGTGCCGTCCGGGGCGAGCGCGGTCGCCGGATAGCCCGTCTCCAGCGACTTGTCGGGATTCGCGTCCGGCGTGCCGAGCGAGGTCCACGCGCCGAACTTGGGCACCCCGTCGGCGCCGAGGCCGCTCTGCAGGACGCACACCAGCTCCTTGTGGTGCTTGTTGCCCTTGAACGGCAGGACCGTACGCGTCGCGAACAGCTGAAGCGTGCCGTCCGCGTGGCGCACGACCTCCACCTGCGGATCCAGCGGCGAGCCCGCGCTGCCCACCACATCGAACGGCCCCACCCACGGGCCCTGCCCGGCCGCCCGCTCCACCCAGCAGCGCACCGCGCCGTTGAGCACCGCGAACGCCGCGAGCCGGCCGTCCTTGAGCGGCGCCAGCCAGCGCGACGTGCCCGGCGTGCGGGTGCGGGTGCCGCGCGCCCAGCCGGCGCCGCCCGCCTTCAGGCCGTTCGGGCCCACCTTGAGGTCGCCGCAGCCCGACGGGTCGCCGCAGTCGCGGTGGTCGACCCAGCCGTACGCGTTCAGGAGCTGGGCAGTGCGCCGGGTGGTCGCCGCGTCCAGGGACGGCGGCGTGTAGTTCGTCGGGTAGCCGAAATAGTTGGTCACCGACGCGGCACGGCCCTTGCCCGCACCCCAGTAACGCTCCATCGCGGCCTGCATGAAACGGGCCGAGGCGGTGTGGTCCTGATGGTCCAGATAGCTCAGCCCGCGCAGTATCGTCGGCGCGCTCATCATCGCCACCGTCTCGCGCGGGGCGTGCAGGGGAGTGGGGTCCAGGGTCCGTATCACCGTCGGATTGACCCGCCCGATCGTCGCCACCAGCGCGTCGGTGAGCTGGTCACGGGTGTAGGCGCGGGGCATCCGCACCGGGCTGCCCGTGCCCGGCAGCGTCGGCAACTGCTCGATGGCGCCCAGCCACAGACCCCGCATGCTCACCGGACGCGGCACGCTCACATAGCGCGCCTCGCACAGGCCCATGTAGATCAACTGGACGTGCGGAGCGGCCTGCAGATAGTGCAGCTCGGAACGGAACCCGGGCAGCAGCTCCACCGGCTCCACCGACCACGGGCTGTTGTCGTCACCCGTCGCCATCAGCGCGTGGGCGGCACGCAGACCGTTTATCCGGGCCCGCGCGAAGCCCGGCCGGTCGGTGGGCAGCGACTTGAACTGCGGGCTCTTGGGCGCCGCGTTGCGGCCGTCCGACTCACCACTGGTCATGCACACCGTGACCGAGAGCGCGCCGCTGCGGATCGACTGCTCCAGGTCCGGGTTCATGAAGTAGATGCCGTCGTCCGCATGCGCGATCACGTGCAGATAGGACTGCTCCGACGCGGCCGAGGCGGGCTTCCCGGTCGTCGTCCCAGTGGACGAGCCCTGCGAGCCCGAGCCGTCCTGCGGTGCCAGCCACTGCCATCCTCCGTAGGCAAGAGGCGCCGCCACAAGTCCGCCACCGGCGACTTGCAACAGGCGTCTACGAGACGGCGACGACGGCATCCGGCACGCTCCTTGAGGCATCCATGTGAGCCGAGTCCCGCCCTGCGGCCCACCATGGAGTTGTTCGACTGGTCATCAGAAGGGAGGGCGAAGCGGCTGCGGAGGTTTCACTTCAGACGCTAAATTTGCCCGGCTGGTATGAAACAGCAAGGTACGGACGTGTGCGCTTCAGCACCCCATCGGGCCATGACTTCCCCAGTTTTCGTACTTTGTCGAACTTAAAGGTTCTCTGTGCGGTCACGTTGAGACTGTCCGCCGATTGGAACTTCCAAGCGCCGAGCCCCCGACCTGACATAGATTTCACCGTGTGACAGTGGCAAGGCAGCAGGTGGCACAGGCCCGCAGAATCGTAGTCAAGATCGGATCCTCCTCACTCACCACCGCGTCCGGCGGCCTCGACGCGGACCGGGTCGACGCGCTGGTCGACGTGCTCGCCAAGGCGCGCAGCGGCGGCGAGAAGGAGATCGTCCTCGTCTCCTCCGGCGCCATCGCCGCCGGCCTCGCCCCACTCGGCCTGCGCCGCCGCCCCAAGGACCTCGCCCGCCAGCAGGCCGCCGCCAGCGTCGGCCAAGGCCTCCTCGTCGCCCGCTACACCGCCTCCTTCGCCCGCTACGGCGTACGCGTCGGACAGGTCCTGCTCACCACTGACGACACCAGCCGGCGCGCCCACTACCGCAACGCCTACCGCACCCTCGACCAGCTCCTGGCCATGGGCGCGCTCCCCGTCGTCAACGAGAACGACACCGTCGCCACCGACGAGATCCGCTTCGGCGACAACGACCGCCTCGCCGCCCTCGTCGCCCACCTGGTCCGCGCCGACCTCCTCGTCCTGCTCTCCGACGTCGACGGCCTCTACGACGGCGACCCCTCCAAACCCGGCACCTCCCGCATAGACGAAGTCCGCAGCCAGGCCGACATCGCGCACGTCCAGATCGGCAGCGCGGGCAAGGCCGGCGTCGGCACCGGCGGCATGGTCACCAAGGTCGAAGCCGCCCGCATCGCGGCCGCCGCCGGCATCCCCGTCGTCCTCACCTCCGCGAGCCAGGCCGCCGACGCGCTCGCCGGACGCGCCACCGGCACCCACTTCCACCGCACCGGACGCCGCTCCGCCGACCGCCTCCTGTGGCTCGCCCACGCCTCCACCCCGCAGGGCGCCCTCGTGCTCGACGACGGAGCCGTACGCGCCGTCGTCGAAGGCCACAAATCCCTGCTCCCCGCAGGAATCGCCGCCGTCGAGGGCGAATTTGCCGCCGGCGACCCCGTCGAACTGCGCGACCCCCAGGGCCGGGCGATCGCCCGCGGCCTCGTCAACTTCGACGCCAAGGAGATCCCCCAGCTCCTCGGCCGCTCCACCCGCGACCTCGCCAAGGAACTCGGCCCCGGCTACGAGCGCGAAGTCGTACACAGGGACGATCTGGTCGTCCTGCACCCCTGAAACGGCTGAAAGTCCAGCCATAAGACAGACACCTTCAGGAAAACCACCCCGCGCCCCGCCTCGGGCTGGTCAACTTTGAAGCGGGGGTACGCACGGGCCGGCAACCCGCGCAGTACCGCACCGCATCGCACACAGCAGCACAGGAGGCCGCCGGTGAGACGAGCGCGCCCAGGGGCGGCGCCCCGAGGGACGACGGCTGAGCGGACCCTGACCAGTGTGGGGACGGGGGCCGACGTCGAACGGAGAGAAGTACCCGAACAGCCCGGGGACACCCCCCGGCTGTGGCACATCACGCTCAGCGTCTCGGGAGCCGAGGCCCCGCTGAAAGAGGTCCGCCGCGGCCTCGAACAGCTCGCCCACGACCACCCGTTCCTGCTGACCAGCCGCTACGCCAACGACCACGCCGAGATCCGCTACTGGGAAGAGGCCCGCGACCTGCACGACGCGGCCGCCGTCGCCCTGCGGCTGTGGGGCGAACACCGCTCCACGGCCAGACTGCCGCCCTGGGAGATCGTCGGCCTCGAAGTCATCGACCGCGGCACCTACCACCAGCGACTCGCCGAGGGATACGGGCCGCCGCCGGCCGCACCCGTGGGCGTCCACCCTTTCTGACCCCGCCCCCGGCTCCGTCTCGGGGAGTGGAATAGGGTCAGAACGACCTCCCGGCGCCCATTACTCTGCGGACATGGCTTCGCACACCCCGCCCTCCCCGGCCGCCGACTCCGACGACATCTCCCCGGTCACCCGGACCGCCCAGCGGGCGCGCGCCGCGGCCGCCGAGATCGCGCCACTTCCGCGCGCCGTCAAGGACGAGGTCCTGCTGGCCGTCGCGGACGCCCTGGAAGCGCGCAGCGCCGAGATCGTCGAGGCCAACGCCGTCGACGTCGCCAAGGCCCGCGAGGCCGGCACCAGCGAGACCGTCATCGACCGCCTCACCCTCGACCCCGAGCGGATCCGCGCCATCGCCTCCGACGTACGCGACGTGGCGGCCCTGCCCGACCCCGTCGGCGAGGTCGTCCGCGGCTCCACCCTGCCCAACGGCATCGACCTGCGGCAGATCCGCGTGCCGCTCGGCGTCGTCGGCATCATCTACGAGGCCCGCCCCAACGTGACCGTGGACGCCGCCGCCCTCTGCCTCAAGTCCGGCAACGCCGTCCTGCTGCGCGGCTCGTCCTCCGCGTACGCCTCCAACACCGCCCTGGTGGGCGTCCTGCGCGACGCCGTCGAAGGCGCGGGCCTGCCCGCCGACGCGGTCCAGCTCGTACCCGGCCAATCCCGCGACTCCGTACGGGAGTTGATGCGCGCCCGGGGCCTGGTGGACGTGCTCATCCCGCGCGGCGGAGCCTCTCTCATCCGCACCGTCGTCGAGGAATCCACCGTCCCCGTCATCGAGACCGGCACCGGCAACTGCCACGTCTACGTCGACGCCCAGGCCGACCTCGACATGGCCGTCGACATCCTGATCAACTCCAAGGCGCAGCGCCCCTCGGTGTGCAACTCCGCCGAGACCCTCCTCGTCCACCAGGACATCGCGGCCGCCTTCCTGCCGCGGGCCCTGGACGCGCTGGCCGACGCCGGGGTCACCGTGCACGCCGACGAGCGGGTGCGGGCCCACGCCGGAGCCTCCAAGGCCACCGTCGTCGCGGCCACCGAGGAGGACTGGGAGACCGAGTACCTCTCGTACGACATCGCCGCCGCGGTCGTCGACTCCCTGGACGCCGCCGTCGCCCACATCCGGAGGTGGACCTCCGGGCACACCGAGGCCATCGTCACCACCTCCCAGGCCGCGGCCCGCCGCTTCACCCAGCTCGTCGACTCCACCACCGTCGCCGTCAACGCCTCCACCCGGTTCACCGACGGCGGCCAGTTCGGCTTCGGCGCGGAGATCGGCATCTCCACCCAGAAGCTGCACGCCCGCGGCCCCATGGGACTGCCCGAGCTGACCTCGACGAAGTACATCGTGACCGGCGACGGTCACATCCGGTAACTGTCCTTCCGTGAGGCGGAGTTCGGCCACTCCCTGCCCAAAACGACCGGCCGGGGATACCCTGAACGCGTGCCGGACGACGTAGGGGGCGGGCCGTTTCCGGACGGCCGGGAGCCCGACGACGACCACGGGGGCGCGGACGACGACTTCGCCTCCGTGGTGTTCGACGAGGACTTCGTACGCGCCGCCGAGATCCACGAACCCAGTGCCGTAGAGCGACTGCTCGCCGCCGCCCAGGCCCGCGCCGAGGCGGAGGCGGCCCGCGCCCGCGCGGGTGCCGGAGCCCCCGACGACGAGCTCTACGACGACGGCTACGACCCCTACCGCCCCGGTCGCGACCCGGACGACCTCGGCGGCCCCGGCCTGTCCGGCGGCGCCGAAGCGGGCCCCTACGGCCGCCACGGCGGCGCCCTGCGCCCCTACCGGGGCCGGGCCCGCTGGCACCGCCCCATCGCCTGGCTGCTCGCCGTGGTGATGGGCATCGGCATGGTCGCCCTGGCCTTCTCCGCCGTCTACCGGGGCGCCACCTCCGACCGCGAGGACAAGGCCCCGCCCCCTGCCACGAGCAACGTCGACAACCCGACGAACGCGGCCGGCCCGGCCGCGGGAGGGCCCTCGACGAACGCCGGAGGCCTCGGCAAGGGCGTGGGCACGGGCCCGGGCACGAACAGCCTGCCCTTGGTACCAGCGGTCTCGGCTTCGGCCTCGGCCGACTTCGAAGGACCGGCGGTCTCGGCTGCGCCTCGGGTGCCTTAGGGGCGGGATTCCGCCGGGGACCTGGGGGTGGGGGCCCCTCCCCCCCCCGCCCACCCTCCCCTTCCCCCGCCCACCCCCTGAGCAGCGCCTGAACGCCACCGTGGGAACTCGTCAGAAGTTGTCGTGTACCAGCGCGTTTACCTTTCCCTCACCAGACCTACCCTGAAGGTATGGCAGGGCGTGGAGAGCCACCCGAGGGGACACCGGAGGGCCTCCCCGGCGGTGGTGACGACGAGTACCGGTCCGTCGTCTTCGACGAATCGTTCGTCCGTGCTGCCCGCCTTCAGGAGTTCTCCGCGCAGGAGCGCATGCGCGAGCACGCGCGGGCCGTACGGTCCCGTCCGAACTGGTCCCTCAGGGCTTCCTCCAAACCCGCCGTCGCGCTGGTGCTGCTCCTCCTCATCGCGTTCAGTACCGCCATCTACATGGGCATCCGGCACCCGTACCAGCCGCCGTCCACCAGCCACCCCGAACCGCTGCGGATGACCGTGATCCCGCTGGCCCCGCAGGGCCCAGTGCCGGGCGGCGACGCGGAGCAGCTCTTCGCGCACAGCCCGGCCGCCCAGTTCCGGATCGGCGGCTCCGGGATCAACCTGCCCTCGGCCACCAGGACCGAGCACTTCTCCGAGGCGCAGGTGATGAACGCCCTGTCCATCGCCAAGGACTACCTGGTCAAGTCGTCCCTGGACCCCGATGTGCTGGCCGGCGGCCCGGTCCGTCAGATCCGGGTGCTGCTCGACCCCGACCTGATGGCCCAGTTCGACCAGAGCGTGGCCGCCCCGGTCGACGACGGCCGGCACTCCGCCACCGGCTGGCTGGTGCGCTTCGATCCGGCCAAGGTGGTCCTGGCCGACCCCCAGATCCGCGTCCAGGGCTCGATGAGCTACGCGGAGTCCGGGCCGGACGCACTGGACGTCGCCACCGACTTTGTCTTCGTCTACGCCGTGCACCCGGCCGGGAACGGCCCGCACACCAACGACGCATCGCTGTTCACCGTCCGCCGCGAGCTGCACTTCCGGCTCGACCGCGATGATCTGCGGCTGAACCGTACGGAGCTGCAGGCCAGCACCGTCGAGGCCGGGCCGCAGGCCTGCTCCGCCGACGTCGCGGCCCAGATGCGGCCGCTCCTCGCCGGGGAGCGGGCGAGCGCGCAGGGCCCGGCCGGTACCGACCCGTACGCGACCGGTCCTGCCCCCGAGTCCGTCTGCGGCACGCTGGCCGCCGGAGCCCAGCCGTCCCCCGCGGCCGGCTGATCCGGCCCGGTCCTCCTCAGCCCTCCCCGTTGCCGTTCTGCTCCGGCTTGCCGTCGGTCGGCTCCGTGTCCGGCCCGGCCGCCTTGTCCGAGGGGCGCGCACCCGTGCCCGTGAACTTGTCGCGCAGCTTGCCGCCCAGGTCCGCCGTGCCGCCCGCGATGTCGCCGACCAGCTTCATCAGCGGGTCCTTGCTGCTCTTGACCGCGTCGGCGTAGGAGGCCGCGGACTCGCGGAAGGAGTCGGTCACCGAGGTGTCCTTGTCCTCGTCGCGGCGCGGGTAGTGACCGTCCATGATCCGCTGGTAGTCGCGGGTCTCCGACCACTTCTTCAGCTCGGCCGCGCGCACCGTGGTGAACGGGTGCGAGCGGGGCAGCACGTTGAGGATCTTCAGTACGGAGTCGCGCAGGTCGCCCCCGGCCTCGTACTCCTCGGCCTGCTCCAGGAACGCGTCCACGTTCATCTCGTGCAGGTGGTTGCCGCCCGCTATCTTCATCAGCCCCCGCATCGAGGCCTGCAGATCCTGGCCCACCAGCAGTCCCGCCCGGTCCGCGGACAGCTCCGACTTGCGGAACCACTCGCGCAGCGCCGTGACGATCGCCATGATCGCGACGTTCCCCAGCGGGATCCAGGCCACCTTCAGCGCGAGGTTGGTGAGGAAGAGCAGGATCGTGCGGTACACGGAGTGGCCGGAGAGGGCGTGGCCCACCTCGTGGCCGACGACCGCACGCATCTCCTCCTCGTCGAGCAACTCCACGAGGCCGGTCGTCACCACGATGATCGGCTCGTCGAGACCGATGCACATCGCGTTGGGCTGCGGGTTCTGTGTGACGTACATCGGGGGGACCTTCTCCAGGTCCAGGATGTAACAGGCGTCCCGCAGCATGGCGTTGAGGTGGGCGAACTGGGCGTCGCTCACCCGAACCGAGTCCGACAGGAACAGCAGCCGGAGGCTGCGCTCGGGCAGCAGCCCGCTCAGCGCCTTGAAGACGGTGTCGAAGCCGGTCAGCTTGCGCAGCGCGACCAGCGCGGAGCGGTCGGCGGGGTGTTCGTAGGCCCGGGAGGAGATCCCGGGGAACCTGCGCCGCTGCCTGCTCGGCACGTTGTCGTTGATGTCCTCGGTCATGGGTGCCCCCTGTCGTTCGAGTCGTCGGCCCGTCCCCCTGACGACATCCACATTAGGCGGTGGGGCTACCGTGGCCCGGAGGCCTGTGGATAACTTCGAGGAGACCTGCCATGCCGTACGTCGTCACCGCTCTCGCTGCCGCTTCCGGCCAGGGGCCGGGCGCACTGCTGCGGATCCTGCTGCTCGGCTCCATGGTCGGAGCGGGCCTGCTGGCCTGGTTCCTGCTGCGCGGATACCGCTCGAACGGTGGCGACGACAACAAGAACGACTGAGTCGGCGTGAGCGTGCCCGGACCGCCCGCATACGATGTGGGCGAAGTCTCCGCCCCGACTCCCGGATAGGTCCTGCCGAAGATGAGCCTCCACAGCACCGCCGCCAACCTGGTCACGCTCGCCGAAGGCGCCGAGCACGGTGGCAACCACGAAAGCCTGCAGCCCTGGATGACGGGCGGCGGCGCGCTGGTCATCCTGCTTCTCCTGCTCTGGGTCACCACCCGCTTCAACCGCGACCGCTGAGTCGGGGCCGAAAAGCCGGGCCAGTAGGCTCTGCACGCATGGGAGAGCAGGAAGTGCCTACCGGTCCGGTGAAGCGACGCATCGGTGTGATGGGCGGAACGTTTGACCCGATCCATCACGGACACCTCGTGGCCGCCAGTGAGGTGGCCTCGCAGTTCCATCTGGACGAGGTCGTCTTCGTACCGACCGGGCAGCCGTGGCAGAAGAGCCACAAGCTGGTCTCCCCGGCCGAGGACCGCTATCTGATGACGGTCATCGCCACCGCGTCCAACCCGCAGTTCTCCGTCAGCCGCATCGACATCGACCGCGGCGGTGCGACGTACACCATCGACACCCTGCGGGATCTGCGCGACCGCAACAGCGACGCGGACCTCTTCTTCATCACCGGCGCCGACGCGCTCGGTCAGATCCTCACCTGGCGGGACGCCGAGGAACTGTTCGCGCTGGCCCACTTCATCGGCGTGACCCGGCCCGGCCACGTGCTGACGGACGACGGGCTGCCCGAGGGCGGCGTCTCCCTGGTGGAGGTGCCCGCGCTGGCGATCTCCTCGACCGATTGCCGGGCGAGAGTCGCGCAGGGCGACCCGGTCTGGTATCTGGTTCCGGACGGTGTGGTGCGCTACATCGACAAGCGCCAGCTGTATCGCGGCGAGTGAGTCCAGCCGTACCGCCTGTACGTCGGCGAGTGAGAGAAGGCCACCGGTGAACGACCGCCAGTACGACCCGTACGCAC
Organism: Streptomyces mauvecolor; assembly: GCF_039532965.1. Lineage (NCBI taxonomy): Bacteria > Bacillati > Actinomycetota > Actinomycetes > Kitasatosporales > Streptomycetaceae > Streptomyces > Streptomyces mauvecolor. The sequence goes on along the minus strand of NZ_BAAASQ010000023.1, from coordinate 68,423 downwards.
CCCAGGTGCAGCTGGTCGGGTACGACGAGTACGGCCGGCCGGTGTACCAGCAGGTCCAGCCTCAGCAGCAGACGTACGACCCCTATGCGCAGCCCCAGGAACCCCAGCAGCAACAGCACCAGGGGTACGGCTACGACCAGGCGTACGTCCCGCAGCAGTCGACGTACGACCCGTACGCGCAGCAACAGCCGCAGCAGACCCAGCAGTTCCCCCAGCAGCAGCCCGAGCAGTTCCCGCAGCAGGACTACGGGCACGGCTACGGCACCGCGCAGCAGCCGGCTGTCCAGACGCCCCCCACGCCCGAGCCGGCGCCGAAGCCGCAGGGCTCGCCCGTGCTGCCCCAGCAGCGGCGGGACGAGCACGCCGAGAGCGGCGAACGGGACTACCGCACCGAGCAGTTCTCGTTCATCGAGGAGCCCGACGAGGACTCCGAAGACGTCATCGACTGGCTGAAGTTCACCGAGAGCCGCAGCGAACGCCGCGAGGAGGCCAAGCGGCGCGGCCGCAACCGCGTCGTCGCGCTCGTCGTGGCGCTCGCCCTGGTCGCGGTGGGCGGTATCGGCTACCTCTGGTTCGCGGGCAAGCTGCCCGGGCTCTCGTCGTCCTCGGACAGCAAGAAGGGCGGCGCCACCACGGCCGGCCCGCAGAAGCGCGACGTGATCGTGGTGCATCTGCACAACACCAAGGCGGGCGGCACCTCCACGGCTCTCCTCGTCAACAACGTGACCACCAAACAGGGCACTACCGTGCTGCTGCCCAACTCGCTCGCCGTCTCCAATGACGACGGGAGCCGCACCACCCTGGGCAAGTCGGTGGACGCGGACGGCTCGCAGGGCACCCGGGATTCGCTCTCCACGCTCCTCGGCACCAAGATCACCGGTACCTGGCGCCTGGACACCCCGTACCTGGAAAACCTCGTCGACCTCGTCGGGAACATCGACATCACCACGGATGCGGACGTTCCCGCGGTCAAGGACGGCGGCGACCCGCTGGTGAAGAAGGGCGCCGACCAGACGCTCACCGGTCAGATGGCCGTCGCCTACGCCACCTACCGCGGCCCCGGCGAGGCCGAGGCCAAGCAGCTCCAGCGGTTCGGCGCGGTGATGTACGGGGTGCTGCGCAAGATCTCCGACGACCCCAAGGCCGCCACCATCACCGTCCAGACGCTCGCGCAGATCCTCGACCCGTCGCTGCCCGAGAGCGACCTCGGGGCCTCCCTCGCCAGGCTCGCCGAGCACGCCAAGATCGGTGCGTACAAGACCGCGGTCCTGCCCGTGCAGCCCGACGGCACGCTCAGCCAGCAGGCCAGTGACAGCGTGGTCAAGGACGTCCTGGGCGGCAAGCTCGGCGGCGGGGGGTCCGACCAGGGCTCGGCCGTGCGGGTCGGCGTCAAGAACGCCAGCGGCAACGCCAAGAGCGCGGAGGCCGCACGCGTCGCCCTGATCAACGGCGGCTATGCGTTCGTCGACGCCGGAAACTCCGGTACGGAAGCCACCTCGCAGGTCCTGTACGCGGACGAGGCGAACAAGGCGAAGGCCGTCGAGGTCGCCAAGACCCTCGGGCTCCCGGACAGCGCGGTCAAGCAGGGCAAGGCGGCCGCCAACGCGGATGTGTCGGTCGTCATCGGAAAGGACTACAAGGCGCCGCAGTGAGGTGCCCGGAGTAATCCTTTCGGGGCTGTCGGCGGTCCGTGAGATCCTGGAAATCGATCCGATTGGATCTGACCGCCGACGAAAGCCTGCTTGTGACCGCCACGGACCGTTCCATCGAGCTCATCACCGCCGCCGCTCAGGCGGCCGCCGACCGGCTCGCGCACGACATCATCGCGTACGACGTCAGCGATGTGCTGTCGATCACCGACGCCTTCCTGCTCGCCTCCGCACCCAACGACCGCCAGGTCAAGTCGATCGTCGACGAGATCGAGGAGCGGCTCAACAAGGAGCTCGGCGCCAAGCCGGTGCGCCGCGAGGGCGACCGCGACGCCCGCTGGATCCTGCTCGACTACGTCGACATCGTCGTGCACGTCCAGCACAGCGAGGAGCGCGTCTTCTACGCCCTGGAGCGGCTGTGGAAGGACTGCCCCGAGCTGCCGCTGCCGGACGACGCCATGAAGACGCGCGGCAAGGCCGCCGAGCACGCCGCGCTGACCACCGGCGCCGACGAAGCGGACGGTGAGCTGAGCTGAACAGCACCACCAAGGGCGGCCGGGGCCGCCGGATAGTCCTGTGGAGGCACGGCCAGACGGCCTGGAACCTTGAGCGCCGCTTCCAGGGCTCCACGGACATCGAGCTGACCGAGACCGGCATCGGCCAGGCGCACCGGGCCGCGCGCCTGCTCGCGGCGCTGAAGCCGGACGCGATCGTCGCCTCCGACCTCCAGCGGGCCGCCGCCACCGCCGCCGAGCTGGCGGCCGTCACCGGCCTGCCGGTCGAGCACGACTCGGCCCTGCGCGAGACGTACGCGGGCGCCTGGCAGGGGCTCACGCACGAGGAGATCGTCGGCCAGTACGGCGAGCAGTACGCGGCGTGGAAGCGCGGCGAGCCCGTGCGCCGGGGCGGCGGCGAGCTGGAGACCGAGGTCGCCGACCGGGCCGCCCCGGTCGTGCTGCGCCATGCCGACAAGCTGCCCGACGGCGGCACCCTCGTCGTCGTCAGTCACGGCGGCACGATCCGCACCACCATCGGCCGGCTGCTCGGCCTGGAGGCGCACCACTGGGAGAGCCTTGGCGGGCTCACCAACTGCTGCTGGTCCGTCCTCGGCGAGGGCGCGCGCGGCTGGCGCCTGCTGGAGCACAACGCCGGAACGCTGCCCGAGCCGGTCCTCGGCGACGACGACTAACCGCTGCTCAGGGGTGGTGACCGCCGGATTTCACTTTCCGGCAGGTCACAGGCTAGAGTTCTTCTTGTTCGCAGCGCGGGACCGCCGAAGAAGCGGGAACAAGGCGAACAGCGGGGCTATAGCTCAGTTGGTAGAGCGCCTGCATGGCATGCAGGAGGTCAGGAGTTCAATTCTCCTTAGCTCCACAATCGGATCCCGTCCCCTCGTGGGGGCGGGATCTTCTTGTTGTCCACCCCCGGTGGCCGGTCTCGTACGGCGACAGCACTGACCCCCTTGCGAGGGCATGGCAGAATCGGGACGGCCGGAGGGGGACGACGGACCGAACGGGAGGGAGTGCGCGATGCCCGCGAGTCGCGAAGAATTCCCGGAACCGCCCGGCGGGCCCGAAGCCGCGTCGCACGGCGCCCGCCTGAGCTGTCCCTCCTGTGGCTCCCTCCATGTCGCGCAGATGCTCGGCGACAACGGCGGGGTGTCCTACGTGTGCACGGCCTGCGGCCACAGCTGGAGCTGAACATGGGTGCACACAGGCGGAAATGCGACTGGTGCGGCAGCGGTACGCCCATCGTCAGGGACATGGATCCGGTCAACACCGACTATCAGTACTGGTGCGAGGAATGCGCCAGGGCGCTGATCATAAAGGGCGACCCGATCGAGACGTATCGGGAGCTCGAAGGGGAGCCGATCTACGGCCGCCTCCTCGAGGCGCACTGCACGCTCAAGCGGTTCTACTCCTTCGCCACGGCCTGAGCGCCGTCAGGACGAGGAAGCGCGTCGGGGCCGGCGGACAGAGCGCCGAGAGCGCCATCCTGCCGCCGGCCTGGGCGAGTTCGGGACGTCCCGTACCGTGCGGGGCCCACCGCGGCGCGCAGGAACCGGAGACGGTGCCGAGCAGCGCCCGGCGCGAGCCCTCCGCCGAGGGCGGAGCCGTCACCGCCCGGACCGCGGCCGCCCGGGCCCGTTCCCCGCGCAGTCCGGCGCGTACGACCATCAGGTCGATCATCGAGACCCCGGCGGCCCGCTGAGCCGTCCGGGACTGCGAAGGAGAGCAGGCAGATGGCGGCGGCGAGCGTTACGGGACGGTGGGCGGAGGGGAAGCGGGCAGGGGTGTGCGCGAGTACCTTCACGGCCGCGAAAGCGGACGTTACCGCCCTTACTCGTACAGAACGGAAACCGATTTGGTGAAGTACCGGGGGGACCGTGTAATGTTCTCGATGTCGCCGCGGGAAACCGGGCGGCGGGAAAGCTAGGGGCTATAGCTCAGTTGGTAGAGCGCCTGCATGGCATGCAGGAGGTCAGGAGTTCAATTCTCCTTAGCTCCACAATAAAGAAGGCGGGCCATCCGAATCGGATGGCCCGCCTTCTTGTTGCGCCCCTTCTCTGATCGTTACGCCGCCCCTCAGGACGGCGTAACGATCAGGAACGGTCAACTCCGGCCGCTGCCCAGGGCCTTGCGGGGAATCTGAGGAAGGGCGGCCGGGGCCTGCTCGATCCGGAGCGCGAGTGCCGGGCAGCGGCGCACGGCCCGTTGGGCGCGCCCCCGCAGATGCATCGGCACGGTGGCGTCGGCGACGAGCGGGTAGCCGTCGGGGCCGAGCCGGATCAGTTCCGGCACGATGTCCGCGCAGAGCCCGTGGCCCTCGCACAGCGTCCAGTCGACCAGCACCTTCTCGCCGCTCGGCACACCCTCCTCCTGGTAGCCGGGCGAGGGCAGCGGCAGCACGCCAAGGGTCGGCCGGCCGCAGCCCCCGGCCAGCACATGGGCCGCCAGGTCGTCCGTGAACGCCGCGAGCGTCGAGGCGAGGAAGCGGGCCGAGCCGTCCGGATGCTTGCAGGCGCCGCGGCCCTTCACCGCCCCCGTCACCTCGCGCAGCGCCTCCAGGGCGGCCGGGCCACCGCCGTTCAGCACATCCGCGAGCCCTCCCGCCGCGGCCGGCAGACCCAGCCTGCACGGGCCGCACTGGCCCGCCGTCTCGGCCGCCAGCCAGTTGGCGACCCGCAGCGCCTCGCCGAGCGCACAGGTCTCCGTGCCGATCGGCAGGATCGCGCCCGCCCCCAGGGCGCCGCCGAGCGCCGAGAGCGAGGCCCGCGAGACGGCCGCGTCATGGGCGGCCACCGAGTTCAGCCAGCTGCCGTGGTAGCCGCCGGTCAGCACACCCTGGGGCAGCGAGGGCGCCCCGGCCAGCTGGAGGACGTAGCGCAGCGGCACCCCTGTGGGCACCTCGACGACCATCGGGCGGGCGACCGCCCCGGACAGCGTGAGCAGCACGGTGCCGGGCTCGGTCGGCTCGCCGGTGTTGCAGAAGCGGCGCGGGCCGAGCCGGGCGGCCACCGCGAGCTGGGCGTACGTCTCCGCGTTGGAGAGCAGCGTCGGGGCGCCGCCCACGCCCGATTCGGCGGCCCGCTCGCGGCGGCCGGGCGGCAGGGCGGGGCCGCCGTCCACCGCTCGGATCACCGCGGAGGCCTCGCCGGACACCATGCGCTCGGGGGTGCGGACCACGCGGGCGCGCAGGGGGGAGCTGCGCTTGTCGGCGAGGCCGCGCTCGGCGAGGGCGGCGCGCACGGAGGCCTCCGTGGAATCGCGGGTCACGGCGACGACCAGGGTGCGGGCACCGAGCGCCTCTGCGGCCAGCAGAGCGCCGTCCAGGACGAGATGGGGGGCCCGGCACACCAGGACGGTGTCCTTGCGGCAGGCGGGCTCGCCCTCGCTCGCGTTGACGACGACGACCGGGCGTATCCCGCGCCGGATCGCGGCCGAGGCGACCGCGCGCAGCTTGCGGCCGAAGGGGAAGCCCGCGCCGCCGCGGCCGTTGAGGGCGATGTCGTCGGCGAGTTGGGCCAGGCGCTCGCCGTCGACCGGCTTCAGCGGGCCGTGCACTTTGAGGTGCATCGGCAGGGCGAGGCGCTCGACGAGATCGAAACCCGCGGTCAGATGGGGCAGGCCGACGACGCGGACTTCGGGAACATCGGGGAGGGGGGTGTTCATGGTCGTACTCCTGCTGTTGCGGGCACCGTCACGGGCGTTCTTCGGAGGCCGGGCCCGGCCGGGAGTGCCAGGGCTCGCCGGCGGCCGGCGGCTGATAGGGCGTGGACGGCGCGGGGGAGGGCAGCGGCTCGGGGGGCCGCGGCGAGGGCGCGGGCCAGCGGGCGGCCGGGGGCGCGGACGGGGCCAGCGAGACGGCGCGGTAGGCCGCCGAGATGCCCGTGCCCGCATCGCCGCGGACCTCCTGCCCGGCGGCCGGACGATAGCGGGGCAGCGCCTCGTGCGGGGGCTCGTACAGGGCGTGCGCCTGCTGGAACTGTGCCTCCTGGAACTGCGGCGCCTCTTCGAGGGCTTGGTACGCGGGCTGCGCTCCAGGCAGCGGCTGCGTCGGCTGCGCCTCATAAGAGGGCTCGTAGGAAGGCTCGTAGGAGGGCGGCTCGTAAGCCTCGGAAGAGGGCGGCGTCGCGGGACGCGGCGGTACGGCGGGCTCCGTGGGCTCGCTCTCCGGGCGCGGCCGGAAGGGGGCGAGCCGGTCGGCGATCCGGCGTTTCACCGGCCGCGGCAGCGCGCGTACGGCCAGCGCGCTCGCCACTCCCGCCAGGGACAGGCCGTACATCACGACCACCCAGGAGGCCGGCGGGCGTCCCGCGTACAGGCCGTGCATCAGGGCGAAGCACCAGGCCGGGTAGGCCAGCATGTGCACCGCGCGCCAGCGTGCCGCGATGCGGCCCGGGGTGGCGAAGGCGCTGCGCATCGCGCCCGTGACGGCCGTGAGGATCATCAGGATCCCGGCGAGTGATCCGAAGCCGATCAGGCCGGACGCGCCGGTGATGCCGAGCCCGAACGGGACCACCGCGCCGAGCAGCCCGACATGGCCGATCGCGATCTTGACGGTGACGTGCAGCAGGAGGAAACCGATCGAGGCGATCGCGGTAGCCCGGTGGACGGCCTGCGCCATGAGGCGGTCACGTGTGGTGAGGAGCAGCCGGTCGGTGGCGAGCAGGCCCCAGGCGACGGAGGCGGTCAGCGAGACCAGCGACAGGACACCGGCGGTGAAGTCCAGGGCGGCGCGCAGCCCGTCCGAGGAGAGCAGTGCCAGCGGCGGTATGAGCAGGGCGACGACGCCCAGTGCGGCCGCGGAAAGCCCGCCCCTGCGGGCCGGGCGGCCCCGTGCCGGATTCTGGCGCGGGCGGTGCGGGTTGAGCGGATTGCGAGATTTCATGGTGGGGCGACTCCGAATGGTTCGGCAAAGCGGTCCCGTGGCGGCATGCTAGGTCGCCCCATACCGGCCGGTACGGGGTTTGAGCGGTTGCCCCAGAAGAGGGCGGTACGCGGAGTAACCTCGCCCTCGGCACCCCCAGGGGGTAGTTGCGGGCACCCCCCACGGGTACTCCGTGCGGGCCTTGCGGGGCCTGCGGTACCCTGACGCCATGCGTGCCGTACGCCTTCTGCTTAGCGAGCCGCGCTGAACACTCCCGACCGATGAAGAGATCCGGTCGGACTCGGCGCGGCGCCCCCTCCTGTGCGAGGGGTTTTTTCGTTTGGCGATTCGATGGCGGATCGACGGACGAACGCTCGTAACCGCTGGCAGAGACGATCGATGGAGCTTTGAGGACATGAGCGAGACGAACACCGCTGCCGCCGCAGAGACGGCCGCGCCGCACCGCTACACGGCAGCCATGGCCGCCGACATCGAGGCACGCTGGCAGGACTTCTGGGACGCCGAGGGCACCTACGCGGCGCCGAACCCGGCCGGTGACCTGGCCGGGGATCCGGCGGTCGTCGCCCGGCCCAAGAAGTTCATCATGGACATGTTCCCGTACCCCTCGGGCTCGGGCCTGCACGTCGGCCACCCGCTGGGCTACATCGCCACCGACGTGTACGCCCGTCACCAGCGGATGACCGGCCACAACGTGCTGCACACGCTGGGCTTCGACGCCTTCGGCCTGCCCGCCGAGCAGCACGCGGTCGCCACCGGCACGCACCCGCGGGTCTCCACCGAGGCCGCCATGGACAACATGAAGCGGCAGCTGCGCCGGCTGGGCCTGGGCCACGACAAGCGCCGGTCGATCGCGACGATCGACCCGGAGTATTACAAGTGGACCCAGTGGATCTTCCTGCAGATCTTCAACTCCTGGTACGACGCCGACGCGCAGCAGGCCCGCCCGATCGCCGAGCTGGTCGCCGCGTTCGAGGACGGCACCCGCGAGGTCCCCGGCGGCCGTGACTGGGCCGCGCTGAGCGCCGCCGAGCGCTCCGACGTCCTGGGCGAGTACCGCCTGGCCTACGCCTCCGACGCGCCCGTCAACTGGTGCCCCGGCCTGGGCACCGTCCTGGCCAACGAGGAAGTCACCGCCGACGGCCGTTCCGAGCGCGGCAACTTCCCCGTCTTCAAGTCCAAGCTGCGCCAGTGGAACATGCGCATCACCGCCTACGCGGACCGCCTGCTGGACGACCTGGACGCGCTGGACTGGCCCGACGCCATCAAGCTGCAGCAGCGCAACTGGATCGGCCGCTCCGAGGGCGCCCGCGTCGACTTCAAGGTCGGCGACACCGACGCCATCACCGTCTTCACCACGCGTCAGGACACCCTGTTCGGCGCCACCTACATGGTGCTTGCCCCCGAGCACGAGCTGGTCGACACGATCGTCCCGGCCGCCTGGCCCGAGGGCACCCACGACGTGTGGACCGGCGGGCACGCGAGCCCCGCCGAGGCCGTCGCCAAGTACCGCGCGTTCGCCGCATCCAAGTCGGACGTGGAGCGCCAGGCCGACGCCAAGGAGAAGACCGGCGTCTTCACCGGCGCGTTCGCCGTCAATCCTGTCAGCGGCGAAAAAGTTCCCGTCTTCATCGCCGACTACGTGCTGATGGGCTACGGCACCGGCGCGATCATGGCCGTACCGGCGCACGACACCCGTGACTTCGCCTTCGCGCGCGCCTTCGAGCTGCCCATGCGCTGCGTCGTGCAGCCCTCCGACGACCGCGGCACGGACGCCTCGACGTGGGACGAGGCGTTCGCCTCCTACGAGGCGAAGCTGGTCAACTCCGCCAACGGCGAGATCTCCCTGGACGGCCTGGGCGTCGTCGAGGCCAAGGCCAGGATGACCGACTGGCTGTCCGAGCGCGGCATCGGCGAGGGCACCGTCAACTTCCGGCTGCGCGACTGGCTGTTCAGCCGCCAGCGCTACTGGGGCGAGCCCTTCCCGATCGTCTACGACGAGGACGGCGTCGCCCACCCGCTGCCCGAGTCGATGCTGCCGCTGGAGCTGCCGGAGGTCGACGACTACTCGCCGCGCACGTTCGACGCGGACGACGCCGACACCTCGCCGGAGACCCCGCTGTCCCGCAACGAGGACTGGGTCAACGTCGAGCTGGACCTGGGCGACGGCGTGAAGAAGTACCGCCGCGAGACCAACACCATGCCCAACTGGGCCGGTTCCTGCTGGTACGAGCTGCGCTACCTGGACCCGCACAACAGCGAGAAGCTGGTCGACCCGGCCATCGAGCAGTACTGGATGGGCCCGCGCGAGGGCATGCCCACCGGCGGCGTCGACCTGTACGTCGGCGGCGCAGAGCACGCCGTGCTGCACCTGCTGTACGCGCGCTTCTGGTCCAAGGTGCTGTTCGACCTGGGCCACATCTCGTCGGCCGAGCCGTTCCACAAGCTGTACAACCAGGGCATGATCCAGGCGTACGTCTACCGGGACAGCCGCGGCTTCCCGGTGCCGGCCGCCGAGATCGAGGAGCGCGACGGCAAGTTCTTCTTCGAGGGCGAGCCGGTCAAGCGCGAGCTGGGCAAGATGGGCAAGTCCCTGAAGAACGCGGTCACTCCGGACGAGATCTGCACCGAGTACGGCGCCGACACCCTGCGCCTGTACGAGATGGCGATGGGTCCGCTGGACGTCTCGCGTCCCTGGGACACCCGCGCTGTGGTCGGCCAGTACCGGCTGCTGCAGAGGCTGTGGCGCAACATCGTCGACGAGGCGACCGGCGAGGTCACCGTCACCGACGCCGAGCCCGACGAGGCGACGCTGCGCGCCCTGCACAAGGCGATCGACGGCGCGGGTGGCGACCTGGCGGGGCTGCGCTTCAACACCGCCATCGCCAAGATCACCGAGCTGAACAACCACCTGACGAAGGCGGGCGGCCCGCTGGCGCGGCCGGTCGCCGAGCAGCTGGTGCTGCTGATCGCCCCGCTGGCCCCGCACATCGCCGAGGAGCTGTGGCGCAAGCTGGGCCACACCGACTCCGTGGTGCACCGCGACTTCCCGGTCGCCGACCCGGCGTACGTCGTGGACGAGGCCGTGACCTGCGTCGTGCAGATCAAGGGCAAGGTCAAGGCGCGCCTGGAGGTGCCGCCGGCGATCTCCGACGACGAGCTGGAGAAGCTGGCGCTGGCGGACGAGGCCGTCGTCGCGGCACTGGCCGGAGCGGGCATCCGCAAGGTCATCGTGCGCGCGCCGAAGCTGGTGAACATCGTCCCCGCGTAAGGGCCGAAACGGTACTGGGGGCTTTCCCCTACGGGCAGGTTGGGGGTTCCGCGGGAACCCACGGCCTGCCCGTTCCGTTTACGGTGGAGGGGACGATGCCGACCGACCGAGGGGACGTTCATGGAAGCCGCGATCCTGATCCTGGCGCTGCTGTTCGTCGCCTTCGTGGTGCTCGGCGTGTACGTGACGGTCAAGGTGGTCGGCGCCGCCAAGCGCGGGGTGGAGCGTACGGTCACGCAGGCCCGCAGGACCGTCGAGGACACCACGCTGCGCGCGAAGAGCGTGGGCCAGCCGGGGGTCGCGGGCCAGCTCGCCCAGCTGCGGCTTTCGCTGCGTACGTCGATGCGGGCCACGCAGGACGCACTGCACGCGCGCCTGGCCGAGGACGAGTCCCTCAAGGAGTCGCTCGCCCTGTTCGAGCGGCTCAGCGCGCATGGTCGTGAACTGGACGACGAGCTCAGGCGTTTGGAGCGGGAGCCGGACAAGCGCACCATGGCGGCCCGGATGCCCGGGCTCCGCGAGCGCACCGAGCGGATCACGCACTCCGCGGACTCGCTGCGCTGGGCGGCGCTGGACCGGGCCCGGCAGTTCGCCGACGACGATCTCGCCTCGCTCAGCGAGCAGATCGAGATGGAGTCGGGAGCGCTGCGGGACTGGTCGACCAAGGGGCCGACCAACGGCGAGTCCGTTTCCTGGGGCGACCTTTCGGACAACCCCGCGCCCGCGCAGAGCAAGCCGTCGCCCTCCCCGTCACCGGAGCGGAGCGCGCGGACGCGGCCCGAACCGCCGGCCCAGGCACCGCAGGCGATAGGCGCCGCCGAGCCGCCGGTGACGTACCCGTGGCAGAAGTCGCCGCGGCCCGAAACCACGAGCTGACCCGGCGAACACCAGGTCAAGGCGCTGGAACAGGGCGCCCGGCGCTGACCCGAACTGATCATTCCACCAGGGCCGGACTGCCGGACGGCAGCATCGGCGGGTAACCTCCCGCTCATGTCCCGCCATGTCGCGATCGTCACCGATTCAACGGCCTATCTGCCGCCGCAGACGATGGAGCGGCACAGCATTACCGCAGTGCCGCTGACCGTTGTCCTGGGCGACCAGGCGCTGGAGGAGGGCACCGAGATCTCGGCCCGCTCGCTGGCGCTCGCCCTGCAGAAACGGCGCCCCGTCACCACTTCCCGGCCCAGCCCCGAGGTATTCGCGGCCACCTACCGCAAGGTCGCCGAAGCCGGAGCGACCGGGATCGTCTCGCTGCACCTCTCGGCCGAGTTCTCCGGCACCTACGACGCCGCCGTGCTCGCCGCCGAGGACGCCCCGGTGCCGGTGCGGGTGGTCGACACCGCGATGGTCGCGATGGCGCTCGGCTTCTGTGCGCTGGCCGCGGCCCAGGTCGCGGACGCGGGCGGCACGCTGGACGAGGCGGTGGCCGCCGCGGAGAAGCGCGCCGGTGAGACCTCCGCCTTCTTCTACGTCGACACCCTGGACTATCTGCGCCGCGGCGGCCGCATCGGGGCCGCTCAGGCGCTGCTCGGCTCGGCCCTGGCGGTCAAGCCGCTCCTCCAGCTCGACGGCGGCCGGATCGACATGCTGGAGAAGGTACGTACCGCCTCGAAGGCCATCGCCCGCCTTGAGGAGATCGTGGTCGACCGGGCCGGGAGCAGCCCGGTCGACATCGCCGTGCACCACCTCGCGGCACCGGAACGCGCCGCCACCCTCGCCGACCGGCTGCGGGCGCGGGTGCCGGGCCTGGTCGACCTGTACACGAGCGAGGTCGGAGCGGTGATCGGCGCGCACACGGGGCCGGGGCTCCTGGGGGCGATCGTTTCACCGCGCTGAGGTGGATGAGGGGCGGTTCGAGGCTGTCGAGGCGGCCGCGCTGAGGTGCGTGAGGGGTGGGGCGGGGCCGTCGAGTCAGCGCGCACTGAGGTGGGTGAGGGGTGCTTCGGGTTCGTCGAGTCGGCTCGGGCTGAGGGGCGTCGGCGTGCCGAGGCCGCCCCGCTGAGCGGTCCGGATCGGGCCGGACTCCCCCGTACGGGTGGCGGAGTTGTCCACAACTCGCTTGCCGTCCACCGGAATTGGGCCTGCTCGGCGGGCTCGCGCCCGGGTGCCTAACGTCTCGTGACATGGCACTCCGATCACCACGCACCGCCACGAGCGGACCGGGCCGGGCCCCCGGCTCCGACGGCCGGGCCCGCCCGGGCCACGGCCGCCGAAGCCGCACCGCCCAGGCCCACGTCTCCGCCCTGACCGCACGCAGGCGCGCGGACGCGCTGTTCCTCCCGCCGCCACCGGGCACGGCGGCCCCGCCACACGAACCCGCCGCCCCGACGGTGCGCACCCTCGGGGAGTCGGCGCTGGCACCTCCGCCTGAGCCCGAGCGGGCTGCCCGGGGGACGCTCGCCGCGCCGGAAGGAGGTCTGGCCGGTCCCGGTGTGCGGGAGCGGGCCTGGGTGGCGGTGCGGGAACGGCTGCCGGTGTGGGCCCAGTCGAGGTTCGGTCTCGCGCCGCGCAGCCTGGCCGCGCTGTGCGTGGTGCTGGTGGTCGCGGCGGGGTTCGCCGTGCACCACTTCTGGGCCGGGCGCCCGCAGTCCGTACGCGCCCCTGACCTGGTCGACGGGTCGGCCCCGACGCTGCCCGGGGTGAAAAGCGCAGGCGGCAGCGCATCGGGACGTGGGGTGAGCGCCGGGGCGACGCCCCGGCCGGTGGCCAACGCGGCGCCGTCGCCGGCCGGAGTGCTCGTGGTGGACGTCGGCGGGAAGGTGCGGCGGCCGGGGATCTACCGGCTGCCCACCGGATCGCGGGTCGCCGATGCGCTGGCCGCGGCGGGCGGGGTGCGCGACGGCGCCGATCTGACCGGCCTCAACCGGGCGCGGCTGCTCACGGACGGAGAGCAGGTGCTGGCCGGAGTGCCGGGCGCGGCGCCCTCCGGGACGGGCGGCGGTGCCGCCGCCGGTACCGGCGGTGGCCTCGGCGGCGGATCGAGCGGTCCGGTCAGCCTCAACTCCGCTTCGGCCGAGCAGTTGGACGGGCTGCCCGGCGTCGGTCCGGTGCTCGCGCAGCACATCGTGGACTACCGCACCCAGCACGGCGGCTTCCGCTCGGTCGATGAACTGCGGGAGGTCAACGGGATCGGCGAGCGCAGGTTCAACGATCTGCAATCCCTGGTGCGGCTGTGAACCGCCTGGAGATCCATGCCGAGTCGGGCCACCGGCTGGGCGCGGCCAACCCGTACCGCGAAGAGCCGGCGGACCTGCGCCTGATCGGCCCGGCGCTGGGGGCGTGGGGCGGCGCGGCTGCGGCGCTCAACTCACCTGCAAATGCCGCGATTTGGAGTGTCGCGGGGTGTCTCGCCGTGGCAGGGGTGCTAATGGCGCCGGTCCTTCGGCGGGTCCTGGCGGGGTGGATGTCGGGCGCGGGGTTGCGTGGAGTTCGCGAACGGGTCCGGGAGGAGGGCGGCCGTCACGTCGGTGCAGTAGGCGAGAGTGACGCGGCAGTGGGCGGCGGCGGGGTCTGGAGGTGTCGAGGCGCTGTCGCGGGGGTGTTGGTCTGTGCGGCGGCTGGGATCGTGGCCGGGGGGCTGCATGCCGCCGAGGTGCGGCGGGGGCCGCTGCCGGAGCTGGCGCGGGAGTTCGGGCAGGCCACCGTGGAGCTGGCGGTCCGGGGGGATCCGAGACCGACGCGGTCCGCCGGGTGGGGTGGCGCCTCGGTCGCGGTGGATGCCGAGGTCGAGCGGGTCCTCGGGCCGGGTGGCAGGGCCGAGCGGGTCCATACGCCCGTGCTCGTCATCGCGCCCGCGAGCTGGCGGGGGCTGCTGCCGTCCACCCGGGTGCGGGTGACCGCGAGGCTCGCGCCGGGCGACGGGAAGATCGCCGCCCTGCTCAGGGCCCCGAACGGGCCGCCCCGTATCACCGGGCCGCCAACTGTCATGCAGCGCTGGGCCGGTGGGCTGCGGGACGGGCTGCGCGAGGCGGCCGAAGGGCTTGCGCCGGATGCGCGGGCGCTGCTGCCCGGCCTGGTCGTCGGCGACACGTCCGGGGTGACGCCCGAGCTGCGCGCCGCCTTCGAGTCGACCGACCTCATGCATGTCATGGCGGTATCCGGAAGCAACTTCGCGATCATGCTGGCCCTGTTGATCGGATCGCCGGGGAAGGCCCTGCTGGCCGAGCGGGGTGGCCTCGCGCCGCGGCTCGGCATCTCCCTGAGGGCGACCGCACTGCTGGGCGGGGTGCTCGCGCTGGCCTTCGTCGTGGTGTGCCGACCGGAGCCGAGCGTGCTGCGGGCCGCCGCATGCGGCCTGGTCACACTGCTGGCGATCGGCACGGGCCGGCGCAGATCGCTGATCCCCGCGCTGGCCGCCGCCGTCCTGCTCCTGGTGCTGTACGCGCCCGAGCTGGCCCGGAGTTACGGGTTTCTGCTGTCGGTGCTCGCGACCGGGGCGCTGCTCACGATCGCGCCGGGATGGGCCGCGGCACTGCGAGGGCGCGGGGTGCCGGCCCGGCTGGCGGAGATGCTGGGCGCGGCGGGAGCGGCGCAGGCGGTGTGCGCTCCGGTGGTGGCCGTGTTCGCGGCGCGGGTCAGCCTGGTCGCGGTGCCCTGCAATCTGTTGGCAGAGCCGGCGGTGGCGCTGGCGACGGTCGCGGGCTTCGCCGCACTGGTCGTTGCGCCGGTCGCGATGCCCCTCGCCGAATCGCTGGCCTGGAGCGCCGGTTGGCCCACGGGCTGGATCGCGTCGGTGGCCCGCACCGGAGCGGCCCTGCCCGGGGCGGAGTCGGGGTGGCCGGGCGGCTGGCGCGGGGGAGCGCTGCTCGCCGTCGTCACCGGGGTGGCGGTGCTCGTGGCGCGGCGGCTGCCCCGGTACCCCTGGGCGGCCGCAGTGCTGGCGCTCATTGTGCTGCTCGCCGTGATGCGGCCGGCCCCGCTGGCCAGGATCGTCACGGGCTGGCCGCCGCCGGGCTGGTCGTACGCCATGTGCGATGTGGGGCAGGGCGATGCCACGGTGCTGGCCGCCGGGGAGGGGACGGCGGTGGTGATCGACACCGGGCCCGAGGCCCTCCCGGTCGACCGCTGTCTGCACGAGCTCGGGGTGAACCGCATTCCGCTGCTCCTCCTCACCCACTTCCATGCCGATCATGTGGGCGGCCTGGCAGGGGTGTTGCGGGGCCGGTCCGTCGGGTTGATCGAGACGACGGGGTTCGCGGAGCCGCCCGACCAGGCGGCGTTCGTGTGGCGCACCGCCGCCGCGGACGGCGTGCCGGTGGTGCCGGCCACGTACGGGGAACGGCGGACGCTGGGCGGGCTTTCGTGGGAGGTGCTGTGGCCGCCGCCCGCGCCCGGGCCGGTGCCGGACGGGCCGAACGACGCCAGCGTCACCCTGCTGGTCCGCACCGCCGCCGGGCTGACCCTGCTGTTGCCCGGCGACCTCGAACCCCGTTCGCAGCGCCGGCTGTTGAGGCGGAATCCGGGGCTCGCTCGGGTGGACGTCCTCAAGGTCGCCCACCACGGCTCGGCACACCAGGACCCCGCGCTGCTCGGGGTCGTACGTCCGAGGCTGGCCCTGATCTCGGTCGGCCGGGCCAACCGGTACGGCCACCCCGCGCCCGGCACCATCGCCGTACTGCGCGCGTGGGGTGCGGCCGTGCTGCGCACGGACACGGACGGGGCGATCGCGGTGACGGGGGCGGGGGAAGGGCTGCGGGCCGTACCTCGGGGGCGGGACCCGTGACGCGGGGCTCGTGATGGGGCGCGGCCAAGGCGTGGCCGCCGGCCGGGGAGGCGCCGGGTGCCCAGTGGTCTGCGGGTCAGACGAGCCAGGCTCCCTCGCGCATCAGGTCGCGGTCGGGGATTTCGTTGGCCTCGCGCCAGGCCTGGATGCGCTGGGGGACGACGCGGAAGTAGGTGTACGAGGGGCCGCTGTCGCGCGGATCCCAGATGACCTTGGCGGCGAAGGCGTCCCCCGAGGACTTCGGGAGTTCGGTGGTGGGGATCACGGTGACGGTGCCGGTGATGTGCACGACGTCCCGGGTGTGGCCGAGCGTGACCTGCACCGGGCGGCCGCCGGGCAGCAGGTTGCGCAGGGTGGGGTTGGTCAGGCGGGTGCACATGAGCAGGGAGCCGTCCTCCCAGACGAAGGAGAGAGGCATGAGGTGGGGGTCACCGGAGGCGGAGGCGGTCGCGACCCAGGCGTCCTCGTCGTTTTCGAGGCGGGTCAGAACGTCCTGCTTGCGTTGTTCGCGGCTGCGCGCCGGCTCGCGTGTCGTCATGTCCCGTTACGCTAGCGGCGGTTGGGGCCCGAGTGCCTCGGGCGCCGGACCTAGGACCTGCGGGGGAGAGCGGGATCCGCAGGGGGCAGAACGCGGTCCGTTCGGGCCGGGCAAGCGAAATGGCCAATTCGGGCCTCTGGTGACAGGTGCCTCAACAGTGCCCAGGCGCCGCGTTTGCCTCGAACAGCACAACAGTGATCGAATGCATCTTCGTCAAGGGGCCGCAGTCCTGCTGTGGCGAGGACGGACGAGGATGTCTGCCCCCTGCGCGGCCCGGCAGAAATTTCAACGCACGGGGGTGCGTACACAGTGTTCAGCCGCTGGTTCGGCAAGAGCTCGACCAGTTCTCCGCTTCGTACCGGGCCACTGGCCGGCCTGTCCGTCCCGTCGACCGCGGGCGTGCTCAGCTGCCGGGTGCTCGATCCGGTCAGCGAGCCGGTGCAGCGGGCCGAGTTCGTGGTCAGCGACGCCTCGGGCCGCCGGGTCGTGGGCGGGGAGACCGACCCGTTCGGGACCGTGGTCACGACGGTTCCGGCGGGTGAGTACCGGCTGGCCGTCACGGCCGAGGGATATACGCCCTTCCACGCCAACGCCACCATCAGCGCGAGCGGGCTCGCCGCGCTCGGCGACGTCACGCTCCAGGTGGCGGCCCCTCCCTCATTGCCCGACCCGGGCGAGTGGGAGCTCGACCCGACGCACTCTCAGATCGGCTTCACCGCGAGCCATATCGGCCTTGCCCGGATCCACGGCCGGTTCAACACCTTCGCCGGGGCCATCCGGATCGGGGAGCGCATGGAGGGGTCCGCCATGCACGTCATCATCGACACCGCCTCCATCGACACGGGCGTGCGGATGCGCGACGACCACCTGCGCTCCGGCGACTTCCTGGACGTCGGGAGCTATCCGACGATGGAGTTCTACAGCGACCGGTTCGTGCACCGGGGCGGCGGCCGGTGGGCGATCATCGGAGGGCTCACCCTGCACGGCGTGAGCCGTACGGTGACGCTCGACACGCAGTACCTGGGGCTCGGCACCGGGCTCGGCGGCGAGACCCGGGGCGCCTGCCGGGCCAGCACCGAACTGCACCGCGAGGACTTCACGCTCACCTGGCAGACCATGCTGGCGCGGGGCATCGCGGCGATCGGGTCCTCGATCTCGATCGACCTCGACATCCAGCTCGTGCCGAAGACGGGCTGAGCCCGGGAGAGTCAGGAGGGTCCCCCGGGTGCGTCAGGGGGATTCGAGCCAGCCGTCGTGTTCGGCGGCCAGGGCGTCCAGCGCCTCGGGGTCCAGGCGGGCGTCCGGGTCCTCCACGACGACGAGCCACTGGGCGTCCTCGGCGTCGTCCTCGCCGGCCAGGGCGTCGCGGACGAGCTGGGGCTCCTCGGCGAGGCCGAAGAGGTCGGTCAGCTCGGTGGCCACGTCCTCGGCGGCGTCGCGGTCCGGGAGCACCAGTACGTGTCGGGTCACATCGTTCACCTGGCCATTCTCCGATATGGGGGTGGCACGGGAAGGAGGGGGCCGGGAGCGGGCCGGGACTGTCAGTGGCCCGTGGGATGCTGGAAGGCGATGGCCACCAGGAAGAACTCCACCGACGATCCGCTCGCCCCCGTCACGCTCGCCGTGGGCCAGGAGGACCTGCTGCTCGACCGCGCCGTGCAGCAGGTGGTGGCGGCCGCCCGGGCCGCCGACTCCGACACCGATGTGCGTGACCTGACCTCCGACCAGTTGCAGCCCGGCACGCTGGCCGAGCTGACCAGCCCCTCCCTCTTCGCCGAGCGGAAGGTGGTGGTCGTACGCAATGCGCAGGACCTGTCCGCGGACACGGTCAAGGACGTGAAGGCGTACCTCGACGCGCCCGCCGAAGAGATCACCCTGGTGCTTCTTCACGCGGGCGGCGCCAAGGGCAAGGGGCTGCTTGACGCGGCCCGCAAGGCGGGGGCGCGGGAGGTCGCGTGCCCCAAGACCACGAAGCCGGCCGAGCGGCTGACGTTCGTACGGCAGGAGTTCCGGGCGCTGGGGCGTTCGGCCACGCCCGAGGCCTGCCAGGCGCTCGTCGACTCCATCGGCAGCGATCTGCGCGAGCTGGCGTCGGCGGTGTCGCAGCTCTGCGCGGACGTGGAGGGGACGATCGACGAGGCGATCGTCGGGCGCTACTACACGGGGCGGGCCGAGGCGTCCAGCTTCACCGTCGCGGACCGGGCGGTGGAGGGGCGTGCCGCCGAGGCGCTCGAAGCGCTGCGGTGGTCGCTGTCGACGGGGGTCGCGCCGGTGCTGATCACCAGTGCGCTCGCGCAGGGGGTGCGGGCGATCGGGAAGCTGTCCTCCGCGCGGGGTGGGCGGTCGGCGGATCTCGCGCGGGAGCTCGGGATGCCGCCGTGGAAGATCGACCGGGTGCGGCAGCAGATGCGGGGGTGGACGCCCGAGGGGGTTTCCTTGGCCCTGCGGGCCGTGGCTGAGGCGGATGCGGGGGTCAAGGGTGGGGGGGACGACCCTGAGTACGCCCTTGAGAAGGCCGTCGTCACGATCGCCCGGGCGGCACGGTCCGGGCGGTAGCACCCTGGGCTGCGCCCTGGCCCGCCTCGGAGGGTGACCGGGGTTTCGCCCCGGGCCCCTTCGCACGGGGCTGCGCCCCGGGCCCCGCATTTTCGTCGGCCGCGGGCCGTGTGTGGCTGGTCGCGCAGTTCCCCGCGCCCCTGAAGGGCCTGGGCTGCGCCCGACCCTTGAGCCCCTCGGGTCCCTGAGCCCCCAACCTCAACCCCCAACCCTCACCCTCCAACCCCCGCACCCAAGCGCCCAAGCCAAGGGCGTGGGGGTTGGGGGCTGGAGGATGGTGGAGTTACGCCGCCCTTCGCCAGCTCACCGGTGGGGCGTACGGCTGGCGGCGCCAGGCTGCCAGGGGGACTACCGGGGCCAGGGCCGCGGGTGGCTCCGCTCTCAGGGAGAGGAGGACCACCGTCAGGGCGGCCAGTTCGGCCTCCGTCGGGGTGCCTCTCAATACCCGGAACAGAGGGTCGGCCGACTCGGCTGGCGCATTCGAATCGTTCGGCACGCTCACTCCTTACTGCGGGGGATTTCCGTGCTTGCGGGACGGCAGGTCCGCGTGCTTCGTGCGGAGCATCGCCAGAGCCGCGGCCAGTACCGCCCTCGTCTCGGCCGGATCGATCACGTCGTCCACCAGGCCTCGCTCGGCCGCGTAGTACGGGTGCATCAGCTCGGATTTGTACGCTGCGATCTTCGACGCCCGCACCGCCTCCGGGTCGTCCGAACTCGCTATCTCCCGGCGGAAGATGACGTTCGCCGCGCCTTCCGCGCCCATCACCGCGATCTCGTTCGTCGGCCAGGCGTAGGTCAGGTCGGCGCCGATCGACTGGGAGTCCATGACGATGTACGCGCCGCCGTACGCCTTGCGCAGGATCAGGGAGATGCGGGGCACCGTCGCGTTGCAGTACGCGTACAGGAGCTTCGCGCCGTGGCGGATGATGCCGCCGTGCTCCTGAGAGACGCCCGGCAGGAAGCCCGGCACGTCGACCATGGTCAGGAGCGGGATGTTGAACGCGTCGCAGAGCTGGACGAAGCGGGCCGCCTTTTCGCTCGCCTCGATGTCCAGGACGCCCGCCAGGAACTGCGGCTGGTTCGCCAGGATGCCCACCACACGGCCGTCGATCCTGGCAAGCGCGCAGATGATGTTGCGGGCCCAGTGCTCGTGGACCTCAAGGAGGTCGCCGTGGTCGACGATCTCCTCCAGGACCTTGCGCATGTCGTACGGGCGGTTGCCGTCCGAGGGCACCAGGTCGAGCAGCACGTCGTTGCGGCGGTCCGCCGGGTCGTCCCCCGCAGGCAGGGGCGGGGGCATCTCCCTGTTGTTGGAGGGGAGGAGAGAGATCAGATAGCGGACCTCCGCCAGGCACGTCTCCTCGTCGTCGTGGACGAAGTGGGCCACGCCCGAGACCCCGGCGTGGACGTCCGCGCCGCCGAGGCCGTTCTGGGTGATCTCCTCACCCGTCACCGCCTGCACCACGTCCGGGCCGGTGATGAACATCTGCGACGTCTCCCGGACCATGAAGACGAAGTCCGTCAGGGCGGGGGAGTACGCGGCGCCGCCGGCGCACGGGCCCAGCATCACGCTGATCTGCGGGATCACCCCGGACGCCCTCGTGTTGCGCTGGAAGATGCCGCCATAGCCCGCCAGCGCGCTGACGCCCTCCTGGATACGGGCGCCCGCGCCGTCGTTCAGCGACACCAAAGGCGCCCCCGCCGCGATCGCCATGTCCATGATCTTGTGGATCTTTGTCGCGTGGGCCTCGCCCAGGGCGCCGCCGAAGATGCGGAAGTCATGGGCGTACACGAAGACCGTGCGGCCCTCGACCGTGCCCCAGCCGGTGACCACGCCGTCCGTGTACGGCTTCTTCGCCTCCAGACCGAAGCCCGTCGCGCGGTGCCGGCGCAGCTGCTCGACCTCCTGGAAGGTGCCCGGGTCCAGGAGCAGGTCGATGCGCTCGCGCGCGGTCAGCTTGCCCTTGGCGCGCTGGGCCTCGGTGGCCTTCTCGCTCGGGCCGAGCCTGGCCTGCTCACGCAGGACGTGCAGTTCGGCGACGCGTACGGCCGCGGTCTGCGGCGGCGGCTGCTCAGTCACGGTCACGGTCGGTCCCTTCCTCATCCGAAGGCGAAGTAGAAGTAGAAGTCGAAACTGAAGTCGGCACGGAACGCGCGGTTCGCTGGTGCGTCGCCCGCGCGCGCACGGCGTCGAGCAGGCTCGCCTGCTCCAGGCACTCCCCGGCGTCCGGCGACTCGACGGCGCCGGAGCGCACCGCGCGGACGAACGCCCGGACCGTGGCGGCCACTTGGTCGTGCGGGGCGAGCGTCAGCTCGCGCGGGCCGTGGGCATCCGTGATCCACACCTCCGGCTTGTGGTCGGCGGCCGGGGTGAACGCCGGCTCGACGCGGATCCGGCCCTCGCTGCCCCACAGTTCGTACGCCGAGCGGTACGCGTGCTCCATGCCGAAGGCCAGCTGGCCGAGGACGCCCGCGGGGGAGCGCACCAGCACCGCGCCCGAGGTCTCCACCGCCGAGCCGTCCCCGTGTTCCAGGGCGGCGCCGACGATCTCCAGGCCCGCGCCCAGGAAGTACAGGGCGGCCCGCACCGGGTAGTAGCCGACGTCCAGGAGGGCCCCGCCGCCGAGTTCCGGGCGGTGCCTGATGTTCCCGGCGGGCAGCGCCGGGATCGCGAACGCCGCGCTGAACGCCCGGAGTTGACCGATCGCACCACTGCTCACCAGCTCCCGTACGACCGAGTGCTGGGGATGGTGGACGAACATGACGTTCTCCATCAGCACCAGGCCCGAGGCGCGCGCGAGGGCGAGCAGCGCCTCGGTGGTCGCCCGGTCGGCGGTGAGCGGCTTCTCGGCCAGGACGTGCTTGCCCGCGCGCAGCGCCCGGCCCGCCCACTCGGCGTGCAGGGAGATGGGCAGCGGCACGTACACCGCGTCCACATCGTCCCGGGCGAGGACCGCGTCGTACGACTCGACCGCCGCGCAGCCGAACTGGTCCGCGACCTCCTTGGCGCGCCCGCCGTCCCGGCTGGCCACCGCGGTGAGCTCGACGTCCGGGTCGGCCGCCATGGCGGGCAGCACCCGGCGGCGGGCGATGTCGGCGGTGCCGAGGACGGCGATGCGCAGGGGTCGATCAGTCATCCGTCAGATGTCCCATGGCGTTGAGGCAGGCGAGGAGGGTCCTGGCCTGCACATTGACGTAGTGTCCGTGCTTGATCAGCGCCGTCAGCTGGCTGACCGTTACCCACTGGTACCCGGCGGGCGGCACGACCGGCGCTTCCGCCTCGTCGGCCTCGATGACCAAGTAGCGGTTCTCCGCGTACAGGAAGCGGCCGCCCTCCTCCGAGTGGATCGTGTCATAACGGATGCGCTCCGTGGGCGCCGACATGACGAGGTCGAGGAACGGCGGGCGCACCTTCAGCCCCTCGAAGTTGTCCGGGGAACACTGCACGGTGGGGGCCAGTTCGACCGTGTCGAGGAAGCCGCCCTCGACCTTGGCATTGGCCAGGACGTGCAGTACACCGTCGAAGGAACGGGCCAGGAAGGCCGCGATGCCGCGGCTGCACGGCTCGATCAACGGCTGGGTCCAGCCGGTCACTTCGCGATTGCCGGCCTGCACCTCGACGGCGACCACGTTGAACCAGCGGCCGTCGTCCTTGCCGATGCGCGCCTCGTCGCGGGTCCAGCCCGGCACGTCGTCCAGCGGGATCCGCTCGGCCTGCACGTCGTAGCGCGAACGCTCCGCGGTGAACCAGGAGAGCAGCTCGACGTCGGTGAGCAGCGCGGCGGCCTCGGGGTCGCGGGAGCGGGCCAGGGACTGGCTGAAGTCGTCGGCCGCCGCGGTGCCCGCGCCGTAGGCCGGCAGGCAGGCCAGGACCGTGCGCGAGTCCATGTTGACCAGGTTGTCCCGGTGCAGGAGCTCGGCGATCTGCCCCAGGGTCAGCCAGCAGAAGTCCTCGTCGAGCGGCACCTCGCCCTCGACCTCGACGAGCATGTTGCGGTTGCTCTTGTGGTAGAACCACGAACCGTGCTCGGACTGGAGCACGTCGGCGAGTATCCGGCCGCGCCCGGCGCCCGTGAAGTACTCGATGTACTTCACGTCGGCGCCCTTGTGGACCTTGGTGTAGTTGCTGCGGGTGGCCTGCACGGTGGGGGAGAGCTGGAGCAGGTTGCGGTTGCCCGGCTCCATCTTGGCCTGGAGCAGGAAGTGCGGTATGCCGTCGAACTCCTTCACCAGGATGCCGAGGATGCCGACCTCGGGCTGCTTGATGATCGGCTGGTACCACTCCGTGTGCGGGCCGTCGTCGGTCGTGACGTGCAGGCCTTCCACGCTGAAGAAGCGCCCGCTGGAGTGCACCAGGTTGCCGGTGTCCGGCTCGAAGGACCAGCCGCGCAGCTTGGAGAACGGGATGCGTTCGACGCTGAAGCGGCCCGCTTCCTTGCGCCCGGCGAACCACTGGTGGAACTGCTCGGTGGTCATGACCCCCTCGGAAGCGGCCAGCGAGGCCGTCATCCGGCCGACCGCCGACATCGGCTCGCGGGGACGGAGTACCGGCTGTGACTCGACCGGCTCCGCAAAGGTGGACGACATGTACGCTCTCCTCGTCAAGAAGGCATCTTTGGCGGGATATGGCTGGATGTGGCGAGGGCGTGGGGGGTCCGGCTCACCGGCCGGCGAGGAACTCACGGATCGAGGACACCATGTAGTCGGTGTGCTCGTCGGTCAGTCCCGGGTAGACCCCGATCCAGAAGGTCTGCTCGGTGATGATGTCGGAGTTGGTCAGGTCGCCCACGATCCGGTGCGGGGCGTCGACGTAGGCGGGCTGGCGGGTCAGGTTGCCGGCGAACAGGTTGCGGGTGCCGATCTTCCGCTCTTCGAGGAAGTTCACCAACTCCTTGCGCTTGAACGGCGCGTCGGGGTCGACGGTGATGACGAAACCGAACCAGCTGGGCTCGCTGCCGAGCGTCGCCTCGGGCAGGATCAGGTGCGGCACACCCTCCAGGCCCTCGCGCAGCCGCTGCCAGTTGCGGCGGCGGGCGGCGGTGAAGTCGTCGACCTTGTCGAGCTGGGTCAGGCCGAGGGCGGCCTGGAGGTCGGTGGCCTTCAGGTTGTAGCCGATGTGCGAGTAGATGTACTTGTGGTCGTACCCGGCCGGCA
This sequence comes from Streptomyces mauvecolor, assembly GCF_039532965.1. Lineage (NCBI taxonomy): Bacteria > Bacillati > Actinomycetota > Actinomycetes > Kitasatosporales > Streptomycetaceae > Streptomyces > Streptomyces mauvecolor. The sequence continues at coordinate 44,145 of NZ_BAAASQ010000023.1, read as the reverse complement.
GGGTGCCCAGCTGGTACTGGAAGCGCTTGAAGCAGCGGTCGCTCTCGCCCGGCTCGCACCAGCAGTCCCGGCCCCAGTCGCGCAGCGACTCCACGATCCGGGCGAGCGCCAGGTTCGAGGTCAGCACGCAGCCGCCCTCGCCCATCGTCAGGTGGTGCGCCGGGTAGAAGCTGACCGTCGTCAAGTCACCGTAAGTACCGGTGAGTTGACCGTTGTACGTGGAGCCGACCGCGTCGCAGTTGTCCTCGATGAGGAAGAGGTCGTTCTCCTCGGCGATCTGCGCGACCTCGGCGACCTCGAAGGGGTTGCCGAGCGCGTGCGCGACCATGATGGCCCGGGTCCTGGGGCCGACGGCGGCCTTGATGCGCTCGGCGGTCGTGTTGTACGTCTTCAGCTCGACGTCCACGAAGACCGGGATGAGGCCGTTCTGCAGGATCGGGTTGACGGTGGTGGGGAAGCCCGCGGCCACCGTGATGACCTCGTCGCCCGGCTGGAGGCGGCGGTCCTCCAGGTGCGGCGAGGTGAGCGCCGACATGGCCAGCAGGTTGGCCGAGGAGCCGGAGTTCACGAGGTGTGCCTTGCGCCGCTTCATGTAGCGCGCGAAACGGGACTCGAACTTGCGCGTGCTGGTTCCGGCGGCGATGCGCATGTCCAGGGCCGCCTCCACCAACGCCACCCGGTCGGCCGGTTCGAGCACCGCACCGGACGGCCATATCTCGCTGACTCCCGGCACGAACTCTTCGGACGGCTCCTTCTCCAGGTGGTACTCACGCACCTGATCGAGAATCCGTGCCTTGGTCTCACTCATCTTGACTGCCTCCATGGTCGTCAGTTCGGCACGAAGCCCTCAGCGGTGACCCGACGTGGTCATCGTCGTAGGAGTGACTTGAAGGGCACTGGACAACGGCTCGCGGTCGGCGGCCGCGCGGGCGTGGACCAGCAGATCGCGCAGCGAGTCGTCCAGGCTCCGGCGCGGGGCCCAGCCGAGCAGGGCGCCGGCCAGGCCGATGTCCATGCGCTGGTACTCGGTCTCCGGGGGACGGCCGCCCTGGACCGGCGCCTCGATGATCTCCGCCGTGGCGCCGGCGAGTTCGGACAGCCGAGCCACCAGCACCCGCACCGAAGTGGCCTGCCCCGCGCCGATGTTGACGACCCGTCCGGAAGCATCGCTGCGCGCTGCCGCAAGTACGGACTCGGCCACGTCCCGTACGTCCACGAAGTCCCGGTGGGCCAACAGCGGCGCCAGGCGCAGCGGTTGTGATGCGGACGTCGCGAGGTGGTGGGCCACCAGGCCGAGCAGGCTGGCCCGGTGGGTGCCGGGGCCCGAGACGTTCGAGAGGCGCAGCACCAGGCCCGTGGCCCCGCCGGCCGCGATCGCGTCGAGCAGCGCCCGGCCACCGGCCAGCTTCGAGCGGCCGTAGGGGGTGACGGGTGCCGTCGGGAGGTCCTCCGTGATGGCCGTCCGGTTCGGGACCGGGCCGTACTCGTGGACCGAGCCGAGCTGGATCAGCCTCGGCCGGCCGTCCAGCAGGGCGAGACCGGCCAGCAGGCGGTGCACCAGGTCGGTGTTGGCGCGGGCCATCTCCTCCTCGGTGACCTGCCAGGCCGCGCCCGCCGCGTTCACCACCACCTCCGCGCCGCGCCGGGCCAGCAGCTCCGCGATGCGGCCGGGCTCCGCGCCCACGACGTCAAGTCCTTCCATGGCGTACGGAGTTGGCGTGCTCGGCGTGCTGCGGGCGACGCCGGTCACCGTCCAGCCGGCGGCCTCGAAGGCCTCACAGACGTGCCGGCCCACGAACCCGGTGGCCCCCAGCACCACCACCGATCCGGCCTGCCCCACGTGCTCGTCCCCTGTTGTCCGGCTGCTGCTCACCGACACGTCCCGGCCTCCTGTCTACGCGGTTTGACGACACCCTCGCGCAGGTCGCTAGGGGGGCACTGGACAAGGGGGCGCGGCGCTACCGGAACTTGAGTGGCGGCACCTAGCGTCCGGTTCATGAGGATCGAACAGACGGCCATCCCGGACGCGTACCGCATCATGCCGAAGCTGTTGACGGACTCCAGAGGCAGTTTCCACGAGTCGTACAGATACGACCTGCTCGCCGCCGAGACCGGGCACGCCTTCGTGCCACGCCAGGTCAACTACTCGGCGTCCTCACGCAATACGGTGCGCGGGCTGCACGGAGTGGCCATTCCGCCGGGCCAGGCGAAGCTGGTGAGCTGCGTGCGCGGGGCGCTGCTCGACGTGGTCGTCGACGTACGCGTGGGATCGCCCACGTTCGGCGAGCACGTGACCACGGTGCTCGACGCGCAGGACGGGCGGGCGATGTTCGTGGCGGAGGGGCTCGCGCACGGGTTCGTGGCGCTGACCGACGACACGTGCATCAGCTATCTCTGCTCCACCGAATTCGTGCCGGGTACGCAGATCGACCTGCGGGCCTTCGACCCGGAGCTCGGCCTCCCGTGGGCCCGCTGGCTCACGGGGGAGGCGCTGCTGTCGGAGAAGGACGCGGCGGCTCCTACGGTCGCCGAGGCCTTGGAGCTCGGGTTGCTTCCTACGTATGCGCAGTGCCTTTCCCTTTACGGGAGGGGTGAGGAGGGGCAGCGGGCTGCGGCCTAGGACCCGGGGGCGCCGCCCCCGGACCCCCGCTCCTCGAACGCCGGAGGGGCTGCTTTTTGCTCCCCGGCGCTGAATGGGTGCCCGAGGCCGGACCTTTGTGCCCGGTAAGGGCACCTTTTTGCGCTGCGCCGGAACTCCATGCACACCGATTGGGCCCGCCCCGGATGGATCCGGTGGCGGGCCCAATCGGTGGGCTCAGTGGGTCAGTTGGCGGGATGCTGCCGGGTGGATTCCCAAGGATGTCAGTGCGGTCGACGGGGACTCCTCTGCTGGGCCCCTCGCGGCCAGGTAGCCGTCGGGGCGGATCAGGAGCCAGGTGCCCGCGGGGGCGCCCAGGGCCGTGGACAGATGGCCGGCCGGGTCGGACAGGGCGTCCGGGCCGGGGGTGTTCACCGTGCGGACGCGTACCGAGGGGCCGTAGTGGTCCTCGGGGGCCTCGCCGAAGGTGAGCAACAGCCATTCCGGGCGCTGGAGTTCACCTATCAGGTCCTGCCAGCCCGGGCTTTCGGCCAGGTCCGGTGCTGTTACGCGGGCCACTCGCTCGCCGGGGCGTACGCCGCCAGACTCAGTCGACGGGTGCGCCAGCGGGCCCGCCGCATACCCCAGTCCCAGCGCCGACATGCCGCCCATGATCTTGCGCTGGATGCGGCCCTTGACCGGGGGCAGCGAGCGAAGCACCGTGAACGCGGCGCGCAGGGCGGCCGCCGCCTTGCGGCTGCGCAGCTGGACCAGCATCGTCGCCATCTTGGTGGTGCGCAGCAGCTCCGCGCCCACCGGGACGCGTTCGTCGCTGTAGCTGTCCAGGAGGGAGTCCGGGGCCTCGCCGCGCAGGACCGTGGCGAGCTTCCAGGACAGGTTGACCGCATCCTGGACGCCCGTGTTCATGCCCTGCCCGGAGGCCGGGCTGTGGACGTGCGCCGCGTCGCCCGCGAGCAGCACCCGGCCGTTGCGCATCTGGGCGATCATGCGCTGCTGGATGGTGAACACCGATACCCAGGACGGCGATTCGACCACGGCGGGCTTGCCCGTACCCGTGGTGATCTTCGCCGAGAAGCGCCGGGCCACCATCGCGTCGTCGCCGCCGTAGGACGTCTCCGCGGTGTCGAGCAGGCGCCACTTGCCGGGCTCGGGGAACGGCACCATCATCACGGTGCCGGTGGGCGTGCGCATCCAGTGGATGCTGTCCTTCGGCAGGTCGCAGTGGACGGTGGCGTCCGCGATGAGCCAGGTCTCGCTGGACTCGCCCTCGAGCTTGAGGCCGAGCTGCTTGCGGATGGTGCTGTGGCCGCCGTCGGTGCCGACCAGCCAGTCGGCCGTCACGGTTTCCGTGGTTCCGTCGGCGTGGGTGAGGTGGGCGCGTACGCCTTCGGAGCCCAGGTCCTCGAACTCGGTGAGGCGTACGCCCCATTCGACCTCGACGCCGCGGCGGGCCGTCGCGGTGCGCAGCACCTCCTCGGTGATGACCTGGTCGACCATCAGCGTGAACGGGAAGCGGGTGGGCAGCCGGCTGTAGTCCGTGTCGAAGCGGATCAGGCGGCGGCCGTTCTGATGGAGCGTGAAGTGCTCCACCCGCTGGCCGCGCGGAAGGAGCTCGTCCAGGATGCCCATCTGGTCGTACGTCTCCAGCGTGCGGGCGTGCGTGGCGAGCGCCCGGCTGGTGGTGGCCGGGCCGGCCGCCGCGTCCACGAGCCGGACCCGCACACCGTGCCGGGCCAGCTCGTGGGCGGCGCTCAGCCCGACCGGACCGGCGCCCACGACCAGCACCTGGGGTGCGGGCGCCGTTTCGCTGAGCAGTGTCACTTCTGGCCCTCCTGCGGCGCGTGCTTGACCGCCTTCCACCAGCCCGGGTTGTCGCGGTACCAGGCGGCGGTCTCGGCGAGGCCGTCCTCGAAGGAGATGCGCGGCGCGTAGCCGAGCTCCTCGGCGATCTTGGCCTCGCTGAGCGAGTAGCGCAGGTCGTGGCCCTTGCGGTCGGCGACCCGGACCACCTTCGACCAGTCGTTGCCGGTCAGTTCGAGCAGGCGCTCGGTGATCTGGCGGTTGGTCTGCTCGTTGCCGCCGCCCACGTTGTAGATCTCGCCCGCGCGGCCCTTGGTGAGGACCAGCTGGATGGCGCGGCAGTGGTCGTCGACGTGCAGCCACTCGCGGATGTTGGCGCCCTCGCCGTACAGCGGGACCGTCTCGCCTTCGAGCAGGTTGGTGACGAAGCGCGGGATGAGCTTCTCGGGGTGCTGGTAGGGCCCGTAGTTGTTGGAGCAGCGGGTGACGGAAACGTTCAGGCCGTGGGTGCGCCAGTAGGCGCGGGTGATGAGGTCCGAGCCCGCCTTGGAGGCGGCGTACGGGGAGTTGGGCAGGAGCGGCCACTCCTCGGTCCAGGAGCCCTCGTCGATGGAGCCGTACACCTCGTCGGTGGAGACGTGCACGACGCGCTGGACGCCGGCGCGCAGGGCGGCCTCCATGACGTTCTGGGTGCCGCCGACGTTGGTGGCGATGAACTCGGCGGCGGACTCCAGGGAGCGGTCCACGTGGGACTCGGCCGCGAAGTGGACGACCGCGTCGTGGCCGGGGAACAGCTCCAGGAGCAGCGGCAGGTCGCAGATGTCGCCCTCGACGAAGGTCAGGCGGGGGTGCGAGGCGGGCAGGTTGTCGCGGTTGCCCGCGTAGGTGAGCTTGTCGAGGACGGTGACCTCGGCGTTCTCGTAGCCCTCGTAGCCGCCCTCCAGGAGCGTACGGACGTAGTGCGAGCCGATGAAGCCCGCGCCGCCGGTGACCAGGATCTTGTTCATGCCGCTCTTCTCCGTGGTGTTCGTCATGCCGCGACCTCCACGCGGGTGTGGTCGCCGACCACCAGGCGGTGGTGGCGGCTTGCCAGATCGATGCCCGTGACCGCGGCGGACCTGCCGAGCAGGGAGCCGTGCAGGCCCCGTACCGCGGAGATCGTCGCGCCGTCCAGGGCGATCGAGTAGTCGAGATGGGTGCCGGACAGGACGCAGTCCCGGCCGATGGACGTGTGCGGTCCGACGTGGCTGTCCTCCAGGACCGTGCCCGCGCCGATCACGACGGGGCCCTCCACGAAGGAGCGGGTGATCTTCGCGCCGGGCTCGACGACGACCGCGCCGATCAGCACGCTCTGGTCGTCGACCTCGCCCTCCACGCGGCGCTCGATGTTGTCGAGGAGCATCTGGTTGCACTCCAGGACGTCCTCGACGCGGCCGGTGTCCTTCCAGTATCCGCGGTACTCCTGGGCCCGGACGGTCTGGCCGTCGGTCACCAGCCACTGGATGGCGTCGGTGATCTCCAGCTCGCCGCGCGCGCTCGGCACGATCGAGTCGACGGCCTGGTGAATGGCCGGGGTGAAGAAGTAGACGCCGATGAGCGCCAGGTTGGAGCGCGGCACCGGGGGCTTCTCGACGAGCCGCTCCACGACGCCGGTCGCGTCGACCTCGGCCACACCGAAGGCGCGCGGGTCCTCGACCTGGGCGACGAGCACCTGGGCGGCCGGGCGCAGCGCGTGGAACTCGGCGGCCGCCTCGGCGATGCCCTCGGGGAGCATGTTGTCGCCGAGGTACATCACGAAGTCGTCGTCGCCGAGGAACGGCTGGGCGAGCTGCACGCACTGGGCGAGCCCCTGCGGGCTCTCCTGCGGGATGTACGTGATCTCGACACCGAGCCGGGAACCGTCACCGAGCGCCTCGGCTATCTCCTCGACATGGTTGCCGACGATGATCCCGATCTCGGTGACACCGAGGTCGCGGATGTTGTCGAGCACCCGCTCCAGGACGGGCTTGTTGGCGATCGGGATGAGCTGCTTGGGCATGGAGTAGCTGAACGGGCGCAGTCGGCTTCCCGTACCGCCGCTCAGAACCAGAGCCTTCATGGGGTCCTCTTCTGTCGTGGTTACGTCGTGATCGACACATCAACAGGCAGATGAATAGGGGATGTTGCAGAGCGGTGTGTGGCCCCGCGATGCCGGTCAGGCGGCGGGCACGAGGCGGACGGTCGGGGTGGCGGCCTCGGTGAGGCTCTCCACCAGGTCGGCGAACTTGTCGGTGGCCTCGTGCAGCAGGGCGTCCGTGTCGGGCTCAAGACCGGCGAAGCCGCCAGGCCCCTTGCGGATGCCGCCCGCGTGCACGAAGAAGCTCTCGGAGACAGCGCGCGGCTTCATCGACATCAGCACCGGGCGCAGCCCGTAGTCGAGCGCGAGCACATGGGCGAGCGAGCCGCCGGTGGCAAGGGGCAGTACCACCTTGCCTTCGAGGGCGAACTGCGGCAGTACGTCGAGGAAGGACTTGAGCAGCCCCGAGTAGCCGGCCTTGTAGACGGGGGTGGCCAGGACGATGGCGTCCGCCCGGGCGAACTGCCCCGCCGCGTCGGCGAGTTGGGGATGGTTCAGGTCGGCCCGCAGGAGTTCGGCCGCGGGCAGGGTGCGCACGGCGAGCGTCTCCACCCGGTGCCCGCGGCGGGCCAGGCGGTCCGTCGCGAGGGTGAGTACCTGGTGGGTGCTGGAGACCGGCGACGGACTGCCGGAGACGGCGAGGATCGTCGGCATGGACAACCTCCTGAGGTGCGATGAGGAGAGGTTCGGTGGGTCGGGCGCGGGAGCGCCGTCGTGGATTCAGGCGACCAGGACCGGCTCGGCGGACGCGGCCGCCTCGCGGCGGACCGCGGCGACGCGCTCCAGGGAGGCGAGCACCAGCTCGGGGTCGGCGACGAAGTCCACCAGGCAGGCGATCTCGTCGACGCCGGCCGCGCGCACCCGGCGGGCGGTCTCCGTGCACTCCTCGACCGAGCCGATCAGCGAGTTCCCGGACAGGTAGCGGTTGACGCCGAGCTCGGCGAGCTTGCGCTGGGCCTTCACCGCGGAGAGCACCTCGCGGCCCTGCTTGTTGCCGCTCATCCGGCCGCCGGCCTCGACCGCGAGGGCCTCCAGGTCGATGGCGGAGAGCAGGTAGTCGCGCAGGGCGCCGCCGCCCGCCTCACGGGCTTCGGCCGCGTCGTCGGCGACGTAGGTGTGCATCATGACGGTGACCTTGCCGGGGCCCTCCCAGCCGGCCTCGGCGCGGGCCGCCCGGTACAGGGCGATCTTGTCGGAGAGCGACTCGACGTCCTGGTTCTCCAGGTGGGTCAGGATGTTGCAGCCGAGCCGCCCCGCCTCGCGGAAGGTCCCCTCGCTGCGGGACGCGGTCACCCACACCGACAGGTCCTCCTGCACCGGGCGCGGGAAGACGGGCAGCGTGGTCTCCGCGCCGAGCGGGTTGGGGCCGGTCCAGTGGCCGGTGCGCCAGGCGGTCCGGATGTCACCGACATCCTTGATCATCTGCTCGCGCCGGGTCTCGTACTTCTCCGGCGCGATCACGAAGTCGTTGACGTTCCAGCCCGAGCCCACCGAGATCGCGACCCGGCCGCCCGAGATGCCGTCCACCATCGCGAAGTCCTCGACGATGCGGGCGGCCGGGTGCAGCGGCGTCACGACGCTGCCGGCCCGGATCTGGATGCGGCTGGTCACCGCGGCGATCGCCGCCGAGGTCACCGCCGGGTTGGGGAAGGCGCCGCCGAAGCGGTGGAAGTGCCGCTCGGGCGTCGATACGAAACCGAAGCCGAGCTCGTCGGCGCGGCGGGCCGCGTCGAGCATCAGACGGTAGGTCTCCTGTGCCCGGTCGCCGACCGCGGCGAAGAAGAAGACACCGAAGTCCAGCGGCCGCTCACCTGCCGAGCCGTCCGCACGGCGGCTGCCGGTCTGCTGGGAATCCGCGTTCATTTAGCGCTGCCTCCTTCCCCGTCGGACGTCGTCGCGGCGGGGTCGTCACCATGGGGGCTTGCTGCCCGGCGACACCATGGGGCGGCCTCCTCGCACCGGACTTGAGTCCGAGCAGTCCCCACCCACTCCACCCCGGCTCAAGTGCACCGCGAGCAGGGCCCGTTGTGCTGAATTCGACCAAGACCCGAGCGAGGCTCACGACACCCCCCCGGGGCGCGAGGAACGGCGCGATCAGCCCAAGACGGCCGGCAGCCGAACAACCAGGCACCCCGCACGACCACCGCTCCAGCCCGGCTCGAAGCCGGCCCCCCACGCTCGCGTGACCGACTTCCGTTCCGATGACCACGAGGTTGCTGGATGACGACTCAGACGCTGGTTGCCGCGGACACCGGCACCGATACAGTCCACGGACTGCTCGCGGCAGCCGTGGCCGCCCGGCCCGACGCCCCCGCGGTGCGCGACGCCTCGGGCGTGTGGACCTATGCGGAACTGGACGCCTGGTCACGGGCGTACGCCGACTGGCTCACCGCCCAGGGTGTGGGGCACGCGGACCGGATCCTGGTCCGCGTGGGCAACACCCGCGAATTCACCGCCCTGATGTTCGGCGCGTTGCGTCGCGGCATCGCCTTCGTGCCGGTCAACCCGGCGATGAAGCGGTTCCACCTGAACACCGTGGTGCCGGACTGCGACCCCGTCCTCGTGATCGGCCAGAACGCCGAAGACACCGCGATCCTGCGGGAGTTGACGGACCGGCCGGTCTTCGAGCTCGACGAGGTGCGGCGCGGCGCAGAGGCGCTGTACGACGCCGCACCCGCCGCGCTCGACGAGGCGCCGGTCGCCCCGGACGACCTCGGGCTGCTCATCTACACCTCGGGCTCCACCTCGGCGCCCAAGGCCGTGGTGAGCACGCACGCTCCGATCGTCTTCGCCGCCCGCGCCATCCAGGCCCGGCTGAACTACCGCGAGGACGACGTCGTCCTGGTGGCGGTGCCGGTCTCCTTCGACTACGGGCTCTACCAGATCCTGCTGTCCGTCATCGCGGGCGCGCAGGTGCTGCTCACCTCGCCGGACCGCCACGTACGGCTGCTCGGCACCCTGCACGAGCACCGGGTCACCGTCGTCCCGCTGGTGCCCTCGCTCGGCGAGATGCTGCTCACGCTGGCCCGGCGGGACCGCCGCGAGGCGCCCCCGGTACGGCTGTTCACCAACACCGGGGCCGCGCTGACCGGGCCCGTCATCGCCCAGCTGCGGGAGGCCTTCCCGTACGCCCAGGTCTCCCCGATGTTCGGCACCACCGAGTGCAAGCGCATCACCGTGCTCGAACCGGACGGCGACATCGCCCGCCCCGGCTCGGTCGGCCGCGCCCTGGACGGCACCGAGGTGCTGATCCTGGACGACGACGGCCGGCTCCTGCCGCCCGGCACGGTCGGCGAGATCTGCGTACGCGGACCGCACATCATGACCGGCTACTGGCAGGCCCCGGAGCAGACCGTCCTGCGGTTCCGCCCCGACCCGGTCACCGGCGAGGTCACCCTGCACACCGGCGACTACGGCCACCTCGACACGGATGGCCACCTCTACTTCGAGGGCCGCCGCGACGACCTGTTCAAGCGCAAGGGCGTCCGCATGGGCACCCTGGAGATCGAGACGGCCGCCCTGGACATCAAGGGTGTGACGGCCGCCGCCGCCCTGGCCCCGGCCGAGGGCCACGACCTCACGCTTTACGCCGTCACCGAGCTGACGGCCGACGAGGTGCTCGCCCAGCTGACGGAGCGCCTGGAGGCCGCCAAGGTCCCGGCCGTCTGCCACCTGCTGGACGAGCTCCCGCTCACCCCGAACGGCAAGACCGACAAGCAGCGCCTGCGCCGCGAACAGAAGTGACCGACTCCCAAGTCACCCATTCAGTAAGGAGATTGAGCCATGACCACCACTGACGTCTCGTGGGACGCCGGCTTCGAGCAGCTGCTGACCTCGGTCCTGCCACGGGTCACCGCCCCGCTGGACCCCGCGCTCGACCTCAAGGCCGTCGGCCTCGACTCGATGGCCACCATCGAGCTCCTGGTCCGCCTGGAGGACCAGTACGACGTGGAGATCCCCGAGAACAGGCTCACGGCCGAGACGTTCGCGACCCCGGGCGCGCTGTGGGCGGTCCTCGCCGCGCAGCGCACCGCGGCCCGCGCCTGACCCACCCCGCGCTTTCACCGCAACCGTCCAACCCCCCACCCACGAAAGTCCCCGGAGGACACCATGAACACCATGCACCTCGTCATCGGCCTCGGCGCCACCCTCCTCTTCATCGTCGCGGCGAAGGTCATCGGCGACGTCGTGAAGAAGCGCCGCGGCTGACCCGGCCACAGGCCACCAGGGGCCCACCGACCGCACCGGTCGGTGGGCCCCTTCGCCGTGCGGGAAGCCCACGGAACGGCCCCGAGCGTCCCCGCCCATGTGCGGACGGGGCTCCGGGCGGCCGTGCGCCCGGCCCGCGTAGGGCCGAGCCCCCCTCGCACGACGAAGGGCCCTCGCACCGGCGAGGGCCCTTCGTCGTACCGCGGTCGGGGTCAGGCGGCCAGGCGCTCCAGGTCCTCGACGACCCGGGCCGGGCTCGGCATCTCCTCCATGTCGGCGCGCAGCTCCTGCGCACACTTGAGGTAGCGCGCGTCCTCCAGGACGTCGCGGATCGCCTCGCGCACCTGGTTCGGGTCGTTCTGCGGCGCGGCCTCGCCGAGCACCCGGGCGGCGCCTGCCGCGGCGAGCAGTTCCGCCGAGGCGAACTGGTCCACGATCTGCGGGAGCACGATCTGCGGGAGCCCGAACGCGCACGACGTCAGGGTCGTATTGGCGCCGCCGTGATGGACCACCGCGTCGCAGTCACGCAGGATCATGTTGAGCGGCACCGGCTCCACCACCCGTACGTTGTCCGGGAGTTGACCGAAGCCCTCGTGGAAGGCGGCGCCGGCCGTGACCACGGCCTCCACGCCGGCGAGGCCGTCGAAGGCCGCGATGATCGAGCGGTAGAGCCCGGTGCCGTTCAGCACCAGCGTCTGGCGGCCCAGGCACACCACGACGCGGCGCACCCCCTCCGGGGCCGGCCCGCGCAGCCACTCGGGCGCGGTGCCGGCGCCGTTGAACGGTACGTAGCCGACCGGCGCGCCCGGCGCCGCGCTCGGGTGGCGCAGCGCGGGCGGGCACGGGTCGAGCAGCAGGTCGGGGTCGGGCAGGCCGTCGAGCCCGAGCCGCTCGGCCGCGCCGTGCAGGAAGTTGCGCGCCGAGGCGCGGGACGGGCCGCTCAGCGGGTCGACGCCCCAGCGGTGCTGCACGGAGGGCACGCCGAGCGCGGCGGCGACGATCTGGCCCGCCAGCTCCATCTGCTCCGAGACGATCAGGTCGGGCTTCCACGCGCGTGCGAAGTCCAGGTAGGAGCTCAGCAGATAGCGGGCGTGGGTCTCCCACAGCTTGGTGGCGCCCGCCATCTTCTCCGGCGGGGTCGGGCCCATCATCTCCAACGGCCTGACGCCCTCCGGCAGATGGCGCTGGAGCACGTCCAGGCCGTGGAAGCGGTCGCCGATGTCGGCGGCGGGGATCCCGGCGGCGCGGGCCGCGTCGGTGACGTCAGGCTGCGCGGCGACCTTCACCTCGTGCCCCGCTCCCATCAGCGCCCAAGCCAGCGGCACCATGGGGGTGAAGTGAGTGGGGAAGGGGGTGCTCAGCATCAGTACGCGCATCTTCTTCGTCCTCCTCGGACGTCGGGGCCGCAGCAACGGCGGAAGGGTCGGCGGGCTCCTCGTGGACCAGGGCGTTGACGTCGACGTCGTCCATGAAGAGCGCGGTCAGCAGGGCGAGCACCATCAGGCCGGCGGCCGTCAGGAGCACCGCGGACGTGGCGTGCGCGAAGGCGTCCGTGACCAGGTCACGGCGGGCCGGGGTGAGCCCGGCGAGCTGGGCCGCGGCGGCGTCGGGGTCGCTGATGCCGGCGTCCCGGGCCGTCGAGGCGAAGCGCGCGCTCAGGATCGCGCCGAGTACGGTGCCGCCGATGGTGGTGCCCAGCATGTTGGCGAACCGCGAGGTGGTGGTGACGACGCCCAACTGGTCGGCGGGCGCGGCCGATTGGGACATGAACAGGGCGATCTGGGTGACGCCGCCCAGGCCCACTCCGAGCAGCAGGAGCAGCGCGTTGAGCTCCCAGGCGGGGGCGTCGGCCGCCGTGAAGCCGAGCCCGGCCGCCGCGGCGGTCGCCGTGGCGGTGGTGGCGACGAGGACCGCGCGGCACTTCCCGGTCCGGGTGACGATCTTTCCCCAGGCGAAGAAGACCACGATCACACCGACGGCGAGCGGGATCAGGTACAGGCCGACCTGGTTGAGGTCGACGCCCCGCACGATGTTCAGGTAGTTGATGAGGAACACCGGCAGCGAGAACAGCGCGAAGCCGCCCACGAACTGCAGGATCGCCGAGGGCCGGAAGACCCGGTCCTTGAAGAGGGTGAGCGGCATCAGGGGGTCGGGCGCCTTCAGCTGGCGCACCACGAAGAACATGGTCATCGCGAGGCCGCCGAAGACGTAGGGCACCACCTGGCCCGAGAACGTGTGGAGGTCCCCGTACTTCTTGACGCCGAGCAGCAGCGCACAGGTGGCCGACGCGATCAGCATCGAGTCGAAGGGGTCGACCCGCTGCCGGGTGCCCCGCACCGGCAGGCGCAGCGCCCAGGCCACCCCGCCGAGCGCGAGGGCCGCGACCGGCACGTTGATCAGGAAGATCCAGCGCCAGGACAGCTCCTGGCTGAGCGGGCCGCCGATCATGGGTCCGGCGATGAGGCCGGCCGCGACGAGCATGCCGCCCGCGTTGGAGCGCCCGGCCCGCGCCTTGGGCGGGAACAGCGTGGCGATCACGATCAGCGTCATGCTCATCAGGCCGCCGCCGCCGATTCCCTGCACTGCGCGGAACAGGATCAGCTGGGTCAGCGTCTGCGCGGTGGCGCACAGGGCGGATCCGGCCAGGAACGCGACGAGCGCGACGAGATAGATCCTGCGCGGCCCGTAGCTGTCACTGAGCTTGCCGTACAGCGGTTGGGCGGCCGTCGCGGCGAGCAGGTACGCCGTGATCAGCCAGGGGAAGCGGTCCATCCCGTGCGCCGGATCGAGGTCGCGCACGATCGGCAGCACGGCGGAGGAGACGATCGAACCGTCGAGGAGCGAGAGGATCATGATCGACATCGCGGACACGATGAAGACCAGGACCTGGATGCCGCTCATGCCGTGCGGAAGGGGTTTCTTCTCCTTCTCGCTGTCCAGGGCGAGTACCTCGGTGCTCACGCCCATGCCTCCTGCCGTGTCGTCAGTCGTAGCAGCTGCTCGGCGACGTCGGCCGGCGAGGGCATGGCCGCCGTCTGCTCCCGCAGACGCGCCGCGCCCTCGCGGTATGAGGGCTCGGTCAGGAGCGCCCGGACGGCGTCCGCGAGGCGGTCGGCGTCGTTCTGGAGTTCCGCCGAGTCCAGCGTCAGGCCGGCCCCCGCGTCCGCGATCCGGTCGCCCGCGACGAAGGCGTCACCGAGCTGGGGCAGCACCAGCTGCGGGATGCCGAGGGCCGCGGCCCCCAGCGTGGAGCCCGCGCCGCCGTGGTGCACGACCAGGTCGCTGCCGGGGAAGAGCAGCCCGGGCGCGGTCAGTTCGGTGTACGTCATGCCCTCGGGCAGCGCGCCGATCGCCGCGCGGTGTTCCGGCGCGGCGGACACGACGGCCTCGACGTCACCGGCCCGCGCGAGCACGTCCACGATCCGGCGGACCAGGCTCGCGCCGTCGAGCTCCAGGGTGTGCCCGCCCAGGGCGACGGCCACCCGGCGGCCCGGTGTGCCGCGGTAGGTCCAGGGCGTGCCCGCCCCGGTGTGCGGGACGGGCCGGATCGGGGTTCCGGCCGGCGCCTCCCGGTCGGCGAGGGCCGGCGGCGCGGGGTCGAGCACCAGGTCGGGCACCGGTACGTGGTCCAGGCCGACCAGGCCGCACTTGGGCTCCAGGTACTGGCGGACGTAGCCGAGCATGGCCGGGTCGGTCGGGTTGACGCCCCAACGGTGCTGCACGGAAGGGATGTCGAGGACCGCGGCGACGATCGCCCCGGCGAAGTCCATGTGGTCGGAGAGCACCAGGTCCGCCCCCCACTCGCGGGCCAGGCCCAGGTAGTCCGGCAGGAAGTACGACACGTGGTTGCGCCACACCTGGGCGACCCCGCTGATCTGGTGCGTGTCCGGGCGGCCGAACACCTCGATGGGCCGCAGCCCCGCCGGCCGCCGGCCGCCGCGCAGGTCCTCCGAGTGGAAGGCGTCGCCGAAGGTGACCGTGGGCAGCCCGGCCGCCTCGGCGGCCAGGGTGACGTCGGGCTGCCCGGTGACCAGGACCTCGTGCCCGGCGTCGGTGAGCGCCCGGATCAGAGGCAGCATCGGCAGGAAGTGGGTCTCGACGGGGGTGCTGAGGACTAGTACGCGCATCGCAGGTTCTCCAGGTCGCGGACGACGGCGGCGGGGCTCGGCATGGCGGCGACGGAACGCGCCAGCTCGGTGGCGCCCTTCGTGTACCGCTCGCCGCCGAGCAGGGTGCTCAGGGCATCGGCGAAGATCGCCGGGTCGTTCTGTTCATCGGCGGTGCCGAGGGAAATGGCGGCATCGGTGGCGGCGAGCAGCTCGCCACCCGCGAACTGGTCCGCCAGCTGCGGCAGCACCAGCTGCGGGACACCGGCGCCGGTGGCCGTCATCAGGGTGTTCGCGCCGCCGTGGTGCACGATCGCCGCACAGGTGTCGAGGAAGCCGTTGAGCGGCACCGGCGGAGTCAGCCACACGTTGTCCGGGACCGGACCCAGGGCCTCCATGTACTCCTCCTGCACCGTGAACACCCCCTCGAACTGCGGGAGTTCGGCAAAGGCGGCCAGCATCGAGCGGAACAGCGGGATGCCGCCGAGCGCGATCGTCTGACGCCCCATGGACACGACGACGCGGGGCTTGCTCCCGGCGCTCCACAGCCGCCGGGGGACCGGCCCGGTGCCGTTGTAGGCGACGTGGCGGATCGGCGTGGCCTTCGGGGTGCCCGGGTAGAGGAGCTCCGGCGGGGCCGGGTCGAGCACCACGTCGGGCTGGGGAAGTCCGCCCTCGATGCCGTAGCGCTCGCAGGTGCCCCGCAGGAAGTCGTCCGCGGTCTCCCGCATCAGCGGGCTCAGCGGGTCGACGCCCCAGCGGTGCGAGACCACCGGAATCCGCAGCACCCCGCCGACCAGCAGCGCGGCGTAGTCCATCTGCTCGGAGACCACCAGGTCGGGCTTGTACTGGCGGGCCAGCTCCAGGTACTGCGGGAACATGTAACGGGCGTGCAGCACCCAGACCTTGGAGCCGACGGCGATCATCTTCGGGTTGGTGGGGCCCGTCACCTCGATCGGGCGGATGTCGGGCCGCAGCGCCGGGCTCAGCAGGTCCTTGGCGCGGAACTCGCGGCCGACGGTGACCGTGCTCAGGCCGGCCGCGCGGGCGGCCGGAATGATGTCCGGCTGCCCGGCCACCAGCACCTCGTGCCCGGCCCCCCGCAGCGCCCAGGCCAGACCGACCATCGTCGTGAAATGGGTGGACTCGGGGGTGCTCAGGATCAGTACGCGCATGAAGGGTCCTCGGGGTCGGCGGGGGCGACGGGATGGCCAGGGGCGGCGAGCCCGTGCTGCACCGCTTCGGTGGAGTGGGTGGGGTCGTCGGTCGCGGCGGCGTGGGAGCGCACGTCCTTCGGCCGGGTCCGCGCGACGAGTTCACGGCGGTCGAGCTTGCCGTTGGGCAGCAGCGGAAATCTGTCGAGGAGGCGGACGCGGCGCGGCACCAGATGGTCCGGCAGCAGCGCTGCGAGCCGCTCGCGCAGTTCGCCGGGGTCCGGGCCGTCGGGGTCCGCGCGGGTGTAGAACAGGGCGAGCCCGTGGTACGAGCCGTCGGGCCGGGGCATCGGTACCACCGCCGCCCCGGTCACCGGGGCCACCCGCTCCACGGTCCGCTCGACCTCGGCGGGTTCGATGCGGTGTCCGCGGATCTTGATCTGACGGTCGCCCCGGCCGGTGTAGTGCAGTACGCCGTCGGCGCTGCGGAACCCCAAGTCGCCGGTGCGGTAAAGGCGTTGGGCGCCCGGGCCGGTGCCGAACGTGGTGAAGGGCGGCTCGTCGGGCGACCGGCCGCCGAGGTAGCCGAGCGCCAGGCCCGGACCGCCCAGGCAGAGCTCGCCCGTCTCCCCGGGGCCGCAGACCCGGTCGCCGTCCAGGACCAGGGCCTCGGTGTGGGCGAGTTCGCGGCCCAGCGGGATGCCGGCGGGACCGTCGCAGTCCTCGGGCCGGACGTCGTGGGCGGTGACGATGGCCCCGCACTCCACCGGACCGTACACATTGAGCAGCCGGATGCCGGGGTGCTCGGCCAGGAAGCGGCGTATCCGGGTCGGGGCGGCCCGCTCGCCGCCGACGGCCAGCCACTTCATGCCGGCGAAGGCGCCCACGTCCGTGGTGACCAGCATGTTGAAGAGCTGGGTCGTCAAGAACGCGGCGTTCACCCCGTCCCGGGCGATCAGCGCGCGCAGCGTGCGCGGCAGCAGGACCGGCTCGTCGAGCAGCACCGTGGTGCCGCCCGTGAGCAGCATGCTCCAGCAGTCCAGGGTGAAGCCGTCCCAGGTCGGCGGGGCGGTCTGCGGCATGACCGTGCCGGGCCCGAGCGCGGCGAAGGTGTCCCGGTCGAAGAGGCGGACCGCGTTGTGGTGGGCGGCGATCACGCCTTTGGGGGCGCCGCTCGTGCCCGAGGTGAAGAACACCGCGCACGGGTCGGTGCCGCTCACCGCCACCGGCTCGGGGCGCAGCCCGCGCGCCGCGGTGACGGTGAGGTCCTCGGCGGGCGGCGCCCAGGTGGGCACCGGCCACGGTCCCGGCCGCGTCGTGACGAGCAGCGGGGCGTCGAGACGGCCCAGCTGCCCCTCGATGCGCCCGGCGGGCCAGCGGGTGTCGAGGACCGAGTAGGCGGCCCCGCACTTGAACAGCGCGATGAGCACCGTGATCAGCGGGGCGCCGCGCTCCATGAGCACCGGCACGAGACGGCCCGCCGTCACCCCCCGCTCCTGCAGGAGCGCCGCCAACGTGTCGGACGCGGCGTCCAGTTCGCGGTAGGAGACCCGAACGGGGCCGTGGGATACGGCGGTTGCCTCCGGAAAGCGGCGCGCCGCGTCCTGGAACAGGGCGTGCATGGTCTCGCCCCGTACGAACGGGCGGGTGCGCCGGTGTGGCGCGGGCGTGGTCGCGGGCGCCAGGAGTTCTACGGTCATCCTCTTCCTGCCTCTGCGAAGTCGGGGAAGTCCGGGACGCCGCCGGTCCTTCCGGTGCCGGCGGAGGTGGGGGTGGGGATGGCGGTGCTCCCGGCGAGTACGCACTCCTCCAGGAAGTCGACGAGCCGGCCGGGCGTGGGCATCCGCGCGATCTCGGTGCGCAGCGCGGCGGCGCGCCGGCGGTAGGAGGGCCGGGCCAGCAGGTCCTGGACGGCGGTGCCCACCGCGCCCTCGGCGGCGTCGGCCGACAGGGCGGTGCCCGCACCGGACGCCCGGACCAGATGCGACCAGTGCTCCTGGAAGGCGTTCTGCGGCAGCAGCAGCTGGGGCAGGCCCTGGGCGACGGCGATCAGGCCGCTGCCGACCCCGCCGTGGTGCACCAGCGCGTCGCAGTGCGCCAGCAGCACGTCGAGCGGGAACGACTCCACCACCCTTACGCCGTCCGGCAGTTGACCGGTGGCCGAGGCCTGGGCCCCGGTGAGCGCGAGCACCACGTCGGCGCCGAGCTCGCGCAGGCCCGCCACCACCTGGTCGCGCACCTGGTCCAGTGCCGCCGTCGTCACCCCGCCCGTCACGCACACCAGGGGCCGCCCGGACGTCCGGTCCTCGCGCAGCCAGCGGGGCACCGCGGCCGGGCCGGCGAACGGTACGTACCGCATGTCGGCCCTGCGCACCCCGTGCGGCGGGCGCAGGCCGGGCGGGCACGGGTCGATCCAGACGGACGGACCGGTCACTGGGTCGAGGCCGAAGCGCTCGAAGAGGCCGGCGTAGGAAGGCCGCAGGTCGCTCTCCCGCTCGCAGTGCACACCGAGCGAGACGCCCCAGGTGTGCCCCACGGCGGGGACGCCGACGGCCGCGGCGGCCACCAGGCCGGCCGCCGCCGCCGTGTCGTGCACCACGATGTCGGGGCGCCAGAAGCGGGCGAAGTCGACCAGGTCGTCGGTGAGGGTGTCGGCGACGGCGATCATCTTCTCGACCAGCGCCTCGCTCAGGTCCGCGTCGAGGACCGCGACGGACTCGCCGGCCTTCTTCAGGCGGCCGGGGCCGAGGCCCAGCGGGCGGGCCGCCACGGCACCCGTGACGGCGTCGTCGCCCACCGGAACCGCGACCAGGCCGGCCCGGATCACCGGATCGGCGCACTGGGGCCGCACCGCCACCCGTACCTCGTGGCCCGCCAGCCGGCAGGCCCAGGCGAGCGGGATGATCCAGGGGATGTGGGCCGGGCCGTGACCCACGAACAACACGCGCATTCAGTCGCCTCACTCCATCGCGTTCGGACGCTGGCAGAGCAAGGGTCGGCGTAGCCGCTCGAATGCCGCTCGCGTGCCGTACGAACGCGGAAATGCCCGCAGGGAAGGGTTCCCTGCGGGCATGTGCGCGGTGGCGCGGGGTCAGGCGCGGCGGCCGCCCCTGCGGTAGGCGAAGGCGGCGAAGACGGCGAGCAGCGCCGTCCACACCGCGAGCACGCCGAGCCCGGAGGCGGCGGGTGCCGCGCTGTCGGCGGCGCTCCAGGACAGCTGGGCGTACCGGAAGACCGGGGTGGCCCGCGACACCTCCTGCGCCCAGGAGGGGAAGTTGTCGATCGGCAGGAGCAGCCCGCCGAGCAGCGTCAGACCCAGGTAGGTGACGGTGCCCGCGATCTGCGCCAGCTGGGCCTTGAAGAGGTAGCCGATGCCGATGCCGAGCATCGCGAGCGGGGCGATGCCGATCCACAGCAGGAAGAACATGGCGACCCAGGTACCGGCGCTGAGTTCGACGCCCCGGTAGAAGGCGCCGATCAGACCGATCACGGTGATCGGCAGGATGGCAAGGCAGGTCGCGACCGCGCCGCGGGCCACCACCACCTGCACCGGCGAGAGCGGGGTGAGCCGCAGCTGGCGCAGCCAGCCCAGCGCCCGGTCCTCGGCGATGCCGGTGCCGTTGGTGATCACCACGCCGAGCGCGCCGAAGGCGGCCGCGCCCACCATGGACTGGGCGAGCGACTTCTGGTCGGGACCGCCGCCCGCGAAGGTCAGGTACATGCCGACCGGCATGACGAGACTCATCATCAGGTAGCCGCCGTTGCGGACCAGCCGCAGGATTTCGAGGCGGATGTAGCCGATCATCAGTTGGTCCGTCCTTCCGGAACGGTCTCGCGGTGGCGCGCCTGGTGGGTCAGGGCGACGAACGCGTCCTCGAGACCGACGCCCGACACCTCCAGGTCGGTGAAGGCGTCCGCACGGGCCAGGGCGTGCACGGTCAGGTCCGAGTCGGTGGTGCGCAGGTGCACCCGCCCCCCGTGGAACTCCACCGAGCTGACGCCGGGGAGCAATTCGTATCCGTCGCGGCGGCCGGAGCGCGGTACGAAGCTGACCGAGCGGCCCTCCACCATGCTCTTGATCTGCGAGGTGGTGCCGTCCGCGACGACCCGGCCGGAGGCGATGACGACGACCCGGTCGGCGCTGTTGTCGGCCTCTTCGAGGTAGTGCGTCGAGAACAGCACGGTGTTGCCGCGCGCGGCGTACCGCTGCATCGCGGCCCACAGCTCGCGCCGCGACTCCACGTCGAGGGCGGCCGTCGGCTCGTCGAGCACCACGATGTCCGGGTCGCCGGCCAGCGCGAGCGCGAAGCGCACCCGCTGGGCCTGGCCGCCGGAGAGCTTGTCGACCCGGTGGTCGGCGATCTTCGTGAGCTCCGCGAGCTGGAGGACCTCCTTGAGCGGGAGCGGCTTGCGGTAGGTCTGCCGGACGAAGTCGACGATTTCGCGCACCGAGACGCGGGGAATCATCTTCCCCTCCTGGAGCATGGCGCCCAAGTGGCCCGCGCGCATGGCGAGTTCAGGACTCTTGCCGAAGATCTCGATGGTGCCGTGATCCGGCGGGAAGAGTCCCAGGAGCATGCCGATCGTGGTGGACTTGCCGGCGCCGTTGGGGCCGAGCAGCGCGACCGTCTCGCCGCGACGGATCGTCAGATCGATCCCGTCGACGGCACGGACGCTGTCGTATTCCTTGACGACGCCCTTGAAGACGACCGCGGGCGGGCCTTGTTCTGCCATGGGGGGTGGCACCTGTTGCCTTTCCTGTGTGAGTGGACGCATGTCAGATCAGCCCTTCCAAGGTGCGGACCAGTTCTGTGGGGCCTGGCAGGCATTCGATCTCCGTGCGGACCTCCCGCGCGGACTTGCCGTATCGCTCGTCGCCGAGGAGCCCCGCCAGGGCCTCCCCGACGATCTGGGGGTCGTGCTGATCGGCCTCGTCGAGGAGGCTGATTCCGGAACCCGACTCGTGGACGAGCCGGCCGGTGGTCTGGAGGAACGGCTTGTCGCCGGCGACGACGAGCTGGGGCACCGCCTCGGCGAAGGACGTCATCGCCGTGCCGCTGCCGCCGTGGTGGACGACCAGGGACGTGTGGCGCATCAGCGGGCCGATCGGGAAGTGGTCGACGACCTTGACCGCGGCCGGTACGCCGGCCAGCGCCGGGTGGTACTGGGCATCGATCGGCACGAGCACGTCCAGGTCCCGCGCGGTGCAGAAGTCCAGGACGTGCCGGAAGCCCAGCGGGAGTTCACCGGTCTCGGCGAGCACCCGGGCGTGCCACATGCCCAGGCACAGCAGCACCCTCGGCCGCTCGGGCGCCCCGAGCGCCCAGTCCGGCAGCCGGGCGGTGCCGCAGTAGGGGATGTAACGCGTCAGCAGGCCGGGGGTGTTGTCGCCCCCGGGCACCAGCGAGGCGGGGCTGGGGTCGACGACCACCGCCGGGTCCGGGAAGCCCTCGGCCCCGAACTCGCGGCACAGGTCGTGGAGTTGGACCTTCGCCTGGCGCAGCAGCGCGCTGGTGAAGTCGTCCGGGCCCCAGCGGTGCACGATGCCGGGCACCCCGAGGGCGGCCGCGGTGACCAGCCCGCCGAACTCGACCGGGTCGGTGACCACCAGATCCGCCGACCAGTCACGGCCGAGCCGGACCAGGTCGTCGATGTAGCCGCCGAGCCGGGTGCGCCAGCGCTCGCCGGCCGCGTCCCACTCGGAGTCCGGACGCCGGTCCATCGTCGCCCGGTCGGGCATCGCCACGGCGCCGGGCCGGGTGAGCCGCCGGCGGAGCTCGCCGCCGCCGATCAGATGCGTGTCGAGACCGGCCGCGGAGGCGAACTTGAGCAGCTCGGCGTCGCCGGCCACCAGGACCTGATGACCGGCGGCGCGCAGGGCCCAGCTCAGCGGCACCATCGGCATGAGGTGGCTGGGCACCAGGGCCGTCATCAGGACACGCATGTCTCCTCCTGAGCCGCCGTGGCGGCGAGTCTTCCTCGTCGGTGGCCGGCCGTCCGGCCCGCGGTGGCCAGGGGCCGCCGCACGGCCGCCCGTCGGTCATGCACCAGAGCGTGACCTGCCCCACTCGAAAGGCACTTGAGCGGCCCTCGGCCGGACCTTCCCCTGCCGCACTCAAGTCCGATTCGAGAGCCGGTGGCGACCTTGGGCGCATGCCACATGCCCGAAGGATTCGACCGACCCGCCGAACAGGGGAGTAGCTGGATGCGCTGGAACGAGATCTATGTCGCCTCGCTCGGCAGCTGGCTGCCCGAGCCCGTCCCGGTGGCCGAGGCCGTCGCGGCCGGGGAATGCGGGCAGGAGTGGATCGACGACTTCGGCTACGAGTCCGTCATGATCGCCCGCGAAAGCGCGGAGGAGGGCTGGACGGCCCCGCCGGACATGGCGGTCGCCGCCGGCCGCACCGCCCACCAGCGCTCCGGCCTGGACAAGTCCGCCTACTCGCTGCTGCTGCACGGCAGCACCTGGTTCCAGGGTCTCGACATCTGGCCGGCCGCGTCCTACATCGCCAAGCGGACCGTCGGCACCTCGGTGCCAGGACTCGATGTGCAGCAGCGCTGCAACATCGGCATCAGCGGGCTCGACCTGGCCGCCGCCCACCTCAAGGCCGGCTACGGCAGGGGCAGCGCCGTCATGCTCACCACCGCCGACCGCTTCGGCGGCCCCGGCGCCAACCGCTGGCAGCTGCGGCACGGCAACGCCTACGCCGACGGCGCCACCGCCACGATCCTGTCCACCGAGGGCGGCTTCGCCCGGCTCGTGGCCACCTCGACCGTCGCCGACAACTCGCTGGAGCCGATGGCCCGCGGGGACGAGCCGTTCGCGCCGGTCTCGCGCGCCGCCGAGCGGCAGATCGACCTGGCCGCGCGCGGCGAGGCGCACAAGGCCGTCAGCGACGAGACGTTCACCAACATCCGCTTCGGCAAGGTGATGCAGGAGGCCAAGCAGTCCGTCCTGGACGACGCGGGTCTGGACACCGACGACCTCGCCTACATCGTCATTCCGTCCACCGGCCGGATCAACGGCCCCTTCCAGATCCACCACCTGCTCGGCGTCGAGGAGTCCCGCACCACGTGGGAGTTCGCCCGCCGTAGCGGCCACATCGGCCCCGGAGACTGGGCGGCCGGCCTCGAACACCTGCTGCTCACCGGCGCGCTCGCGCCCGGCGACCACGTGATGCTCTACGGCGGCGGAGCGGGCTACACCATCACCACCGCGGTCCTGGAAATCCTGGAGATCCCGGCCTGGGCCGAGCCCGCCGCGGCCTGAACCGGCCGCCCGTCACAAGGAGTTGGCACACCCCATGGAGATAGTCGGCAGGGGCTTCCTGGCCGGACACCTGGCAGGCATCGCCGGACACCACCCCGACGTGGTGGCCCTGGCGGCCGGCGTCTCGGCCGCGGGCGACATCCCGCCCGAGCAGTACACCCGGGAGTCCAAGCGTCTGTACGAGGTGCTGCGGTACTGCGAGGAGAAGGGCAAGCGCTTGGTGTTCTTCTCCACGGCGTCCGCCGGAATGTACTCGGTGCCCGACGCCTCGCCCGGCCGCGAGGACGGCCCCGTCTACCCGGCGACCCCGTACGGCCGCCACAAGCTCTCCCTCGAAGCGGTCGTCAAGTCCTCGGACGTCGAGTACCTGATCCTGCGCCTGTCGCACGTCGTCGGCTTCAACCAGCCCGCCCACCAGCTACTTCCCGCTCTCGTGCGGCAGTTGGTGAGCGGCGAGATCCAGGTCTACCGCGGCGCGCAGCGCGACCTGATCGACGTCGAGGACGTCATCAAGATCGTGCACACGCTGCTCGTCGACGGCCGCACCCGTGACGTCGTCAACGTCGCCTCGGGCCACGCCCCGCACATCGAGGACGTGGTCACACACATGGAGCACCTGCTCGGCACCCGCGCCGAGAAGTCCTACGTGGAGGCCTCCGGCGCCCAGCCCGTCTCCATCGACAAGCTCTGCCGCCTCGTGCCGCCGGTGTACGGGCTCGGCTTCGGCCCCGACTACTACCGCAAGGTCCTCGACAAGTACGTGCACGCCTATGCGCACCAGCCCATCACCGCGTAACCACCCACCCAGATTCGGAGTCACACCCATGAGCGAGAACAGCCCCGTCGTCGCGGTCGCCCACTTCGTCCTCAAGGAGAAGCACAAGGCGAAGGGCGCCGAGTTCGAGAAGGCCTACCTCAAGTACAAGGAGGCCGTCGCCGCCAAGGACGGTCTGCTGCGCACCGCGCTGCTCCGCGGCATCAAGGAGCCCGACAACTTCGTCATCCTCACCTGGTGGCGGGACGCCGACGCGCACCGCACCGTCGTCGGCGACTGGCAGTTCTTCACCGCGGTGAGCAGCCGCTTCGTCTACCTCGCCGCCATCACCAGCGTGCACGGCCCGGTGCTGGCCGGCGAGAACGCGGCCGACGGCCTCGGCGAGCTCGTGGTGCCGTCCGCGGACGCCGCCGTCGCGCTCACCACGTTCACCCTGCGCGAGGGCGCCGACCAGCAGGCCTTCGAGGGCTCCTTCCTCGGCCACCTGTCCTTCGTCAAGGGCCACGACGGCTTCCTCGGCCACCAGCTGGTGCACTCCAACCGGGAGACCGGCGCCTACGTCAACATCGGCTGGTGGAGCGGCCCCCAGGCCTACCTGCCGGTCCTGCAGAGCCCGGAGATGGCCGCCGACGCCAAGACCATGGCCGTGCACGCCGAGGTCAAGGGCGGCCTGTACAAGGCGGTCGTCGACTCGGCGCGCACCGAGGTCGCCGTCTGAACCACCGCACACCGAAAGGCGGGCCGGGTCCTGAGGACCCGGCCCGCCTTTCGCGTCGCGTACTTGTCAGCGAGCAGTGAACAGCCCCTCGGCCACCTCGATCGACGGGTTGCCGAACGCGATGGTGCGCAGCACCTTGCGGTAGACCGGGGTGTGCTTGACGACGGCCGCCAGCTTCGGACGCACCCGCGTGGCGAACGTGCCCGTCGACAGCATCGCCTTGGACTGCATGCCCTGGAGCCGCACCATCGTCGCGATGTCGGGCGCCCGGCGCTCCTCGAAGCGGGACAGGAACGCGGCGCTCGCATCCCCCCGGCCCACCGACTCGACCAGGAGCGGGTGCAGCACGACCGCGTCCTGCACCGACAGGTTGATGCCCTGCGCGCCGATCGGGCTGTGCGTGTGCGCCGCGTCGCCCATCAGGACCAGGCCGTCGGTCGCCCAGCGCTCGGCCCGCCCGGAGAACACGTCGAGCAGGCTGAGGTCGCGCAGCGAGGTGATCTGGGCGTCGATCAGGTCCGCGTACGCCGGCACCGCCTTCGCCAGCTGCGCCTTGACGTGGCCGAGGCCCTGGGCGACGACCGTCTTGTAGCCGCCGTGCGGCAGCGTCCAGCCGACCTGGATCCGGTTGGGCCAGGACCCGTACGCGAGCACCGGGCTGGTGCCGGCGCTCCGGAACACCCGGACGTCATGGGCGGCCTCGGGCTCGTCCTTGGTCAGCTTGAACCACAGCACGTCCTGGTCGAAGGCCTCGCTGCGGCCCGCCTCGATGCCGGCGAGCCGGCGCACCTTGGAGAACCGCCCGTCGGCGCCGACCACGATCTTGCTGTGGAAGACGTGCCCGTCGGCGGAGGCCCCGGTGATCCGGCCCCGCTCGTCGCGCAGGAGCGCGTTGACGCGGCAGCCGTCCACGTACTCGAAGTCGGCGAACTCGGCGCAATGCAGCAGGAGTTCGGTCAAAAGATGGGACTGCGGGATGGACAGGAGGTGGTCGTACGGGGCCGGCAGCGCGCGGTAGTCGATGTCCAGCAGGACCCGGTCCTGCTCCACCAGGCGGAACCGGTCGTGCTCGTGGCAGCCGCGCTCACGGGCCCCGGCGAGCACGCCGAGCCGGTCCAGGACCGTCATCGCGCCCGGCTGGAGGATCTCGCCGCGGAACTCCCGCTGGTGCGAGCGCGAACGCTCCACCACGGTGACCCGCACCCCGGACTTGAGCAGCAGCAGAGCGAGGGTCAGACCGGCGGGGCCCGCCCCGACGATGCACACGTCACTGCGGTGCTCCTCGTCGGTGCGGGCCCCCGCGCGGACCTCCTCGGCGGCCGCGGTCATCGCTGCCCGGCCAGCGCGAGCGCGGACCGCACGTCGTTGGTGGCCATCGCCAGGACCCGGTCGCGCCCGGCCGGGGCCACGGCGAGCACGTCCGCCGTCACCAGAACCCCGCCGGGCGCCTCGACCAGACGCCAGCGGCGCCGGTAGAGCTCGGCCGGCGCGGGCGGCGTCAGCAGCTTCTGCACGAGGGTGTGGCCGCCGTGCTCGATCTGCACGGTCGGGGCGCCGTCCTGGGTGCCGAACCACGCGCTCTCCTCGCCGTCGCGCCACGGCAGCGCGTCCAGGAGCCGGGCGTGCACCGAGGCGACCGAGCCGGCCAGGACCGCACGGTCCTCGACCCGGATCACGTCGGAGGTGAGGGAACCGGGCTGCTCCGTCTTGGACTTGAGGGTGCGCATCTGGAGCCCGCCGTGCCGGTCGAGCTCGCCCGCCGTCTCCGCGGGATCCGCGTCCGTGGTGAACCAGTGCCCGGACACCACCCGGCAGCCGCCGTCGGGCCGGGGCAGGAAGTCCCAGGTGCCGCCGAGCTCCTTGATCGGGCCCACCGAGCCCTGCTGCGCGAAGTCCATGCGCAGGGCCACCGGGTCCAGGGTGCGCCGGGAGGTCCAGATGCGCAGGCCGCCCTCGGGGCCCGGGCGCACCGCCCAGAACTTCACCTCGTCGTCCTGGCCCTGCTGGCTCAGGGTCTCGGTGTGCGCGATCCAGGGGTAGAGCAGCGGCCAGTCGGCCACATCGGTCAGCGCCCGGTAGACGGTGTCCGCCGAGGCGTCGATCTCGATGCCGGCACGCGTCCGGTGGATCTCCCTGTCGGTCGTGGAAGTGCTCACAGCAGTACCTCTCAGAGGGTGGCGGGGGAGGGGGAGGCGGCGGCCCTGGCGCGGAGCATGCGGCTCAGGGTCAGGCCGGGGTCGGTGACCACGACGGGGCCGAGGGCCGCGTCGACGCGGGCGAGCAGCTCCGGGTCGAGCACGGCCTCGGCGGCCGCGAGGTTGCGGCCGATCTGTTCGGGCGCGGAGGCCCCGATGACCGCCGTGGCGACCTGGGCGTTCTGCAGCACCCAGGCCAGGGCGAGTTGAGGCATCGTCAGATTGGTCTCCTCGGCCAGCTCGGCGACCCGGCCGACGGCACCGAGGACCTCGTCCGACAGGAAGCGGTAGCGCTGGATGGAGACGTCTCCGCCCTTGGCGGCCACCGCCCGGGAGCCCGCGGGCGCCTGTTGGCCCGGCTTGTACTTTCCGGTCAGTACGCCGCCGGCCAGCGGCGACCAGACCATCTGCCCGATGCCGAGCGGCGTGCACGCCGGGACGACCTCGGCCTCGATGACCCGCCACAGCATCGAGTACTGCGGCTGGTTGGAGACGAGCTCGATGCCCAGGTCGCGGGCGAGTTCCGCGGCCCGCGCGATCTCGTCGGCGGCCCACTCCGAGACGCCGACGTAGCGGATCTTGCCCGCGGCCACGGCGTCCGCGAAGGCGCCCATGGTCTCTTCGAGCGGCGTCGAATCGTCGTACAGGTGCGCCTGGTACAGGTCGATGTGCCCGGTGCCGAGGCGGCGCAGCGAGGCGTCCAGGCTCTCGGCGATCCGGGTGCGCGACAGTGCGCCCGGGCCGGGCCCGCCGCCCCTGCCGACCTTGGTGCAGATCACGACGGCGTCCCGGTCGACGCCCGCGAGGGCCCGGCCGAGGTGCTCCTCGGCCCGGCCCTCGGCGTACGCGTCGGCGGTGTCGAACGTGGTGATGCCCGCGTCGAGCGCGGCCCGCACGCAGGCGGAGGCGGCCCGGTCGTCCAGCTGGTTGCCCGCGGTCAGCGAGTTTCCGAACGCGACCCGGCTGACCACCGGTCCCGAGGCACCGAGACGGCGGTACTCCATGGTGAATCCCTTCTGTTCTGGGCGAGGCCCGCCTCCCGAGCCGTCAGGCCCCGGCTGGGACGGGCTCGGCGCGGTTGCCCGCGACATGGGCGGCGGGCACGGTGCGCACCTCGGCGAGCGCGGCGAGCGCCGCGTACTCGGGCAGGGCGGTCGCCGCGAGCGCGGCTTCCGCGTCGCGCCAGCGGGTGAGCGCGGTGAACCCGCCGGGCCGGGCGAACAGCGACTTGGCGAGGTCGGCGGCGACGAAGCCGTCGACGGCGGCGGCCGCCCGGGCGTGTGCGCGGTGGGCCTCGACGAAGGCCTCGGCGTTGTCGGCCCCGACGGTGAAGAAGTCCACGAAGAGCACGTCACCGGGCTCGCCCGCGGCGCCGTCGAAGCGTGCGATCCCCATCGAGGGATCGGCCTCCACGGAGACGATCTTGTGGAACTCCTCGGCGTGCTCCTGGAACGTGGCGCTCGCGAGAACCTGCTGGAAGTCCTCGGGCCGCTTCCACCAGCCGAGGTTGACGTACACCTCGGGCCGGTCGGCGGAGCGGACCGCCTGGTGGGCGAGGAAGCCCGGCTGCGCGCGCATCCACTCCACATGGGTCAGGAAGCGCGCCTCGAACTCCTCGGCGCCGGCCGGGTCGAGCAGCGTGAACGTATTGATGACGGTGAAGGACATGCGGTGCCTCTCCGGCTCAGCTTGCAACGGGCTGACGGCAGGTCAACTGCTCGGCCAGCACGCGCCGTTGGATCTTTCCGTTGCCCGACCGCGGAATCGCGTCGAGCGTCATGGCGTCGCGGACGTGCTGGTAGTACGGCAGGGCGTCATTGGCCTGCGCGATCACGTCCGCGAGGTCGTCCGGGTGAGCGCCGGCGAGCACCACGAGGGCGCCCGCGACCGCGCCGTGCTCGACGTCCGCCAGCTCGACCACCACGACATCGGCGACCCGCGGGTCGCGGCGCAGCACGCGCTCCACGTCCGAGGGCGCGACGAGGAAGTTGTCGCACTTGAAGACGTCTTTCAGGCGGTCCACCAGGAACAGCCGGCCGTCCTCGTCGATCCGGCCGACGTCGCCGGTGCTCAGCCAGCCGTCCGGCTCGAGTCCGGTTCCGTCGGGCCCGCCCGCGTACCCCTGCATCACCTGCGGGCCGCGCAGCTGCACCTCGCCGACGCCGCCCGGTGCGAGCACCGCGCGCGAGTCGATGTCGACGACCCGGCACTCGGTCCCGGCGACCGGGGTGCCGACCGAGCCGTGCACCGGGTGGTCCGGGTCGTCGCTGTGGGTCAGCGGGGAGGTCTCGGCGAGCCCGTACCCCTGGAAGACGGGCACGCCGAACCGCTTGGACAGGCGGCGCGCGGCAGGCACCGGCAGGCCCGAGCCGCCGGACGCGATGCGCCGCACCGACGTCATCGACACGGAGTCGAGGTCCGGGTCGGCCGCGAGCCGGGCGAGCCGCACCGGCAGGCTGTACAGGATCGTCGCCCGGTGCCGGTTGGCCGTCATCAGCGCGGCATACGGCTCCGGCGAGGCGCACAGGACCTGCGTGGCGCCCGCGGCGATCGCCGAGTTGAGGTGCATCGGGTGGTAGGTCGGCAGATGGTTCAGGCTGACCGTCTCGCCGTCGAGCCGGTGCGCCTGGGCGATCTGCGCCGCGTTGACGGTCACATTGCGGTGGCTGAGCCGAACGGCCTTGGGGCGCCCGGTGGTTCCGCTGGTGAACTGGAGCGCGGCGGTGTCCGCGGGTCCCTTCGCGTGGGCGGCGAGGGGGCGGTCGGAGGCGAGGGCGTCCAGTCCGTCCGTGCCGGCGCCGATCAGGACGACCTCGCGCAGCTCGGGCAGCCGGTCGCGGACATTCTCCAGGCGCGCGCCCAGACCGGTGTCGAGCAGGGCCACGCGGGCCCCGCCGAGGCCGAGCACATGCAGCAGGTCGTCCTCGCGGAGCAGCGGGTTGACCACGGCAACGGTGTGCCCGGCCCGCACGGCCGCGTAGTAAGCGACGGCGACGTCCGGGTGCAGGACGGTGCCCACCGCCACGACCGTGGGCTCGGGCGCGAGCGCCTGGAGCCCGGCGGCGACGGCGGTGACCCGGGCGTCGAAGGTGGCGTAGTCCATCGCGAAGTCGTCGGTGACGACGGCGTGCCGCGCGGGGTGCGCGGCGGCGGCCCGGGACAGCAGCTGGTCGAGCCGGTCGGGCACCTCGGGCAGGGTGTCAGCCACGGAGCGCCTCCGCGTAAGTGCGGGCAAGCTTCAGGGTGTTGGTGGAGTTGGTGGACAGCGCACGGTGCACGTAGGCACGCGCGTCGGCGACGGTCTTGCCCTCGCCGAGGTACTTCTCGATGGTGTCGGTCCGCAGCGTGACGGTGTGCCGGGACGTGACATCGACGCCACCCTCGACCTCGGCGATCGTCCACCGGCCGGTGTGGGCGGTCATGAGCCCGGGCACGGTGGTCTGCTTGTAGACGATGCGGTCGGGCGCGAAGACGACGCGGATCGACTCGGTGGTGTGCACGGACCCGTCGGCGGTGCTGGTGTCCATGGCCATGACCTGCACGCCCGGCTCGTCCTCGGTCAGGTCGAGGCGCGCGACGTGCGGCAGGCGCTCGGGCCACAGGTCGGCCCGGTTCAGGAAGTCGAAGACGTCGGCGGCGTCGGCCTTCATGTGGACGGTGTCGTCGAAGGTGAAGACCAGCTCGTCCAACTGGGCGTGCTGCTCGGCGAGTTCCTTGATGTTGTTGAGCTCGGCCGCACTGTTGCGGTCCACGGCCGCGTTGATCCACTCGATGGCGTCCGGGGCGTCGTCGACGGCCTCGAAGTCGTGGTGGAGTTCGAGCAGCGAGGTCTCGGCGTCCACGGGGGACACCACCCAGGCGCCGCCCATGCCGGCCACCGGCGGAGCCGACACCTCCTGGCGGAAGTCGACCCGCAGGCGCTGCGGGTCGAAGGTGCGGCGCGAGATCCAGTTCTTGACGGCGCCGTTGGCGGTCGCCCAGATGTGGATGCGCTCGGCGCGGTCGTCCCGCTCCAGGTGCTCGACGTGCACGTTGGGGCCGAAGTACTGCGGCCACTTGGTGACATCGGCGACGATCCCGTACACGACCTCGGCGGGGGCGGCGACGGCGACGCTGTGGAGGGTGTGGTGCTTGGTTCCGGTCACGGACACGGGGAACTTCCTTCTGTGGTCGGGTAGGTGAGGGAGCCGTCGGGCTCGTCGTCGTGCGGGGCTGAGCGACGGTGTCGGCGCGTCGTCAGAAGTTGCCGAGGCCGCCGCAGACGTTGAGGGCCTGCGCGGTGATGGAGGCGGCGGTGTCGGTGGCCAGGTAGCCGACCAGTCCGGCGACCTCCTCCGGGGTGGAGTAGCGGCCGAGCGGGATCTTCGAGGTGAACTTGGCGAGGATCGCGTCCTCGGAGGTGTCGTACGCCTCGGCGTAGCCCTGCCGCACGCGCTGCGCCATCGGCGTCTCGACGTAGCCGGGGCAGACCGCGTTCACGGTGATGCCGGTCGGGGCGAGCTCGTTGCCGAGCGCCTTGGTGAAGCCGACCACGCCGTGCTTGGACGCGGAGTACGGGGCGCCGAGCACCACACCCTGCTTGCCCGCGGTGGAGGCGATGTTGATGATCCGGCCCCAGCCGCGTTCGCGCATGCCGCCGGCGTTGAGCACCTCGCGGGTCACCCGGAAGACGCTGTTCAGGTTGGTGTCGATGACGTCGTCCCACACCTCGTCCGACACGTCGGCGGTCACGCCGCCGCCGCTGCGGCCGGCGTTGTTGACCACGACGTCGACGCGGCCGTACGTCTCGACGGCGGCGGCCACGAGTTCCTTGACGGACTCGGGGCTGCGGACGTCGGCGGTCGCGCCGGACACCTCCAGGCCCTCCTCGCGGAGCTCCTTGACGGTGAGCTCGACGGACTCGGCGCTGCGCGCGCAGATGAACACGGCGAGGCCGGCGGAGCCGAGGGCACGGGCCGACGCCAGACCGATTCCGCTGGTCGCCCCGGTGATGAGCGCGACGCGGCGGTCGGTGGTGGCCTTGGGCTGAGTCATACGGATCTCCTCCGGAGGGGTTGGGGTATGGGGGCCAAAATGCGCTGGGGCACTTGAAGGGGTATCGAGCGGGGCTGGACTCTTCGGCGGGGCCGCGTGCGCGGTGCCTGGGGCTCCGCCCCAGACCCCGGAGGCCCCACCCCGCCCCTTCCCGAGACCCGCCGGGGGTGGGGTGGTTCGGCTGCGGACCGTGGGTGGTTGCTCGCGCAGTTCCCCGCGCCCCTGGCAGGGTTGACCTTGGCAGGGTGCCCTTGCGGGCATACCCAGCCTGTCATGGGGGTCCCCCCTGGCCCTTAAGGCCTTGGGGGAGTTTGAGGACGAGCGCCCTCAAGGCGCGCACGGGGGTCTGGGGGCGGAGCCCCAGCGGGGCACCAGTACGGGTCGAGCGGGGGGCGGCACGCTCCTGGGGCAGGAAGATCCAGGAGGAGAGGACCCCCATGAGCGTCACCGAGCTGCCGCAAGCCACCACCGCCGGGCTGTACACGGAGATCCAGCAGTTCTACGCGGAGCAGATGCACCTGCTCGACGACGGCAAGGTCGAGGAGTGGGCCCACACCTTCACCACCGACGGTGTGTTCGCCGCCAACGCGCAGCCGGTCCCCGCGGTGGGCCGCGAGGCCATCACCGCGGCCGCGGCCGCCGCCACCGAGGCGTACGCCAAGGCCGGCGTCCAGCGCCGGCACTGGCTGGGCATGGTCTCGGTCGAGGGCGTCGACGGCGACGCCGTGAACGCCCGTTGCTACGCGCTGGTCATCGAGACGCCGCGGGGTGGGCGACCGGAGATCAAGGCGAGCACGCTGTGTGAAGACCGGATCGTGCGGGTGGACGGGGCCTGGCAGATCCAGGACCGCCAGATCACCCGGGACGACCTGATCTGACCCTCCCCCCCCCAGGACAAGTGCCCGCACGCAATCCCCCGGCGTGCGGGCACTTCTGCGTGTACCGGGGGGGGCGGGGGTGGGGTGCGGGTCGGGCGGGGTGCCCTGGGGCTCCGCCCCAGACCCCGTTCGCGCCTCAAGGGCGCTCGTCCTCGAACGCCGGACGGGCTGGGGGTGGGCTGGTGTCCATGCTTGCCGGGCGGGCTGAAGATGCCGGTGCCGGCCAGGGGCAACCCTGTCAGGGGCGCGGGGAACCGCGCGACCAGCCACCGACTTCCCGCAGTCGACCAGCAAACGTATTCAGCCCTTCCGGCGTTTGAGGAGCGGGGTCCGGGGCGGAGCCCCAGGGGGTTGCCTCGCGGGCGCACCCCGCGCAACGCAAACGGCCGCCGCACCCCGTAAAGGGTGGGCAGCCGTTGCAAGGGGCATCCCGCAGGGCTACGCCGCCGTCGCGGTAGACGACAGGCACTCGTTGATGAACTCCAGCAGCAGCCGAGGCGTGGACGCCTCCGCCACCGTGTCGTCGGACAGCTGTATCCGGTAGTCCCGCTCGATGACCCCCGTCACCTGAAGGATCGCGAGCGAGTCGTAGCCCAGGTCGTCGAACGGCACGTCCAGGACGTCGCCGTCCAGGTCGATCCCCTCGCCGACACCGGCGCACTCGCGCAGCAGCGTGGTCAGTTCCTTGAGATTCATGAAGATCGCCTTTCTCGCACAACAGGTCTCACGACAACAGGTTGGAGTTCAGTTCGCCGCGGTCACGACGGCCGCGGCGTTGAAGCCGCCGGTCCCGCGGGCCAGGACGAGTGCGGTGCGGACCGGGCCGCGCCGGGCCTCGGTGACCAGGTCGAGCGCGTCGGCCGCGACCGGGTTCGTGACGTTCACGGTCGGCGGGATCACCGCGTCCCGGATGGAGAGCAGCGCCGCCGCCAGGTCGAGCGAGGCGCCGCCGGCCGACAGGCGGCCCGTCATGGTCTTGGGGGCCGTCACGGGCACCCCGCGGGGGCCGAAGAGCGCGGTCAGGGCCGCCTCCTCCTGGCGGTCCAGCTCCGGCACCCCGGACGCGTCCGCGAAGACGACGTCCACGTCCGCGGCCGTCAACCCGGCTTCCGCCAGCGCCAGTTCGGCGGCTCGGCGCAGGCCCGGCTCGCCCTCCCGGCCCGGCCCCGGGTCGAAGGTGGCGGCGTAGCCCGAGAGCTGTCCGTAGACGCGCGCGCCGCGCTCGCGGGCCGCCTCGGCGTCCTCCAGGACGAGGATCGCGCCGCCCTCTCCGGCGACGTAACCGCTGGCCTCGCTGTCGAACGGCAGGAACGCGCGCTCGGGGTCGGCGACCGGGCTCATCCGGCCGCCGGCCAGCTGCGCCGTCCACCCCCAGGGGCAGACCGCGCCGTCCACGCCGCCGGTGACGATGAGCTTGCTGCCCTTGCGCAGCTGGCGCCGGGCCTGGGCGACCGCGTCGAGCCCGCCCGCCTGCTCGGTGACCAGCACACCGCTGGGGCCGCGCAGGCCGTGCCGGATGGAGATCTGGCCGGTGTTGACGGCGTAGAACCAGGCGTACGACTGGTACGCCGAGACGTACTGGCCGCCCTTGCTCCACAGCGCCTGGAGCTCGCGCTGGCCGAACTCGAAGCCGCCCGCGGAGGCCGCGGTGACCGCGCCCGCCGAGTACTGCGGCATCTCGGCCGGGTCGGCGCCGGAGTCCTCCAGGGCCTCCTTCGCCGCGGTCAGGGCGAGCCGTGTCATGTGGTCGGTCTGCGGGAGCAGCCGGCTCGGGATGTGCTCCTCGGCGTCGAAGCCGGGCACCTCGCCCGCGAGCGTGGCCGGGTAGCCGGAGGCGTCGAAGCGGGAGACCGGGCGGATACCGCTCTCGCCGGCCACCGTCGCCTCCCACCAGGCCTGCGTGCCCAGGCCGTTGGGGGCGGTCACGCCGATTCCGGTGAACACCGCGGTGGCGGAGCGCACCGCCGTACGTTCGAGCAGTTCGCTCGTCATGCCGTCTTCCTCCGCTCGGGCTTGGTGAGCACGATCGCGCTCTGGAATCCGCCGAACCCGCTGCCCACGCTGAGCACGGTGTTGATGTCGCGCTCGCGGGCGTGGATCGGCGTGTAGTCGAGGTCGCACTTGGGGTCGGCCTCGTGCAGATTCGCGGTGGGCGGCACCATGCCGTGCTCGATGGCCAGCGCGGACGCGGCGATCTCCAGGGAGCCGATGGCGCCGAGCGAGTGCCCGATCATCGACTTGATGGAGGAGACGGGCGTGGCGTACGCGTGGTCGCCGAGGCTCTTCTTGAACGCGGCCGTCTCGTGGCGGTCGTTCTGCAGGGTGCCCGAGCCGTGCGCGTTGATGTAGTCGATGTCGGTGCCGGGGATCCCGGCCTCCTCCAGCGCGGCGCCGATGGCTTCGGCCATCTCCGCGCCGTCGGCCCGAAGCCCCGTCATGTTGTACGCGTTGGAGCGCGAGGCGAACCCGGCGATCTCGGCGTAGATGTGCGCGCCGCGCGCCACGGCCTGCTCGTACTCCTCCAGGACGAACACCGCGCTGCCCTCGCCCAGGACGAAGCCGTTGCGGGACTTGTCGAAGGGCCGTGAGGCCGTCTCCGGCTCGTCGTTGCGGTTCGAGGTGGCCTTGATGGCGTCGAAGCAGGCGACCGAGATCGGCGAGATCGGCGCCTCGGTGGCCCCGGCGATCATCACGTCGGCGCTGCCCTCGCGGATCAGCTCGACGGCGTGCCCGACCGAGTCCAGGCCCGAGGTGCAGCCGGTGGAGACCACAGCCGTGGGACCCTGCGCGCCGAACTCCCAGGCCACCTCGGCCGCGAACGAGCTCGGCACGAAGTAGTCGTACAGGTGCGGCA
Organism: Streptomyces mauvecolor; assembly: GCF_039532965.1. Taxonomy (NCBI): domain Bacteria; kingdom Bacillati; phylum Actinomycetota; class Actinomycetes; order Kitasatosporales; family Streptomycetaceae; genus Streptomyces; species Streptomyces mauvecolor. The sequence continues at coordinate 8,437 of NZ_BAAASQ010000023.1, read as the reverse complement.
CGGCCCGCTCGTGGTCGACGAGCCACTCGGCGCCGTTGTTGCTGACCGCCGCGTACTCGTAGGCGAGCCCGGTGGTCGCGCCGACCGCGCTGCCGATCGTGACGCCGGTGCGGAACGGGTCGATGCCCGCCATGTCCAGGCCACTGTCGGACACCGCCTCACGGGCGCCGACCAGCGCGAACTGGGCGGCCCGGTCGAGGCGTCCGGCCTGCTCCTCGGTCAGCCCCTGGGCGACCGGGTCGAAGTCGACCTCCGCGGCGATCCTCGACCGGAAGGCCGAGGCGTCGAAGAGGGTGACGGCCCTGGTCGCGGTGCGTCCCGCGGTCAGCAGGGACCAGTACTCCTTGGTGCCGACGCCTCCGGGGGCGACCACACCGATTCCGGTGATGACTACGCGTCGGCTCACCTGTCCCCCTCGTTGGGCTGGGCCTGGGGGTGCGCCCCGGGAATGTGCAGCACGGCTGCGTCACCTCTCTGATAGGTCCGCTGTGAGATCCGCTGTTGGAAGGAGTCTCGTCCTGCCCTCTTGACGCCCGCTCGACTCGCCGTCGTACTTCCCCTTGAGCGACTCCCGCAGCTCAAGGGCCACTTCGCGCAGCAGCTCGGGCACCCCCCGCTCGCGTACGAAGAAGTGGTCGCCGGGCAGGGTCTGGAGCCGGAACCGGGTCACCGAGTAGTCGGCCCACTCGGCCACCTCCCACAGCGGCGCGATCGGGTCGTCGCGCCCGGCGAGCGCCATCAGCGGGGTGCCCACCGCCTTGTCCGCGTTGACCTGGCAGAGTGCCTCGCCCAGGCGCAGATCGTCGCGGAGCGCCGGGATCACATGGCGCTGCCACAGCGACCGGTCCCGCCCGCCGGCCTCCGGCGGCGCCGCCTCCAGGTCGACGAGGAGATCGATGAGTTCGTGGTCGGGCAGGCGTGCCCCGCGCAGCAGCGTGTTGCGCAGATGCGGCGGCGGTACGGCGCCGATCACCAGCCGGGCCGGCGGCAGCAGGCCGTCGTCCTCCAGGGTGCGGGTCAGCGCGTGCGCGACCAGACCGCCGAGGCTGTGCCCGTACAGAAGATAGGGCCGGTCGAGCAGCGGAGTGATCAACTCCCGCAGCTCATTCATGAGTTCGGTGGCGTCCGTGATCCGCGCCTCCTTGGCGCGCGGCCCGCGGCCCGGAAGGAGGACCGGCACCACCTCGGCCGTGTCGCCGAGGATCTTCTGCCACTTGGCGAACGAGGAGATCCCGGCGCCCGCGTGGTGGAAGCAGAACAGCCAGGGCGTCACGGTGTCTTCCCGTACGGCGCTGTCGGTTCTCATTCGTCGATCAGGGCGACGGCCCGGGTCCAGCCCGCCCCCGCTCCGGCGATCTTCACGGGGAAGCAGGACACCCGGAAGCCGTGCGTGGGCAGGGTGTCGAGCTGGGCGAGCCGCTCGACCTGGCAGTACTCACGGCGCCGGCCGGCGAAGTGGGCCGGCCACAGGACCGACCTGTCGCCGGTCTCCTGGAAGGTACGGATCATGTGCCCGAACGGCGCGTCCAGGCTCCAGGCGTCGGTGCCGATGACGCGGACGCCGAGGTCGAGCAGGTAGTCGGTGGCCGCGCCGTCGAGCCCGGCGAAATCGGTGAAGTACCGCGGCGTACCGGAGTGTTGTGAAGCCCCTGTGTGCAGCATGACGATGTCGAGCGGCTGCGGGGTGTACCCGATCTCGGCGATCTGCTTCTCGATGCGCTCGACGCCGATGGTGCCGATGCCGACATCGCTCACGTCGAGCACGACGGCCGGGCGCAGGAACCAGTCCAGCGGCATCTCGTCGATGTGCCGGGGCCGTCCGTAGTCGCCGACCGAGCCGTAGTGCGAGGGCGCGTCCACGTGCGTACCGGTGTGGCTGGTCAGGGTGAGGGTGTCCAGGGACAGGAGTTCGCCCCCGGGCAGATCGGCCGGATCGAAGTCGAGCCCGAAGTGCTCCTTCATCTCCGCCGCCATGTGCGCGGCGCCCTCGGCGGGCGTCATGATCTCGTGGACGATCGGGTCCGGCTCCCAGCCGGCCGCGTCCACGGGCGACGACAGATCGATGACTCGCAAGGTAACCCCCAGTGTCGTTGGCGACGTTCGCGGGGCACTGTGCGTCGACCGCCTAGAGGCCGGATCGAGCCACGCACGCGTCGGACCCCGCCCTGTGGGGGGAGAGGGCGGGGTCCGGACGCGTTGCTGCCGGGCGGTCGGGCCGCCCGCGCGCCGCTCAGGCGGCGAAGAGGTCGAGCACCGGGCGACGCCCGGCCAGGTGCGAGTCGAGCGCCGGGTCACCGGCGAGCACCGCGCGGTGCAGCTGCTGGAGCCGTGCCGACGGGTCGAGCCCCAGCTCGTCGGCGAGCCCGCGCCGCAGGTTCTGGAACACGTCCAGGGCCTGCCACTGCCGGCCGGAGCGGTACAGCGCCACCATGCACTGGGCGTGCAGGCCCTCGTGCAGCGGGTGACGGGCCGTCAGGGACGTGAGCTCGGCGAGCAGCTGCATGTGCCGCCCGAGCCGCAGGTCGGAGTCGATCCGCTGCTCAAGAACACCGAGCCGGCTCTCCTCCAGACGCACGAGCTCGATCTCCAGCAGCGGCCCGAGACGCACATCGACCAGGGCGGGACCGCGCCACATGCCGAGCGCCTCGCGGTAGAGCGCGGCGGCGCTCTCGTCGTCACCCCGCTCGGCCGCGCCGCGCCCGGTCGCCACCAGACGGTCGTACTCGTGCACGTCCACCGCACCCGGCGTCACTTCGAGGAGGTAGCCACCGTGCCGGGTGGCGAGCACCTCACGTGCGGTGTAGGGGCTGTCCGGGCCGAGCGCCCCCGCGATCAGCCGGCGCAGCTGAAGGATGTACGTCTGCAGGGTGGTCAGCGCGCTGCGGGGCATGTCGGCGCCCCAGATCTCCTCCATCAGCGTCGGCACCGGCATGACCTGGTTGGCGTACACCGAGAGCAGCGCCAGTATCTGCCGGGGCTTGCCGGCGCTCGGGACGACCGACGTGCCGCCCGACTCGGCCATGAGCGGACCGAGAACCTTGATCTCCATGGGATTCCTCCGGGGTCGGATCTGCCGGATGACCCGATGGTTTCGGACCCGGCTCCAAGCACCCTCAAAAGCTGTCACCCAGACCGGACTTACGGCAGTGCCGGGCTCCTGAACCCGGCATGTGAGTGTCCTGGGGACGGGTATGAAAGTTTCATGTGCATCCCGTGACCGCGGCACTGGGGCGGATTCGGCCGACCCGGCAGAGTTCTGGACGTCGGCCCGACCAGGAGTCGAGAGCCGACGGCTAGGGGGTTCAGGTCCCCCGAGTCCTCGTCAGCTGTCTGCCAGGGGGAAAACCATGAATGCGAACGTTGCTCTCGCTGTTTCTGTCGGTGACGATCTTGTGATCGAGGAGTTCGGGCGGTACGCCGTTTCGAGCAGGCCCCCGTACGCCAGCTGGGGCTCCAGCGTCACCCAGGTACCGGCGTCGGCCACCGCCGAGACCGTCCGGCGCACCATCTGATGGCGGCCGTCCAGACCGCCGCCCCGCTCCTGGGGTTCAAGCCGCACCTGAGGGTCGAGCAGGTGCCCGGTGAAGCGGTGTACCTGATCTCCGACCAGCGCGTCACCGCACTGCACGGCGAGCAGATCGCTCGGCTCGCCCCCTTCCTCGACGGCACCCGCCCCCTGGAGCGCATCACCCAGGACACCGCGGACGCGCTCCCCTCCGGGCAGGCTGCCCGGCTGGTGTCGCGGCTGACCGGCGCCGGGCTGCTGTGCGGCCGTGAGCGCCAGGTGAGTGCGCAGGAGACCGCCGAGCAGGCGTACTGGGAAGCGGCAGGACTGGACGGAACAAGGGCGGCCAACGCCCTGGCCCACGGCGCGGTACGCGTCACCTCGGTCGGGAGTACGGACGCGGGCGAACTGTCGGCAAGCCTCGCCGCCGCAGGGCTCACCACCACCGACACTGACCCGGCCGACCTCACGCTCGTCCTCTGCGACGACTACCTTGACCCGGAACTGGCGGTCATCGACGCGGAGTTCCGTGCCACAGGCCGTCGCTGGCTGCCGGTGAAGACCGAGGGAACCGAGATGTGGCTCGGCCCCTTCTTCGGCGACCTCGACGGGCCCTGCTGGTCCTGTCTGGCCGAACGGCTGTGGCGGACCCGCTCGGTGGAGGCGCACGTCCAGCGCATGCTGGGCCGCTCGGGCCCGGTGCCCCGGCCCTCCTGCACGCTGCCCGCCGCCCGGCTCGCCGCCCTTCAGCTGGCCGGCCTCGAAGCCGCCAAGTGGCTTGCCGGATACCGCGATGAGAGCCAGCAGGCGCTGCGTACGCTCGACGGGCTGACCCTCGCCGGGGAGCTGCACCCGGTCGTACGCCGCCCGCAGTGCGCCACGTGTGGCGAGCCGGGCATGACCACCGCCCAGGTGCAGGCACCGGTCGTGCTGCGCTCGCGGGTCAAGCGGGACACCAACGGAAACGGCCACCGCAGCCTCACGCCTCAGCAACTCCTCGATCGCTTCGGGCACTTGGTCGATCCGGTCACCGGGCTGGTGCGCGACATAGTGCGCAACGCGTGCGGACCGGAGTTCTTCAACTCCTTCTCTGCGGGCCTCAACCCGGCCGCGGGGAACCAGGGTCTCGGCGCGATACGCGGCGGACTGCGAGCTTCCTGCGGAGGCAAGGGCGCCACCGAGGTCCAGGCCAGGGTCAGCGCCCTCGCCGAGGCCTTGGAGCGCCACTCCGGACATTTCGAGGGTGGCGAGGCAACGGTCCGCGCCAGCTATCGCGAACTGATCGGGGACGCGGTCCATCCCAACGACGTCCAGCTCTACGGAGAGCGGCAGTACACCGGCCGCGACGCGTGGAACGAGGCCCACGGTCCCTTCCAGCACGTGGCCGACCCCTTCGAAGAGGACACGGCAACCGACTGGACACCGCTGTGGTCGGTGACCGAGCAGCGGCACAAGCTGCTCCCGACCGCGCTGCTGTACTACGGAGTGCCGCAGCCGCCCGGCGCGTTCTCCTGCCTGGCCACCTCCAACGGCACCGCAGCCGGGGGAACCGTGGAGGACGCCGTGCTCCAGGGCTTCCTGGAACTCGTCGAACGCGACGCGCTGGCCCTGTGGTGGTACAACCGCACGCGCCATCCCGCAGTGGACCTCGATGCCTACGACGACCCGTGGATCACCGAACTCAAGCGCGTGCACGCCTCGTTGGGCCGAGAGGTGTGGGTGCTCGACCTGACCGCCGACCTGGGCATCCCGGTCATGGCCGCACTGTCGAGGATTGCCGGCGCCGAACCGGGGCAGCGGCAGGACATCATGTTCGGCTTCGGTGCCCACTTCGACCCCGCGATCGCGCTGCGCCGCGCACTGACCGAGCTGAACCAGATGATGCCGCACGTGGTCGCCCCCGACGGCAGCGTCTCCCGCGCGGCCGCCGAAGACCCCGACGTACGCGAATGGCTGCGTACGGCGACCGTGGAAGCCCATCCCTACCTCCTCCCCGCGGACTGCGCCCCGACGGGCCCGGACACGCACCCCTACACTCCGAACGACGACCTGTACGAGGACATCGAGGCGGTCGTAGGGCTGCTGCGCGACAAGGGGATGGAACTCCTCGTACTCGACCAGACGCGGCCCGACGTGGGCCTGCCGGTGGTCAAGGTGGTGGTGCCCGGACTCAGACCGCACTGGGCCCGCTACGCCCCCGGACGCCTCTTCGACGTCCCGGTGCAGCTCGGCAGACTCGCCGCGCCGACCGCGTACGAGGACCTCAACCCGGTCCCGCTCTTCCTCTGAACCCGCTGAACCCGCACGTCGCACGCGAACCACACCCTGCCGGTGGAAGGACCCTCTCTCATGCGTATCGACCGCCTCGCGGCCCGTGAACTCGGTGAGTTCTGGTCGCTGCGCGAGGATGTCACGGTGCTGTTCGGTCAGAGCACCGTGCTGCGCACACCGTGGGGGGAGCTGCACCTGGAACGCCCCGGAACGCTGCTGTGCGAGGCGCTGCGCCGGATGCAGCTGGGCCCGGTGTCGCTCGCCAATGTGGTACCCGGCTTTCCGGGCTACGACGTGCCGGAGGACGAGTGGAACGAGGCCTCGCGGGAACTGCTCGACGCCCTGGCACCGCTCCAGCACGTGATCGTGCGCCATCTCGCGATCGGCGCCTCGCCGCTGCTGAGCGTGATCCCGCTCTCCCCGCGTGCGTCGTTCCGTCCGCCGCCAGTCGCCCCCGGAGGCGAACTCCGCGTGCCGAAGGAAGCGGTGCTGCGCCGGCCGGGGCGCGATCCGGTGCTCTCGTACGAGGGCTGCGACCACCGCATCGAGCTGCACGGCCCCGACGCTCCTCGGCTGCTGCTCCACCTGCAGGGAGGGAAGGGCGATTTTCGGTCACCGCTGGACGTTCCGCTGCCGGGGACCGTCGTCCGGGCCGCCCGCGCCTACGCGGTCGCCGCCGGGATGCTTTCCGCGGTGGATCTCAAAGGTGCCGCCCGTCTGTGAGAACCGGTCGAGCACTACAGATTCGGGTCCCGGATTACCTATGATCCGGACCGGAGAGGTGCTTCTGACCGGGCACCACGAACCATGGGGGACAGTTGAAAGCAGAAGTAGTCGACCGTACGGAAGGAATATCCGCGGACGTCGGCAGCGTGGTGCTTCCGCCACGTAAGGCAATAGCCGTGACCGCGGCCGCACTCCTCGGTTTTTTCGTGATCGACGCCGTTTTCATCTGGGCTGAGAATCCGCCATGGTGGGAACGCGTCGTGGCGCTGCTCGGCTTCGTGGCGATCTTGGGTCTCCAACTCGGCCACTCGTTTCCGCAGCTACTGCCGGGCGTCTACCGCTATCGGTACGCGACCTGGAGCCTCCAGGCAGTTCTGGCCTATGCCCCCCTCGCCCTGTTCGGCTACGCGTGGGGCGGGATGACGGAGTTCCTTACCGCCTCCTCGGTCCTGGTCTTCCCGGCGGTGATCGGCTGGCCGCTCTTCGGTGCCGGAGTGCTCACCTGCTGGGGTTTGTACAGTGGCCGCGATGCCAACACCGTCCTCTACAACGTTGTCGAAGGCGCGCTGATCCCGCTGATCGTCATCGGACTGTCCCGGATGTCCGACATGATCGTGAAGCTGCACCGTTCCCGCGAGGAGCTGTCACGGCTCGCGGTCGCGGGTGAACGACTGCGGTTCGCCCGCGACTTGCACGATGTTCTCGGCTTCAGCCTGTCGGCGATTTCCCTCAAGTGCGAGCTTGCCTACCGGCTGCTCGCGGACGCGCCGGCCAAGGCGAACGAGGAACTCGGTGAAGTGCTGAGTACCTCACGCAAGGCGCTCGCCGACGTGCGTTCGGTCAGTCGTGGCTACCGGGAGATGTCGCTGTCCGGCGAGGCCAAAGCGGCAGTGTCGATGCTGTCTGCCGCGGGCATCCACACGACGCTGAAGTTCGAGGTCGGCCAGCTGCCCGCAGTGGTGGACACGGTCCTCGCGACCGCGCTGCGTGAGGGTCTGACCAACATGCTGCGGCACAGCAAGGCCGAGAAATGCGAGATCAGGGCCGAGCGCGTGGGCACCGGCGCCGTCCTGACGCTGGCCAACGACGGCATCGGCCGCGTGAGGCTCCCCAAGGGCGGTACGGACGGAGGTCTCGCCGCGCTCGACTGCCGCATCAGGAAGCTCGGCGGCACCCTCGGCCACGGCGCCGACGACCAGGGCTGGTTCCGCCTCGAAGCGGTCGTGCCGCTGCCGGACCAGGCCGGGGAGGACCGGGGCGCGGACCGCGTGGCCGCCGCCGACACGGACGACGCCGAACGACCGTCGGTACAACCCCAGGGGCACCGGGATCTGGTTCCCCGGGCCGCCACAGCGATCACACTCGCGGTCCTGGTGGGTTACTTCTTCGCGTATTCCCTGATCGCCATGTCCTACCGGCCACCGTTCGGCGAGGCTGTGGTGACGGAACTCTGCATCTTTGCAACTCTCGTCATCCAGCTCGCTGTTTCATTCCAGTGGCGATTCGCCTGGTCGGCCCGCCACCCTCGGCTGCTGAGCCACGGCGCCCTCGCTGCCATGCTGCTGCTTCAATGCGTGCCCTGGTCCTTCCTCGGTCCGACCTGGCTGGGGATGCCCGGCTTCGTCGCCGGCTCGGCGCTCCTCATGCTGCCGACGGCCGCGGGCTGGGGTGCGGTCGCTGCGCTGACGGTGCTCACCGACATCGTCTTCCGCCAGGTCGACGGGACGCTCACGGACCTCATCTACGAAACGGCGTACACCCTCATCTGCGCCCTGGTCGTTTTCGGCCTGTCCCGCATGGCCCAACTCGCCTCCGAACTCCACTGGTCCCGTACGGAGATCGCCCGTCTGGCGGTGACGACGGAGCGCCTGCGCTTTGCTCGTGACTTGCATGATCTGCTCGGGTTCAGTCTGTCGGCGATCACGTTGAAGTGTG